>JAISXW010000036.1 GCA_031270325.1 Streptococcaceae bacterium
TATTCCCAAGATTGGGGTATTGATACCGAACATCGGGTCTTTTATTCCCAAGATTGGGGTATTGATACCGAACATCGGGTCTTTTATTCCCAAGATTGGGGTATTGATACCGAACATCAGGTCTTTTATTCCCAAGATTGGGGTATTGATACCGAACATCAGGTCTTTTATTCCCAAGATTGGGGTATTGATACCGAACATCAGGTCTTTTATTCCCAAGATTGGGTTATTGATACCGAACATCAGGTCTTTTATTCCCAACTTTGGGTCTTTTTTTGGCAACGGATATTCTTTTTGCTGAGTCGTCTAACCAAAAAGAATATTCGTTGCCTTTAAGGGCACCTCTGTAATCTTTCCGTTCCTGACGATGACACGGGTGAGCGAACTCGCAAGTTCCCTTTGGACTTGTGTCAATGCCACAGATTCGGCAGAGGCTCCTGATAAATCAACAAACCTCAAATACAATGGAGTACTTGAGCACAAAACAGCTGTGGGAACAAGACAAAGGGTGAGACCCTAGGATCGCTAGTTAGCTGGAAAAGCAAAGCTTTGCAAACGAGTCCCCACGCCGTTTTGAGACAAATCTCGAAACGTGACGCCCAATCCTGCATGCCATTCACCTGACAATAACATAGTAGGTATTCCCATTGGACTTGTGTCAAATTCCCATCCTGCGTGACAGAATGTCGATCGCACAATAAAACCCACGTTATCTGAATCACTCGTGGGTTTGTTATCGTTGCTATTGCGTGAATTGTCCGGCTACTGTCCTAGAGCGACCTCACTGCTATTCGCCCGCTGTTTTAGCGAAATCTTTCAGCTTAACCGAAACGATTTTGGAGACGCCACCTTCTTGCATGGTCACGCCATAAATGGCGCGGGCGGCTTTCATCGTGCCTTTTCGGTGGGTCACGACGATAAACTGACTGCTATCATCAAATCGCGTCATGTAATCGCCAAAGCGTTTCACATTGGCTTCATCAAGCGCTGCCTCGACCTCATCTAGCACCACAAATGGCACCGTTCGGACCCGAATAATCGCAAAGAGTAAGGCGAGGGCAGTCAAGGACTTCTCGCCACCACTCATCAGATTGAGGCTGGCGAGTTTTTTACCTGGTGGTTGCACGGCAATCTCAATCCCCGCTGATAAGAGGTCATCTGTGGTCATGGTCAAGTCTGCCTGACCCCCACCAAACATCTGAGTAAAGGTTTTTTGGAAGGACGTTCTAATCGCCTCAAAGGTTGCTTTGAACCGGATCTTGACCTCATCATCCATCTCATCAATCGTCGCTTCCAAAAGCGCCTTAGCTGTCAACAAATCTTCTTTTTGGGTGTTGAGGAACTCTCGCCGATCATTGACTTCATCAAATTGTTCAATCGCTGCCAGATTGACTGGTCCTAGCTGACGAATCTTTTGTTCCAAAGTTTGCAACTGTCGTTCACTCTCGGGCAAAGATTCAACTGCCTCGGCAATTTCTTGCGCCGCCTCAAAACTCATCTGATAGTTATTGAACAGTTTCGTTTGCCGGCTTCTCAAGAGATTTTCCGATGTTTCTAGTGAGAGTTCGAGCCGCGTTTTTTGTGCTAACTGGGCTTGCCGTTCAGCGACTTGCTTGGCATTAGCCGCCTCTAGTTCCTCGATTTGCGCTGTCAGATCTTCCCGCTCAAATCTCAGACTGACTAATTGGATATTAACAGCCTCTAGTTTTTCAGCCACTTGTGCCAACTGTGCCGTCAGTTGTGCCAACTGTGCCTGATCCAAGTTTGAGGCATGGGCTTCATTTTGCGCCGTTAAAGCCTCGATTTCAATTGCCAAGTTGGCTTGCTCAGCGGTCAAGCGTTGCTGTTCTGCCTCGCCGTGTCGCACATCTGATGTGACTTCGGACAGTTGTAGCTGGGCCTGTTGCAAGTCTTGCCGGACTGTTTCCGTCAGAGCTTTGACTTCCGACTGGCTATCTTTGACCTGAGCAATATCATGGGTGATTTGCGTTTTCTGATCATCAATTTGCTTGAGTCTTGCCTGATGATGCTCATTTTCAAGGGTCAAGTCCGCCAATCTTGTCTGCTCGCCAGAAGCATCTGCTAAAGCCAAACGGCTTTCCAAATCTAGCTTAGTTTCCAAAAGCGCCGCTTCTTTCAGGGTATAAGCCTGATGGTCCATACGGACAGACTCGCCCTCTTGGCGCAATTGGGCTAGAGTCTGTGCGAGGTCAGTCTTTTGGCTTTGCAAGGCTTGCAAGGCGTGTTCCTGCTGGCGAACCGTCTGCTCCAGAACCGCCACCTTTTGCGTCAGTTCATCAATGGCAACTGTCGTAAAGGGTGTCGCATTTTTCTTATTGGCACCGCCCGAAAATGAACCGCCCGGTCGAATCTCTGTCCCGTCTAAAGCCACAATCCGTGCGGTAAAGTTCAAGGCTCTGGCAATTTGACTGGCGTGGTCATGATTGTCCACAATCACAACACTCCCCAGCAAATTTGACATGACTGGCGAGAGCTTGTCGTCATACCTGACTAGATTTTGAGCAATGTCAATGAATCCCGGCATGTTAGAGACCTGCGCAATTTTGTTCAGATAACGCGGTTTCATGGTCGTCAAAGGTAAGAAAGTCGCCCGCCCCAAGCGTTGCGTTTTCAAGAAATTAATCGCCGCCTTAGCTGCCTGTTCATCAGCAACGACCACATGTTGCGCACCAGCGCTCAAGGCAATCTCCATCGCTGTGGCGTACTGTTGATCAAAGCTGACCAAATCTGCCACAGCACCGATAATACCCGGTAGACGATCAGCGGCTTGCAAGACCGCCTTAACGCCCTGATAAAAGTTGGCATGGCTCGCCCGAATTTGCTCCAAGCTGGCTAAACGTGCCTTGCTTTTATTACTGACATCCATCGCTGAGAACAGGTCGGTTTGGGTCTGGTTAATCTTTGTTTCTAAGGTTTTAAGCTCGTGTTCAGCCGTTTGATACTGGGTCAACCCTTGCTCAAGTTTTGCCTTTAAGTCTGTTGATTGCTGACTGATTTGGCTTATTTCTAGTCCTAATGCCTGATATTTTTCAGACAAACGCTGCGTTTCATCCGATTTACTTGCGGCGTTGGCTTGGATATTGGCTATCTCAGAGGTGTTTTTCGTGATGGCATTCGATACTTGCGCTTCTTGGTTGACCAAGTCAACAAATTCTGCCCGCAACCGCTCAATGACATCTTCAGGATTTTCTGAAAACTGTGCGAGTTTAGCTTGTAAGTTCTGAATTTGAGTCTCAAGTGTCGTCTGCAAGTCTTGCTTTTCAGCCAGTTGTGCCGTCAATGTCGCCAGTTGTGCCATCAGCTCAGCAATTTTTTGATCCAGTGTCTGAATCCGTGCTTGCCGCTCCGCTGCTGTCTTCTGAGACATTTGGGACTGGCTATGATAGATGTCAATTTTAGATTGAAACTCTGACTTTGCCGTTGTGAATTGTAGGAGGTCAGCCTGAGCGCTTTCTTGCGCCGTTTCCACTGCTGCTCGCTGCTGTTTTAGTTTGAGTAGTTGCCGCTCAAAGGTTTCTTGTGCCTGTTCAAGTTCGTCCAGACTTACTTGAACGACTTGAAATTGTTGCTGCGCCTGCTCATACTTAGCTTTTTCAGCGATAAGTTGCGCCACCAAAACAGACAATTCAAGCTGTGTCCTTTCGCCGTCCAAGTCACGAAACTTTAATGCCACATCACGTTGCGCCCGCAAAGGTGTCAATTGACCATCTAGTTCGTAGATGATGTCAACCAAGCGATCCATATTTTCCTGAGTCGCTGACAGCTTGCCCTCTGTTTCTTTCTTGCGATTTTTATACTTT
Source organism: Streptococcaceae bacterium (assembly GCA_031270325.1). Classification (GTDB taxonomy): domain Bacteria; phylum Bacillota; class Bacilli; order Lactobacillales; family Streptococcaceae; genus Pseudolactococcus. The sequence continues at coordinate 3,822 of JAISXW010000036.1, forward strand.
AAAACACCCGCCGCTTCTTCAAAAATCGCCCGGCGTTCTTCTGGTTTGCTATTAAAAATCGACTCAATCTTCCCTTGGGAAATGATTGAAAAACTATCACGACCAAGCCCTGTATCAGTAAACAGCTCATGGACATCTTTCAATCTGACTTTTTTACCGTTAATCAGAAATTCACTATCTCCATTGCGATACAGGCGACGTGTAATAACGACGGTCTTGTCACTTGGCAAATAATCATCGGCATTATCAAAGGTGACGACGACTTCAGCATAGTTCAGAGCCCGACGTTTTTGCGTCCCCGCAAAAATAATGTCTGGCATTTTGGCACCCCGCAGGCTTTTAGCAGACTGCTCCCCCAATGCCCAACGCAAACTCTCCGTCACATTTGATTTACCAGAACCATTTGGCCCCACAATCGCTGTCACACCTTGATCAAAGGTAATTTTAGTCCGGTCAGCAAAGGATTTAAAACCGACCATTTCGATTTGCTTTAAATACATAATATTAATCCTTTTGTTGTTTTTTTTGAGTTAAGAAAGCAGCACGGGCGGCAGCTTGCTCAGCAATTTTCTTGGATTTACCTTGACCATGACCAATCGTTCGTCCCTCAAAGACGACATCCACCTCAAAAATCGGCGCATGAACAGGCCCTCTTTGATCTACCACCTCATAAACCAATGGAATTTGATTATTCTGATCAATCACACCTGCCGTATAAAAGATTTCCTGTAAAGCAGTTTTGTAATCCGTTACCTTATCATAAGACCCATTTTCAATTTCAGGAATCATGACCGTATAAATAAACTGTTTGACAGCCATCAAATCCTTATCCATTAACAGTGCACCTAGAAAAGCCTCGAATAAATTTTCCAGATTGGCATCATTGTCTCGACCACCGCTTTTTTCTTCGCCATTGCCAAGTTTCAAATACTGATCAAAGCCTAGCTTACGCGAAAAGTCCGCCAGAGATTCCCTGCGAACGATTGAGATTTTCTTCTCAGTTAAAATACCTTCACGTTCATTGGGATAAGTTTTATAGAGATATTCAACAATGACAAAGCCTAATGCCGCATCTCCCAAAAATTCCAACCGTTCATTGTGAAAGACACTCGATGATTGATGCTCAAAATAATAAGATTTGTGCGTAAAAGCTTCTTCTAATAATTCAGGGTGATCAAAAACAATCTGATACGCACTTAATTTTTCTTGTAAAGTTTCCATTAGCTCCTATTATACCAAAAAAACAACTCTCGCACTGTTGTCGCTGCGATACACGCCTTCTCTAAGCCTTGTCAAAGTAAAAATCGTAAGCCTCGATTAACCAGGGATGTACTACCAATAAGTCACTGTGATACAACGTATCAATAAAAAATTTTGTTGCTTCATTAAGAGAGTCATCCAAACAAAGCATGAGGTCTGATAGATAAGGCGGCGTCCCCTCCCTATCCCACTTGACTTTATCAGCCAGACAAACCACTTTTTCTAGGTCTGTCGGATTGGCATGTAGCGTTGTATGATAAGTAATGGCGCTCAACGTTTCAGGCGCCGTCACACCGAAAATAGCGTGTGCAAAATAGGCAGAGAGTTTGCCATGTAGCAGCATCGGTACCTCACGCTCTGCGGCTAGCACATCAATGCCAAGCCGCTCAGCAAGTTCAAGTCTTTGTGCTTCTGGGACTAAACCACCAATATCATGCAATAACCCACCTGCAAAAGCAGCAGTTTCATCCAAGTTAAATCGTTTGGCAAGCCTTTTCGCTTCATTGGCAACGTTCAATAAATGTGGCAACAGATAAGCGTGTGTCGCTTGATGCGTCTCACAAACCCTTGTCACATCTTCAAGCAGATCGCCAGTCAAGGAAACATTAAAATACTTGGCTCTCACCTCATCATATCTCGTCATTTTCCTCACCTCATCACCACTTAGTACCGCAACAATTGACCATTCCTACCAATCAGTAGTTTGCTACCAAAAACAAGGCGAACTGCCTTGTCTTATCCTTTATTTTCCTAATCCATTTCTTACCTAGATCATGACCTCATCCTATCCAATAATGCTGCCATTGGCAACATCTTGGGCAACTGTCAGTAAGGTTAAATTACCATCTGATTCAGCAGATAAAATCATCCCTTGTGAGACTAGACCCATCATTTTTCGTGGTTTGAGATTCGCCACAATTTGCACTTTCAGACCGACTAATGCTTCTGGTTTAGGATAGAATTTAGCAATGCCGGATAGAATTTGACGATGGCCCTCATCGCCTGCGTCCAATTCAAATTTCAAGAGCTTATCAGACCCTTCAACTTTTTCAGCAGCAATGACTTCGGCGACTTTAATCTCGACTTTCTCAAACTCATCAAACTTAATCGCTTGTTTATCTGACACCAAGGTCGTCGCTGTTGGATCAAAGCTACTTTCCTCAGCTACGGGTGAGGTTGCCAGCATTTGCGCTTTGATATAAGCCACTTCTTCATCTGTATCCAAACGTGGGAAAATCGGTTCCCCTTTGCTGACAACTGGTGCTGTGAACTCATGGCCAAAGCTTAAATCAGATAATTTCGGCTCAAGCACACCTAAACCAAGTTGCCTGAAAATCGCCTGAGAAGTGGCACGCATGAACGGTTGCAACAAGACCGCCACAATTCGCAAACTTTCTGCCAGATGATACATGACACTGTCCAACTCACCTGATTTTTGACTATCCTTAGCTAAAAGCCACGGTGTTGTCTCATCAATATATTTGTTAGTCCGTGAAATAATCGTCCAAATTTCATTGAGCGCCACATTGAATTCCATCTTATCCATGGCGCTATGGTAATCCCCAATGGCGGTCTCAATTACTGTCTGCAAGGTACTGTCAAAGGCTGTCTGCGCTTCCGGTGTTTGAATCTTGCCTTGATGGTATTTGTTAATCATGGCAACCGTCCGATTGAGCAAGTTACCCAAATCATTAGCCAAATCATAATTGACACGATTGACGAAGTCCTCTGGTGTGAAGATCCCGTCACTACCAAATGGCATCGCACGCATCAGATAATAACGGAGCGCATCCAAGCCATAACGTTCGACTAGCATTTCAGGATAAACGACATTGCCTTTGGACTTAGACATCTTGCCGTCTTTCATTAGCATCCAGCCGTGGCCAAAGACTTGTTTCGGCAAAGGTAAGCCCAGCGCCATCAGCATGATTGGCCAATAAATCGTGTGAAAACGGACAATTTCTTTACCGACCATGTGGACATTTGCCGGCCAATATTTGTCAAAGTTCGTCTGATCATCAGAGCCATAGCCAAGCGCCGTGATATAGTTGGCAAGGGCATCAAACCAAACATAGACGACGTGCTTAGGGTTTGATTTGACTGGCACGCCCCAAGTAAAGGTCGTCCGAGATAAAGACAAGTCTTCCAAGCCCGGTTTGATGAAGTTGTTAATCATCTCATTTTTGCGTGACTCTGGCTGAATGAAATCAGGGTGTGTCTCATAGTAGGCCAACAACTTGTCCGCATACTTACTCATCCTGAAGAAATACGATGCTTCCTTGACACGTTCAACTTCGTGACCACTCGGTGCTTTGCCGCCTATCATGACCCCATTTTCATCTCGAAAGACCTCTGTCAGTTGAGACTCTGTGAAGTATTCCTCATCAGAAACGGAATACCAGCCGTCATACTCGCCAAGATAAATATCGTCTTGAGCAATCAACTGCTCAAACATATCGGCAATCGCTTTTTCGTGATAGTCATCTGTTGTCCGAATGAATTTATCGTTGGAAATATCTAGCAGCGCCCACAATTTCTTCACACCAGCCGCCATGCCATCGACATAGGCTTGCGGTGACACGCCAAGTTCATTAGCTTTTTGCTCAATCTTGAGACCATGCTCATCTGTTCCCGTCAAATAAAAGACATCAAAATCCATGAGCCGTTTATAGCGTGCCAAGACATCACACGCAATCGTGGTATAAGCATTACCAATGTGCAGTTTACCCGATGGGTAGTAAATCGGTGTGGTAATATAAAAAGTTTCTTTGGCAGTCGTTTCAGTCAATCTAGTGTCCTCTTCATCTATCAGACATCAAATGAGATGCCGTAATCTTCATTATTATAGCACATTTTTGCTATAATATAAATTATGAAAATGAAATTTATCTCTTGGAACATTGATTCTCTCAACGCTGCCTTGACCAGTGATTCTGCTCGTGCGCAACTTTCACAGGCTGTCTTGGCAAAGATCGCAGACTTGGACGCTGACGTCATCGCCCTACAAGAAACCAAACTGTCAGCTAAAGGCCCGACGTCCAAACACTTGACCCGCCTCGCCCAACTGTTTCCTGATTATACAGTCGCTTGGCGCTCATCCGTTGAACCAGCGCGCAAAGGCTATGCCGGCACCCTCTTTCTCTACAAGGAGACATTGGCTGTCACGGTTGAGCAACCGGAGATTGATGCCCCCTCCACCATGGATAGCGAGGGGCGGATCCTCACGCTTGAGTTTGACCAGTTCTACCTGACGCAAGTCTACACGCCAAATGCCGGAGATGGCCTCAAGCGCCTAGCCGACCGACAACTTTGGGATGCCAAATATCGCAACTATCTGGTCGGTTTGGACGCTAAAAAGCCAGTCATTGCCACTGGGGATTTTAATGTCGCGCACTTTGAAATCGACCTCGCCCACCCAGCCAATAATCGCAACTCCCCAGGCTTTACCGATGAAGAACGGCAAGGCTTTACCACGCTCTTAGCCGCTGGCTTCACCGATACCTTTCGGCACCTTCATGGTCAGCTAGCGAACGTCTACTCTTGGTGGGCACAACGATCTAAGACTAGCAAACTCAATAACTCTGGTTGGCGGATTGATTATTTCTTAACCTCCAATCGCCTTGCCGATCGTGTCACGGCTTCCGAGATGATTGATTCAGGTGCTAGACAGGATCACACCCCCCTTCTCCTTGAGATTGACTTATGACCAAACTGACCTGTCACAACTAGCCGCAAGCGCACAGCTCACCTCTCAATTCAAAAGCAAAAGGCTTTAGACAATGCCGGTCTAAAGCCTTTTTCATCTCCCAATGCCTGACGATTTTTGAGACACTGAGTCTGAAATTTTTTTCAGGCTCAATCTCAAAAATTTTGACACTCAGTGCGAAATTTTTTGACACTCAGTCTAAAATTTTTTTACACTCAGTCTGAAAATTTTTGACACTCAGTCTGAAATTTTTTTCAACTCAGTCTAAAATATTTTGACACTCAGTCTAAAATTTTTTTGCACTCAATCTAAAATTTTTTTGCACTCAGTCTAAAATTTTTTTGCTCTACTAGCGAAAAAATTTAGACCTCACTGCCCCCAAAAAATCACAGTGAGGGCCAAGTGTCAAAAACTCCTGAGACGTGTGGTTGTCTCAGGAGTTTGAGTGGGATCGCTCATTTATCAATTTTTTGTTGAAGCGCCGACAGATCTTGATAAGGTGTCCGATAGCCGATTTGCAGGAGTTGACCTGCTGCGTCAAACAATAGCGGTCGCTTAATCAGCATCCCATCAGTCGCCAAGAGCTCAGCTGCGGCGGCTAGCGATAAGTCTGCCACCTTATCTTTCAGGCCAAGCTCACGATAGCGCAGACCTGAGGTATTAAAAAATTGCTTCTGTGCCACACCCGATGTTTGCAACCAAGACAAGATCAGGCTGGCATTTGGCGGATCGGTTTTCAAGTCAATGACTCGGGCTGTTAGCCCCAGTACCGTCAGCTCCTTGTGCGCTTTTTGGCAAGTCGAACATCTCGAATAACAATAAAATGTCAGCATTATTTCTTGATAATCCTCACTTTGACAATATTTTCGGCGGTCTCAAAGTCTGCTGCCAGCGCCTGAACCCGTGTCAAATCCGCCTCGTCTAAATCAATCAGCGTATAGGCGTAGTCCCCTTTGGAGCGATTGATAATATTAGAAATGTTAATTCCCGCATCAGAAACACGCGTTGAGATTCGGGCGACAATATTCGGGACATTTCGGTTAATCAAGGTAATTCGGAAAGGTGTCGTCAAGGCTTGTTTGACATTTGGAAAATTGATGGCGTTAATGATTTCGCCTGTCTCCATGAAACGCCGAATCGTTTGACCTGCCATAATCGCACAGTTCAACTCAGCTTCTTCAGTTGAGCCGCCGACATGAGGTAGCACCGTGATTTTTTCTTGATTGAGCAAATCCTCTGTCCCGAAGTCTGTGATATAGCGTTTGACCACACCAGCTTCAATCGCATCAAACAAGGCAGCCTGATTGACTAGCTCGCCACGTGCAAAATTGATAATCGTGACATCTTTTTCCATCACATCAAAAGCGTCATGATTAAACGTTTCTCTTGTTTCATCAGTCAAAGGCACATGAATCGTAATATAATCCGACTTTTTGAAAATCTCTTGGATGTCAGTCGCACGCACAATCGCACGATTCAAGCCCCATGCAGTTTCAACACTGACATAGGGGTCATAGCCAATGACATTCATCCCTAGACGCACCGCATCATTGGCAATTCTGGCACCAATCGCACCTAGCCCAATCACGCCAATCGTCTTACCGGCAATTTCAGAACCGGCAAATTGTTTTTTACCTGCCTCGACTTGTTTGGGCACATCAGCGCCTGTTAAGGTGTTGATCCACTCATTTGCGGCAATATAATCCCGCGCACTTAAAAGTGTTGCCGCAAGCACTGCCTCCTTGACAGCGTTAGCATTAGCACCCGGTGTATTAAAGACGACAATCCCTTGAGCCGTTGCGGCTTCAATCGGGATATTATTAGTCCCAGCACCAGCCCGAGCAATTGCTTTTAACTGATCTGGAAAGGTTACCCCGTGAAGATTCTCAGAGCGAATGATGTACGCATCAGGGTTTTCCTTGTGATCCCCATCAATTTGAAAGCCATTGCCTAGTTCACGCAAGCCAATTTTGTTGATGTTATTATAGGTTTTAACTGTATATACCATGTGACTGTCTTATCCTTTATTTCTTTCTTCAAACTCTTTCATGAATGCCAGCAGATCTTGGACGCCTTCCAATGGAAAAGCGTTGTAAATCGAAGCCCGCATGCCACCAACAGAGCGATGACCTTTGATATTTTTAAAGCCATGAGCCAGCGCTTCTTTGTTAAACAACTGATCCAATTCATCCGAAGGGGTGACGAAGGGAATGTTGCAGATACTGCGGTCGCCCTTGACCGAGACAGGATTGCGATAAAAGTCAGACTGGTCAATAAACTCGTAAAGTAGGTTGGCTTTCTCGACATTCTTCTCTTCCATCTTGTCCACACCACCAAGACTTGCGACATAGTCAAAGACCAGTCGTGCGATATAGATGCCATAAGTCGGTGGCGTATTGTAAAGCGACCCGTTTTCAGCTTGAATCCGATAGTCTAACATGGCAGACAAGACAGGGCTATCATTGAGCAGATCATCTCGAACAATGACAATCGTCACCCCAGCTGGTCCGATATTCTTTTGCGCACCTGCATAAATCAAGCCAAAGTCCGATACCTGATAACGCACAGCAAGAATGTTTGAACTCATATCTGCGACAATCGGGACACCGTTCGTATCAGGCAAGTCATAAATCGCCGTACCTTCAATCGTATTATTGGTCGTCAGATGCACATAAGCAGCCTCAGGATCAATTGATGCCGCCTCAATTGTCGGAATGTGATTAAAGACAGTCGCTTCTGAAGAAGCCAAAAGTTCTGGCTGAAAGTCAATCGTTTTCGCTAATTTGACTGCTTCTGTATAAGCTTTTTTGCCCCATGAACCAGCGACAATATAATAGGCTTTCTTCTTCTTTTGTGTCAAATTCAGTGGCACCATTGAAAATTGTAAGGACGCGCCGCCTTGTAGAAACAACACGCGATAGTTATCTGGAATCGCCATCAAGTCACGTAAACGCAATTCAGCTGCGTTGATAATTTCTTCAAATTCGGAGGAACGGTGAGACAGCTCCATCACACTCATACCACTACCACGATAGTCAAGCATTTCTTTTTGGGCTTGCTCAAGCACTGGTTTGGGCAAGACTGCAGGTCCTGCTGAAAAATTGTAAACTGTCATTTGGTAAATCCTCCACTTTTTATTGGCGACATGCTTAATCATAAGCCTTGCCCTAACATTTAGAATTGACTAAATATTGGTACTATTATATCACATTGCCAAACAATCGACAAAAAAAGCCGTAACGGCTCACGACTTTTTGAAAAGTTAGTTGTTATTTAGCTGCTGCTTGGGACAATTCAAAGTTACTTTCAACAAATTGATCAATCTGACCATTCGCTTGAAGGGATTGAATCACTTTGTCAATCTCTTTCTTTAGATTCCCTGAATTCTTAGGCAGTGCGATTGCATAACTATCTGATTTTGACGAATCAAATGTCAGGCTTGAGACAATCGCTAAGTCAGGATTATTGGCAACATAGGCTTTGGCAATTGGTTCTTCAAATACGACACCTGATACTGTCCCATTCTTTAGTTCGTTAATCATTTGACCATTTTTGGTCAAACTGACAAGGTTGGCGCCCTTCACTTGTTCCGTCACCACGTTTTCTTGCACCGTACCTTTTTGTGCGGCAACCTTTTTGCCCTCAAATGAGGTCAGGGACTTGTAAGTCTCAAGCTCTGTTTTTTTGACAATCATCACATTCTTAGCAGTATAGTAAGGCACTGAAAAATCATAAGCTTTTTTTCGCTCAGCGGTTGCTGAGATACCTGAGATAGCAAGGTCAGCTTTCCCACTGGTCACACTAGCCAAGACATTGTTAAAGTCCATAGCTTGAAACTTCACTTTAACACCTAAAGCCTTGCCAATCTCAGTCGCCAAATCGACATCCGAACCCACAATCGTATTTTTGCCATCCTTAATCACTTGAAATTCAAATGGTGCAAACTCCGGATTTAAAGCAACCGTCAAGGTGCCTTTATCTTTAATTTTCGTCAAGTAATGGTCAGGATCGACTTTTTTGTTCGCAGCACAAGCTGTCAAAGCAAGGCAGGTAACACCTGTCATTAGGCCTAGTAGAAGTTTTTTCGCTTTCATCTGTCATCTCTTTTCTTTTTTGTTGATTGATTTGCTTATAGGACGATTATATAACACTGACAGTAGTTGTCAAGTTTTTAAACGACAAGTCATTGCGCACTAACTTTTGTTTGCTGCAAAAGGACTTGTTGTTTTGTTCAAAAGGACAAGTCCTTTTCGGCTGCTAATCAATCGCTTTGATTTCCAAGATGGTATCTCGAATTTGCGCTGCCAACTCATAATCCAAATTAGTAGCTGCTTCAGTCATCTGTTTAGTCAAGGTCTTAATGGCTACCTGCCGCTCCTTGCGATTCATTGTATCGTAAGCCACAACAACTTCTTGACCATCATCCGCGACCTTGGTCACCCCGATCTTATCACGGATTGGTTTGATAATCGTTGTCGGTGTGATATCGTGGGCTTGATTATAAGCCATCTGTACCTCACGGCGCCGAGTCGTTTCATCAATCGCCTTGCGCATTGAGCCCGTCACCTTATCCGCATACATGATGACATGACCTTGCGCATTGCGAGCTGCCCGACCAATCGTCTGAATCAAACCACGTTCATTGCGCAGAAAGCCCTCCTTATCCGCATCCAAAATGGCAATCAAGGACACTTCCGGCACATCAATCCCTTCCCGTAAAAGATTGATCCCGACCAAGACATCAAAGACCCCAAGGCGTAAGTCACGCAAGATTTCTGTTCGCTCTAGTGTTTTGATATCCGAGTGCATGTATTTGACCTTGACCCCCATTTCTTTGAGATAATCCGTCAAGTCCTCTGCCATTTTCTTGGTCATCGTGGTCACAAAAGTCCGTTCATTGCGGGCAACACGTTGGTTGATTTCTCCTAATAGATCATCAATCTGCCCCATAATCGGCCGCACATCAATAGTCGGATCTAGCAAGCCTGTTGGCCGAATGATTTGCTCAACGACCGTATCCGTCTGCTCAAGTTCATAATCACCCGGTGTCGCCGACACATAGACAATCTGATGAACATGACTTTCAAACTCTTCCCGTCGCAAAGGTCGATTGTCCAAAGCACTCGGCAGACGGAACCCATAATTAACAAGCATCTCTTTTCGAGAGCGGTCACCATTATACATGCCCTTGATCTGCCCCATGGTCATGTGACTCTCGTCAATCATAATCAGAAACTCATCAGGGAAAAAGTCTAATAGCGTATAAGGCGGCTCGCCCTCTGCCCGCCCATCCATGTGGCGAGAATAGTTTTCAACGCCGTTTGTATAGCCCATCTCCCGCAACATTTCAATATCATAATTGGTTCGTTGTGCCAAGCGCTGTGCTTCCAGTAGCTTACCTTCCGCCTCGAATCTTTTAAGTTGTGTCTCAAGCTCTGCTTCGATCGTCGCAATAGATGCTTCCATGTGGGAATCATTAGTCACAAAGTGAGTCGCAGGAAAGATAGCCAGATGCTCAACTTCGCCCAAGACGTGACCCGTCAACGCTTCAACTTCACGAATCCGTTCGATTTCGTCACCAAAGAACTCTATCCGAAAGGCTTTTTCATCACGAGAAGCTGGAAAAACTTCCACAACATCGCCTCGAACGCGGAATTTCCCACGTTGGAAGTCAATATCATTGCGCTCAAATTGAATCTCAACCAACTGATTGAGCAACTGATCTCGGGAAATCTCTAAGCCTGGGCGTAGACTGATGACGTTTTCGGCATATTCTTTGGGATTACCCAAGCCATAAATACAACTGACTGAAGCCACAACAATCACATCATTGCGTTCCAGAAGCGAACTCGTCGCACTATGACGGAGCTTATCAATCTCATCATTGACCGAAGAATCCTTCTCAATATAGGTATCACTGGACGGCACATAGGCTTCCGGCTGGTAATAATCATAGTAAGACACGAAATATTCAACCGCATTATTGGGGAAAAACTCTTTGAACTCACCATATAGTTGACCTGCCAGTGTTTTATTGTGTGCGATGACGAGGGTGGGTTTGTTTTCTCGCGCAATAACCTGACTCATGGTGTAAGTCTTCCCAGTCCCTGTTGCACCCAGTAAAATCTGCGCTTTCTCGCCATTTTCAATGCCGTCACACAAGGCTGCTATGGCTTGTGGTTGGTCACCAGATGGCGCATACTTGGAGACTAATTCAAATTTTCTTGACCTATCTTTTTCTATCATAGGTCAATTTTAACATTTTTGCCTTGCCTTTTGTGATATAATAGACACTGCAAAAGCTCTTGAACAAAAGGGCGATTGGATTAGATAATTGATAAAAAGAGGTAACCATGACAAGACAAGCGCACTTAATCAAAGCCAGTCATTTGATCGACATGACTGATATTATTCGGGAAGGCAACCCGACACTCCGTCAAGTCGCTGCGGACGTGAGCTTGCCCCTTTCGGATGCCGATATTATCCTCGGCGAAAAAATGCTGGCCTTTTTACGCCACTCACAAGATCCAGTAACCGCTGAACAGATGGGGCTACGTGGTGGTGTCGGACTTGCTGCGCCACAGCTTGATGTCTCTAAAAAGATTATCGCTTGCTTGGTTCCAAAAGAATTGGAAACCGAGACCACAGCTGCAAAAGCCAATGAAGCATACAGTTTGGCGACAATCATGTATAATGCTAAAATTGTCGCCCATTCTGTCCAAGATGCTGCATTGGCAGATGGCGAAGGTTGCCTATCAGTTGACCGCGATGTCCCCGGTTACGTTGTCCGACACGCCCGCGTGACCGTGGACTACATTGACAAAAATGGTAACAAGCAACGGCTCAAGCTCAAAGGCTACGATGCCATGGTCGTCCAACACGAAATTGACCACACCAATGGCATTATGTTTTACGATCGAATTAACGCCACTCAACCATTTGCCATTAAAGACGGCATGCTCATCATTGAATAAACCATTCAGCACAACTTGCACTCAGGTTGCGCTTTTTATCTTGACCTTGGAGACAGAAATAGTTTTAATAGCCCCTCAACTCTCCTAACAACGTAAGTTCCATTGCGAGCCAAACCGCTCCCCACGATAAACAAGATAACGACTCACAGATTCTTGACCAATACTTCAGAAAAGCATTGGTCTCTTGACAAGCAAAAGCCGCTCTCCTGAAGAGAACGGCTTTTCTGATTGAGATTGACTGATTTACAGCAGTCGCTAAGGCGGTAGACGGATTTGAACCGACGATCAAGCTTTTGCAGAGCCGTGCCTTACCACTTGGCTATACCGCCGCAACTATTCCATTATATACTAGACTAGTTGACCTTGTCAAGATAGTGACCTGACAAAGATTAGCTTTTAATTCGTTACTTTCAATTCACCATCCGTCTTTTGCACGCCTTCTGGCAAGCGCCAATCTGGGTTATTAGTCGTTGAAGCGAGGTAAGTCATCATCTCACGGTAGACGTCAAGCGCCAGATTGAGCTTAGCTCCCCAGACAGGTGTCAAGCGATTGTTATAGCCCGACCAGACAGCCACGGCATATTTAGGCGTATAACCGACAAAGTTTTCATCTGGTGCGAGCGAGCTGCCATCATAATAGCCGTCTATATTGGCCATGGCTTTATCATACTCACTCTCATCATAGTTAGACGTTCCCGTTTTACCCGCCTGATTGAGCCCGGGGATAATCCCGTTCCTCATCGTCCCGTTGGTAATCACGCCTTTCAACATATCCGTTATCACGTAAGCTGTCGAGGCTTTCATTGCCCGAGTTCGAGTTGGCTTGAGGTTCGTTTCTTTCCCTTCCGAATCAACGATTTTATTGACATAATACGGCTCAGTATAGATCCCGCCCGAACTCAATGCCGCATAAGCAGCAGCCATCTTTTCAGTGCTAGCACCCCAACTATTGCCATCACCATTGTTGTTACTAGAGATGGCGTTTGAATACTGCATATTGGGGTATTTAATCCCTAGACTTTCAAGGAAGCTTTGAGCCTTATCAAGTCCAACAGCCGCTAACGTTTTGATAGCTGGGATATTCCGAGAGCCCCAGATTGCCTGACGAACAGTGATATTCCCTTGATAAAGCCTATCCCAGTTATAGACTGGCGTATTAGACCCTGGATAAACATACCAATTATCAGCGATAATGTCACCGGTAGACTTATAAATACCATACTCATAGGCAGGGGCATAGTCCGTTATCGGCTTCATCGTTGACCCCCAGTCTCGATTGGTTTGCACTGCCTGATTGGTACCAAAGGTTACGTCCGTTGGTTGTTTACGTCCGCCTAGCTGAGCAATAACTGCGCCTGAGTTGACATCAACAATGGTCGAAGCAACTTGGAACAAGTCATCTGGAAAGGCGACATACTGGTCTGTATTAAAGATGTCCCAAAGTTTCTGTTGGGCCGCATTATCTAATGGCGTATAGATTTTTAGACCCGCTTGATTGACATCCAAACCTGTCTTCTTCTCAACCTCCAAGACAACTTGCTTGATGTAATTATCCAGATAGCTTGGAACGGCCTTACTCGTTGATGGTGCTTGTAGCCCTTCCGTAATCGGTTGTGCCATCGCATCAGTCATCTCTTTTTTAGAGATTTTTTGATAGCGATACATGGCATGTAAGACCAAATCTCGCCGATTTTTTGCTGCTTCTGGATGGACATAGGGATCATAGGAATTGGGCGCCTGAGGCATCCCTGCCAATAAGGCAACTTGCGCCAAATCTAAGGACTTGAGTTCCTTACCAAAATAATTCTTGGCTGCCGTCAACATCCCATAATAGCCATTACCCAAATAGGTCTTGTTAATATAGTAGGTAATGATCTCCTCTTTGGTATTTTGCCGTTCCAGATTGACCGCCATCCAAGCCTCTTGTGCTTTCCGACGAATCGTGGCATCTTCAGACTTGGTCGAAAAGAAGGAGAGCTTGATCAGCTGCTGAGTCAGGGTTGACCCACCCTGCGTGCTATCATTTTGCGTATTGTGAATCACCGATGAAATAATCCGAATCGGGTCAACGCCCCGATGTTTGAAGAACCTGTGATCCTCGATCGAGGTAATCGCATCAACCAAGGCCAATGGAATATCTTTGGTCGCCGCAAGTTCTCGCTTTTCAATGCTTAAGTCAGCCAAAACTTGACCATCTTTATCATAGATGACTGTCGAAGGTTTAGATTGCAGTTTGGCTTCTTCTAACTTGGGTGCGTCTTTGGCATAATAAACAAAAAGGCCAACCCCTGCTGAAAAGGCTAGAATAAAGAGCATAAAAATGGAAATGAGACACCATTTGATGACCCTCAGGACACGCAAATTTGTCTTTACCTTAGTCCGTGGCTTAGCTTGTCTTGGCTTTGAAATGTGACTCACCTCCTAAAATTTGTTGGACACAGTCCAGATACGGCATGCTCGGCAGCTGATTGGTCGGCAGCTCGTAGCCATGCTTTTCAATAAAGGCTAAGGGGATAGATTTCTGCCCCTCATGCTGTTGGTAAAAAGGAATCAGATCGGATGCTTTGAGCAAAAAAGTTCTGGCCAGCACCGTGAAATGTAACAAGACAAAGGCTAAGCCTTTCTGTTCAAGGACATTTGCCATGTGGTTAATCTGATGGTCATGAAAGTTTTTCAGCGGAAAGCTTGACTTGTTTCGGGTTTCTTTGGCTTCAAAGTCAAGGTAGTGGCCCTGATAAACACCTGAGTAATCCGTCGTTGAGGCTTGACGAAAATAAGCTTCGGTAATCTTGGCACGACTCCGTTTGGGATAATCGACTTTGACAATCTGAACTGGGGTCGGCTTCTTATGAATAACCGCCAGCCCCTGCGCCAAATAATAGGCATTGCTGGCATTAAGCTCAGCTTCAAAAGTCATCCCACGTTTGCCAAAGGTCACTGTTTTGGTCTGTTTGAGTGTTTGTCGTCGTGCAAGCGCAACACCGCCGGGATAATTCACCATGTCTTTTCCTTTCTCCGAGGTCTATCAGCAAAGCTAACACTTGCCTTACCTTAATTCCCCATCTGTAATCAAATAAAGTTATAATAATTATAGCATAGACGAGAAAGGGTTACCATTACAATATGAAAACATTACTTATAGCAGGCTACTCAGCTTTTGACCTTGGGATATTCGATGACAAGGATCCCAAGCTGTTCGTCATCAAGACAATGATTCGGCAAAAGCTAGAAGCCTTTGCCTCAGAGGGTTTGGAATGGCTAATCTTTGGTGGTAATCTTGGCTTTGAGGATTGGGTCTTGCAGGTCGCACTGGAGATGAAGCCGGACTATGACCTGAAACTAGCGACTATTTTCCCCTTTAAGACCCACGGCCAAAACTGGAATGAAGCCAATCAAGCCAAATTAGCGCACTTTCAACAGGCTGATTTTGTCCAATACGCCTACGATACTTATCAGGAACCTCGGCAATTTCGTGACTACCACACCTTCCTGATGACACATGCTGACGGCGCTTTTGTCTTTTACGATGACGCCCATGAAACCAAGCTCAAGTATCTGGTCACACAACTCAAAGCACGAGAGCAGTTCACTGTCCAACAACTCGATTTTGACGCCTTGCAGGATTTAGCAGATGACCTGACACAAGCTTAACCCGCCCTACAACTCCCCATCCCTAGCACTTGCAAACATTGACCAACACTTTAGTCGGGGTTTGGGGTGAACGGTCAAGTACTCGCATTGACTTTGACAAGTCTTCGCATCAACTTGAGCGACTGGACGAAATGCCCTCAAAAGCATTTGACAAGCTGTGGCAGCTGTTGGCTGTGAAAGTCATCAGTGCTGATGACAGCAGAGGTTCCGTTCCGAGTTTTGTCTCAAAACTGCGTGGTGACACGCTCTCCAATCTGCGATTTCCGAGCTAACTGTCGAGCCTGAGGTCTCGCCAGTTGTCTGGATACCACAGCTGTTTTAAGCCAAAGCTCTCCACGCCACGACAAGACTAGCTTTGCCAAAAGTTGCCTTTTTGAGACGAAATGTCCCCTCTTTGATAGGAAAGTTTTCATCTTTTGTATCAAACTTTCCCTCTTCGAGACGAAACATTGCTTCTTTTTTATCAAACATTGCCTCTCTGAGACGAAACTTTCCCTCTTTTATATCAAAAATTGCCTATCTGAGACAAAATATTCCCTCTCTGATACGAAAGTTTTCATCTTTTATACGAAACATTGCCTCTTTGAGACGGAAAGTTTCCTCTTTTTTACTAAACATTGCTTCTCTGAGACGAAAAGTTTCGTCTTTTATACCGACAATCAGATTATTTATATCTGATGTCAGATCTTTTACATTAAGCGCTTAATATATTTACTTAACGGCTTAAGCTTTTTGCTTAATACCTTAGGCTTTTTGTTTAGCGGCTTAGATCGAAAACCGTGTCCCTACACTGTTTTGACCCAACCCTCACAAAGCAACGGTTCAGCCCACAGCAAGACCTGAACACCTGCACTCGAACCAGCCTTAATCAATGCGTGCCACTAGCTTGCCGCTGACTTGCCCAACTTTGAGTGCAGCTAAGCCTGCTGGTATCTCATCAAAGGCCAGCACCCGTTCAATCATCGGTTTTAACTGCCCAGATTGAACCAAATCGCCCAGTGCCTCTGCCATCCGTGCTAAATCTTGGACTTGAGCCGGATTATTGGACGTGTGCGCACCTCCTAAAGCGATCTTAGCGATTGACAAAGCCTTGCTAGACAAGTCCAGCTGCTCAGGCAGAGTATCGCCAATTACCACAATCTGACCATTAAAAGCCATACGCCCGATATCCGCCTGCACCTCTGTGCCACCGATAGTGTTGATCGACAAGTCAACACCCAAGCCCGCCGTCTCCGACAAAAGCCGTGCCGTCACATCTTCTGTCCGATAATCAATCACGACATCCGCACCGAGCGCCTCGGCAAAGGCCTTTTTCTGTGTCGAAACAGTCGTGATGACACGCAAGTTCAAGTGCTTCGCTAACTGAATCGCCACCATGCCAACACCACCTGCACCAGCGTGAATCAACACAGTGTTGACCATGGCTAGATTCGCCTTACGATAGAGCGCTTGATAAGCTGTCATCGCCCCACATAACATTGCTGCCGCATCTTCAAACGATAGCCCATCGGGCATGTGTGCCACAGCCGCTGCCTTGATGACAATCTTTTCAGCAAATGCGCCATTTTGGTGCAAATTATCATGGCAAAAGACACGATCTCCGACTTGAAAGGCCGTCACCTCGTTACCAACTTGACTGACTAAACCCGCACCGTCAACACCTAAAACATGGGGATAGGTCCAGTCCGATACCCCAGACTCGACCAATTTGTAGTCGACAGGATTAAGGCCACAGGCTTTAAGTGTGACCAACACATCATCAGGCGCAATGAGCGGCTCAGCCACCTCTAGCTTTTGAATCTGCTCAATCCTTCGATCCCTTGGGTTTGCAATCACAAATGCTTTCATGTTCTTCCTTCTTTCTATTTTGGCTTAGGCTTGCCACTCAACCCACAAAAAGAACGTTGCCAATCAACGTTCTTTTCATCGAAAGGGACTCAGCCCACACTGCCTTCCATCTCATAGCTAATCAAGCGATTCAGCTCAACCGCATACTCCATCGGAAGTTCTTTGGTAAAGGGTTCAACAAATCCCATGACAATCATCTCCGTCGCTTCAGATTCACTGAGACCACGACTCATCAAATAATAGAGCTGCTCCTCAGAAATCTTCGACACTTTGGCTTCATGCTCCAGCGCCACTTGAGAATTATGGATTTCATTAAAAGGAATCGTATCAGATTTTGAGATGTCATCCATGATAATGGTATCACATTCGATATGACTGACTGATTTCTTGCTGGCTGGATTAAAGGTCACTTGCCCACGATAATTGACCTCGCCGCCACCTTTGGCAATCGACTTGGAGACGATCGAGCTTGACGTATTGGGGGCATTGTGAATCATCTTGGCACCCGTATCTTGAATCTGTGAGCGATTGGCAAAGGCAATCGACAACATCGTGCCACGTGCACCCGGCCCGTCCAGATAAACAGCGGGGTATTTCATGGTAATGGCTGCCCCCAAGTTGCCGTCAATCCATTCAACAGTAGCATTATCCAAGGCTCGTGCCCGTTTGGTCACGAGGTTATAAACATTGTCTGACCAGTTTTGAATCGTCGAATAACGGACATAAGCCCCTTCAAGTGCGAAAATCTCAACAATCGCCGCATGAAGGGAATTGCTATTATAAGTCGGCGCCGTACACCCCTCGATATAGTGGACACTAGCACCTTCATCAACCACAATCAAGGTCCGCTCAAACTGTCCTGTATTCTCATTATTGATGCGGAAATAGGTCTGCAAGGGAATATCAACTTTGACACCCTTAGGGACATAGATAAAGGTGCCGCCTGACCAAACTGCCGAGTTTAAAGCTGCCAATTTATTATCTGTTGGCGGGACAAGTTTTGCGAAATACTGCTTGAAAATCTCAGGATATTCTTTGAGGGCCGAGTCCGTGTCTGTAAAGACAATCCCCAGTTTACTGAACTCATCTTTCATATTATGATAGACGACTTCTGACTCATATTGCGCTGAAGCCCCCGCCAAATACGCCCGTTCAGCCTCAGGAATACCGATCCGCTCAAAGGTCTCCTTGATTTTTTCAGGCACATCGTCCCAAGAACGTGCCGGCTTATCCGATGCCTTTTGATAATAAATAATATCATCAAAATTCACTTCTGATAAATCCGGCCCCCATTTCGGTAAGGGTAATTTGTGGTATGCTGCCAGAGCTTTCAAACGAAAGTCCAGCATCCATTGCGGTTCTTCTTTTTCAGCTGAAATTTCTCGCACCACTTCTGCTGTCAAGCCGCGACCTGTCGAATAAATCGGTGTCACATCATCGTGAAAACCGAATTGATAATCGCCCAAATCAACGGCTTCAATATTAGGTTTGATGATCTCTTCTGCCATATTTTTTGCTACCTTTCTGCGATGCCGCTTTGCGACATCTTAAAACTCGACCTTTGGCCGAGCGGGGTCATTCGCGACCTCCGTCCGCTCAAAGTCTTTCTGTTTTAGTGCTGTCTGTTGCCTGATATGTTGGCATGAGTTATTGCCATGCTGCTGGGCTCGTGTAAAGAAAATCACGCGCCCTTTCTTCGCCATAGTATTGCACAAGAAAATCACGTTTATAAGCCCAGAATGCTGTATCAGATTCATTTAACTTTTGACGAATATCCTCTACCGTCTTGACCACAAAGCGCTCATTATGGATACTTGCCAGCACCATGCCAGTCACTTCATTTGCCTTAAACAGATGACGCAGATAGGCTTTAGTATGGTTTTGACAGGTATAACAATCACAAGCCACATCAATCGGTGTAAAGTCTGCCTCAAATCGCTTGTTGGTAATATTAATGCGACCGTCATAGGTAAACAAGGCGCCATTTCTGGCTTGACGTGTCGGTGCAACACAGTCAAACGTGTCACAACCAAACTCGACACCGAGGAATAAATCCGCAGGTTGGGCACCCATGCCCAGTAAATGCCGCGGTTTATCTTCTGGCAAGGTCGCGTTAATCCAAGTCAGGACATCCGGCAGTTCTTCCGGTTGGAAAGTCCCACCGATACCAAAGCCATCAAATTGTGCGCCGTCCTCTAAGGTCAAACCACCAAGAAAGGCTGCGCTCTCCCGTCGGAAATCTTCTTCTCGGGCACCTTGGACGACACCAAATAAAGCTTGCAGAGGTTCGCCTTTGTCCAGATGCACAGCATTCAACTCGACATGACGGCGCAAGGAGCGCTCCGCCCAAGCATGTGTCGTGTCAAGCGCTGACTTGATTTGTTCTCGACCAGCTAAGGGCGACGTCAATTCATCAAAGGCCATATGAACATCAGCAGCAATTTGATGTTGCAACTCCATCGAGTATTCCGGCGTCATAAAGATTTTGTCGCCATTAAGATGACTCTTGAACCAAACGCCCTCTTTATCAACTTTGGTCAACTGTTCTGCACTCATAACGGCATTTTCAGCAGAGCCTTTGGTCGTGTGGCTCGTGGCATCAAGTCCTTTTTTATAGGCCATACCAAGTGAAAATACCTGAAAGCCACCAGAATCTGTATAGATAGGTTTATCATAATTCATAAACCGATGAATCCCACCTGCCTTGGCCAATAAGTCTGCACCCGGTCGTAACATCAGATGGTAGGTATTGGATAAGATAGATTGAGCGCCAAGTTCGTTTATTTCCGCATTGGTCAATGTTTTCATCGTTGCCGCAGTCGCCGCCCCGATATAAGCTGGGGTTTGAATCTCACCATGTGGTGTCGCAATCGTTCCACTGCGTGCCAATGTATTTGAAATCCGACGTTTAATCTCAAAGGTCAGTGCATGTGTCTGTTCTGTCATCTTTTCTTTCTCAATGTCCTGATAAATTCGCAAGTTCAGCATGACCACTGCGATTGTCTAAGGCTTTTTCTAGGGCATGCCATGCCAGCGTCGAACACTTGATTCGTTGCGGAAACTTGGCAACACCTGATAAGAACGCCCCATCACCCAACTCATCTTGGCGCTCATCAACCTTACCCTGTACCATTTCTGAAAAAATAGTAGCTAATTCAAGCGCCGTCTCAATCGACTTGCCAATCACGGCATCAGTCATCATCGAAGCAGATGCCACCGAAATACTACAACCTGAGCCAGTAAACGCAATATCACGAATCTGATCCCCCTCAAGTTGCAAAGTCAATCTAATCACATCACCACAGGTCGGATTATTCATATCTACCGTCTCACCCTCTAGCAATTGGCCATGATGATGAGGATGATGGGAATGGTCAAGAATGACCTGTCGATAGAGATTATCGAGTTTAGAGAGTGCCATGTTTGAAGAACTCCTTAGTTAATTGAATCGCTTGAACCAACTTATCACAGTCAGCAAAGGTATTGTAGACATAAAAACTTGCACGTGCTGTGGCGGCTACCCCCAGATAATCAATCAAAGGCTGCGCACAATGGTGGCCGGCACGCACAGCGACTCCTTCCATATCCAACGCAGTTGCGACATCATGAGGATGTAGACCGTCCAAATTAAAGGCAATTACCCCACCACGCCGTTGGTTATCCGTTGGCCCATAAATCGTCAGACCCTCAATCGCACGTAATTTAGGCATAACATAATTAATCAAGGCTTGTTCGTGCGCCTGAATGTCTGCCATGCCAAGATTAGTCAGATAATCAACCGCTGCCCCGAGACCAATCGCACCGGCAATATTTGGCGTGCCAGCCTCAAATTTCCAGGGTAATGCTTTCCAAGTCGCCGTCTGTTCATAGACGAAATCAATCATTTCGCCACCAAATTCAACTGGGTTCATCTGCTCAAGCAAGGCTGCTTTACCATACAAGACACCAATGCCAGTCGGCCCCGCCATCTTATGCCCAGAAAAAGCAAAGAAATCACAGTCCAAGTCTTGGACATCAATCGCCATGTGTGGCGTTGATTGCGCCCCATCAACGACCATGATTGCACCGTGTTGATGCGCAATCTGTGCAATTTCCTTGACAGGATTGATGACACCCAAGACGTTTGACACCTGCGTGATACTGACAACTTTTGTCTTGTCGGTAATTTTAGATCGTAGGTCAGCCATATCCAGCTCGCCATCTTTGAGATAAACAAATTTAAGTACCGCACCTGTTTTGGCTGCGACTTGTTGCCATGGAATGATATTAGAATGATGTTCCATGATTGAGATGACAATTTCTTCACCGGGCTGGATGATTTGCTCAGCGAATTTCGCAATCCAATTGAGCGCTGTCGTTGTCCCTCGTGTAAATAGCACTTCCTCTCGAGCATTGGCATGAATCAGGGCACAAACCTTATCACGACTAGTCTCGTACTGAACTGTCGCACGTTCTGCCAAAGTATGTACACCACGATGCACATTGGCATTATTTTGTTCATAATAATCCCGAATAATATCCAAAACTTGCTGAGGTTTTTGCGTCGTCGCTGCATTATCCAGATAGACTAGCGGTTCATCATTCACGATTTGATCCAAAATCTGGAACTCACGCCTAATCTTGTTTATATCTAAAGTCATCTCATCTCGTTTCTACATTGGCATGGCGGGCATCATCTGATACCGCATTTAACGTTTATCCAATCGGCTTTCGATTACCGCAACCATCTCATCTCGGACTGCCTTGACTGGGATTTCACCTAATACCGCACCTAAAAAACCACGGACAACTAAGCGTTCAGCCGTATCTTGGTCCAGTCCACGGCTCATCAGATAATACATATCCTCTGGGTCAACTTGACCAATAGAAGCCGCATGACCTGCCGTCACATCATTTTCATCAATCAACAGAATCGGGTTAGCATCCGAACGCGCCTTGTCTGATAACATCAGCACACGTGACTCTTGTTGGGCATCGGCACCTTTAGCACCACGGATGATATGACCGATCCCATTGAAAGTCAAAGTCCCAGCTTCTAAAATCACACCGTGTTGGAGGATATGGCCAATAGAATGTGGCGCATAGTTGGTCACACGGGTATCAATTCCTTGGATTTGTTTGCCTGATGAAATGGCAATCGCTTTGAGCTCGGCGTGACTCCCCTCGCCAATCAAATCACTATCAAAGTCCGCAATGACATTGCCTTCATTCATAATGCCCAGATTCCAATCAATCCGAGCATCTTTATGCAAGCGACCACGCCGACTGATAAAGGTAGTTAACTGACGACCCAAGCGGTCAATCGCCGAAAACTTAACTTGTGCACCCTCTAACGCCACGACTTCAACCGCAATATTAGCTGTATTTTTAACCGTCTCCTGCCCCAGACTTTCAAACCGTTCCAGATAAGAAACTTTTGACTGTTTACCTGCAATAATCAAAACATGATGATTAAATGGCACGGCTTGATCAGAGTTTTGATAAAACAAGCTCTCAATCGGCACATTGACTGTCACATGATCCGGCACATATAAGACCGCAGCTGAGTTAAAGTAAGCATAATGATAAGCTGTCAAACGATCCTCATCAAAAGGTAGCGCTGTCCCAAAATACTGTTCAATAATTTCGGGTATCTCGTTCAAAGCCGAATAAAAGTCTGTCAACACAACCCCTTGATTTGCTAAATCCGGTGATATCTGCTCAAAGACCGTTGTCGTACCGACTTGAATCAACTTGGGATTCTCACCTAAATTGGTAAAATCAGGCACATTAGCGCTTGGGACAGATGAGCTGATTTCGCCATTGCCAAAGTGCCAGCGATCAAGTTTCACCCGCTGAATATTCGGCAGGTCTAACAAGCTAATTTGATCAAATGCTGCTTGGCGACGTGCTTGCAACCAAGACGGTTCCGCCTGCCCCTGTGAAAAAGCGATTATAGTTTCTTTCGTCATTTGATTACCCTCTTACGCTTCTTCTTGATAATCAATACCAAGCTCTTTGGCAATCCCATGATACCCCTCAGACTCCAGACGTGCCGCAAGTTCAGGTCCTCCAGTCAAGACGACCCGCCCAGCCATCATCACGTGGACAATATCCGGTGTGATATAGTTCAACAAACGTTGATAGTGGGTTATAATCAGCGCACCAAAGTTATCGCCTCTCATCGCATTGACACCTTTTGAGACAACTTTCAAGGCATCAATATCAAGACCAGAATCAATTTCATCCATAATCGCAAATTTAGGCTCGAGCATCAGCAGTTGTAAAATCTCATTGCGTTTCTTTTCGCCACCTGAAAAACCTTCGTTGAGATAGCGTTCCGCCATATCTTCATCCATATTGAGCAAAGCCATCTTGTCATCTAGTTTTTTCAAAAAAGCCATGACACTGATTTTATCATCAGCTTCACGTCCTGCATTGATCGCTGCTCGTATAAATTCAGCATTGGTAATGCCGGGAATTTCACTTGGATATTGCATGGCTAAAAACAGTCCCAAACGCGCACGTTCGTCCACTTCAAGCGCTAGGATATCCTCGCCGTCTAATAGAATTTCACCCTGTGTCACTTCAAAGTTAGGATTCCCCATGATCGCTGCGGAAAGCGTTGACTTCCCAGTACCATTTGGTCCCATAATGGCATGGATTTCATTGGTATTGATGGTCAAATTAACCCCTTTAAGAATTTCTTTTTCCTCAACACGTACATGTAAATCTTTTATTTCTAATGTAGACATTGCTTCCTCCATATAATAAGTCTTCTAACCATTCTAACAAAATAAAAAAACAAAATAAAACATCTTGTCCAAAATGTTCTACATTTTTCTTTTTCGCTTAATTTCCTGACGGTAGTCACTATTGCCAATAAATTTGACGAGATTTAATAACGGTGTGCGATTCTCGCCCAAGACACCAATCAGCTCGATCAAGACCTCAAGACCAATCGAACTAAAGATGAGCAGAAAAATACCGCCCCAACGTGAAGAGACATTCAAAATCAGCGCAATGAAGGAGAAGACACCGGCAATGCCATAGATTACCAAAACAGCGGCATGCTGGGTTAGACCAAGATTTAAAAGCCGATGGTGGAGGTGCATGCGGTCTGCTGCGACCATGCTCCCGCCATTGAGTTTGCGCCGAATCATCGCCACGACCGTATCCGTCAAGGGCACACCTAAAATCAACATTGGCGTCACGATCGCCACAGCCGTCGCATTTTTCAAGCCTTGTAACGACAGAACTGAAATCATAAAGCCGAGAAACAAAGCACCCGTATCCCCTAGATAGATGATTGCCGGCGGAAAATTATAAGGGAAAAAGCCTGAAATCGCAAAAACAAGCACAAAAATCGTAATCGGGAGGTAGATGCTTGTCGCGTCTAAAAAGAAGTAAGCGACAAGTCCCATCGTTGTCAAGCTGATGATCGAGACACCACTTGCCAGACCATCAAGCCCATCAATCAGATTGACCGCATTGGTAATAGCAAGAATCCAGAACACAGTGGCAAGAAAAGACAGCCATGTCGGAAATTCCAAAAGTGGCCCACCAAAAGGCACTTTGAAATTATCAAAATGACTGGTCGTACAAAACCAGATGACACAGGCGCCCGCAAACTGCCCGACTAACTTGCTCTTAGCCCCTAACTCTAGAATGTCATCAATCAAGCCCGTCACAGCAACAATCCCGCCCCCTAACACAAAGGGCAAAATATAGCGAAAATAAGTCGCATCTACCAGCTTATGATTGGCCAAACCGACAAAGCGCGGCAAAACAAATAAAGTAATCACCGAAAAAGCCAGATAAATCGCCACCCCACCTGCCGAGGGCATGGGTTTGACATTAATTCGGCGTTCATTTGGCTTATCAACAGCGCCAATCTTCCGAGACAGTACGACCATAATCGGCGTTGCAATCAAGGCAATCATCGCTGTCACTAACAAAATAATAATATATTTAATCGTAAATGGAAATTCAGATAAGTTATGCATATGCTTTATTATACCAAAATATCAGTCGATTCACAGACCGATGTGTCTATTTAGCACGAGTAGGCTCGGTTTGACCATGCGTGCTCTCCGAGTGACCACGACTGATCTTCAATTGACCATGCGTGGGCTCGGTTTGAACAACAGTGGGCTCGGTTTGACCAGCGGTGGGCTCCAAGTGACCATGCGTGGGCTCGGTTTGAACAGCGGTGGGCTCCGAGTGACCACGAGTGCTCTCCAAGTGACCATGCGTGGACTTCGAGTGACCACGGGTGGGCTCGGTTTGAACAGCGGTGCTCTCCGAGTGACCACGACTGATCTTCAATTGACCATGCGTGGACTAAAAAGTATCAATGCTGGGCGAACAAAAAAAGCCCCTGCCTTTTTAAGTGAGCCTGCTGAAAAAGTAGCTCATTTTAAAAATAGAATCAAAGAAAAAAGAATTTCAAGACGATTTAGTTTTGAAATTCTTTTTATTACTCTGTTTTTAGTATTGTTCTGGTGTTATTT
>JAISXW010000028.1 GCA_031270325.1 Streptococcaceae bacterium
GCATTTTATCAGATGATTAATAAAATATCCTCAACTGAAATGGTGGATGGGGCTCGGGATTTTCGACTGATGACACGTCAAGTGGTGGATTCAATTTTAACCTTGAAAGAGTACAATCGGTTTTCAAAAGGACTTTTCAGTTGGGTCGGTTACAAGACCAAATATTTAGAATATCACAATCGTCAGCGTGTCGCTGGAGAAACCTCATGGTCTTTTTGGGGCTTATTAAAGTATTCGATTGACGGGATTATTAATTTTTCTAATGTGCCCTTACAAATCGCAACCTACTTGGGCATTTTATCCAGTCTATCATCCGTAGTTGTGATATTTGTGATTGTGTTTAGAACCCTTGCTTACGGTGATCCTGTATCAGATTGGCCTAGTCTTGTCAGCATTGTCTTGTTGATTGGCGGGATTCAATTGTTTGCCTTAGGGATTATTGGCCAATATCTTGGCAAGATTTATTTGGAAACCAAGCAACGCCCAATTTATCTCATCAAGGAATCGAAATAAGCATGCGCTTGTCTTTAGCTAATGGTAAAGGATAATATTTGAATATTTGACATTTGTCAAAATATAAAAATTGCGTTATAATGGACGAAAGCGATGAAACCAAGTGGCGCAGGTGGAGCTAAAATTGAGGGATGCTGCCAATAGGACTCCCTCACATAAGAGAGCTTGATGGCAACGTCAAGAATTCAGGTGGAACCGCGTCTGTTTAGGCGTCCTGATGCTAGCACACATCACAGATTGTGGGCGGCATCAGGGCGTTTTTGTATGTCCGCCACCCGATCGTATTGTATGGAGGAATTATGTCGAAAAAACTTACCTTTCAAGAAATCATCTTAACGCTCCAAGCATTCTGGAGTCAACAAGGTGCCAATCTGATGCAGGCTTATGATAATGAAGTCGGCGCCGGAACGATGTCACCGTATACCTTTTTGCGTGCTAATGGCCCAGAGCCGTGGCACGCAGCTTATGTGCAGCCATCTCGTCGGCCTGCCGATGGTCGTTATGGTGAAAACCCCAACCGCCTGTTCCAACATCATCAATTTCAAGTCGTGATGAAACCAAGTCCGAAAAACATCCAACAGTTGTATTTGGATAGCTTGGCAGCACTGGGCATCAATGCCTTAGAACACGACATCCGCTTTGTCGAGGATAACTGGGAAAATCCCTCAATGGGAGCTGCCGGTATTGGCTGGGAGGTTTGGCTTGATGGCATGGAAGTGACACAGTTCACTTATTTCCAGCAAGTTGGCGGTATCGAAGTCGATTCGGTCACGTCTGAAATCACCTATGGTCTGGAACGGTTGGCGTCCTATATCCAAGAAGTTGAGTCGGTTTATGAGTTGGAGTGGGGCAATGGCGTGCTTTACGGCGATATCTTTAAAGAACCCGAGTATGAACATTCAAAATTTGCGTTCGAGGAGATTGACACCACGACTTTCTTGACCCTGTTTGATACTTATGAAGCGCAGGCGACCAAGTTATTAGACCTCGGCCTTGTCCATCCAGCCTATGACTTTATTTTGAAATCAAGTCATACCTTTAATTTATTAGATGCCAGTGGGGCTGTCTCTGTGACGGAGCGTGCAGGCTATCTTCATCGTGTGCGGACGATGGCACGTCAAGTCGCTAGAACCTTCATCAATGAGCGAGCAAAACTTGGCTTTCCATTACTTAAATCAGCTGAACTGCGTGACAAGTATCTCGGTGCAAATGGGAAATATACAGAAGTTGGAGGGGCGCAATAATGGCAAACTATTTACTCGAAATCGGTCTGGAAGAAATGCCCGCACATCTCGTGAGTGCAGCAGCAAGCCAGCTCAAAACACGGATGGCAGCTTTTTTGTTAGATAATCGTGTGGCCTTTGATAGTATCACACAATTCTCGACACCACGTCGCTTGGCAGTACGAGTCAATGGCTTGTCCGCTGTCTCAGAATCAATCGACGAAGCAGTCAAAGGCCCATCAGCAAAGATCGCTAAGGATGCGGCTGGTAACTGGTCTAAAGCGATTCAGGGCTTTTCGCGTGGTCAAGGTGTGACACCAGAGGACTTGGAACTCAAAGGCGATTATTATTATGCCCATCAACACGTGGCAGGCCTTGCGACTGATACTATTTTGGCAAAAGTTGGGACAGATGTGATTGCCAAGATGCAGTTTTCGACCTACATGAAATGGGCCGATAACCGTTTCCTATTTATCAGACCGATTCAATGGTTGGTCAGCTTGTTAGATGGCGAAGTGATCGCCTTTGACTTGCTCGATGTGACCAGTGGGGCGGTGACACGTGGCCATCGTTTTCTGGCTGATCAGCCGATTGTGCTAGCAGATGCTTTAGCTTACGAGCAGGCTTTGGCAGAGGCTTTTGTCCTAGCTGATGCTGACGCTAGAAAAGCACTGATTGAGGCACAAATTGCCAGTATTGCTGAGCAGCACCAGTGGTCCTTTTATCTCGAGCCTGATCTGCTTGAGGAAGTGACCAATCTAGTGGAGTATCCAACCGCCTTTGTTGGTGATTTTGATACCAAATACTTGGATTTGCCAGAGGAAGTCTTGGTAACCAGCATGCGTGAGCATCAACGTTATTTTGAAGTGCGAGATTTGGCAGGGCAGTTGCAAGCACATTTTATTTCGGTTCGCAATGGGAACGACAAGTACCTTGAAAATGTGGCTAAAGGCAATCAAAAAGTCCTCGTGGCACGGCTAGAAGATGCCGAGTTCTTTTGGCGTGAAGATCAAAAGCTCAAGATTGCAGACTTGGTTGCCAAACTAAAAAAAGTGACCTTCCATGACAAGATTGGCTCGGTTCATGCCCATATGGGACGGGTTAAACTTATCGCAGAGAAAGTTCGCAGTCAGGCTAACTTGCCTGAAGCTTATGCTACCAAACTTGATCGGGCGGCAGAGATTTACAAATTTGACCTCTTGACCGGAATGGTCGGCGAGTTTGATGAACTTCAGGGAATTATGGGCGAAAAATATGCCCGTTTAGCTGGTGAAGACGCGGATGTGGCGACAAGTATTCGGGAACATTATCTCCCGACATCAGCGGACGGGGCTTTACCAGAAACTGAAATCGGTGCAGTCTTGGCAGTTGCGGATAAATTAGACACGCTGCTTTCTTTCTTTACGGTTGGCTTGATTCCGAGTGGCTCAAACGATCCTTATGCCTTGCGCCGAGCGACAGCGGGTATTTTGCGGATTATTGACGCTCAAAACTGGGACTTGCAGTTGCCGACATTAATTTCGGAACTTTATACACTGGACTTAAATGGCTTTAAATATGATCGCTATGATGCCGTGATGACCTTTATCCACGGTCGTGTGGCGAAAATGTTAGCAGGCACGGCACGGCATGATATTGTTGAGGCAGTCTTGGCAACAGGCTCTCTTGATGTGGGGAACTTGACGGCGATTGCTCGTGCGCTTGATAGCAAAGTCACAGAGTCAAACTTTAAAACATCTGTCGAAAATCTGGCACGGGTCTTTAATTTAGCTCGCAAACTAACGGTTGTCCCAACTATTGACTCAGCCTATTTTGAAAATGATGCCGAGCGGACCTTGTTTGCCGCGAGTCAAGCCTTGGTATTAGGCGCTGACCACAATCAAAATATCTCAGCCCTATTCGCCCTATCTGATACGATTCGTGATTTCTTTGATCAGACGATGGTTATGACCGATGACGAAAAGTTACAACACAACCGCCTGAGTCTGCTGGCAGACATTACCGGTAAAGCCGGTCAGATCGCTGATTTTACGCTGATTAACAGTAAATAATGGCAGCTGAACAGCTGAATAAGGAGGAAAAAATGGTCACACCACAAGATATTGCACGGATTAATGAACTCGCGCGCAAGAAAAAATCGGTTGGCTTGACAGAGGCGGAGAAGGTCGAGCAAGCAACACTTCGTCAGGCTTACATCTCTGGTGTCAAATCAAGCCTGCGCCATCATGTCGAGTCAATCAAAGTCGTTGACCCAGATGGCAATGACATCACGCCTGAAAAAGCCAAGAAAGCGCAGTATGAAAAGGGCTTACGCGACACCTTGTAACCTTGCGTCAGAAAATCGTTGCGCCCATCACCCTTTGTAGAATGAGCAACAGCTAATTCACCCGCTATCTTGGGATGGATTAGCTTTTTTGATTGGCTAGAGTTGCTCCTGTCCTGTTTAACATTTTGCAACGGGCGGATAGTTTGTCATAAAATGTCTGGCGCCAAACGGTGTGACGGCACACTTTTCAATCCTGCCTCCCAACCACAATATCTTTTGTTTAATCTGGAAGTTGGTTTTTCTAGTTCGGAACTCGAGTGCCCGAATTCCGAACTCCGACATTGGAGTTAAAACTAGCAAAGTCGTAGTTCAGAACTAGAAAGTTGTAGTTTAAAACTAGAAAGTCGCAGTTCAGAACTAGAAAGTCCGAGTTCGGAATAGGAAAGTCCGAGTTCAGAATAGGAAAGTCCGAGTTCGGAATAGGAAAGTCGGAGTTCAGAATAGGAAAGTCCGAGTTCGGAATAGGAAAGTCGGAGTTCAGAATAGGAAAGTCCGAGTTCGGAATAGGAAAGTCCGAGTTCAGAATAGGAAAGTCCGAGTTCGGAATAGGAAAGTCGGAGTTAAAACTAGCAAATCCCGAGATCTAAACTCGGAAGTCCGGGTTCAGAATTTCAACTTCCGAGTTCCGAACTCCTGAGTTGGAGTTAAACGTATCAAAGAGGGAGTTCGGCACACGGCCTTCGGAGTTCAAAGTATCAAATCCCGAGCTCCGAACTAAGTTTTTCTAATTCCGAATTCTGTCGTTCTAGTTCCAAGTTCGGACTTTCTAATTCCGAACTAGCTTGCCCTCTGTTCTGTGGTTGATGAGTGGTTTAAGTCTTGGGTGTGCGGCGCATGCTATTCCTGAACCTTCCCTTAGAAAATATGTTATAATTTCAATAACGACTTAAAATTTGAAAGGCTTTCCTACAACATGACATTCGACAATATTGATCACTTAGCAGTCAACACGATTCGCACTTTAGCCATAGATGCGATCCAAAAGGCAAATTCTGGGCATCCTGGTTTGCCGATGGGGGCAGCACCAATGGCGTATGTCCTTTGGCGTGAGTTTCTCAACGTCAATCCGGCGACGCACCGAGAGTGGTCGAACCGAGACCGCTTTATCTTGTCCGCTGGTCATGGCTCAGCCATGCTTTATGCGCTCCTGCATTTGTCGGGCTATAATGTCTCGATCGAGGATCTCAAAAACTTTCGCCAGTGGGACAGTAAAACACCCGGTCATCCAGAGGTCAATTGGACAGATGGGGTTGAGGCAACGACTGGGCCACTCGGTCAAGGGATTGCCAATGCTGTCGGTCTTGCCATGGCAGAAGCGCACTTGGCTGCGACTTATAACCGTCCCGGCTATGACATTGTCGATCACTATACCTATGCTTTGAATGGCGATGGTGACTTGATGGAGGGCGTGTCTCAGGAAGCAGCATCATTGGCTGGTCAGCTGAAATTAGGGAAACTCGTCCTCTTTTATGACAGCAATGATATTTCTCTTGACGGTCCGACCTCGAAATCTTTCCCAGATGACATTAAAATGCGTTTCGAGTCTTATGGCTGGCAGCACATTTTGGTCAAAGATGGCAATGATTTAGCTGCGATTGCCGCAGCCATCCTCGATGCCAAGACTGAAACGGCTAAACCAACGATTATTGAAGTTAAAACAATCATCGGCTTTGGTGCTGAAAAGCAAGGGACATCAGGCGTCCACGGTGCACCATTAGGTGTTGAAGGCGTTGCCTTTGCCAAAGCCGCATACGGCTGGGACTACCCCGACTTTACTGTACCTGCTGAGGTCAGCGAACGTTTTGCGGAAACGCTTCGCGCACGAGGCGAGGGTCTTGAGTTAGCCTGGCGCAAGACTTTTGATGCCTATGCACAGGACTATCCTGATTTGGCCAAACAGTATGCGGATGCTTTTGGCAATGTCACACCTGAGCTTGACTTAGGTCAATATGAGCTGGGGACATCAGCCGCTAGTCGTGTGACTTCTCAAGATACGATTCAAAAATTATCAGCACAAATGCCTGATTTATGGGGTGGCTCGGCAGACCTTTCTGCTTCAAACAACACCATGGTTAAGGCGGAAACAGACTTTGAAGCGGGCAACTATGCGGGGCGTAATATCTGGTTTGGCGTGCGTGAATTTGCCATGGCGGCAGCGATGAATGGGATTGCCCTACATGGTGGGACTCGTGTTTATGGCGGAACGTTCTTTGTCTTTTCAAATTACCTCTTACCAGCTGTTCGGATGGCAGCCTTGCAAGAACTGCCAACTGTTTATGTCTTGACGCATGATTCGATTGCGGTCGGAGAAGACGGGCCGACACATGAACCGGTCGAGCAGTTAGCAAGTGTTCGTGCCATGCCAAATCTTAATGTCATTCGGCCTGCGGATGGCAACGAAGTGATTGCTGCATGGCGTCGTGCGGTGTCAGAAACAACGCGGCCAACAGCTTTGATCTTGACCCGTCAAAACTTGCCCGTCCTCCCTCACACAGCGCAACTGGCCGAGGCAGGGGTTAATCATGGCGCTTACGTGATTTCAGCAGAATCAGATACAGCTGAGCTAGATGGTATCCTTATCGCAACAGGTAGCGAAGTCAAACTCGCCCTTGATACTCAAGCAGCACTTGCCCAATCAGGCACAAATGTTCGGGTCGTGTCAATGCCTGCCCAAAACCTCTTTGATGAGCAGTCTGCTGCCTATAAAGAAGCAATCCTACCAGCTGCTGTAACCAAACGTCTGGCAATCGAAGCCGGCACAAGCTTTGGCTGGGGGAAATACGTCGGTCTGACAGGCGGCACCCTAACGATTGATACATGGGGCGCATCAGCACCCGGAGACCAAATCTTCAAAGCCTACGGCTTTACCGTTGAAAATGCTGTCAAACGCTATAACGATTTATAAACTGGATTAAAAATGTACATCGTGAGAGGTACATTTTTTGCGAACTAGAGCTTAACAGAAAGGGAGGTTATGAATTTGCAGATACCGAAAAGACTTCAAAAAGGAGACACCGTTGCCATCATTTCTTTGTCCAGTGGGATAATGGGCGAAGGGGTGATGTCGGCACAAAAGCGTTTGATTGAACAGCGCCTACAAGGATTTGGCTTGCAAGTCATTTATACGCCGCATGCTTTGAAAGGCTTAGACTTTATCAAAGCACATCCGGAAGCTCGTGCGGCTGATTTGAAGTGGGCCTTTGCACAAGACGAGGTCAAGATGATTCTGTGTGCCATTGGTGGAGACGATACTTATCGCACAGTCTCCTATTTATTGGAGGATGTGGGCTTTAGTCAACTTGTTGCGGAAAAGCCAAAGATTTTCATGGGTTATTCGGATACGACGATCAATCATCTGATCTTCCAAAAACTTGGACTTGCGACCTATTACGGTCCATCTGCGATTGTCGATTTTGGCGAATTGGCAGATGAGATGTTACCCTATACGGCGGACTGGGTGCGCCACTTGTTTTCGGACGAGGTACCGGATATTCTCTCAAGTCCCATCTGGTATGAGGAAAGAACTGACTTTGGTCCGGAGGCATTCGGCACGGATAGGCAAGTTAGACCGGAAAGTCATGGGTACGAGGTGCTTTACGGTGATGGGACAGTGACAGGCGCACTCTATGGTGGCTGTTTAGAAAGTCTAGGGGAGTTGGTCTTGGGTGGTAGATATGAGGACGAAGCAGCTGTCAACGCCCGCTATCAGCTCCTGCCTCACCACACAGCAGGTAAGATTCTCTTTTTGGAAACGAGTGAAGAAAAGCCATCCCCTGAGCGTGTCCAAGTCTTACTAGCGGGACTAGCATCGGTCGGTTTTTTCAAGCAGGCTACGGCTTTGTTAGTCGGTAAACCACAAGATGAGCAGTTTTACGAGGCTTACAAACAAGTTTATCAAGCCTTAGGAAAGGCGCAGGACTTACCCATTCTCTACAACATGAATTTTGGTCATGCCCATCCAAGAGCTATCCTACCTATCGGACAGGCTGTGACCGTTGATTTAGATCGCAAGACAGTGAGTTTGACGCAATCGTTGGCACGTTGATTAGTCGTGGTACTTGCTTAATCCCTTAAAATAGCCTATAATGAATTTATGCGATGAGTCGATTTGGTACGCAAGTACCTTATTTACGCTGAGAGATTCGGGGCTTAGCCCGTCAAGGATTGATGGAATCTTGTCAAGACATGTGAACTTCTTGGCACGGCTATCTTTAAAATAGTTGCTCAAACACCCCTTGCCATTGGCGAGGGGTGTTTTTATGTTGCAGTCTTGCGTGAAAAATTGTGCCGACTTATCTCTAGCTCTTAGAGATATGCTTCGCTGAATGTGGTATTTTGGCGATAATAAGACCACTTGCCTTATCATCAGTCGTCAGATCCTTTCCTGATTTGTGAGCCTTTCTTTTAAATGGCTTTTATTTTAGCTAGAAAGATGATAAAATAAAGGGACTAAAATTTTTTAGAAAATTCAAACGAGGATGAACACATGTCAAAAGAATACGTTGTTGCAGTTGTCGGGGCTACTGGTGCTGTCGGAAGTCGCATGATTAAGATGCTTGAGGCATCAAGTCTGCCAATCAAGCAAATCCGACTTTTCGCAACGATTCGCTCTGCGGGTAAAGTATTATTGTTTAAAGACCAAGAGATTATTGTTGAGGAAACAAGAGAAGATTCTTTTGAAGGGATTGACATTGCCCTGTTTTCAGCAGGCGGTGGGGTATCTGCTAAATTTGCGCCTTATGCTGTTAAGGCGGGAGCAGTGGTTGTAGATAATACGTCAAATTTCCGCATGAATCCAGACGTGCCGTTGGTTGTGCCTGAGGTCAATGCGGCGGCACTTGAGGTACACAATGGGATTATTGCCTGTCCAAACTGTTCAACGATTCAGATGATGGTCGCACTCGAGCCGATTCGCCAACAATTTGGCTTGGAGCGGATCATTGTCTCTACCTATCAAGCAGTATCTGGCGCTGGCGCCAAAGCGATTGCTGAGACAGAACGTGAGATTCGTGAGGTGGTCAATGATCACAAGGATCCTAAGGACGTTCAGGCAGAGATTCTCCCAGCAGGTGGGGATAAAAAGCATTATCCGATCGCTTTTAATGCCCTCGCCCAAATCGACGTTTTCACGGACAATGACTACACTTATGAAGAAATGAAGATGACCAATGAGACCAAGAAAATCATGGAAGATGCGCAACTTGCAGTGTCTGCAACCTGTGTCCGAGTTCCTGTGATCCTATCCCATTCAGAGTCGGTCTATATCGAAACGAAAGAAGTCGCACCAATCTCAGAAGTGAGGGCAGCCATTGCTAAATTCCCAGGTGCTGTTTTAGAAGATGATCCTAGCCAACAAATTTATCCGCAAGCGGTCAATGCGGCTGGTCATCGTGAAACCTTTGTGGGTAGGATTCGCAAAGATTTGGACGTTGAAAAAGGCATTCACATGTGGGTCGTGTCAGATAACTTGCTCAAGGGTGCGGCATGGAATTCAGTTCAAATCGCTGAAACTCTACACGAACGCGGTCTCGTCCGTGCCACAAGCGACTTGAAATTTGACTTAATTTAAAGGAGTCTTGAATTTATCAGTCACTCGTGTGATGTAGGGTGGAAAAGATTGTGCAATAGTTGCATTAAAAGACTGTGATATTCGGTCTTTTTTCATGTTTGATTACATGAAAAAAGACAAGGAGGTTATCAGTTAGTTGATGCACCAACGTTAGTCAAGTATGGAGGTCAAGATATGACCGCTAATGATTATGAAACTGAAATTTACCCTGCTGTGAGATAAGGATCAGTTAGACATATTCCGAAAATCCTTAGGTTGACGGAGCTCCGAGCAGCACCACTCGAGCCTAGAACAGAATTACTCGAGCTCCGAGCAGAAATATTTGATCTTAGAGCAGAATTACTTGAGCTTAGAGCAGAATTACTTGAGCCCAGAGCAGAATTACTTGAGCTTAGAGTAGAATTACTTGAGCCCAGAGCAGAATTACTTGAGCTTAGAGTAGAATTACTCGAGCTCAGAGCAGAATTACTTGAGCTTAGAGTAGAATTACTTGAGCCCAGAGCAGAATTACTTGAGCTTAGAGTAGAATTACTTGAGCCTAGAACAGAATTACTCGAGCTTAGAGGAGAACTATTCGAGCACCGAGGAGAAGTACTCGAGCCCAGAGCAGAATTACTTGAGCTTAGAGCAGAATTACTTGAGCTTAGAGTAGAATTACTCGAGCTTAGAGTAGAATTACTCGAGCACCGAGCAGAACTATCCGAGCTTAGAGCAGCACTACTCGAGCACCGAGCAGCATCGCTTGAGCATGGAGCTGCGATAAGATTGGAACGAAAGCTAGGCTGTCAGGATAGGTTGTTGGTTGTGAAAGTCAGTTCTATCTCGCGCTTGTGTCAGGTATTGATCGTGGGTTGATTAAAGCTGAGACTTTACAGCCATTCAAATAATATGTTACAATTGGAACAAACATTAGAGGTTGCAGCTATGAAGAATGGTCGTTGAGTGGTGGAACACGAGGACACGATCAGGCGGCGTAGCTGCCGAAAGTATCGTTTTGCCACAGAAACTGTGCTTGGGTCGTTGAGTTAAATCTTGCGAACTGTCTTTTGCCTGTTGAGTATAAGGCAAAAGGGGAGCTAATCAAATCATCATTTGACGAACTCGACAGCCTTTGATTAGATCAAGGCTGTTTTTGTACTCACAGCTAAAAGCGGAAGAAAAGAGAAGAGATGTCTTTAGAACAATTAAAAAATGCCCAGATTATTACTGCTTTAGTTACGCCATTTAAGGCAAATGGCGAGATTAATTTTGAAGCCTTGCCCAAGTTGATTGAATATTTGTTAGCCCATCATACGCAAGGTCTTGTCTTGGCGGGGACGACAGGAGAGTCGCCGACCTTGACCCATGATGAAGAACTCGCTTTATTTCAAGCTGTTCAGGAAATTGTTGCCGGCCGTGTCCCGTTGATTGCTGGCATTGGAACTAATGATACACGAGATTCGATCATTTTTACGCAGGAAGTCGCAGCCTTTGGCGGTTTCGCAGCGGGACTTGCAGTTGTTCCCTACTATAACAAACCTAGTCAAGAAGGTCTTTTTCAGCATTTTACAGCGATTGCCGATAGTAGTGACCTGCCGATTATTCTCTATAATGTGCCGGGTCGCACAGTCGCACAGCTGACACCCGAAACAAGCTTGCGTTTAGCGCAACATCCCAATATTATTGCCATTAAAGAATGCACAGGTGTTGATAACATTACTCATTTGATTACTGGTGCACCAGATGATTTCTTGATTTATACGGGCGAAGATGGTTTGGCTTTTCATGCTAAAGCCCTCGGTGCTCATGGTGTCATCTCAGTGGCGGCGCACACCAATGGGGATGACTTCTATCAGATGTTTGAAAAGTTAGCAAGTGGAGACATTAAAGGCGCAGCCCAGATTCAAGGGCAGCTTTTACCACAGGTTAAGGCCTTGTTCTCCCTACCCAGTCCAGCTCCTGTCAAAGCAGTCTTGAATCATCGGGGATTTGATGTTGGTCCATTACGCCTGCCACTTGTTGCAGCCACAGCAGAGGAAAGCCAAGTGATTATTGCACATCTTGGTAAAGAGATTTGATATAAAGCTGAATAAATGATACACTATTAGATAGTAAGTGTAACTGTACAAGATAAGTCGGAGCTGCACGGTTCCGATTTTTGATTTTAAAAAAAGCGTAACGACTGGAGAGTAATTAATAATGAGTCAAATAAAAATAGCGGCACTTGGTGGTGTGCGTGAGTTTGGTAAAAATATGTATATCGTTGAAGTTGACGATGTGATTTTTGTCTTGGATGCTGGATTGAAATATCCTGAAACGGAGATGCTAGGTGTTGATTTTGTGATACCAGAGCTGACTTATCTCGCGGAAAATGCTGATCGTGTTGCGGGTATCTTTGTCACACATGGTCATCCTGATTCGATTGGTGCCTTACCCTACCTCTTGTCAGAAGTCACAGTGCCGGTTTTTGGAAGTCAATTAACGATTGAGCTGGCTAAGATTAGTGTCAAAAACTTTGATGGCAGTAAGAAGTTTGATGACTTCCATATCGTAGATGAGGCCACAGAAATTGATTTTGGGTCGGCAGTCATTTCATTTTTTGCAACGACACACACGATTCCGGAAAGTCTGGGAATTGTGGTCGGGACATCAGATGGTAATATTGTGTATACGGGTGATTTCAAATTTGATCCAGCCGTTGGCAAAGGCTATAAGACCAATATTGGCCGTTTAGCCGAGATCGGTTCACAAGGTGTCTTGGCACTTTTGAGTGAATCAGCTAATGCGCTGACCAATCTTCAACCTGCTAGTGAATCAGAGATTGCCGATAAAATCTTTGATACGATTGCGGACTGGGAAGGTCGGGTGATCATTGCCTCGGTTGCTGGAAACTTGGCAAGGATTCAGCAAGTGATTGACAGTGCAATCAAATTAGGACGTCATATTGCCTTTACTGGACATGATTTAGATCGGATTGTTAAGACTGCTAGCGACTTGGGCAAATTGCGGATTGAAGATGAGCAGATGATCATTGATCCGAAAGATCTCAACAACTATGAAGACCATGAAGTCTTGATCTTGGAAACAGGTCGAATGGGAGAGCCTCTCAAAACATTGGGAGATATGGCAGCCGGTCGGCATCGCTTTGTCAAAATCAAGGAAGGCGACTTGGTCTATACGATTACAAGTCCGACAATTTCCTATGAAACGACAATTGCCAAGACAGAAAACATTGTCTACCGTGCTGGCGGGATCATGAGAATGTTATCAAGCGATTTGCGTGTATCAGGTCATGCCAATTCGCGTGATTTACAGTTCTTGTTAGATATCCTGCAACCGAAAAACTTGATACCTATTCAAGGGGAATACAGAGAATTACACGCGCATGCGGAACGGGCGATGGAAGTCGGTATCTTGCCTGAGAATATCTTTATTGCCAAAAGAGGCGAAGTGATTACTTTTGATGCGGATGGCAATCTGGAACCTAGTGGTGTGATACCAGCAGATAATGTCATGATTGATGGCTCTGGTGTCGGTGATATTGGGAATATCGTTTTGCGTGACCGCAAAATCTTGAGTGAAGATGGGATATTTATCGCCGTCATCACGATTTCTAAACATGATAAAAAGATTATCAGTAAAACAAAAGTCCATACCCGTGGCTTTGTTTACGTGAAAAACTCTCGTAATCTGATGAAGGAAGCAGCGATCAAAGTTGATGAAAAAGTCAGGGAATATCTGGCTGGCGATAGTTTTGATTGGGCGGAAATTAAGTCTGAAATTCGGGATACGCTCGGTAAGTTTCTCTATGATCAAACCAAACGTCGTCCCGTTGTCTTGCCTGTCGTAATGGAAGTGCGTCAAAATGATTTCCGTCAAAAACGGTATGGTAAAGATAGAAAATAAACGGATAGATAAGTATTTTGAGCGCTTAGCCGTAGATCATCGAAAAAGCTATTCTCAGTTTGATGAGAATAGCTTTTTTGGGCGCTGATTCTGTTTTAGGCTGCACCATTTTGTCGTGTTGTAAAGGACTTTTACTGTTCGAGGGTAAGTGGGACATCACATGACGCTCCCACGTACTTTCATTTTTGGTAGAACGAGTTCTATTATTTGCAGAACTCGTTCTATATTTAGTAGAACTCGTTCTATTATTTGTAGAACTCGTTCTATTATTTGTAGAAC
>JAISXW010000035.1 GCA_031270325.1 Streptococcaceae bacterium
GTAATGAGGGCGTTAGCTGCGTTGAAAGTTAAATTAGTCGTACCTTCGTCGGCTGGGAGTGCTGTCGTGCTATAATCGCCTGCAGCTATCGCTTCATCTTTATCATTCGTGGAAACAGAAGAACCTGTCTTTCCTTTTGTCAGTTCCGCATACTCGTCTTCCAAACTGGTAATGAGGGCGTTAGCTGCGTTGAAAGTTAAACCAGTCGTATCTTCGTTTTCTGGGAGTGCTTCCGTGCGATAATTGCCTGCGGCCTCAGCATCAGTTTTAACGTTAGTTTCCACGGTAGAATCCGGAATCAAATCTGAATCCAGTTCCGCATACTCGTCTTCCAAACTAGCAATCAGCCCAGCTGCGCCTTTGAAAGTTAAACCGGTCGACGCAATATCTGCGTTGTCTGAGAGGTGTTCTGTGGTATAGTGATCCTCTCCGGCTTTAGCGATAGCTGTAGCTTTATCTTTCGTTTCAGTGCTGTCAGCTTTTACCAAATCGTCTGCACTTTCAATATCGAAAGTATTGTAGTTGCCGGCAATTAAATCGTCTAAGTAAGTTTTTGCCTCAGCGTAGCCTACATTTCCAGAATCCTTGCGATCCGTGGTGTAGTCGGCATCTGCCTTTTCGGCTTCAGCTTTATCTTTCGTGTCTACTCTGTCGCCATCTTTAACTGGCGCTTCTTCCTTGAAATTCGACTGCGTCTTCGCAAAATCGCCATCATCTGTGTAAATCGTCTCACCTTGAATGACTTTTTGAACATAGCTATAAGCTTCTGGATTTGCCAAGACATTTACTGGCACATCAGAGGCGCTATCGGCAGCCTTGTGATGGTAGGTTTTTTTACCATCTGTCGTGTCAAACTCATCAATGATTTGTGCTTCAGTCAGCATATCCGGCGCTAACAAAATACCTAGCATCGCTAAAGACATCACTTTCTGAGATTTTTTCTTCTTGATACTCATATTCAACCTCCTTGTGTTGTTTGCATTATTTTTGACCACTACCGAACTTTGCC
Organism: Streptococcaceae bacterium; assembly: GCA_031270325.1. Lineage (GTDB taxonomy): Bacteria > Bacillota > Bacilli > Lactobacillales > Streptococcaceae > Pseudolactococcus. The sequence goes on from JAISXW010000035.1 coordinate 1,010, forward strand.
ACGTATTCCTGACCCCTTTTTGCAAACAGGGTCGGAACACGGTCAATCATCGGCGAATGCGTCAACGATTCCGATCGCCTGTCATTCATCATAAACCGCCCAATACATGCGGTTAGGCCTGCTAGGCAGAGCTTGATTTTCTCTTGCACGATCCGATCGAACGGCCATCGCTTTTTTTGTGCGTGTTTTCTTCATGATATAGGTCCCCCCTACTTTAATAATCTTCTTCACTGTATCTGATAGCCGAAACCATGATCTCGTGACCTAGCAGACACACCACCTTTTACAACACCTTAAATTTTTAGACAATTCTAAAATAATATCTAAAAGGCTGATACTAGCAGTTCCTCAGCTTGTTCACAAACTTCTATTTAAAGCTAGTTCTACTAATATGATTTCATTTTAACGCTTTCATTTTAATTTGTCAACTTTAAAATGAGTTTTTTTTTAGATAATGTGATAGTAATTATCGTTACCTTATACAAAGGCAAATTGCAAGTCATTGATAAAAGAACTGACCAGCCCCGCAAGCTGAAAAATACCACACCGATCAAACCACCCCCGACTTTGCATTGGCTCACAAAAAAGCTCAAGAGACACCCCCTCTTGAGCCTTTAAAAAACTTGCCCCAGCAATCTTTTGGCTGAAGTTCTTATTCCCCTAACCTCGCCCGCCTCGATCGTGATTTTCTGGACTGGCAATCAAGACTTACCGTCAATCTTGATCTCACAATAAAAAGTCCGACTTTCTCATTTAAACACTCAAACAACCCTTGTTTGATGATATACTAATAGTCGCGTTTAGCCTATCCGATTGAAAAGGAGGTTGGTATGCTCTGACATCAATCATCGCACCGCTAACCCACAACATTCAAAGTGACTTTGAATGTACAAAACGGCTTTGCCGATTAAACAGCAGTGTTTTTGGTATCAAAAAACCGAGACAAATTCGACGTGTCTCGCCTGCTAAGTACAGGCTCACACTTATTTCCGCTCAGATGATAGCACGTTTCAAAATAGCTTGCCAAATGCTTCACGCCCTTTCTAGCAGCCAATCAATCAGATTTTATGAAGATAAATTTCTCTCTTTAATATTTTAAACTTCACTTTCAATTGATTCAAACCTTGTCGGATCAACTTCGACCTGTCATCTTTTCAGTTAACTGAAAATTATGCTATCATATTCTATAAACTTTCAGTTAGGAGAAAATTTATGTTTAAACGTGACTTGTATCTGGAACGGTTAAAACCAATGATTAATACAGCATTTATCAAAGTGATCACTGGGTCAGAGGGTCTGGTAAAAGCTATTTACTGCTGCTGTTGCGGGGATTACTTTTAGAAAACGAGGTCGGTGAGGACCAGATTATCTATTTAAATTTTGAGCATCCAGATTACTATGACCTTCAAACTTATGAGGCGCTCTACGCCTATCTCAAATCACAAGTAAGCTCCGAGCAGAAGATTTATTTTTGATTTGATGACATACAAGAAGTAGACAACTGGCAACGGCTGATCAATGGGTTGCGAGTTGCTTTTGATTTGGATATTTATCGAACATGACCAGAAATTAATCTAGTCGTGTTTGTTTTTGCTTGCTTGAAAGCCGTTCTTAGAAAATCCCTAAGCGAAGTCGCCCTTAGGCAGCTTTTTGAGTTGCTGTGATAGTTGTCTCAGCGAGCTTAGAGGTCATCCCAAACGGGGATGGTTTTTTCTATCTCAAACACCTCAAGATGAAGCAATATAAGCGGGACATCACATGATGCTCCCGCTTATTTTCATTCTTGGTAGCATGAGTTCTATTATTTATAGAACTGGTTCTATATTTAGTGGAACCCGTTCTATTTTTAGTAGAACTCGTTCTGTATTTAGTAGAACTGGTTCTATATTTTGTAGAACTTGTTCTATATTTAGTAGAACCCGTTCTATTATTTGTAGAACTTGTTCTATTTTTAGTAGAACTCGTTCTATTTTTAGTAGAACTTGTTCTATTATTTGTAGAACTCGTTCTATTTTTAGTAGAACTTGTTCTATTATTTGTAGAACTCGTTCTATTTTTAGTAGAACTTGTTCTATTATTTGTAGAACTCGTTCTATTTAAGGAAGCATTTGAACCCGTGATATAAAAAGGTATTCTCGGTAGGCGAGAATACCTTTTTGATGTGGCGATTACTTGATCTTCGCCTCGAAGCCAACGGTCACGGCATCAAAGGGCTTGGTGTCGGCTTGATCTTGCTTCATCGTCTTGCTCCGAAGTTGCCCACAGGCTGCATCAATATCTGTCCCGTGTTCCTGACGGATCACGCAGTTAATGCCCCCTTTTTTGAGAATGTCATAGAATTTCAGAACTGCCTCTTTTGGCGAGCGGCTATATTGATCATGTTCACTCACTGGATTATAAGGAATCAAGTTGACATAGACTAGCTTTTTCTTATCTTTCAATAGTGCCACTAATTCTCGGGCGTGTTCTGGCAAATCATTGACACCGCTGAGCATGATATACTCAAAAGTCACGCGCCGATTGGTCACTTCGATATAGTAATCAATGGCTTCAAATAATTTTTCAATCGGAAATTGACGGTTGATGCGCATGATACTCGTGCGAACCTCATTGTTGGGCGCATGGAGTGAGATGGCGAGGTTGATTTGTAGCCCCGTCTCCGCAAATTCCCGAATCTTGTGCGCCAAACCAGATGTTGAGACCGTGATATGCCGCGCGCCAATAGCTAAGCCGGTATCATCGTTAATCGTTTTGATAAAGTTAATCACGTTGTCATAATTATCAAAAGGCTCGCCAATCCCCATCACGACAACATGGCTGACTCGCTCGTCTCTAGCTCTGTCATCAAAATATTGTTGTACCAGCATAATCTGCGCCGTGATTTCTCCCGCCGTCAAATCACGTTGTTTTTTGATCAACCCTGAGGCACAAAAAGTACAGCCTATATTACAACCGACTTGTGTCGTCACACAGACTGACAAGCCATATTTTTGGCGCATCAAGACCGTTTCGACCAACATCCCATCAGGCAATTCAAACAGGTATTTGACCGTGCCATCTTTGGCCTCTTGCACTTGCCTTTGTTGTAACGGATTCAGCACAAAAGTTGCCTGCAATTGCTCGATAAAGGCTTGACCAATATTGGTCATCTCATCAAAAGACTGGACTCTTTTCTTGTAGAGCCAGTCCCAAATTTGCATCGCTCGAAATTTCTTGGCGCCATGATCAATCACCCAAGCAATGAGTTGTTCTCGTGTCAAGCCGTAGATAGAGGGTTTCAGCCCTTCTGTTTCAATAGTTTTAGTCATGTGTCTATTATACCCTATTCCATCTTTAAATGTAAACGAGCTCCAGACAACACATGACAAAGGCATGAAAATGATTGAACACTTTGGCTTGTCTTTGTCGTGGCAACAACATCAGCCAGTACTTTGGCAACCGCAACGTGAACGTGTGGTCTGACAAAGATGAGACCAGAATAATCCCTTCTATATTTCAACCGTTTGTTCCTTGTAAAAGGTGTTATAATAAAAATAGCGCAACAGTCAAATGTTAGGAGAACATCATGAAAAAATCAATTCTTTTAGGCGGTATCGTGTGTGCCAGCTTATTGCTTGTGGCTTGTGCGAATCACAAGGCAAGTGACCCGACTGCTAAGGCGAGCAAAATTTCAAAAAGCACGCCAAAGACAAGCACTGTGACGCAAGCCTCTTCGGAAGTGGCACCCCCAACTCAATCTGAAACCACTGAACACCCCACAACTGCCGCACCAATCGCTGAACAAGATTTAAATATTGATGCCATCAATCATAACGACTTCAGCTCATTAGCTGGCGAGTGGCGAAATGGGAACGGGGAGACCCTCATCATTAATCTTGATGGGACGACTGATAAAGGGACAAGTATCAAAGGTGTCCAAGATTCAGGCGCCACTTCGACTGTCCCCTATGCGAACTATGGCAGCAGCCAAAATGGCGACTTTCGAGCAATCGCGGCACTAGGCTTATTTCAAATCGGCTTCTCAAACCCTGATGGCGACCAATCTGATACAAGCAAAGCAAGAGTGGTCATCACACAGAATGCCGCAAACTACCCCGCTGAGTTATACTATTATCGGGTGCAATGATCATGCTACCCACTTAAAAAACTCACGGGCTAACATCGGCTTTAAAGCCTTGCTAGCTTGTGAGTTTTTGAGTTTATCACTTATTTCGAGTCCTGACCACAAAAGTCGGTCTTTTATTTCTTGTATGCTGAGCCGATACGTTCTGCGTGTCTGTCTTGACGATTGGGTCGTGTCGTTTGACTGATTTTTCCTTTTGAACAACCTGAGCCTTAGGCGCCTGAGTCCGTTTGTCCGTCCGCTTGTGTGGCTCGTCTATTTTGTTGCCTGCTTTTTTGGACTTGTTTACGGTTGGTGTCTTAACTTCGTAAACCTTTTCTTCCAAAAAAGCTTCCTCTCGTTTAATATCCTTGCTTCTCATGCGTTTGAGCACGAAAAAAGCCGCTCCAAAATTCATGTATTCTTTGATATATTCCTCTAGGCGCGAAATTTTCAACTCATCTGGCATCTTTTTGCGTGATGTTGAGAAAAAGCCTTTGAGACGCAGCTGCTCATGCCCCCAATCGCCAACGATATAATCATATTTCGCGAAAATATCTGAATAACGCTGTTCTAGCTTCTCTGAATCAAATGCAGATTGGTGATCATGGACCAGATGAAACACCTTGTCTCCAATCGTGACCACATCATCTAGGACAATCACATGGTCGCCGGGGAATTTATTGTAATTTTTTTCTTCTTCTGGGATTACTTTTGCCATATCGTTTCTTTCCTTCTGATTAATCTTTGTCTAGTGTTCAACCGTTGGTCGCTTTTTCAACTCATCTGCTACAATTTCCCGCATAAATTTTGGAAATAGAATTTCTGCCTGTCCTGACCCTTTCAAAATCGGAAAATAGCTCGCAAATAAATACTGATCTGGCACAAGCACCTCATACCTTTGCTCAGCAATCACTGGCTTCGCTTGATAAAGGACTTGATCGGCCTCATCTACCAGACCTGAGATCACAATCTCCCCAAATACCTTGCCACGAAAGCCCATTCCGACAATCCGCTGCGTTTTCAGATAATTGCCCACATCGTAGAGTTCTCGTATGATTGCCACTAACTCAGTACCAGTGACGGTCAACTTGACCATCCGAATACTGTGGGGCAAGATGTCATGCAACGCATCTAAAGTTAAATTTTGCGGTATATCCTGAACAATCAAGCCACTATTGAGTAACACTGCTGGTAGTTGGTAGTATTGCCCCAAGGCCTCTGCCACAAAATGTGAGGCGGCATAGTCTGGCGACTCGTTCATCAGGGAATGCGGCAAACGTGCAATGACTTCCCCTTGTAAGAGCTGATGCCCACGTTCATCTAGGCTTTGAATCATTTCTTTATCCCCGACTTGCGTTGGCAAGTGTCGCACATTCTCAGCAACAATCTCTGACTGAATGCAGTGATAAGACCCATCGAATTTCAAGGTAATCTCGCCCACATATTCGCCATAACGTCCTGCCGCTGCAATCATTGTATCGTTGATGTATTTACCATATTCATATAAATGATGGGTATGCGACCCGATAATCAGATTGAGACGATCAAAGGTGCTAGCAGCTTTTTCATCAAAGCGCCAACCTAAATGGCTCAGTAAGATCGTAAAATCAGCTGTCGATGCTGCCAGTTGCTTAGCTAATACCGACTCCGGATCTAACGCTTCCCATCCCATGTGGGGATAAGCCAGCGGATAGGGGGCGGTCAAGCCAAAAATATCAATCGTCATCCCGAATGATGTGGTGACTGTCTTTTTTTCTATTGCCCAACTAGGTATCTGCCCCTTATCTTTGAAATTCCCCACGATAATCTCAAAATTCGCTGCTGAGTAGAGGCTGTTGAGCCTCTTTTTTTGAAGTCCTAAGCCTTCATTATTGCCGATTGTAGCGGCGGTCAAGTCTAACGCATTCATCAATTCAACATTGGCTTTACCAAGTGTCGCTTCTGTCAGGGCGTGCGACCGATCGACATTATCCCCAATGTCGAAACGCAAGACATCGGAAAAGCCAGCCGACCTTTCCGCAAAAAAGCGCTTAATCTTCGGATAATGTTCAAAATGAGAGTGCAAATCATTCAAATGTAAAATTTTTAGCTCATTTTCTTGAGTAGACATGATTTTATTATAGCAGAAAAGGCGACAATCTGTCGCCTTTTCAATTATTAGCACCGCTAGGACAACGCCAGAAGTCAGGTATCAATGACCACTGTGATACGCTATTAACATCCTCTGGTATTTAAGCACTCACACGCCAACACTTACTTCGTGCTGGCAATACGTGTTACGCTTGCTTAAACGCTAATACCAGATGATACCCTATCTACCTCTAGGTTTATCTCTAGTTGTGCTAGTTCAACCAAGTTTGTCACCAAGTCCGCACGCTAACATCTTATCGTGCGCCTATTACTATTACCATTCGTTCTTACTTAGTGAATGCCATCCTGCCGTCACTCAAGACGACTAGCCATGTGACTTGATGGCGCTTCAAACACTTGAAGACTTACTTGGTATTGCGATCGACGTCTCATCTGTCATCGGCATCACCTCTTTCAATAATCAAGGTTAGTTCCGCCTCTCTAATTCCAAATCTAACCTTAACTTCCCTATCTCTACATTCTTATTGTAGCAAATTTTCTTTCAAAATGGAAGCGTTTTACTTTATTTTTTTTACACGCTAGCCTCGCAGCTTGTCAGCTCATTCAAAAAACGAAGCATGGCGCTGAGTTTACGCCACACTTCGTTTTTTCATTTTAACAAGCTTTCATCACTGCCGTTCGTTGCGATGACCGCTTTATACCAATAATAAGAATCTTTCGGGATCCGCTTGAGCGTCCCTGTCATCGTTTCATCCTGATCGACATAGACAAAGCCATAACGTTTTTGATAACCATTGAGCCAGCTCAGCAGATCTGTATAGCTCCACGTTGTATAGCCAATCACGTCTACCCCATCAGAAATCGCTTCTTTGATGGCAAGAACGTGTTTTTTCAAGAACTCAATCCGATAATCGTCATGAATTTGACCATCCTCAAGCTTATCGTATTCGCCCAAACCATTTTCAGTGATGAGCACTGGCAAGCGATAACGTGATGCAATCCGGCGCAGCGCAATTCGCAAGCCGACTGGGTCGATGGTCCAATCCCAGTTCGTTGTTTCAACAAATGGATTCACAACTGTTTTTTGTAAACCGGGAATGCCTGAATCTTTCGCAGTGCCCTTTTTACCTGTTGTATTCATTTGATAGCTGTCTTTATTTTCGACACCCCCAAATGGATTCCACGCATTCGTCGCTGTTTGATAGAAGTTAAGCCCCATAAAATCTGGTTTAGCCGATTTTAACAACTCAGCATCGCCCGCCTCAAAGACAGGTGCGACACCTTTTGCCTTGAGATAGTTAAGCCCAACAATCGGATATTCGCCATAAACATACACGTCCATCCAGAAGTGCGCGCCCAATTCTTCCGCATTTTCCGCAGCCAGAACATTAAGCGGATTTGAATCAATCGCATATTGCGGTGTGTAAGCAAACGATGGACCAATCTTACCTTTGATCCCCAGCTCATGAAATTTGTTGATGACCGCAGCATTAGCCAAGTTGGCATGGTGGTTGACTTGATAGAACAGTTTTTCATCTTTTTTGCCCGGTGGATGTGTGGCGATCTGCCACCCCATGTGCGTGAAAATGTTCTGTTCATTCAGAGAAACCCAATACTTGACACGATCGCCATAAGCTTTGAACAAGGTCTCAGCGTATGCCACGAAATCAGGAATGATTTGGCGTGACTCCCAACCGCCGTAAGCATCCTGCAAAGCTTGTGGTAAATCCCAGTGATAGATGGTCACCAAGGGCTCGATGCCATTTGCAATCAAGTCATCAATCAAATCACTGTAAAACTTCAAACCAGCTTCATTGACTTCGCCCGTCCCATTAGGGAAAATCCGTGTCCAAGCGATAGAAAAGCGATAGGCTTTCATGCCCATCTCTGCCATGAGCCGAACATCTTCTTGATAACGATGGTAGTGGTCAACCGCTACATCACCATTTGTCCCTTTAAATGTTTTGCCGGGAATGCGGACGAAATTATCCCAGACCGACAAGCCTTTGCCGTCCTCGTCATAAGCACCTTCGATTTGATAAGCCGCTGACGCACTGCCCCAGAGAAAATCATTTGGAAATGCTGCTAATTGTTTGTGTTCCATGTCATTAAAACCTTTCTTTGTGTGAGGAGAGAATCAAATGCTTCTCTCCTTTTTAGGGTGACTAGCCGTTATAAGACCTACTGATACTATCTAAGATAGCGAGCATTTGACGTTTTTTGAAATAGCCAAGACCAATCGACATCAATTGATCATTGATTTTTTGCAAGAAACCTTTTGAGACCATTGTCTCACTAATCACGACATCCGTTGTTCGATCATCAATTTTGTGCAATTCCCAACGTGTCGTAAACGTATTTCGAATCGTTGTCGTCGTAAAGGCATAGACAGATGGTTCCACGACTTCATCAAACTTAATCCGCCCTGCTTGATTTTGTTTTGAGCCAAATTGCTTTTTGTACTCAAATCCTTTTAAGGCTGATATTTTAGGGCGCTTGCCCGTATATTTTTGAATATCGTATAAGCCAGACTCTACTATCTTTTCAAAGATAAACTGACGTGGCACCTCCAGAGTTTTAGTGATTTCCATCTGTATCAGCTCCTCCTTTTTTACTAGCTATCTCTTGCGCAGCTTTTTCTTGTCGGTCACCGACTTTAACCATTATGCCGCCTATTAAAACGATAAGCACGCTTAGAATAACAAACGCCGCCTTACCTTGCATCGTTGTGATAAAAATCAACAACCCTAAGGATACAAATCCCCAACCCCATTTTTGCATATCTTTATTATTGGGACAACTCGCGACGATCGCCTAGCCACTCCCAAATCCTTTCTGTCAATTAATCAACAACTGCTACATTAAAGAACAAAGCCATTCCCCAAGAGGTTGCTTTAATCAATTCTTTGGCTGCTTTTGCTTTTTCTGCCAAATCACCCGAAACTTCAAAAAAGAGTCGAATACCTTTTTTCTCAACAAATTGATAACCATTTTCTGTTAATAAAGCGATGACATCGTCTTGCTTCATTGCCATATTGACTACAATCATTTTTTCCCCTCTCGATATAGGTTAAGTTACTTTCCTATTATTCTAACATTTTTTAAATCAAATAGGGATGACTGGCGTCATCCCTATTTGGTACGCCAGTCCAACTTATCCAAGCGAAACTTTGGCGCACTCGGATTGTTCCGAGATTTTTTGAATTTTTAAAGCATAGCATACTATGCTTTGGCTAATCCTCTTACTAATTAAGAAGGATCTTCCATAGAATTTGCTGCCACAACGAATGGGAACCAAATCACAAATGATGCTGCAAAGGTCACGGCTGTCACGACAATTGAACGCCAGTCAAAACCAGTGGCCATAAAGGCATTGATAAATGGCGGTGTTACCCACGGTACTTGCAAGACAACTGGTGAAACCAAATGTAAAGCCGTTGCTGCATAGGCGATTGAAACAGATGCCACTGGTGCAAGCAAGAGTGGAATGAAGAACAATGAGTTCAACACGAGCGGCATACCAAACATCATTGGTTCATTGATGTTGAAGAGACCTGGTGCAAGTGACAATTTCGCAACTGTTTTGTAATCTTCACGTTTAGAGAACAAGAGGATGGCAATAATTAAGGTAATCGTGCCGGCAGTACCACCAAACCATGCGTAAGCATCCCATGATCCGCGTACCCAAAGGTTAACGAATTGACCATCAATAGCGTGCGCTTTATTAGTTGCACCTTGCGCAACCAAATCTTTAACCCCTTGGAGTCCCACTTTCTGGAAGACATCCATGTTGTTAAGTTGAAGTGGTCCCCAGATACCATCAAGTGCCGCACCCAACACATTAGTACCATGAATACCGAAGAACCAGAAGAGTGAGACGAAGAACGTCACGATCAAAACGGCTACAATAGATTGTGATAGAACTTGGAACGGCTCAGCGATATACTTAGAAATCAAGTAAATCAAATCGCCGCCAGAGAGTTTTTTAACAATATAGTAGATGAAAGCCACAACATAAATTGATACAATCGTTGGAATAATCGCAAGAAAGGCTTTTGCTACTGCTGGTGGTACGCTATCTGGCATCTTAATTGTGATATCAGCTAGCATCAATTTAGCATAAATAATCGTTGCCAAAGCACCCATGATAATAGCAGTGAAGTAAGCACCTGCATCAAGCTGACCAGCTGCAAAAAGTGGTTTCCATGTTGCAAGACCTTGTGCACCAATATTGGCATTGATTTGGTCAACTGCTTTTTGGCTAATACCAGCAGTTGCAATTCCGAGCATGTTCGGCAGACCAGCAACAAGAGCTGCTGCCCCTACAATACCACCTGCGAGTTCATTAACTTGGTAAGCTTTTGAGAGGTTGTAACCCCATGAGAAAGCAAAAATAAGACCGATAATTGTTAATGTCCCTTGGTTAACAAGGCTTGAGATGTTGGCAAGATCTCCGATAACTGGTGTATTCGCCAGTGTCCACGCCTTGCCAGCATCTGCTGCTGCTTTTGCTGCTGCTGGTCCTTGAACCAACTGTTGAACTGCGCTTGGCACTGTCGTCACAATCGCTGAAACCAAAGCAGCAATTGCTCCGACCATTGTTGCTGGCAACATCCCAACAAATGAGTCACGTAAGGCAACCAAATGTTTTTGCGAACCAATTTTAGCTGCAACTGGGACGAGATGTTTCTCCATCCACTGTTGTAATGCGTTCATAAATATTTCCTCCTTCATTTTAATCAAAATTTTGATTAAAACTTCCTTTTGAATACAAGGTTATTTTTCAATCACCTTGTACAACTCGATGATTTCTTTTGCAAGATCAACAAAAGCGATCCCAGTCATCAAATGGTCTTGTGCATGTACCATATAAATAGATACAGGTACATCTTCACCATTAGCAGCTTTTGTTAGCAACTCTGTTTGGCCATGATGTGCCTCCACAATCGCTTGTCCTGCTGCCTTGATACGTTCATCTGCCTTGTCAAAATCTCCTGCTTTAGCAGCCTGAATCGCTTCAATAGCTGAAGACTTTGCTTCGCCCCCGTACATAATTAACGGCATAATCACTGCCATTTGTGCGTCATCCATGTGCTCTCCTTTCATGTTGAAATGATATTGCAATAAAATAATTACATAGATGTTCTTTAACAATCGATTGAAATCGTTTGCAAAACACCACCTCATTCATAATATCATATAGTTTATTATTTTGCAAACGTTTATTTATTAAAAACGAAATTGTGATTCGATCACTTTCTTATGAGGACTACCAATTAGCCTCCCGCAAGGTGCTTAAGAAAAGCTGTAATCTGTTTGACACCAAAATCGAGCGCTGCTTCATTCGGTGATAGCTTAGGATGATGCAAGGCATATGGTGTCTCAACACCCAACCAAAACATCACGCCAGGGATTTTCGACAGGAGGTAACCAAAATCTTCTCCCGTCATCGCTGGTGCGATATCAATCAAAGTCACCCCCTCTTGTTGATCAAAGAAAGTCATTAAGGCTTTAGCTAAGTCAGGGTCGTTTTCTACCGGCAGATAACCCCCTTGTCTCAACTGAATATCGACACTGATACCAAAACTGAGCGCAACACCTTCGGCAATCGCCCGAATCCGCGCTTGAGTCAGGAGATTCATTTCTTGGGTCAACGTCCGAATCGTGCCGTGGAGCTGTGCTGTTTCAGCAATCACATTGTTGGTCGTACCAGCGTGTAAGCTACCAAAAGTCACAACAGCGCCCTCGATCGGATCAACGTTTCGACTGACAATCGTCTGAACCTGTGTAATAAAATAGCTGGCTGCGACTAAAGCATCATTAGCGTGATGAGGGAACGCAGCATGACCACCCGTCCCTTTGAACTTAATCTTAACTTCACAAGTCCCAGCAAATAAAGTATGGGTATTGGTCGCAATCTCTCCGACCTTTAAATCCGGTCGGATATGAAGCCCATAAAACTCGTCAGGTCGCCAGTCCCCAGATAATACCCCTGCCTCATACATGAGCATGCCACCTGCTTCATTTTCCTCAGCAGGCTGAAAAAGAAAGATCAGATTATTTTTGGGTTGTGTCATGAGCATGGCCTCTAAGATACCTATTGCCAAAGTCATGTGTATATCATGACCACAAGCGTGCATCCGGCCCTCGTGACGTGAGGCAAAGTCTAGCCCCGTTGCTTCAGTAATCGGTAAGCCGTCAATATCCGTCCGCCAGCCAATCGTCTTTTCCGGTGCTGTGCCATTGACCTTGACAATGATCCCTGTCTGCCATGTCTTGATGGCAACAAAAGGTTTATCTGCTGTCAATTCTTGGAGCTTTGCCATCAAATAAGCGTGCGTTTCAAACTCCTCTAAGCCGATTTCGGGAATCTGATGAAGCGCCCGACGAATCGCAATAAGATCTAACATAAGTCTCTCCTTATCTTGTAGTAGTTATGCATACAAAAAGGCAAGTCTTATATTGCCTTTGGATACCCGCCTTTAACACCTTGCGCTTTGGCTTAAAGCGTGCGCAGGGCATCTTCGAGTGCTGTTTTTTGCTTGGTTTGATCATCAATTGTCTTAATGACCCGGGCTGGTACACCTGCAACCACGACATTTTCAGGCACATCTGTTGTCACAATAGCTCCCGCAGCAACGACTGCACCATCACCAACCTGTACCCCTTCTATAATCACCGCATTGGCACCAACCAAGACATTATCGCCGACCCGAACGGGCTCAGCACTTGCAGGTTCAATCACACCAGCTAAAACTGCACCCGCACCAATATGCGAGTTGTTACCGACAATGGCACGCCCTCCGAGAATCGCACCCATGTCAATCATCGTCCCAGCGCCAATTTCAGCACCAATGTTAATCACTGCGCCCATCATGATAACTGCTTGGTCACCAATCTCGACTTGGTCACGGATAATCGCACCCGGTTCAATCCTTGCATTAATCTCACGTTTATCCAGCAAAGGGACTGCTGAATTTCTGCCATCTTGTTCAACAACGTAATCCTTATTTTCAGTCAAATTGACCACGAGTGGCGCAATAGCTGTCCAATCGCCAAAGAGGACGTTGCCCAGTTTGGTCACAGATGACGGGACTGTCCCTGCTAACTCGCCTTCAAAGGTTACTTTGACAGCTGTTTTTTTCTCAGCATTTGCGATAAATTGGATAATTTCCTGTGCATTCATTTTATTAGACATATGGTCTCCTTAATTAAGATCTAGTGATCAAAGTTTCGTTTATCTGCGACACACACATTGGCGAGTGGCAGTACATCATTGAAAGAATCGCCAAGCGATGAGAAACGCTGCAAGTGCCGCTAAGCTCAACAATAATAGCGTATCCTGACCTTGCCATGCCAGCATCCGATACTTACTTCTGCCCTCGCCGCCCTGATAACCACGACTTTCCATCGCAATTGCTAGGTCATCTGCTCGCCTGAAACTAGACACGAAAAGCGGAATCAAAATCGGAATGACTGACTTGACTTTCTGCACCAGATTGCCTTCCCCAAAATCCATACCACGTGACTTTTGCGCATTCATAATCATCGTTGTATCATCCATCAATGTCGGAATAAAGCGTAATGAGATTGATAACATCAAGCCGATTTCATGGACGGGTACTTTGAGTTTCCTCAAAGGCGCAAGACCCGTTTCAATCCCGTCTGCCAAGGTCAAAGGAGGCGTTGTCAAGGTCAACAAGGTCGACATAAAGATAATCAAGACGAACCGCATAAAGATAAAAAAGGCATTTTGCACCGAGTAAGTCGTAATCTTTAATAGCCAAACTTGGAAAAGGACCTCCCCCCCTGTCGTAAACAGCATTTGAAAGACCACTGTAAACAAGATCAGACCAAGCATGGGCCGTAAGCCCTTGAGGAAATAGGACAGCTTAATGCGACTGAGCGCCACGCCTACAAAAGTATAGGCTGTTAAGATGCCGTAGCCAACTGCATCCTGTGCCAAAAAAATGATAAAGACAAAGGCAAACATAGCAAGCAACTTGCTCCGCGGATCCAGCCGATGAATGACCGACTGTCTGGGAATATAACGCCCAATAATCAATTTATCCATGACTCGCCGCCTCCATCATCATCTCAATCAAGGCTGCACGGGTAATCGGCAACTGGTCAATCTGCAACCCACGTGCTTGCAAGTGCAAAGCAAATTGAGTCGCCTTAGGCACGCCCAACTGATGTGCCGTCATAAACTCAAGATCCTGAAACAGTGCCTGTGGTGTCCCTGACTTAATGACCCTACCTTTTTCTAGCACATACATGGTATCCGCATAGTCAGCCACATCATCCATGAGATGTGTCACGAGAATTGTCGTCACGCCAGATGCATGGATACTAGCAAACAAGCCCATCATATCCTGTCTGGCCTTAGGGTCTAGCCCCGCCGTTGGTTCATCCAAAACTAAAACAGTTGGCTTCATGGCTAAGATACCCGCAATCGCCACCCGGCGCATCTGACCACCCGACAATTCAAACGGAGAGCGCTCAAACAAGGCTTCCGAAATCCCAACCAACTGCAACTTTTCACGCGCGACAGCTTCCGCATCTGCCGGCGAAACGCCAAAGTTCTTCGGCCCGAAAGCCACATCTTTGAGGACGGTTTCGTCAAACAGTTGTGTCTCTGGGAATTGAAAGACAACCCCTACTTTTTGACGAACAGGCTTGACGGCCTTGGCCTTACTATCTGCTTGGATGACAGTTTCATCGACCGTCACCGTCCCAGAAGTCGGTAACAAGAGAGCATTTAAATGTTGTAAAAGTGTTGACTTGCCTGAGCCGGTATGACCGACCAAAGCTGTAAAGCTACCATCAGCAATCGCTAAGTCAATGTCAAACAGCGCGCGACTCTCAAAAGGTGTGTCGGGCTGATAGGTATAAGTTACTTTGTCAAAATGGATTGCCATAAGAAATCAGCCAGCTCACTTTCTGTGTAATAGGTTTCAGGAATAGCCAGTCCCTTATTGCGCAACGCGCTAGCCAGATTCGATGAAAAAGGCACGTCCAGACCGATCTCTGTCAAGTTATCCTTGACAAATAAGGTCGCCGGCTCAGCAATCTGATCGATCTGACCATCTTTCATGACGATAATCTTATCAGATAGGCTCGCTTCGTCAATGTCATGTGTGATCGAGATGACAGTTAAGTCATATTGCGCCTTAATCTCGCGCACGACTCGGATAATCTCCGCACGTCCCTTAGGATCTAGCATCGAGGTCGCCTCGTCCAAGATAATAATCTCAGGGCGTTGGGCGACAATGCCAGCAATCGCAACCCGCTGTTTTTGACCGCCCGATAGTCGCGCCGGTTCCTTTGTTTTAAAGTCCTGCATCTGAACGCGCAACAGCGCTGCGTCCACCCGTTCAATCATCTCATCTCGTGGGACGCCTTGATTTTCCATACCAAAAGCGACATCATCTTCGACCGTTGAGCCAACAAATTGGTTGTCTGGATTTTGAAAGACCATGCCGATTTTTTGACGCAAACGCCAGACATTCTCCTCTGTCAAGGTCTCACCAGCAATGATGATTTGACCCGACTTGGCAGCCATCAGACCATCAATCAGCCGAGCTGTTGTCGATTTACCCGACCCATTTCGCCCAATGATCGACACCCACTCCCCTTTCAAAATATCAAAAGACACATCATTAAGGGCGAGACTGTCGCTACCTGCCTCATATTGATAAACTAAGTTTTTAATTTCCAGAATCTTTTCCATGACCACATTATACCAAAAAAAGCCGAGTTTGTCGGCTTTACCTGCCCTCCAAACCCCTCACACCTCAAGCTCGCCTGCTCTTGTGACCCCCAATCGACAAGACTAGGGGATTAGCACGCTAGCGCCTAGTGATTTCAGCGCTAGCTCCTAGAGTTTTTAGCGCTAGCTCCTAGCGATTTTAACGCTAGCTCCTAGCGATTTTAGCGCTAGCGCCTAGAGTTTTTAGCGCTAGCTAATAGGCGACTAGTCCGCTAAATGTCAAAAGGCGCCCGAGCTTATGAAAGTTCAGGCGCCTTTTGCTGACATTGGGGTATTTCTGATGACTCTCTTCTTCTCTATTCCCACCGATAAGCGCAGGTTTATGCCTTGAAGAATCTCGATTTTGCGGCATCAATCGCATCGCTTTCTAGGGAAGCGCCATCTGACAAATGACCGACTGACCCATTCATGTGTTTGACACGTGAGGCAATCTCTTTGTGGCGGCCATTGACCATTGGGCGAGCTTGTGGATTACCGAGGTAACCGCAGGTTCTTTTGACAACGTCAACTGTTTTAGGATCACTATTGCCACAGTTCGGGCATTGGAACCCACGTTCAGTTGGTTTGAAATCCCCTTCAAAACCGCAGGCATAGCAATGATCGATCGGTGTATTCGTCCCCAGATAGCCGACACGATCGTAAGCGTAATCCCAGACCGCCTCTAAGGCTTTCGGGTTTTGTTGCAGCATTGGGTATTCACAGTAATGGATAAAGCCACCACTAGCATAGATGGGATAGTCTTTCTCAAAGTCCAACTTGTCGAAAGGCGTTGGGTTTTTACGAACATCATAATGGAAAGAGTTGGTGTAGTATTCCTTATCCGTAATGTCTTTGACACTTCCGAACTTTTCTGTATCTAGTCGGCAGAAACGGTCGGTCAAACTTTCAGACGGTGTCGAATAGATGGAGAAGTGATAGTCATACTCATCAGACCAATCCCCCGCCGCTTTTTTCATTTCTCTTAGGATATCTAGGGTAAAGGCTTTGGCTTCAGGATTAGACTCCCATTCCCCACCGTAAAACGCTGTCGCCACTTCATACAAACCGATATAGCCAGCAGAAACAGTTGCCCGGCGGTTTTTGAACAGCTCATCAACTGAGTCCGTCCGGCTCAAGCGTTTACCAAAAGCGCCGTTTTCATAAAGGATTGGCGCATTAGCTGGTGTCGCTTCTTTGACACGCTCCACCCGATAAACGAGGGCATCCTTCATGACCGTCATCCGCTCAAAGAAGAGTTGCCAAAACTTGTCCTTATCGCCTTTTGATTCGAGGGCAATCCGTGGCAAGTTGAGGGTCACAACGCCTAAATTCATCCGACCATCAACCACATCCTCCCCTTGCGCATCTTGCCAGCCTTGGAGGAAACTCCGGCAGCCCATTGGTGCCTTGAAAGACCCTGTCAATTCAACGATTTTATCATAGCTGACAATATCAGGGTACATCCGTTTGGTCGCACAGATTGCAGCCAACTCTTTGATATCATAGTTAGGGTCTTGGCTTGTCAGATTGAGACCACGCTTGATTGTAAAGACGAGTTTAGGGAAGATCGCCGTCCGCCCATCTTTACCCAAGCCTTTAATCCGGTTTTGAAGAATCGCTTTTTGAATCTCACGCGCATACCAATCCTCGCCCAGACCGAAACCAAAGGTTGTGAATGGCGTTTGGCCATTAGACGTAAACAAGGTATTGATTTCATATTCCAGACTTTGCATGGCATCATAGATGTCTTTAGCGGTTTTAGTCCGAGCATAGGCTTCCCATTTCTCAGGAACCACCCATTCTGCCGCTTCCTTCATATGTTTGTCAAAGTTTAATTTGGCATAAGGTGCCAATACTTCATCAATTCGGTTGACCGAAGTGCCACCGTATTGACTCGAAGCCACATTGGCAATGATTTGTGAAATTTGTGCCGCAGCTGTTTGGATAGACTTAGGACTATCAATCACTGCGTTTCCTAATTTGAAACCATCACGTAACATGCCTTTGACATCGACCAAACAACAGTTGGTCATCGGGGCATAGGGCTGATAGTCCAAGTCATGAAAATGAATGTCCCCTTTTTGATGGGCATTCGCCACATGGGCTGGCAACATTTTCAAGCCAATTGATTTGCCAACGATACCTGCTGTTAAATCACGTTGCGTATTGAAAACATCGCTATCCTTATTGGCATTTTCATTGACAACCGCCTGCTCTTTGTTGATCAACTTATCAATTGTAAAGTTAATATCCGTCGCTTGAGCACGCTCAAAATCACGTCTCGTCCGGTAGTTGATATAGACTTCTGCTAGACGATATTCATTGGCATCCAACAACACATGCTCCACAATGTTTTGAATTTCATAAATCTGAATATCCTTATCAAAGCGATCAAAAATCGTCGCCACGATTTTATCTGTCAGATGCTCTAGCTTAACTTCCTGAACAGGTGACATGGGAAAGACTTCATCAGAAGCCTTGCGCAAGGCGGCATAAATTTTTTCTGGCTCAAAATTCAAATGGCGACCGTCACGTTTGACGACTGCCATTGTATTATTGCTTGTTTCAATTGTTTCCCATACCATCATAAAGGTCTACCTATCTTCTAAATTAGTTGTAGATATATTCTATCATCCAATCTCAACTTTGTAAAGCACCAATCACTAGATATTGTGTTAAATGATATAAAAAACAACCTTGACCTACTACATATAGATATCAAGAGTTTTAGAAAGCAAGAAAAATCCCACCTTTCAGCGAGATTCAAAGTCTTTTAAAATTGTAAAACAAAACATCTTTACTTGGTATCAAAGACTAACTGGTCATCTTTCAATCCGACTAAGATAACCGTATGAGGTAAAACTTTCCCTGAAACAAGCGCTTTAGCCAGAGGTGTTTCCAGATATTTGGTAATAAACCGCTTGATTGGTCGAGCGCCATATTCTGGTTCATAAGCATTTTCTGCAATCCATGCAATTGCTTCAGCTGTCAATTCCAGCTGAATCTCTTGGTGTGATAACCGTTCAGACAGCTGTGCCACAATCTTATCAATGATTTGTTTGACAACAGTCACTGTCAATGGTGTGAACAGGATTGTATCGTCAATTCGATTTAAAAACTCAGGCTTGAAATGTAATTTCAACTCATTTAGAACAGCTTCTTTGCTTGTGTTCTCAAGCACGCCTTCATCAGTGATGCCATCCAATAAAGTCCGTGAGCCAATGTTTGACGTCATGATCATGACCGTGTTCTTAAAATCAACCACGACACCTTTTGAATCTGTCAAACGACCATCATCAAGGACTTGCAAGAGGATGTTGAACACATCCGGATGTGCCTTTTCAATCTCATCCAATAGAATAATCGTATAAGGATTGCGACGAACTGCTTCTGTCAGTTGACCACCTTCATCATAACCAACATATCCCGGAGGGGCACCGACTAACCGTGAGACGCTGTGTTTCTCCATGTACTCACTCATGTCGATTCGCACCATATGATTTTCTGAATCAAATAAATTTTCAGCTAGACTCTTAGCCAACTCTGTCTTACCGACACCTGTTGGTCCGAGGAACAGAAAACTGCCAAGCGGTTTGTTTGGATCTTGCAGCCCTGCACGACTACGGATAATCGCATCAGAGACCGCCTCAACCGCCTCATCTTGCCCGACCACACGCTGATGCAAGGTATCTGCCAAATGCAACAGTTTTTCTTTTTCACCTTCGACCAATTTAGTAATTGGGATACCTGTCAAACGCCCAATCACTTCCGCAATCTCTTGGTCTGTCACAGATTCTTGCACCAGATGATTACCAGCGTCTGATTCTTGTGCCGTTTCAAGTTCTGCTACTTCTTTTTCAAGTTTTGGAATCGTCCCATGTCGCAGGATTGCTGCTTGTTCCAGATTGTAGTCATTTTCTGCACTTTCCAGATCAAACCGAGCTTGCTCCAGCTCTGCTCGTTTGGTATGAATCGCTTCAACGGCTTCTTTTTCTGTTTCCCAGCGCATTTTGAGACGATTCGCTTTTTCACGCGTATTCGCAAGTTCTTCTTGTAAGGTCAGAAGCCGTTTTTTAGACGCATCATCAGTTTCTTTTTTCAGCGCTTCTTCTTCAATTTCTAGCTGCATGAGCTTCCGCGTAATCTGATCAAGTTCCGTAGGTGAAGAATTCATTTCGACACGAATCGTTGCACTGGCTTCATCAACCAAATCAATCGCCTTATCTGGCAAGAAACGGTCGGTAATATAACGGTTTGACAAAGTCGCTGCAGCAATCAAGGCATTATCATGAATTTTCACGCCATGATGGACTTCAAACCGTTCTTTTAGACCGCGCAGGATAGAAATCGTATCTTCAACGGTTGGTTCTTGCACCAAGACTTTTTGGAACCGACGTTCCAAGGCCTTATCTTTCTCAAAGTTTTGACGATACTCATCTAAAGTCGTCGCCCCGATCAAATGCAGCTCACCCCTTGCCAGCATCGGTTTCAACAGATTACCCGCATCCATTGACCCTTCTGTCTTACCAGCACCAACGATCGTATGGATTTCATCAATGAATAGAATAATCTGACCATCAGACTTCTTGACTTCATTCAAAACAGCTTTTAACCGTTCTTCAAACTCGCCACGGAATTTAGCCCCAGCAATCAAGGCTCCCATGTCTAAACTGAAGATAGTCTTGTCTTGCAGATTCGTTGGCACATCTTTTTTAACGATCCGTTGGGCTAAGCCCTCAACAATCGCTGTCTTACCAACACCCGGTTCACCAATTAAGACGGGGTTGTTCTTCGTCTTACGAGATAAAATCCGCACGACATCACGAACTTCCTCATCACGTCCGATAACTGGATCCATTTTACCGGCACGAACTTTTTCGACCAAGTCCTCACCGTATTTTTTTAGTGCTTCATATTGCGCTTCTTGATTTTGACTTGTCACGCTACTACCTCCTCGCATGCGCTCAATTTTTTCTTTAACCATTTCCTCCGTAATCCCTTGATTTTTCAGGTATTGCGTTAATGAATTGTGTTGCTGTGAAAAGAGCGCCAGTAGCACTGTTTCAGTCGATAAATACTCGTCTTTTAAAGCCTCAGCTGTCTGTTCCGCCTTGCTAAATAGATGAAACAAGTTTTGGCTTAGATTTTGACCATAGGCGACAGTCGTTCCTGTCACGACAGAAATTTTGTCTAGTTCTTGATCAATCACTGCTTCAAAAGCGGACAAGTCTAATCCTAAATCTCGATAAAAATCATGGGCAAACTGCCCTGGTTGGATTAAGAATTTCCAAAGGTGTGCGATTTCAATATTTTGATGTTGCCTGACCTGTGCGATTTTTTGCGCTTCAGCTAAGGCACTTTGTAAAGCCGTTGTCATTTTGTCAATTTGCATATCTGTTTTCCCTCCCATTTCAGAAGATGATGTTATTGTATTGCCAGAGATATCTTATCTCTAATCCTTATTATACCTATTTGGTCAACTATGGTCAAACTTTTTGTTTAACTCTTTCTCTGCTCGACAAAAAAAGTACCAAGACATGCTTGATACTTGATTCAGTCTATTGCGCTTCATCCAATCAATGATTATTTGCTAGGGTCAATATAAGGTAATATTTCTGCCTCTAGCCCAACGTTTGTCGCATAAACATAAGGTGCCTCATCTAATTGCGCCAGATTTTCTGTCCGACCACTGACGAGGACACCTGAGAACTTAGCCTTGTCTAAAGTCGGATACTTTTTGACTTGTTTGAGGGCGTCTTGATAAATATTAACGCCATTAATTGTATAATTACGCGTCTCAGCGGCTTTTTTAACAGCTGCAACAAAGGCGCTATACTGGGACGATGGCCAATTTGATGACTGCTGCGTCTGGAGTGGACTTGCATCAAGTTCGCCTTTTTCGTTGGCATTAATGCCAATCACCTTTTTTGTTCCCTCTAGCGCAGACAATTGATTACTTGCCCTGCCCAACCAATACCAATTGATCAGGATATCTTTAGGTAGTTTTTCTTGAATTTCAGCATAAGTCATCGGTTCTTTAAAAGTGATGGCTACCTCTGCCACATGTTTTTGCAAATTGGACAGACTATCAGCTTCATGAGTCGCCTTTGCATCAGGATGACGATCGCTTTTCTTAACATTTGGGTTGAAGAATAACGGAACTTTCTCCCCATTGTCCCGACTAAAAACACCTATATCCTTGGTTTTTGAAATCGGGGTCGTCAAAGGAGAATTAAATTCACAATAGCCGCCACCAAACAAACCAAAATTAATTTCCAGAGGCGTTGTTGCCACTAGATAGCCATCTATATTCTTAAAGCGTTCGCTTTTTAATTGAGAAGTCATCCGACCTGAGACACTCAAATATTGTGAGGTGGAGATAATATTAGGCGATTCTATCATGTCTGTGATATTAGCGCTCTCCTGAGCTTTTTTATATTGCACTGCCATGCGCTTGTTGATCGCAGTCATGCCAACGCCAAATAAAACAAAGGTGGTCACCGCCGAAATCCCGATCGTCTTGAGTAATTTTTTTCTTTTTTCTTTTTTAATCAATTGATTAAAGCCTTCACTTGTTTTCATCTTCTCGCTCCATTTCTTGTTTGAGTTTCTGCCGTATGCGATACAAATCTGTTTTGATCTTAGCTTGAGAAACTTGGTAAATCGTTGAAATCGTCTTGACTGACTGCTCGTCCTGATAGTAGTGAGTCAGGAGTGCTAGTTGATAATCATCCAAACTTTTCAAAGCTTGGTCTAACTGCCACTTTCGATCATCAGTCACATCAGTCTCATTTTCATAAATTAAATAAAACTGCTCTGATAAAATCGCTTGATAACGTTTCGCTCGCCGATAGAGATCGTAAAAACGACTTAAAGCAACGCGATAGAGCCACGGCCGTAATTTATCTGGTGCCATCACTAAATCCGCCTGAATCAATTTGACAAGGACATCTTGAATAATATCCTGTGCATCTGCTGGGTTTGCACCAATCTTTATCAAATACCGTTGAATCTCGGATGCATAAGTCATCAAAATTTTCTCGTATCTGCTAATCGTCATTGCGCCTCCTTTCACATATATAACGAACGAAAACTGATTTGGTTACAAAATTAACGACTTTTTTTAAATCCTGTCATCCTAAACAAAAAATCCTTGTCTTAGCAAGCAAGGATTTTCGGCATGAAGATCAATTATTTATCCAAGCCTATGGCACGTTGAATCGCTTTAACAATTTCAACGATGAGAATCATGGCAAATGAGCCGGCAAATACAATCGCCCACTGATACCCATCTAAATGCGTGACATGGAATATCTTATTAAACCCTGGCACGACAATCGTCACACCAAGTAAGATAAATGACACAAGAATGGACCAATTAAAAGTCTGGCTGCGGAATGGCCCTACCGTCAAAATAGATTGATAAACTGACTTGGCATTGAAAGCATGGAAAAGTTGAATCAAACCAAGCGTGGCAAATGCCATTGTCAACGCATCTGCGTGCATTTCAGCACCTGAATGAACTGGCCAAATAAGCGCCACGCCGTAGACACCGAGTACCAATGCGGCTTGTAACAGCCCCTGATAAATTGTGGCAAAGAGAACACCCCCACTAAAGAAGTTGGCCTTACGACCACGTGGTTTGTGCGACATCACACCCGGTTCAGTCGGCTCGACACCGAGGGCAATCGCTGGGAACGTATCGGTCACGAGATTAATCCAAAGCAAGTGAACAGGCTGCAAGACATCCCAGCCAAGTAAAGTCGCAAGGAAGATCGTCAAGACTTCTGCCGTATTGGCAGAAAGCAGATACTGAATCGTTTTTTGAATATTTGAGAAGACCTTACGCCCCTCTTCGACCGCCACAATAATCGTGGCAAAATTATCATCCGCAAGCACCATATCAGAAGCACCTTTAGAAACTTCTGTTCCGGTAATTCCCATACCAATCCCGATATCTGCTGTTTTAAGTGCTGGTGCATCATTGACACCATCACCTGTCATGGCAACGACTTTACCTTCATTTTGCCAAGCTTTCACAATCCGAACCTTATGTTCTGGTGACACACGCGCATAGACTGAATACTGGGTCACCACTTTTTGGAATGCTTCATCAGATAACTCATTGAGTTCGGCACCTGTAAAGACATGATCCTCTGTGTCGCCCTCATCAATGATACCCAACCGTTTGGCGATAGCCTCAGCCGTATCCTGATGGTCTCCCGTAATCATGATCGGGCGAATTCCTGCTTCCTTAGCTACACGAACAGCTTCTGCTGCTTCTTTACGCTCAGGATCAATCATCCCAACCAATCCAGCAAAGATTAACTCATTTTCAAGTGTTTCGCTTTCCAGCACTGGGAATTGGCTGTCGTATTTATAAGCCATCATCAACACCCGCAGCGCTTGTTTAGCAAGCGACTGGTTCAGGGCTAAGATTTCATCCCGATCAGCTGGTGTTATATCGACAACTTGGTCTCCGACCATTTTCTTACTAATGCGTTTCAGGAGTTGGTCTGGTGCACCTTTGACAGCAACGAGGTACTCGTTATCTGTGATTTTATGCACCGTACTCATGAGTTTCCGATCTGAGTCAAAGGGTAATTCACCAACACGTGGCTCAGCTTTCAAGACCTCACGTAAATCATAGTTATGGTCAATCCCGTATTGAACAAGCGCCGTTTCAGTTGGATCACCAATCAATTTGTTATCGCGTGAAAATTTGGTATCATTGGCAAAATTCATGATCCGTAAAGTCATATCATCAAATGAGATCTCATCTGTCGCATCTTGTAATTGACCATTGGTAAAGACTTTTTCGACAGTCATCTGATTCATCGTCAATGTCCCTGTCTTATCAGAGGCAATGATTTCAGTCGATCCGAGGGTTTCAACAGCTGGCAGTTTACGAACGATGGCATTCTTCTTAGATAAAACCTGTGTCCCAAGCGCCAGCACAATCGTCACGATTGCCGGCAAGCCCTCTGGAATAGCCGCAACAGCTAGGGCAACTGAGGTCATCAATTCTTCAAGGGGTGGATGCCCTTGAAACAATACCCCAATGGCAAACGTCAGTGCCGCAATCACCAATATCGCATAGGTCAACACTTTCGATAAGCTATTCAGATTTTGTTTCAGTGGTGTATCTGTTTCCTCAGCGTTTTGGAGCATTGAGGCGATTTTACCGACTTCGGTCGACATCCCTGTCGCCACAACAACCCCCAGACCACGACCATACGTCACGTTTGAGTTTTGGTAGGCCATATTGACACGATCCCCAATGCCAGCATCCGCAGCCACAGCGACCGCCAAATCTTTCTCAACTGGGACAGATTCCCCCGTCAGGGCTGCCTCTTCAATTTTAAGAGAATTGACTTCGAGTAAGCGCATATCAGCTGGGACAATATCGCCCGCCTCCAAACTCACAATATCGCCGGGAACTAATAAATCCGAAGATAGTTCTGCCACGTGACCATCCCGTCGGACACGGGCAAGCGGTGTTGACATGGACTTGAGGGCATCAATCGCCGCCTCGGCCTTGCCTTCTTGGTAAACACCGAAGACAGCATTAATGACGACAACGGCCATGATGATAATCGCATCACTGATGTCCTCGCCACCACTTGTCACGACAGATAGGACTGCCGCAATCATCAAAATGATAATCATCAAATCCTTGAATTGCGCCAAGAATTTCATCACTATTGTTTTCTTCTCACCTGCATCCAGTTCATTTTTACCGTACTTGGCAAGGCGCTGCTCCGCTTCGCTTGACATCAACCCTTTTTTAGTCGTCGCCAAATCTGACAAGATAGCTTCAGGGCTTTGCGTGTAAATTTGTTTCTCAGACAAAATATTCTCCTTATATTCTAAATAAGTGCTAGGACAGACCAACTGTCTCATCAATCATCAGGGCATTTTCAAACGGTCAGCCACATCGGCTTGTCAGTCAGAACACACTGGCAACTTCAACAAAAAGAGACTTGTAGCAACAGCTACAAGTCTCGCATATTAAGCAACTACCGAGCCAAGATGGCTGTATTGACGATACCTGCGCAGAAAACTGCTTGCTACTCCCTTGAGTTCTCCTTAATTATAACAAATATCAGAAGATTTTCAAGCTTTTGAGTCCCACCAACACGATAAAAGCATGAAGTAACCGCCTGACATGATCGCAATAGCCCCTTAAACTCTAGCCAAGCACCTGCGTGGTAGCGGAGGTCTGTTCCGATGTTTGTCCTCAACCCCTCCCGCACTCTTTTTACTTACGCCAACCTGCGATTTCCGAGCTGAGATGCCTTTGTGATTTCGAGCCAAACCTCTCCACGCCACGACAAACTTGGTCTGACTAAAAGTGAGGGCAGCTTCACTAAAAGTGAGGACAGTTCCATTAAAAACGAAACTCGTTCTACAAAATATAGAACTTGTTCTACAAATAATAAAACGAGTTCTACAAAAAATAGAACGAGTTCTACAAATAATAGAACGAGTTCTACAAATAATAGAACGAGTTCTGCAAAAAATAGAACGAGTTCTACAAATAATAGAACGAGTTCTACTAAAAATAGAACAAGTTCTACAAAATATAGAAAAGATACTAGGTTATTGTCAGTTAACTGGATCGTTTTTCGATTTTTCCTAATAAGTACAGCCCCATCTGCAAGATGGATTTACGGTTTACCCAGCAGAGTGATAAAAAGATCAATGTCTCAATCACAACCACTAAAATCATCCGTTGCCATAGTAAAAATAACACACCCGTTTGAACTAAAATGATCGTATTATTCCCCAAAAATAGGGGCCAGTTGACATGAGTTGTCACATATTTTTGCGTATCATAAATTCGTAAAGCAAATAATGTCACAAATGATAAAGCGGTTGCGATGCCAGCTGCAGGCAAGCCAAATAAAGGAATCAAAATAATGTTTAGCAACAAAGCTAAAGCACCTGTATAAATTGTCGTGGCAAAAATTCTTTTCGTTACTTTAGCGACTGCATAGTGTGTCCCCAAAAATACTGCCAGACTTTGATATATCACTGCAATTAATAGGGCAGGAACTGATTGCCATGCTGTGATAAAAGTGCCTCTAAAAAGAAACTGAGCTAATGGCAATGTTACAACTAAAACACCACTACCAACGATGAATAACATCATCTGCATCTTTTCAAAAATTTGTGAGTAATATTCCCCTTTATCCTGCGCTTTAGATTCTTCAAACGCCGATAATTGCCACGCTTGGCTAAAAATTCCGACGAACATCGCTAGCAACATCGGGATTTTGTTTGCCACACCAAATATACCATTAGCCTTAAGGCCAACAAATATTAACAGACAGTATCTCGTCGTGTCATTCATGAGCCACCACATGATCGTATTGGGGATAATCGGTGCACTATACTGAATGAGCTCGCGTGCTTTCAGTCGCCATGGCAGCTTAAAATCAATGTACCGCCATAAACGGCCTTGATAAATTAAATATAATAAGGTTAACGTTGTCGCCAAAATACTAGCCATTAAATACCCGATCAATGCCCACTTAAATGTCAGTAAAAAAAGTAAATTAAACGTGACCAAAAGCATTGTCTGCAATATCCCTGATAATGCATAAGTTTTTACCAAACCAATTGCTCGAATAAAGTTAGCAATTGTCTCGTTGAAAATTCCTAGTATCAACATCAAATAAAAAAATGGTAACATCCCCTTGAGAAATGCAAGATGCGTTAAAAATGGCCAAAAAATCACAGAGGCACAAATTGCTAAAATATTAATCACAAAAACTGCCGTGAGCACTGTGCTTTTTTCCGCTTGTTTATTTTCACCAACGACAAATCGGGCAATGCCTTGACCGACTGCCAGTGTTATAACCGGCAATACTAGCATCACAGTCGCATTTAACAAATCAACCGTGCCGTATTGATCGGTCGACAGCACTGTTGTATATAAAGGCACCATAAAAAAAGCAATGAGTTTACTGCCAAGATTACCTAATATAAAAATACTGGTGTGATATAGTAATTTATCAATGCGATTCACGACTAAATTCCTCTTTTGTGGCCAAAGCCGTCTTTAAAAACTCAAAAGATATGTTCTGAGCAGCCGCAAGATTGTCTGCGACAGGCTCAAAATCTACTTTAAAAGCCGTCGCCTGTGTGACGTCTGATAGCCAACGCGGCTGTAACTGAAGCAAATTAAATAATTGTTCAATCCGCTCATTCATTTTTTGTCCGTCCTCACGTGGGACAACAATAAACGGCACTTTGAAGATAATAGCAAAAACAACTGCATGAAACGAATCCGTCATAACCAAGCGAGAATTTTTAATTTCTTGAACAAATGCACGTGGGTCTCTCACGAAATTTTCAGGCTGTGTTTCGTCATTGAAGGCCACTAAATTCAACTCATGCTTGCTTATGATATCTGAAATAAAATTTTTCGTATTGTGACTTGGTACTGTCAAAAAATAGGTCAAAACTTGCTGCTTGGTGTGAACTGAAGCTAAGGATAACGTTTCCTGCCATTCATTTGCACTTAGCAATAAGACAGGATCTAAAACAATCGGTACCCTCTCATGACTTTGCCTTGCAATTACGTCCGCTACTTGTGTTTCTCGGGCACTAATGTATTGAAATTTTAGGATTTCATTTTCAAACATATCAGTTAGTTCTTGACTCGCAAAATCTGAACGTCCCATAGATACCGCATAAGCAATCCGTCGCAAGGAGGGCACAGTGCTTAACAAATAATTACTAAATCTTGTTGGTGACATCCAAGACGTGTTCCATACTTGATCAGAGCCAACAATTACCTTGTCATATCGTTGCCATTCCTTCGAGTCAGAATAATCATAATCTAAATAACGTTTTGAAAAATCAATGAATTGCCACTGCTTTTGTCTTAACAAGGGACTTAGTCCCTTAAAGTTAGGGCGTTCCGCGCGAGGTAATAATGAAACAGGATGATACCCCAATTTTTCAACAGTCTTAACCAACGCCAAATTTTGCAAACGATTGCCGTAATTTCGAAAATCTTGAAGCGTCACAATACCAAGCGTTAAATTTGCTTTTGATCTGATTGGTTTATCAGTCATATGCCGCCGATATTTTAAATTTGACCAATAATTCATCATTAAATTAAACAACATTTAGCCCTCACGATCAGTCGATTGAAACAATATCTGCAGTAATTGCCAAAAAATTTTAATATGATGGCTTTTTTTTGCTTGCTGCAATGCAAACCTGATTTTTGAATAAAACGGATATCGCCATAGTTTGATGCCATACTTTTCAAAAACAAATTTAGCTTGCCAACGGCGTACCTCCGTATCCATCACAATCTGACTTGAACTTAAATCGGAATAACGACTTTTTTTCCCTACTTGATTAAGATAAATTACGAGTTCAGAGAACAAAATTCTTTTTGCATAAACATTATACTGCATGGCAAAGGAAACATCTTCTGAAATTTCTAAATCCTGAAATATTAGCTCATGTTCGACAACAATACTTTTTCGATAAAAACGTGACCAAGGTACCACCCATTTGGCTCGATAATCTTGTAAATGCGGTGCAGTCATTAATTGTTTTAAATCCGCCATCAATTTTTGATTTAAGTCCTGACGCCCTGCCATCGTCACCATTGGTGGAAATGCGATTAAATCAGCTTCAACTTCGTCGTCATATAATTTTAACGCATCCGAAAAATTGGGTAAAAATAAATCATCAGCATCAGCAAAAGTAAACCATTCCGTCTCCAAAACTTCCATCCCAAGATTACGGGCACCACCCGGCCCTTTTGCATGAGAAATATAGGTTTTCACGTTGGGGAAGGTGCTTTCCAAATAGTTGTTCAACTGCTCAACAGGGTGTTTCGAATTGTTTTCAACCACAATAACTGCAACATTTTGGGGAATTGTTTCTAAAAGTTTTACGAGGCGACGATGATGATCTTTACAAGGAATAATAACAGTTAAATCCATAGCATTAACATCCTCCGAATTCATGCAATGCGAGCAATAATACTCTCTTGAAACATTTTCGATGTTTTGATTTTGATCCCAACATCATTTTCCTGATAATCAGTATGAATTTCATTTACAACTCTGTTCTTTAAAACAATTTTTTGGCGCGCCTTTTTTAGGAACCATTCATACTCTATATCCAAATGGCCGACATCTATGGCTTGACACTTGCCTGCCAAATCATTAGCAAGTACGGTCGCTGTTGGACCAATTGCCAAAAGAATTAAATCAAATTCTGGCAAGTTTCTTTTTGTCGTTGCCAGAATGTCATCATATCTGTTAAACGCATCTTGTGCTGGTACCAAAATACGCTTCACTTGTTTGGCGTTGGCTAGCAAATCGTTCCCCTCACCAAATTGCGTCTTACTACCCTCAACGATTAGGACGCTTTTATCTTGCCATAGCATTTGCCATTGCTTGAACTTATATGCCACATCAGTGATTGATTTTAATCTCATATCCATGTAAGGCCTTGTAATCAGAGCGTCTAAATATTGGTAATCCTCACTTTGAATTTTTGTCCACGCTTTCCCAAATTGCAACAAATGATTGACCCAAAAGGATTGAGCATCTAAGGTCAATTTTTCAAAATCTTGCCATATGTTAGGCAAAGCTAGGAGATTTGAAGGATCTGGGCGTTTAATGATTTCTAACAACCGTTCCCTGAGAATAGGTGTTGATTTTTGAAAGCTAATATCAATGCCTTGCATGATTTTGATTTCGCCTTCACCAAATCGACTTAAGGAACTGCGAGTGTTGCGTAATGTTTTTAAAGATGCATCAAAATTTAAAATAGCTGGTGCCGCTTGCCAGACTTGTGTGTGTTGCAACAGGCAAAAACGAATGCTTACAATCACGCGTCTCAGTATTGTTTTACGCATTGTTCTGCCTTATCCTTTCACCCACTCAATCAATCCTAAAATATTAGTATGGCTTAGACGCACAGCGTTAATCATAGCCAATAGTTCCTGTTGTTGTGTTTCTCCTGCTACAACTACCAATGCCACAGCATCGACTAGTTGCAGCAGTAAGGTTGGTTCATCGGTGGTGAAAAATGGTGACGCATTTAAAAAAATCATATCATATTGTGCTTTTAAATTTGAAATAATTTCGCGCCCATTACTTTGACTCATTAATACTAATGGTTCTGCTGCTTTTTGACCAATAGGGATGATAGAAAGGTTTGGTATGACATTTTCTTTAATAACAGCGGTTGGTGTGACGCTATTGGCTAACAAATCAGTCCACCCCTTGTCACCCGCCGTGCCATAGCGTTTTTGCAACTTGCTGTCCTGAAAATTAGAATCAATTATCAATGTTCGCTTACCTTTTTGGGCATTTAACATTGCTAAATTAACTACTAAATCAGTTGTCATGTCGCTATTGCCAGTAGCGCCAAACATCACAACCTTTTGTTCGGGGTGGTCCTCTAACGCATATTCTAAATTCGTTCCTAATGTGTAATATTGCTCAGAAATTTTTGTTTCTTGGCTAATACGCATTATGATTCTCCTTTATCGTCATTGGCAACAGACTTAATTTGTCCTAGATTCGGTACTTGTGCACTTTGCGCGAAAAATGTGATATCATCTATCGTTTGATTCCGCAAAATTTTGTAGCCACCAATCATAAACCACAAGCCAAAACCGACCACAAAGCCAACGATTCCAATTAATTTTGGATTTCTATACTTCGACCCCTGTGAGCGTTCGGCTTTTTGAATGATTTGGACTTCTGCTAAATCAATATATGAACTGATTTTATCATGAGTCACTTGTGTTAAGACATTATTAACACGCTCAGAAACCAATGGATCAGCAGCTTTAACATTCACTGTAAAAACTTGTGAATTTGTCACATTATTAATTGAAATCATGCCGGCTAATTGATGCCAGTCATAATGGTAATTGTATTTAGATTTGAGTTGTTTTGCCACATCGTTTAAAATCACAGGACGATTCAAAATATCTTTATACGTTGTAATTATTTTATTGTGCATGCCGCCATTAACAGCCTGCATCTCTTCAGTAGTATCTTTAGTTTTACTCGTCACTAATAAAGCAGTTTGAGAAACATATTTTTGAGTGACAACATACTTTGCAGTCACAAAAAATAATCCGCCAACAACTAAGCCAGTCAAAGTCATCCACAAAAAATGCTTCTTTAAAATTTTAACAATTAGTTTTAAATCAATTAATTGTCCCATAAACTTATCTCCTTTTTTCCTTTTAGGGACTTTGTCCCTAAAACTTGACCGATGGCCAAGCGGGGTCTTTCACGACCTACGGCCGATCAATGTCTTTTTTCTTGATTATTCGAAATCATTTTTTGTCTTAAATTTTTTTTTACGATTATAAATTGCTATTCTGGACGGAATAGATGGCGAAATAAGCCAGAGTAAAATTTTTAATTTTTGTCGCCATATAGAGCAACCAATCATTTGTTTTAGACTGAGGCTTTTAATATTTTTTAAAACCCGTTTCGTTATCTCCGGATAAATAGTAGTTTGATCATGAATCACTAAACTTTTGTAAAAGTCACCATTCGTATGCCACCATGCATATTCCCAAGCTTGGAATAATTTATCATTGTTCTGAGGGAGTAACTGCCTTTTAATTCGGCTAACAGCTTCTAAGCCACTTTCCCACTTTGCCACATCAAATGTTGATAAGATACTTTCAGGATTATTCAATCGCCGTTGATACAAGGCAGCTGAACTCACAACGATATGATCCGTTCGCAGTAAGACACTCAAATTAAAATAGAAATCTTCACCAATCAATAAATCTTCCAAAAACGGTTGTACACTTTCAATTAAATCTCTTCGGTACAACTTCGTGTAAACACCAATTGGCAGACGATAATACAGCATCTCAAATGCAGCTTGTTCACCGGAAATAACCATTTCACTTGTTTTGTCTTGTCGATCACCTTTTTTTAAATAGGTGTTGTTTGTCATGACTAATGGTGTATTGTACTTTCGACTTAAGCCATACAAATAAGACAAGTAGTTGGGTTCAACTTCGTCATCCGCATCTATAAAAGCTATATAAGACCCTTTTGCAATTTTCAGACCAGCATTACGGGCGTGTGAAACACCGTGATTTTGTTGTTTTAAAACATGAACTCGGCTATCCTGCTGCGCAAAACAGTCCAAAATTTTATCTGTCCCATCTGTAGAACCGTCATCGATTAATAATAGCTCAAAATTTTGATAATCTTGACTTAAAATCGAGGTTAAGTTAACTTCGATAAATTGTAACACATTATACACTGGTACAATAATCGAGATTAACGGTTTATTTAAACTTATATCAGTCATAATATAATACTTTCCAAATCCTATATCTCTCTTATTGCTTTAAAAGCAGCCTTAATTTGTTTTTGTTCAAACATCATGTAAATGATTAAGGTAATAAAATAACTACCTAATCCAATCCATATGTTTGCACTCAAAGCAGAAAAGATAAATATCAAAATCATACTTAGTTCAATCATAATTGGTCTTAATACTGCAACTTTGACAACGGGTCGCATAAATAAATCGCCAATCATTTTTTTGGCAGCCATGACAATAATGATAGAAAAGACGGCAAACGCAATATTGTGGAAAACGTAAGCACTGATGAATCCCAAAATAGCACCTAATCCTACAGAAATAAGGTTAATCCAAAAGAGTGTTTTACCCATTAAAAATACTCGCATGAAAGTCGCAATGAAAATTTCAAAGTTTGCTTGGTAGAATACAACTGGGAACAATATCCCCATATACCACAAGGAATCACTGTACTTTGGAATCCAGAGTAAAATAATCATTTTAAGTGGAAAATAAGTCAGAAGTATGATTAAAAATAAGCAAGTAACACCAGCACGTAAGTCACTATATTTTTGTATAATATTCTTTTTAGTCAGTCGTTTTAATACAGGGAAAATTGTCACTGAAATTGCTGTTACGAAAACCATCACAATATTAGATAAACTTAGTGGCAGAGAAATTTTGGCAAAAGTTTCTAAATCCCAACGTTGCTGAATGAAAAAACGTATTGTCCCAATAACCAATAATGATGCCAAGTTAGCAAAAAGCAATGGCATACCTAGTGAGACATTCTTTTTGATTTCTGACCATGGTATTGGCACATGATGATGCACATTGGTCAACGGACGTATTTTCAAAAAATTAACCACGCCAGATAATAACATAGACGTCATTGTGGTTAAGATTAGCGTTTTAAACGTTAACTGATGCAGTAAGATCAAAATAATTAAAATAACTGCATTAAAAATAGATTGAATCATGATCACAAATGCAAATGCCGCAACCCGATTTGTCATTGTGAGTATCACACTACCCAAACCATTAAAGTTTTTTATAAAAATCGAGATGGCCAACATCAGGAAAATGAACCTCATGTTGCCACTTGTCATGAGTACACCAAGAAAGAAAAAACACGTACTGATAATCAATTCAAGCCAAAAGAAAGCCTTAATTTGACCGATGTAGGTGTCCCGATCCAGTTCCCTAAATCTAAGGCCACCACCGTTAACATACATGCCTTCAGACCAACCCAACTGCAAAATAACCACATATGAGAGATAAAACATAAATGTTTGAAACAATCCATATTCCTCAACTGTCACAACTTTTGGGACAATCATCAAAATAATAAATTGTAAAACAAGGTATGAAAATTGTGCAATAACGTTAAAAGATAAATTTTTTAAAAATCTTGTTTTCATTGTTCACCTGCCTGTACTATTTTGTAATATGATATGGTGCTATTTCACCAATATTCATTTGGAGACCTGCTAACAAATTAACAAAAAAGAAGCCGACTACACCAACCGTGAGTACTAAACGCCATTTTTTTTGTTCTATTTTAGACAACAGGAAGGGGATGATGAAAATTAACAAGCCATCAGCATATTGCATAATACGTGTAAACGCTGGTGCATTAAACTTAAAGCTGTACAAAATAAACAAAATTAAAGCAACTCGATACAAATATTGTTCTGCTAGACTTGATGCCTTATTAATATTAGCTAACCACAACATAAAGAACACCAGCCCCCCTTTAACAAAAGACAAAAGATAACGCAGTGTCCCCGAACGATTTTGCATGAATGGGCTATCCCCATCAGCAAAAAACTTTAAAATAGTCGTCATCCCCGGTATGTGAGATAACATCTGCGCTGACAAGGGCGGTAAACAAACCAACAATATTGCACCAATAATTAACATTCTTTTTTGCCAACGTTCAGACATTTTTATCATTCCCAACAATAACAAAGGTGAAATGACAATGGAGCTTTTATGAAAATTATAAGTCACAATAATTGCTATAAGGCATATAGCATATTTGCCAATTGGATGTTTAATCACCCACAATATAAAGTAAACTGCAACCAAAATAAATGCTAATGCGACGTACTGGCGCATTATATTAAAGGAATAAAAGTATGAATAAGTAGCAAAAAATAGATAGACAGATAAAAATTTATATGGCGAAAGTTTGTTAATCGTAAACATGATTGGGCCTACTGTCAAAAAACTAACCAGCACTTTGAACGATGTAAATGAGAAGCCGTGTTGCGCAAAAAAGTTCTGAAGCGCGACAAACCCCGGTTCGTAATAGCTAGATAGATGCATATAATATATTTTATAAGTACCTGTATCTGAACCAACTGAATCACCCCTCAAACCAGCAAACAGAATTAAAACTAAACTCAGACCAATAAAATAAAAAGTATGATTGTGCATCATTGGCGTAGGTGTGGGCTGCCAATAACTAACTTGACGATCATTATAACGTTCAACCCAAAATATAACTGTTGTCGCCGCCAAAACTAACAGCAAAAACAATAAATAAACTTTCATTTGCTTACCAATCCAAAATTTCTGATTATTTCGAGTGTCTCACGTTTGACATATCTTGCCCATCGACGACATTTGTTATTTGAATTCGTCCAACTTCCCGAATATTGGTGAATGCCATATGTTTTATCAGTCACACAACCACCACCCCAAAAATGAAAGGGTGCAAAATATTCTGTTGCTAGGATAGTAATCTCTTGTAACTGTTGATTTTGATTGCGCTTTGATAAACCCCGTTTTGTCAAGAACTCAGTCAACATTCTTGGCCCATGAATCGGTGTTAAAATAGTTTGGTCCTCATAGTGTTGTATTAAGTCATCAATCAGGCTCTTCAAAATGGGAGAAGCCTGCTCAGCAGCAAAAAAACCACCATTTCCTACAACACCTGATGCCTCTAAGGCAAATACAACACGCTCGTTTACTAATAAATCGTCAATTGGTTTAATTAACTTTAAATCATGCTCTAGATAGACGCCCCCATTCTCATAGAGGGTCACTAGTCGAACAATATCTGATGCAAAGGCGTAAGCCTTCTGTTCTATCAATTTTTTAACAATCGGATATTTGATCATATCGAAATTTGTTTCATCAATCCGGATGACTTTGTAATCGGGTTCTAGAACTTGCCAATGATTAACATTTTGTAAATATACTTCAGGGATTGGCTTTCCACCCAACCAAACATAAAAAATTTGTTTAGGTATCATTCAGACTTCCTTTCTCAGAATACGTTGATAGATAATTTTACGCAACTGATTTGGTGTTTTCAAAGTCACCCATTTAAGCATATTTCGGCGCCAGTACGTGTAAATAGAAATCATATTATGCTCTAACATGTATTTAGAGACAACTTTCGCACTCTTATAAATCCGCATATCTCCCCGACGCTGATATGCTGAATCTCCCATTCTCATATAAACTAATGGTTGACTAATATTGGCTAACTCAAACCCATGTTGTACCAGACGAATCCAAAGGTAATAATCCTCTTGCTTATATAAATTAATATAATTACCCACCTCTAGTACTGCAGACTTGCGAAACATGACTGCCGGATGATTAATCGGATTGCGATAAACCATGGTCTTTTTAATATCAGTCATGACTTGAGGCATATGTTTCACTCTATTACTCAGTGTACCATCTTCATCCATTTCAAGTAAGTCTGAACTCACGGCCACAATATTTGGGTTCGCATGCAAAAATTCGGTTTGTAGTGCCATGCGCTGTGGTACTGAAATGTCATCAGCATCCATGCGAGCGACAAACTCATTTTTCACGAGTTCGACCCCAACCTTTAGCGCCCCCCCTAGTCCTTGATTTGTTGCTAGCGAAGTAATCTTGATAGCGTCCGCATATTGGTCAAGTACGGATTGTAATTCAGAACCAATTGGTCCATCAACTATGATTTGAAAATCATTAGTCGTGTGGGTTTGATTTAGAACACTTTGTATCGCTGCTTGCAAATATCTTGGTTGATCATTTTGATAAACCGTCATTAAAACTGAATATGGTATGACACTTTCCACGTTGCTAATCCTTCCTCTCTGTCAGATATTATAAATCATATTCCTTTATATTTTTTAAAAGTAGTTCAAAAAAACGTGCTTGGTTTTTTCGAGAAATAAAGGCATTATGTGGTGTAATAAAAATATTTTTTTGTTCCCAAAGCATATCATCAGCCGCAAGCGGTTCGGTTTTAAAGACATCTAGTACTGCCTTCTTTTTATATGCCACCAAAGCATCTTGGTCAACCAAACTACCACGAGAAACGTTAATTAGCAACGTGCCCGTTTTCAGCAGTGCAATCCGAGTTGCATTCATGATGCCAAGCGTATCAGGTGTTTCTGGGAGAGATAATAGCACGATATCAGCATTTGGTAATGCTTGATCCAAGGTAGCCATTGGTTGTATGCGATCAAAATACTTTTGTGGTTTATGATTGTGATACAAACCCGTAGTCCTGACATCAAATGCCTGCAAACGCTTAGCGACAGCACTACCGATATGACCTGTCCCTAAAATCAGAGCATTTTGACCAGCCAATTCATCCATATCCCGATTTTTAATCCATTTTTTATGTCGCTGTTGATGATGAAACTGATCAAGTTTTTTATAGTGATCTAATATCACCGCTAATACATATTCAGCAATAGGAAGATCATAAACTGCTGCAGCATTTTTTATTATAATACCGCGCTGTTTAATTTCTGTCAATGGCATCCGGTCTAATCCTGAGCTCGTGGCTTGAATCAATTTTAAATTGGGGAAAGATGATAATGGCGTGTATTGAAAAATCTGATTACCAACAACAATGTCAATTTTTTTCAGGTCAAAATCTACAGTACTATCATCAATCAGGTTTCTTTCATCGGATAATAAATAAACTTTATGACCGATATCTTCAAGTAATGCCAATTGTTCCGGAGTATACTGTATTGCCCCTGTTAGTAAAATATTCATGATTAATTACCAACAACATCAGCAATCGCCTGCACCAACTTTTGATGAGCATTATCATAAAATAGATCATCTTTTTGTGCGATTTCCGCTTCAAATTCTCGGATTTCTGCAACCCCTTGTTGAAAGATTGTTTCTGCTTGATTTAAATCAAATTGATGTTCTAAATTTAAAAAGCTTCTTGAGAGAATTGTTTGACTTGATCCTAGACGGTAGTGCTCACAAATGATCATTTCAGCAGGGACTTTACCAGTTCCTAAGCGCGATATACCACCTATACCAAATCGTTTAATTGGACTACTTTTAATGATGGCAACAATATGTTCAACCAATCCATTTGTCATAGGTTCAAACATAAATTGATTCCCATAAGATAAATGCAAGTCATTTAACCCAATATGAATTTCATCGATACCTGAAATAGCGACAATTTCAGGTAAATTTTCTACTGCTTCTTTTGTTTCTAATAATAGTGAGACCTTTGCACGTCCTTGAACAGCATCAACAAATGTTTTGACTTCCCTAGGATTTTTGAAATACGGTAACATTAGGATTTCTGCACCTGCCTCGATCGATTCATTAATTTCTTGTATAGAATGCTCATAAATCGGGTTGATACGAGCCATTGTCTGTGCAGCTAATCTGAGTTGATGAATCTCTTTAATGTCATCTATCGTATGATGGTTTTGAACAGTATCCAGATTCGCCTGGCGTATATCTTTACCGATATATTCCATATCGACAAAAATACGATTCACGCCTGCCTCAGATGCAAGCTTCGCAATTTCAGGTTGGTTGGTAATATACATCAAGTCAAGTGCCATTTTTAATCCTCCTATGAGCTTTTTTCTACCGTCTCACCAACATTTTGATTGTTTTTCATTAGTAAAACCTTTTGAATGGTCATAACGATAATTTTCATATCTAACAGAAAACTAATATTTTGAACATACCAAATATTCAAAGCGATACGCTGTTCCCACTGAACTTCTTTACGACCATTGACTTGTGCCCAGCCCGTGATACCAGGTCGTACATCAAATATCTGTTTTTGAGAATCTGTGTATTGATCAAATGGCCATGGATGATAGGTTAAAATAGGGCGTGGACCAACAAAGCTCATATCGCCTTTGAAAATATTGAATAATTGTGGTAATTCATCAATACTTGTTGCTCGAATCATTTTGCCAATTGGTGTTAATCTTGGATCATTATTATCCGCATAAACCCCCTGTTTTTCGGCACCAACGACCATAGAACGGAATTTATACATTTTGAAAGTGTCACCATTTCGTGACAATCGTTCTTGTTTAAAGATAATCGGCCCTTTACTTGTGAGTTTTACCAGAATAGCAATCACTAACATCAGCCATGATAATGCGGCAATCCCAATCATGGATAAAACAATGTCAAGTAAACGTTTAAAAAATTTTTGATACATCATTTCCTTTCTACGAGATTACTTTGTAATCTCTTGAAGCTCGAGCTGCGCTAGCGCTTTGTCCGAGCGAGGTTA
This sequence comes from Streptococcaceae bacterium, assembly GCA_031270325.1. GTDB lineage: Bacteria > Bacillota > Bacilli > Lactobacillales > Streptococcaceae > Pseudolactococcus. The sequence goes on from JAISXW010000035.1 coordinate 40,823, forward strand.
TGAACGACCTGTGGCCGTTCAACGTTTTCTCTTTTCAGAACGTGAACTGATTTAAAATGTTGGTTGAGTTGTATTTGTAAACTTCAACATTTGAGTTTGCATCTCTTCTTTTGGTAACGCCAAAAGTGATTTAGCATAATTAACTACTTCTTCAGCATTAATGCGTGTAATTTTACCTAATTTAATGTTGTCATAAACATGCTCTTGGGAAAGCTCATGATCAGCAATCAATTCCTCATATAATTTCTCACCCGGGCGTAGCCCAACCTCAACAATATCAATTTTTTTCAATGTCCCTGAAAATTGAATCATACGTTCTGCAAGGTCGTAAATTTTGACTGGTTGGCCCATATCGAGTACAAACAATTCACCACTTCGCGCCAAAACAGATGACTGAATGACTAATCGAGCTGCCTCAGGAATTGACATAAAGTAGCGCGTCATTCGCTTATCTGTAATTGTTATTGGACCACCTGCAAGAATTTGTTGCTTAAACAACGGCACCACTGATCCTCGTGATCCTAAAACATTTCCGAAACGAGTAACAGTAAACTTGGTAGAACCACTGCCATTCAAATTAGTAACAATTAACTCAGCCATACGCTTTGAAGCACCCATCACGCTAGTCGGATTCACAGCTTTATCTGTTGAAATCATCACAAATGATTTCACAAAATTCGCTTTAGCAGCCTGAGCAATATTCATACTACCAATCACATTATTCAAAATAGCTTGTCTTGGATCCATCTCCATTAACGGAACGTGTTTGTGCGCGGCAGCATGATAAACAATATCAGGTTGATATTTCCGCATGATATCAAACATTAAGGCACGATTTTGAACATCACCAATAATCGGTTGATAATCAATTCCATTCTTCTGTTGTTGCATTTCATGATCGATTTGATAGATGGAATTTTCACCATGTCCCAACATCAAAATTCGACGTGGTTGAAACAGTGAAATTTGTCGAACTAACTCAGATCCAATTGAACCGCCTGCACCAGATATCAAAACAACTTGATCTTTGATTTCTCCCGAAATCATACTCGTATCTAAAACTGTTTCGTCTCGCTCTAGTAGATCTTCAATTTTAATTTTATCAACCCGAACTGTCTCATCAATTCCTTGTAAACTCCGCTCGATATTATAGATCCGAATTTCAACTTTTTTATCTGCTAACAGCCGTACAATTTCTCGCCTTTGTAAGCCAGTAAAATTATGAATGGCCAGCACAACAACGTCGATACTGTACTTATCCACCAAATCAGGTAATGACTCGATTTTTCCCAATACTGGTAGTCGATTAATTTGAATACTGCTTTTGTTGTTGTCATCATCAACGAAACCGACAACTTGATAATCAGAGTCGTAATTATTAAGCTGCGTGACTAACAATTCGCCCAATTGTCCTGCACCAATAACTAGCGTCTTAAGATATCGTTGCTGACTGATCGGTTCCTTAGCCAGATACTCAACTATCAAGCGCAACATCTGACGTGATAAGCCTATGCCCGTGGAACTTAACAACCAAGCTAATAAAATTAAATTAATAGATAGCGATGACTTGTTGAAACTAAGCATCACAAGGAGTGTTAGTAAAGATGAAGCGCTCGTACTTAGAAGGACGTGAACAAAATCCATAAAGTCAAAGAAACGGTTTGCCTGTGAAAATATTTTCAACATGTTGCCTATGACAACATATCCTACTATTTGAACAATGACCATGACTAGAATTGGACTCAAAATATTGCGCGAGTTGGTGACGAAATAAGCAGCAATGATATTAGCTAATGCAACAATCACTATGTCAAGAAAAAACACAATAATTCGCTTATTTCTTCTGTTTAATTTATTCATTTTTATGACCTTAATTAATGTTATTAATCATTAACCCTTAATATCGTTATTTATAGACTTCGAACTCTTTTGTAGCAACTAAAGCTCAACCACCTTTGTTATTACAACACAATAATCTTAAGTGAAAAAATTAAAAAAGCACAATTACGTCTGGCTTTTTCAATTATCAGCTCATTGTACCTTTTTAATAGCTTCTATATTTTTAACAATTGATACAATTATTTGACGATATTCGGGAAAACCGTTGGGAAAATGCCATCAGTAGCACAATATCCCGGTTGATAAGCATTAGCTTGTAAGTCACTAGCATTGCCCGTCAAATTAATCGTTGTAATTGCAGAAGAATGAACACCTTCGTTAACTGCCATCCATCCAGTCGTTACTAATGCGTTTGTAAATCCGTTGTCCGACAAGTCAATTGTTTTGAAAGTTGATACACTACTATTTTGTAATCCTAAGCGCCAAAATAACTGAGCTGTAATATCTGGATCAATGCTATTTGCTGCCTTAAATACGCCAGCCAAATTAACCCCACTCACACCTGCTGTGTTCAAAATTTGATCACGATATTCTCCTAAACGAGTCGTAATGTAATCTTGACAATCATTTTGATTTAACCAGGTATTGCCTTCCATGCCCCCGTAATAATGTTTAACTGCCCAGACTAAGAAATCAGACATATCTGATCCTGTCATATCTACTACTGGTTCTTTTTCAGGAGCAGGCATCGGTATATTAACCGGTGGTGTCGTAGGATTAATGTACTTGATCCAACCATGTCTACCATTTGACGATGTAAAATCACGTTCCCTTGGCAAGCAAACAATTTCATCAGTCAATTTAACCTTGCCTTCGTTAACCATTTCTCGTAACGGCAAAGTCCAATGCTGGTAGCCAATTGCGCCCTTATCCAATTCGGCTTCTTTAATTTTTAAAAAATCTTCCACTGTGATTGCAAACCCGTTGGCAAATTCAGGATCTGAAGCGTTATAAATATAATTTGTAATAAATTCATACGTATATTGATACGCCGCTTGTGTTGGATTCTGCGCACCATAATCAATATCAGTATGTGTCCAACTAATCATGTCTGGATCTAGGGGGGTCACTTCAAAAATTCGGCTATTTTGATTCTTTAGAATTTCCGATTTAGCAAGCGCCCTAGGTGACACTTTAGGATAATTGATTGACTTATAGTCCGTAACAGTCTCAGTAGTTGCAGAGGCAGTCTCGGCACTTGCCGAGGCCACTCCCATTACAAAAAGCAATGACGTTGAAGCCACTAAGGCTAAAGTTTTCTTTACATTCATAGATGTATCTCTCCTTTTCTGAAACTTAGTATAACAAACTAAGGAAGGATATCCAAACAATATACTAAGCGCTCCTTCTGTTTTCGCTTGCTGATAACGGCAACAAACACAACACAAGGACATTTGTTCACTCTTTCAATTATACATTAAAATAACACGATTAAAAGAACTTGGATTCCAGATAAACAATCTCAAAACAGAAAAATGACAAAATACTCGAAAATAATCTGAAATTCCTGATTTCATTCACTATGTTTATAAAAACTACACAAAAATAGAAATGAGGTAGGCGTTTTAGTTATAAAAAGCCCATTTCCTTACCATTTCCCCCACCTGTGTCATTTCTAGCGACGTGTCGAGTATATCAGCAAGCCAACCTCGCTAAATAAAAACGAGGACAGCGCCATTAAAAGTGAAACGAGTTCTACAAATAATAGAACGAGTTCTATAAAAAATAGAACGAGTTCTATAAAAAATAGAACGAGTTCTATAAATAATAGAACGAGTTCTACAAATAATAGAACAAGTGCCACAAAAAAACCAAAGGCACTAGGTTCGTCCCTTCGGTTTTGATTTATTCGGTTGGTCAACGCTTATGCGGTTTGACCGCTAGAGCAGGGTTGTAGGGCAGCGCTGTTGAGTGCTTTGCTGTCACTCGATTTTATCTTCCAATTTAATCTCAAAGGTCAGCGTGCCGGTGTAAATGCCTGAGTATTGCGGTGTTTCGTTGGCACGTTTGAGGGTCAGGGTTTGGATCTTATTGCTGCCGTCTTGGACGATGAGTTGATTGGTGCTGCCGAAGATTTGGCTGGTGTCAATCGTTAAGGGTGGTGCGCCTGCTAGCGTGACTTTGAGGATTTTTTGGGTTGAGATTTTGAGTTGTTTCTCATTGTCCGCCATGTGCACCCTAAGGAACGGTTATTTTTTTTCGTCTTTTTTCAGCACTGTGACGACCAAGCCGATCAAACATGCAGAAGCTCAACAGGACTTGAAACATCTCAGTTGCTTACGGGATAGGCACCGTCTTAATTTCCCGCCTTATCGCAAGCTCAAACAACAAGTCACACTGCCTTTTAATCCGCTATTTCTTAAATTTTAGTATAATATTTTTTATTTAAACAGAGCTGTGATATAATCTAATCAAACGAACAATATCATTTATTGACATTACTGGAGCAAGACCTACACTTCTTCAATGGATAGGGGAACATGATGAAAAAATTACTCACATTACTTTTTCTATTGGCAAATTTCATCGCGATTAAAACTACTGCTGATGAAGTCGTTTTTTCTGTCGCCCCAGTTCTTGATGCTAACCAAACCTTAGCAGAGCAGACGATTTCCGCCAAATACCAACCACAAGAAAAGTTGAGTTTTGACTTAAAGAATCATAGCGACGCGCCAATATCAATTGATATTAAAAACAATATTATTAGTGGTGTCTCGTTTTTGCAAGCCCCTTCTGCTATTTCAATCCCTGCTGGAGAAAGCCAGAACGTCACGATTCCCTTCAAACCCGAGGCTTTCAAACAAGAGTCTAATGCTGAAAATATTAACACTCTTGTTTTTAGCGCACAAGATAACAGTTATACTTATCAGGTCAATGCGAGTCCAACCACCCCACCAGACACTGAGAAAATCAGTATTGAAAAAACAGAAGCGGTATCGGTCAACCAAAAACATTATATTCGAGTTGTGCTTAAAAATAATAGTAACGCTTGGATAAATAATATCACTGTCCTCAGTCATCTCTTAAACCAATCAAGCCAAGACAGCGAAACACATCATATTAACAGAATTGCACCAAAATGTAAGGCTGAGTTTTTACTCTCAGGTCCACCCAAATTTAAAGTTGGCTTCTATTTAATGACAACCTCCATCAATACGGTGAATCAAACTTGGCAGCTCAAAAGTAATCTCACGCTCTCAAAAATACAAGTTACGCGACTAAACGGCAAGGGGTACACATTGGTTTTGGGTAAGAACACCCTATTGTTATATCCTCTACTATGTCTATTTATCTTATTAGTCGTGACAAGCATCATCCAAATCCGCTTGATTTATAAAGATAATCACATTTAGAACAAAAAACAACCATTGCGCCCAGTGGTTGTTTTTTTGAGGGTATTTTGTTAGAATGTAGTGAAAATGTTTCACGATAATGGAGAGGTTCATGTACAATCTAGGTGATTTTATCGAAATGAAAAAGCCACACGCTTGCATCATCAAAGCAACTGGCAAAAAAGCGAATCGCTGGGAAATTGTACGATTGGGGGCGGACATCAAGATTTGTTGCACCAACTGTCATCATCTTGTCATGATGCCCCGCAATGACTTTAACAAAAAATTGAAGAGAATACTTGATTAAGAAAGGAGCATGAGCGATTTAGTTGTCACGATCAAACGCTCATGATTTATTTATGGCATTAACAGCAGGAATCGTCGGCTTACCAAATGTTGGGAAATCAACACTTTTTAACGCTATCACACAAGCAGGCGCAGAGGCTGCAAATTATCCCTTTGCAACGATTGACCCTAATATTGGAACGGTCGAAGTCCCTGACCAACGACTGACAAAAATTACAGAGCTCATTCAACCTAAAAAGACCGTTCCAACAACATTTGAATTTACAGATATTGCCGGAATCGTCAAAGGCGCTTCTAAAGGAGAGGGGCTAGGCAACAAGTTTCTCGCCAATATCCGTGAAGTAGATGCGATCATTCATGTCGTTCGTGCTTTTGATGACGAAAACGTCATGCGTGAACAAGGCCGCGAAAGCGATTTTGTTGACCCGCTCGCAGACATTGAAACGATTAACCTAGAGTTAATTTTAGCTGATTTAGAATCTGTCAACAAAAGATACGCACGTGTTGAAAAAATTGCGCGCACACAAAAAGATAAAGATGCAATTTTAGAATTTAAAGTTTTAGAGAAAATCAAGCCCGTTCTTGAAGCGGGTAAATCTGCTCGAACGGTTGAATTTGAGGAAGATGAAGCAAAAGTTGTCAAATCACTTTTTCTATTAACCACGAAACCTGTTTTATATGTCGCCAATGTCTCAGAAGATGAAGTCGGAGAGCCTGATCACATTGAATATGTTCAACAAATTCGTGACTTCGCAGCAACAGAAAACGCCGATACGGTTGTCATCTCTGCTCGTGTCGAAGAAGAAATTGCAGAACTTGAAGATGACGAAAAGGCAGAATTTCTTGAGGCAATTGGCTTAACTGAGTCAGGCATTGACAAGTTGACACAAGTTTCCTATCATTTACTTGGTCTTGGCACTTACTTTACAGCCGGTGAAAAAGAGGTTCGCGCTTGGACTTTCAAACGGGGCATCAAAGCACCCGCTGCTGCGGGTATCATCCACTCTGATTTTGAAAAAGGATTTATCCGAGCCGTGACGATGTCCTATGATGATTTGGTTCAATACGGCTCTGAAAAGGCAGTTAAAGAAGCTGGTCGCTTACGTGAAGAGGGAAAAGAATATATCGTACAAGACGGAGATATTATTGAATTTCGATTCAATGTCTAGAACTTCAAAAAGCTGAAATCTCTATTTCAGCCTTTTTTGACGTTGACATCGCCGTCAACTTTGTGTAAAAGGAGTGTCAAGATGACAAAAATGATCGTGGGGCTTGGTAACCCCGGAGACAACTATCAACATACGAAACATAATATCGGCTTTGATGTCTTGGAGCTATTGGCTCAAAGGTTATCGCTCACTTTCAAACGTGACAAAACCTTTACTGCAGACATTGCGACCACTTTCATCAATGGCGAGAGAATTATCCTAGTCAAACCAGTGACATTTATGAATGAATCTGGTAAATCTATCCAACCATTGCTTGCTTATAATGGGTTAAACACCAGTGATTTGACTGTTATCTATGATGATCTTGATTTATCACTTGGAAAACTCAGACTACGTCAAAAGGGGTCGGCAGGTGGACATAACGGCATCAAATCTTTATTGTCCCACCTTGACAGTCCAGAATTTAATCGCATAAAAGTTGGTATTGGACGCCCTAAACATAACATGTCAGTTGTCAACCATGTCCTGAGTCGTTTTGATCAGGAAGACAAAGAAACAGCTCATATTGGTATCTTACGTGCAGCAGATGCTGTGGCGTATTTTATCGAAACCAATGATTTTAAACAAACCGGAAACCAATTTAACGGATGAAACTTACAGACTTACTTGCTCAAAACACGGCGCTCAATCAATGGCACCGTCAACTTCATCAACCTAAACGAACGCTATTCACTGGTGTTCAGGGGACGATCAAAGCTTTTTTAATGGCTTCAGCCTATGAAAACCACCCTGATAAATATATCATTATTACCGATAACCAATACCATGCCAGTGAGCTTTACAACGACTTATCTGAACTGATAGGTTCTGACAAAATTCATCACTACTTTTCAGATGATAATATTTTTGCTGAATATGCTGTTGCCAGTAAAGAGCGAATAGCTTATCGCTTAGATGCCCTTTCATTTTTACAAGACAAAACTGCCGATGGTTTTCTCATCATCCCGATTTTTGCTTTACGCAGTTTATTGCCCGACCCAACTACCTTTAAAAGCTACACCATTAACTTTTCAATCACGCAAACTTACGACCTTGACATGATTGTCAATACATTGTCAACTATTGGTTTTAAAAAAACTCAGCGTGTCATGAGTCCAGGTGAGTTTTCAAAAAGGGGAGATATTTTAGACATCTATCCCCTAGATTTTGAACATCCCGTTAGGCTTGAGTTTTTCGGTGATGAGGTTGACGGTATCCGATTTTTCGATATTGAAAGTCAACGCTCTCTATCTGAGATTGACCACCTTACCATCACACCTTCATCTGATTTTATTTTAAATGATGCTGACTTTGATCGAGGCGTCAACTTTTTATCCAACTTATCTGATTTAACGCCCCAACAACATTCTTATTTCGAGGCACTACTCACCTCAACTAATCATCATATTTATCACCCAGATTTAAGAAAGTTTAGTGAGTTTTTCTACGCTCAACACTGGACTTTGCTAGACTATCTACCGGTAGACACGCCAATTTTTATAGATGATTTTCAAAAAATTCATGAAATGAATCATAAAATCAGCCAAGAAACTGCTGACTTTATCTTGTCAGAAAAACTACTCAATCGCTCAATTGATGGTATACAGTATTTGGCAGATATCTTGCCTAAACTTCGCAACTATAAACCAGCAACCTTCTTCTCAAATTTTCAAAAAGGCTTGGGTCATCTCAAGTTTGATCAACTGCACAATTTTAATCAACATACCATGCAATCTTTTTTTGGTCAGATTCCCCTACTTCAAGTAGAATTAACTCACTTTTCAAAAAAAGACTATACCGTTGTTTTGACCGTCAACAAAGCAAAGCAATCAAAATTGACAGATGCTTTACATGATCTTGATATCAACTTTACACTAGCAACCCCATCAACGATTCAAGCAAAAGCTGTCAACATCATCCCAATCAACTTGAGTCACGGTTTCAATCTATTAGATGAAAAAATCGCCTTCATCACAGAAAATGAAATTTTTGGTCAAACTAAAAAGCGAAAAACTAAAAGATTGACGATTACAAACGCTGAGCGTTTAAAGGACTATAATGAATTAGAAGTTGGCGACTATGTGGTCCACCAAACACATGGCATTGGTAAATATCTTGGTCTTGAAACAATTGAAATATCTGGCCTACACCGTGATTATCTGACGATTCAATATCAAAATAATGATACAGTTTCCATCCCTATTGATCAGGTAGACCTGCTAACTAAATATAGTGCTAGTGATGGCAAAATACCTAAAATCAACAAATTAAATGACGGTAGGTGGCGGCGGACAATCAATACTGTCCAAAAACAAATTGAAGATATTTCTGAAGACTTGATTACCCTTTATGCAGCTAGAGAGAGCCAAAAAGGCTATGCTTTTTCAGTTGACGATCACAATCAACAAGAATTTGACGAGGCTTTTACCTACACAGAAACTGATGATCAACTTCGTTCTATTGAAGAAATAAAAAAAGATATGACCCGCGATCGACCAATGGACCGTCTGTTAGTAGGAGATGTTGGTTTTGGTAAAACAGAAGTTGCCATGCGCGCAGCCTTCAAAGCGATTAATGATCACAAACAAGTGACGGTTTTAGTCCCTACTACCGTGCTTGCTGAGCAACATTATAATACTTTTCGTGAACGTTTTAACGATTTCGGCGTCAACATTGCAGTCATCTCTCGTTTTCAAACCAAAAAAGAGCAGACGGAAATTTTAGATCAACTCAAAAAAGATCGAATTGATTTAATTATTGGAACGCATCGCCTACTCTCTCAAGATGTTACTTTTTTCGATTTGGGATTGATGATTATTGACGAAGAACAACGTTTTGGTGTCAAACATAAGGAACGTTTAAAAGCACTTAAAACGCAAGTTGATGTCCTAACACTGACTGCGACGCCTATTCCTAGAACCTTGCATATGTCTATGATGGGGATTCGAGACCTGTCTGTCATTGAAACGCCGCCAACCAATCGCTACCCTGTTCAAACTTATGTCATGGAAACAAATTTTGGTGTCCTACGAGATGCTGTTTTGCGTGAACTATCACGAGGCGGACAAATTTTTTATGTTTACAATCGCGTTGACACAATCGAACAAAAAGCATCACAACTCGCTGAACTGATTCCTGAAGCTCGTGTAGGTTACATTCATGGTCGAATGAGTGAAATTCAACTGGAAAATACCCTGCTCGATTTTATCAATGGCGACTATGACCTTTTGGTTGCTACAACCATTATTGAAACTGGTGTCGATATTCCAAATGCCAACACGTTATTTATCGAAAACGCCGATCGTATGGGGCTTTCTCAACTCTACCAACTCCGTGGTCGTGTTGGCCGATCAAATCGTATTGCCTATGCCTATTTTACCTACCAAGCTGATAAAGTCCTATCCGACGTCTCCGAAAAGCGTTTAGAGGCGATAAAGGGGTTTACAGAATTAGGGTCAGGTTTTAAAATCGCCATGCGAGATTTATCCATACGTGGTGCTGGTAATCTTTTGGGTGCGCAACAGTCTGGTTTTATTGACTCAATTGGTTTTGACTTGTATTCACAATTACTAGAGGAAGCTGTCCAACAACGGCTAGGGAAGACCAAGAACAAGAGACAATCAAATACTGAAATTAATCTCGGCATTGACGCTTTCTTACCGACAGACTATATCTCTGATCAACGACAAAAAATAGAAATTTACAAACGTATTAGGGAAATCGAAAGCCGAGTTTACTATCAAGATTTACAAGATGAACTCATTGATCGCTTTGGTGACTATCCTGATAGTGTCGCCTATCTACTTGAAATTGGGCTATTAAAACACTTTGCTGATCAGGCTTTGGTTGACAAGATTGACTTAAAACATTTTGAGATTGTTTACACGATGAGTAAAGCTGCTGGTCACAGGTTGATGCCCCAAGATTATTTTGACGCCCTTTCAAAAACCTCTCTTAAAGCTAGGATTGGCGAGGAAAGTGATCGCATGGTATTGCGTTTCAATATTAAGAATCTATCAGAAGCAGCCTATCTTTCAGAGATGATAACTTTCACTGAACGTCTGGCTTGGATTAGGGATGAAAAAACAGATGAATAAAATAGCAATTAAGAGTTTAAAAGGTGTCAGTATCCTAGCCTTTGCAGGTTTTTTATCCAAAGTTTTGGCTGCGCTGTACCGTTTTCCCTATCAAAATTTAGTTGGGGATCAGGGGTTCTACGCTTTTCAGCAAGTTTACCCTTTCTACTCAATTATCACCACCCTATCACTGACTGCCTTGCCAAACTTTTTGTCTAGCTTAATCCACTCATCTGATAATCCCGAAGACGAGACAAGGCATTTCTTTCAATTGTCTTTTATCTTATCTATTTTGAGTTTTATTATCCTGTTAATCTTTCATCACGCTATTGCTAAATTAATGGGCCAAGAAAAATTAGCCCAGCCATTAGTCATGGCTACACTCCCCATCTTATTAGTCCCTTTTCTATCTTTATACCGCGGTCGTTTACAAGCCCAACTTAAAATGACACAAACCGCTTTTTCGCAAATCATTGAACAAGTCGTGAGAGTTTCTTTGATTATCTGTGCTGCATTATTATTTACACACCTGTCAACTAACGTTTACGTGATTTCCTTTTTAGCAATGTTAGGTTCTTTTATCGGTGGGGTGGTCGCCTTAGGTTACTTAATGTCATCTAGTCGTTTAGAGTTTAAAGGTCTATTTGTACACTTTACAGATTTAGCGAGTAAAGCTAAAATCGTTCAAAAATTTGGCTTATCTTCTTTAGTCTTTACATTTTTCATGGTTTACATGTTGCTTTTACAAATGATCGATGTCTTTTTTGTAAAAAATGCCTTAATGCAGATGCCTCAGGGGATGACCTCTAATCGTGCCGAAATTCTTAAAGGTATTTACGACCGAGGACAACCTTTTTTACAACTTGGGTTAGTACTGACCACATCAATTCTAACCGATGCTTTACCTCATCTGACCAAACTGGGCAAAATTCCTCAGAAAATTTGGCACAATGTGGTCCATCTATCAATCGCACTAACTGTCGGTCTAGTCATTTTACTACCCGATATGAATGATGTGCTGTTTAAAAGTCATGATCAATCCCTTAGTTTACAACTCTTTATCCTTCAAGTTCCTTTATTTTCAATCATTCAGTTACACCATCATGATTTCTTTTTAAAAGGAAAAAATAAACTTTCTGCTTTGATTTTATTGACTGGTTTGAGCCTCAAGCTCTTACTCGTCTACCCTTTAACTGTTTCCTTTGGCCTCATCGGGACTTCACTTTCAAGTGTCTTAACTTTGATTGTCATCTACTTACTTTATAGTTACGACAATCGTAAAGCGCCAAAAGAATTATTGAATCTTCAATTTTGGTTGGCGATTATGATGATGAGTATTGTCGTGCTAACCACCAACCATTTTTTGGTGGTTCACGACCGATTTTTACAATTTGCCAAAATCCTCCTCCTAACAGTAATCGGAGCTATTACTTTCTTCAAGCTATCTAAGCTGAAGTTTAAAGACTTAATCGTTTAAAAAAGCGTCTAGGCATCAGCCAGACGTTTTTTTGCAACCCTATCTTCAGAACTGCTCATGAGGTTTTCTCAAGTTCGTGGGGGGACTTCTGAAAATATCGAAAGAACTTCAGAAATAGGTGAATGGTGTTCAGAAGTGAATCGTTGAACTTCGGAAGTACATTAATGGATTTCGTTAGGTAAGCGACGTACAGATTGCACATGCAAGCCAAGCCCACTAAAAACGAAGGCAACCTCTCTAAAAGTGAGGACAGTTCCATTAAAAACGAAACGAGTGCTACTAAAAAATAGAACAAGTTCTACAAATAATAGAACGAGTTCTACTAAAAATAGAACAAGTTCTGCAAATAATAGAATAAGTTCTATAAATAATAGAACTCGTTCTATAAATAATAGAACGAGTTCTATAAAAAATAGAATGAGTTCTATAAATAATAGAACAAGTTCTACAAATAATAGAACGAGTTCTACAAATAATAGAACGAGTTCTACAAATAATAGAACGAGTTCTACAAATAATAGAACGAGTTCTACAAATAATAGAACGGGTTCTACAAAATATAGAACGGGTTCTACTAAAAATAAAAGTAAGCGGGGGCGTCATGTGATGTCCTGCTTACCTAGAATATCGCACAATTTGACAACGTGCGATTTAAATAGGCTCGATATAAACTTTATCTGGTCCACCTAGTAAAATCAAATATTTTTCGACATCAGGTGTTTTAAAAGCCAATGAAAGACTTTCTGCATACAAGTCCATCTGTGTTTGATACCGTGCTTTAATCTGAGAGACACTTGCCAAACTTGTAAAGTGGTCGGTCTTATAGTCAAAAAGAATCAATTTATCCGGAAATTTGAGATAACCATCAATAATCCCCCGAATAATATATTGTTCACCTGATCTCTCATCTGTTTTGAACATTGAAAACGGTGCTTCACGTGACAGTTTGTCAACATTTGACACCAGCAGTTGACCAAACTCTGTCTCAAACAAAGTCATAAGTTGATCAATTTGAATTTTCGCCTTAACCTCATCCCTCACAGAAAGATTGCCCACTGTTACTAGTAAAGTTTCACGTGAAACATTTGTTAAATCAAGAGACTGCATCAAGTCATGTACTGCTGAACCTAACTCTGTCGGCGATACTTTTTGATCCATTTTTAAAAATTCAAACTGTGACTGGTTGGCACGCTCATTAACCACAACATCAGTTTTTGATATCAGATGGTCATAACGTTTTTTGATTTGACTAGGTGTTTGAATCGTTGGCAACTGAATCCCAGCTTGATATTTTTGATTAAGGAGTTCAGCAGAATCCAATAACTTTTTAGCTTTTTTTACCTCCTCAATCGTCTCCATCGTGGCTTCAAATTGTTGAGATTCACTTAAAAGTGTTGCAAAGGTTTGAGGCATTTGAGGCTGAGCAGGTAGCCTATCTACTAAATCTGTATCTGAAAAGAGCTTAACTTTTAGATTGATTGCAGCTTTATTTGTCGTGGCGTGATAGATCCCCAAAATCCAATTAAGATAACCTTTACTTGATTTCCTAATTGTTGCCTCTAAAAGACCATTTTCATCAAAAGAAGCCATTTGATAATCTAAAAATTGATTTTCTTCATCTAATTTTGAAGCCTCTATCTTTCCTACCATGTAAACTTTTTTGATAGCCCGTGTAAACGCTACATAAAGCATTCGCATTTCCTCAGCTAAAGCTTGATATTCTTTTTCTAATGCGTTGACAGTATGCGGTAAAGTTTGCATTTTAACCAAGGCATAAGGAAATTCAGTCTCTATCTCCGCCTTAAAATCTGTTGTAAAAGCAATCCCTGCACCATTTTTTCTGGATAAAATTAAATCACTGGTCTGATCTTTCCTGTTAAACTTTTTATTGAAATTCAAAATAAAGACATAGGGAAATTCTAGACCTTTTGATTTATGTATGGTCATCACACGAACAGCGTTACTCGGCAAAGTCACATTGACAGAAGCCAAATCATTTTGACTCGTCATTAACTGATCAATCATTCTGATAAATTGAAATAATCCTTTGTAGCCTGATGATTCATAAGAAGCGGCACGATCTGCTAGGGCTAATAAATTTGCTTGACGAAGTTGACCGTTTTTCATTCCGCCAACATAATCATAATACTGTGTATCACGGTAAATTTGCCAAATCAAATTGTGTAAACTATATTGACTAGATAATTGACACCACTTACTAAAGGTTTGGGTAAATTTCTCTAATTTCGTGACTAATTTTTCATCAACCAATTCAGGTTTCAAACCTGTTTTCTCATAAGTTTTTTGATATTTTTCATAAAAGGACAAATCACCTGATCCTTGTAAACTAATGATAGCTAATTCATTTTCATTAAAACTAAACAATGGAGATTTTAAAAGCGATACAAAAGACAAATCAAAAAGTGGATTATTAATAGCTCTTAAAGCATCTAAAATAACCAATACTTCCATTGCTTGTAAATAGGTCATTTTACCTTCATCGAGGACAACAGGAATATCAAAAGAAAGAAGGACACGCTCTATTTCAGCATTATTAGTCTTACTTCTGACCAAAATCACAATATCTTCGTAGTTGATACCTTTGTTGACAAGTTGACAGATAGCTTGTGCCGTCATAACTAACTCGTTTGTTGATAAGTTTTCTTCGTCTTTAAGAAGGTTTGTGTTTTTATCATCTTTATAGATGAGTAATTCCGCTTTTAAATCATCTGAAAACTCATCTAAAAGTTGTGGATTACCCACCACCAACTTTTCTTGCGAACCATAAACCATTTCTCCGATATTTTTATCCATGAGTGGTTCAAAAATTTGATTGGTCAGCTCGATCACACTTGGATAGGACCTAAAATTTTCCTTCAAGCGAATTAAGCGACCTTCACTATTTGTATCTTGATAAGCCTCATATTTGCTCATAAAAAGCGACGGATCTGCTAATCGAAAACCATAAATAGATTGTTTAACATCTCCCACCATAAAGCGATTATGGCCATTAGATAACAAATTTAACATCGCCTCTTGCAAATGATTGGTATCTTGATATTCATCTACCATAACTTCAAAATATTGTGATTGGTAAACCTTGCGTAATACATCATTTTCTTGCAAGATTTCAATCGTCAGATGTGTCACATCACTATATTCAAGAGTCGCATTTTTGAGTTTATACTCATGATATTGCTGATAAAACGCTAATGCTATCAGCTGTAAATCTTTTGTTAATTCTTTTGCTAATTCATGATATTTTTCCACGATGACTTGATGTTTGATGGTATCAATAAACTGATCTAATCTTGCTTTATTGCTGACAATCAGTGATTTTAAACTGCGTTTTTGTTCTTCAACTCCTTCATCGCGATCCTCTTTGTTATTGGCATTAGGAACAAATTGAAATTTTATTTGACGATAGCAGTCTACAAAATTTTGAAATTGCTTTTGATTAAGTGCATCACGCAAGCTTTCAAAATTCGAGATAAAAGTCTCAGCATTAGCTATTTTTGCCTTACCTACAATCACACCAGAAGATAAATTATCTTGAAGTGCTTTGTAAATCTGGAATAAACTATCCTGTAACCCATCTGTAAATCGGTCTGGTAAGTCCGCATACGTTTTATAGTTTGAAAAACCATTTAGAAAATCGTGCTTTAACCAATGGATTGGGTTTTCTAAACCGTCTGCAAAGGTATTGATTTTGTCTAGGACCGTATAAAAAGCATCTATCTTACGATCAGATGAAAAATTATTCATCACTTTTATAAAACGATCTTGTTCAATTATTCCTTCACCAGCTAATGAACGTTCGACTAAATTATCAAATATCTCTCGTTTGATAACATCTTGTTCATTTTTATCCACCAAAAGTCTAAAGGTTGGGTCTAAATTTTTGAAATAAAAATTCTCTTTGAGAAACTTCAATGTGAAACTATCCATTGTGCCAATATCCGCAGTTGACAAGTCCTGTAAAGCTTTTGTCAACAGATGAATTTTTGAAAAATCTTTTTCTTGATGCCTTGCTGCCCGAATTTTTTTATCCAAACGTGTTTTTAATTCAGCAGCTGCCTTATTCGTAAAAGTTGAAATAAAAAGATTTTTAATCGCAACACCATTCAAAATCATATTCAGAATACGTTCAGTCATCACAAAAGTTTTGCCTGAGCCGGCAGAGGCTGAAACTAAAATATTGCTCCCTGTTCGATAAATGCCTTCTATTTGTTCAGGTGTTTTCGGCATCTTTTTATCAACCTCAGCAGCCTGTAATAAAGCTATTTCTTGGTCAGTGAGATGATTCATTGTGATTTCCTCCTGTCAGCAGGTTATTGCGTATGTCATCTTTTGATTTGAGGTGAATTTTTCTACCTGATCCTAAATGAAGATCTGCTTCAAAACCACAAATGCTTTTAAATTGACAAAATTGACAACCTTTGGCATGATGTTTAACAACAATTGGATTAATATTGATTTTACCTGATAAAATTTTTTGACCAGCTTGTTGATAAAGTAATTCATTGTGAGCGATCATAGCTGTTATTTCTGATTCCTTATAAAAATTAGTATTGTTTTTATAAGGTAACCCATCATGAGTGAATTGACCTAGATTAAAAAGATGTTCAAAATTCTGATTTAGCTCACTTGCTAAATCAGAATTGAAAAAGCCGTTATACTTCATTAATTTTTTTAATTCACCTGCTATATCAGCTATTTGATTAACAGATTGAAGTGCGATCGTTGGGTTATGGAGTTGTAAATAAAGCGCCCCCCAAATACTTGAAGAGGTCTTAAATTTTGTCGCATTCTGACGTAAAATATCCAAATAAGTCAAAAATTGTAAACTGACACCATCATAGGCATCTTGCAAATCAAACTTTTTATCTCCTGATTTGTAGTCAACTGCCCCAATAGTGTCAAAAATCTTGTCTACACGATCAATCAAACCTCGTAAATTTAAAGTTTTATCAGCTTGTAGTGCCACTTGATAATTTTTAATCCCTGATTGTTCAAAACCAAATGCCTGTTCAAAAGCCAAAGGTAAAATCGTACCATTATCTAAGGTTTGTTGAAGCATTGTGGCAGTTTGTTTGATAATTTCCTGTAATTTCGTCCAAGTATAACGGCTTGTAGCATCTCGTGTAAAATAAGTTAAGTATTTCGTGTCAACTTCTTGTAAACTTTTTGTCACAAGCGTCTCAAATGTGCTCTGTTCTGTCTGATCAAAACGCATTAGTTTTTCAAACACTTCATGAAAATAAGAACCAGAAATACGTGCATCTAAATTTATTTTTTCAAAGGCTTTGAGATTCAGTGTGTGCTTTAAAAAATATTGATATTCACAATTATAAAAGTTTTCAAAACTAGACACCGAAGCATTCAGTTGTAAAGGGTATAAGGATGACATGACTACTGAATCAACTTGTCTTTCTTGCAATTTATCCGTTTCAAGTGCTGACAATACGTGTTGATAGTTGGGTTGCTTCGCCATTATCCTAAATAAACTAATCCAAAAAGATTTTGAGGCGTAATCAGTGGATGAGAGCAGTAACCGCTCAACCTGACCAAAATTTGATAATAAGCCATCATAATTTCCGATGTGTTCAATCGTTTCGTTTAAATTGACTGCACCTTTTATAAGTGGTTTAACAGAACGTTCAATTAAAAATTGCAAGAACATAGACAGATCACTTTGCTCGTTTGCATAAATTTGTGGTGTAGATAAAACCAATTTTTTATTAGCTGCATTAAAAAGCTGTAAAGCTGTAAAGCTATTTTTTTTGCTATTAATAAAAGCAGGTTCATCAATATATTGTATCTGATTGTTTTCTTTTAACTTTTCATTAATGCTTGTGCGCTCATCATCAGACAGCAAACTCATATTTTGTTTGCTTCTTGGAAAATTTGACTGGGTTAAACCAATCGCAAACACATAATCAGCTGTATGCGGTTCAACTAATTCGTATGATTTAACTTGTACAACATCAACATTTGACGGAACTAATCTATAAGTCGCATTTTGAATACCTGATTCGATGATATCTAAAAATTCTTTGACCGACAACACCTCTAAACCAAAAACAATTGTAAATTCTTCAAGTACCGTTAATAATAATTTCCAGACTTCTAAGTGTTCCGAGGAATTTTCAAAAAGACCTTTTGTTTCAGATTGAAGATATAAGGTTTCAAGTCTTTCTTTAACCAAACCATCCGCCAAAAATTCTTGAAATTTCTTAACCCAATTGACACCTTTTTGAGGTTTCGCCTCCAGAAATTTTTGTAAGGGTGATAAATTACCTATCAGACTAACTCTGATTTTTTCAGCTTGTACTTCCTCAAATTTTTGATTGAATTGCCTTCTACCCTTGATATTTCGCTGTAAACTATAATATTCAAACTTGTAAACGTCTTGTAAATTTAAATCTGGAGCTGTATATAACTCTGTTTTCAATAAATTTAAAATATCATTCAGTTGATAATGTGTCGTCTTTATTTTTAATAGAGATTCCACCAACACTATTAGAGGATGATCCTTCATTGATTTTTCTTGGGCATAAAAAAATGGAATCGCATATGTCTTAAATACTTCTGGTAATAATATTGCATCTGTAGTTACATCGCCTAGCAAAACTAAAATATCTTGATACCTAACTCCTTGAAATAATAAGTGACGAATTTGTTTTGCAACGTGTTCAATTTCTTCTTTGTGATTGACAACTTGCCAGAGTTCCAATCCATCTTGATGGTTTAAAACCTCATCATCCGAAAGTGTAAAATCTGATGACTTTTCCATTAGAGTTGACAATTCTGTAAAAGTCGTATCAACTTCATTGATAGACTTATAAATAATATTCGCCTTATATTTTTGCTTTAGTTTTTCAATTAGCTCAACTGATTGTTGATAAATATTTCCTTCGATAAAAGTTGCTGTTACTGCTTTTTTAGAAGCATAAACACCAAAGATAATTTCTGAAACCTTATCATTTAAGACATCAATTAAAGTCATTTCCTCTGCTGTCATTCGAGAATAGCCGTCAACAATCAGTATACAATCTTGTAACTCTTTTGTAAATCTATCGTCAATGACATTGTCGATGAATTGTGATAATTTCTGCTCATTTAAAAAATGAGCAAGTTGATCATTAAATTCATCCAAAATCAATTTTAATTCTTGATTTTTTTTGCTATTGTTAGCTAATAATAACTCATCTGTTTTTAGATTTGATCTATTTAATTCTTGATAAAGTTCAATTATTTGCGTTATAAACCCCTGTTTGTCCCTCATAAAACGATAGGTCGGAATTTGAGCATCAGATAGATGTTTCAGAGTTCGCCTCATGAGCATTGCAAGACCAATATTTGTTAAATTATTTTGATTGTTTTCTTGATTTTTGTCAAAATACCACGGAAGTTGTTTTAATCGCGTCACAGTTAAATCAAATAAGGCAACATCTTGCCCACTATTAAAACGCTTCAAAATCTCTCTTTCTTTCTCAAAAGAAAGAGAAGAAGGGACAATGTAAAATATTCTTTTAGCCTTTTTTAAGTGTTGGCGTGCCTCATCAATCAAAAAATGAGTTAAATCATCATAAATATTAGTATGGATAATTTTCATATCAAAAATAGACCTCTCGGTCTATTATATCATGTTTAGTTGGACAGAACATTGACTTGATAATTTAGGGACATATCTTAAATTAGTTTGTTCGCACCGGTGTTATCAATTGAATAAAATCAAGCGTATCACTCTTAGGCACTAAAGTAAATGGTCGAACAGGTGAGATGAATCGAATTCTAACCTCCGGCTCTTGAATAACCTTTAAGGCATCAATCAGGTATTGTGGGTTAAAGGAAATTGTTAAATCTTCACCTGATTTTGTTAGTGGTGTAATTTCCTCGTGCACTGAACCAACTTCTGGAGAATTAACTGTGGCTATGATTTTATCTCCTGTAACAGTCAATTTTACAGTACCATTAGTTATTGCACTAGAAAGCAATTTAGCACGATCCATTGTATGCCGCAAATTAGCGACATCTAAGGTTAAATCAAGTGTATAATCTGTATCAGAAGGAATTAAACGATTTGTATCCGGATAATTACCTTCAACAAGTCGTGTATAAAATGAAATCGTTTCATTGCGAATTAAAATTTGATTGTTTGAAAAGAAGATATCTAATTCTGTCTCATCATCTGAAAAGACTGATTTAAAACTATTCACAGACTTATTAGGTAAAACTAAATCAAAATCTTCGCTGAGTTTATCCAACACAACTACGCGTTGACTCATACGATGTGAATCTGTCGCCACAGCTTTTAATCTCTTCTGCTCTGTGAGGGTTAAATGAAGTCCAGTTAAAATAGGTCGTGATTCTTGAGTTGAGGCCGCAAAAGCGGTTTCTGCAAAGAGTTCTTTTAAGATTCCAGCTTTGATTTTTAATGGATTCTCTGTTGACATTTCTTGAATCCGAGGATACATTTCAACGTCCAATCCTTTAAGTGTGATTTCAGATTGACCTGAGATTAAAACAACTTGATTTTGTTCAATTTCTTTAAACTCAAACGTAATTTCAGGTAGGTTGGTCACGACACTTTCAAAAAAAGTAGCTTCTAATAGAATACTTCCAGGTTCAGAAATTAACATACCTGCATTTTCATCATCTTTTGATAGAAAATTTTCAATTGAAATTTGACCATTTGAACCAGTTAAGATGATTCCTTCAGTTGACACATCGATTTTTATTTTAGATAAAGTTGGTATGGCTATTTTAGTTGAAATAGCTTGTTTAGTAATTCTTAAATTATTGAGAAAAGCAGTTTTGTTGATTGAAAAATTAATCATTGTGAGCACTCTTTCTTTTATTAGTTATAGTAATATAGTTAGTAATAATAATAGGTCGTGTTAGTGATGTGGAGAAGTATTTTAAATACAGCAAATTAAAGGGAAAGAAGTTGTGGATAAAAAAATAAAAACTGTGAATAAGTTTACTTTTTTTCACAACTCAATTCTATTTATTTCAACTGAGATTTGAGTGTATCCATCTGTTTTTGAAGTGTGGTATCTGTTTTCATTTTATCTGAAATTTGCTTGTGGGCATAGATTACTGTTGTATGATCACGACCACCAAATTCTTTACCGATAGCAGGTAAACTTTTACCGGTAATCTCGCGAATTAAGTACATCGCAATTTGACGTGGATAAGTAATTTCTTTGTGTCTCTTTTTACTGATCATATCAGCGACTGAAATATTGAAAAATTTACCAACTTCTTCTTGAATTCTTTTGGAAGAAATATCTTTATCTTGCCTTATTTTATTTGATTCAATCGTGCTTAAGGCTTTAGCTGCCGTATTGACATCAATTGTCTCAATATTATAAGTGTTGGCATAAAATTTTAGATTTTTCAGTGCCCCTTCTAAGTCTCTGACGTTGGAATCAATACGTCCGGCAATATATGCCAATGTTTCAGTTGGGACTTGAAGTGCTATCTCATCTACTTTATTCATCAAAATAGCCATGCGATCTTCATAATTAGGTGCTGTGATATCAGTTATTAATCCCCATTTAAATCGAGAGGTCAGACGTTCTTCAAATTCATTTAATTCAGTAGGCGGTCGGTCACTGGAAATCACAATCTGTCCACCTTTATCATACAAGGTATTAAAAGTTTGGAAAAACTCGTTAATCGTCCCTTCTTTTTTGGCGAAAAATTGAATATCATCTAGCAGGAGTAGATCTAAGGTGCGATATTGATCCGTGAATTCTTCCATTTGGTTTTTACGAGAACTATTGACATAATCACTGACGAAGTTTTCTGATGAGACATATTTGATGCGGGCATTGCCGTTATTGTTAAGCATTTCATTACCAATGGCATTCATTAAGTGAGTCTTACCTAGCCCTGGTCCACCATAGATAAATAAGGGGTTATACATGCCACCGGGATCATTTGAAACAGCAATAGCAGCACCTAAGGTCATCCGGTTACCTTCACCTTGAACAAAATTTTCAAATGTATATTTTGAATTTAAGCCATTGTTTATTTTTGAATGAATCAAATCGGACTTTTTAGCTATTTCGCTACTGGCTATTTTTTTGTCAGTTTGTTCATAGTCGGAAAT
Organism: Streptococcaceae bacterium; assembly: GCA_031270325.1. Lineage (GTDB taxonomy): Bacteria > Bacillota > Bacilli > Lactobacillales > Streptococcaceae > Pseudolactococcus. The sequence goes on from JAISXW010000035.1 coordinate 63,244, forward strand.
ATTGATGTCATCTTTTGAATAAAGCGAGAAGTTTATCTCAACGCCAAAGATTTCAAATCCAGATGTTTTGATGATATCTTTGATATCTTGTTTTTTCCAAAAATCTTGGTGCATCTTATTTTCAAGATAAATATTGGCATTATGATCTGTAATTTCGAGAAGTTTAGCAGGTTCTATAAAATAATCATAAGTTGCTTGACCTAATACGGTTTGAGCAAGTTCTTTGACACGTGCCCAAAATTTTTGATCTTTTTGATTTAAAGACATTTGGCTCCTTTCTATTCTGTATATAAAAATCGGTTGATAAAAGCATTATATCATGTTGCTTAAAAGTTTTCCACACTTTATCAAAAACAAAGCTAAAAATTGACAAGAGGATAAAAATTATCCACAAATATGTGGAATTTGTGGATAAAAAAGGCTTGTTTTATTTTTATTAACAGCTTTTTTGACTAAAGAGGGCAGGAATAATAGACTTTTGGAAAAGTTATTCACAATAAATAAAAACTTACACACAGGTTGTGGAATTTTTGGTTTTGTGAATAAATCTCTTTAAAAGTAAAAAAGAAAGCTGTTTGGCTGTGGATTACTTTTGTTTCAAAATGTGGAGAAGCCTGTTGAGTTCTTCAAGTGAGGCGTAAGAGATTTCGATTTTTGTTGGGTAAATTGCCACAGGCTGACCTAAATGTTGGCTTAAGTTTGTCTCAGCATTTCTGATAAAAACATCTTTTGAAAGTTTTGGATGATTAACAGAAACAGGTGATTGATTCAAAAGTGTCTGAAGTGCTCTGACGGAGAGTTGTTTGTTAGCAACATGTTTTGCCCATTCAATCTGTTCTTGACTAGTGGGTAAACCGAGTAAAATTCTAGCATGTCCTTGAGAAATTTTTTGTTCCTCAATTAAGTCTAGTACAGGCTGAGGTAGATTTAAAATTCTGATTGCATTGGTCACGTAAGGTCGAGATTTGCCTAATTTGTCAGCAATTTCAGCGTGTGTCAATCCTTTTTTGGAGACCAAATTTTGTAAGCTCCTAGCTTCATCTAAGACTGTGAGGTCATCACGCTGTAAATTTTCTAAAATAGCTAGGATCATCATGTCAGTATCCGTTAGTTGTCGAACGATGGCGGGAATTTCTGTCAAGCCTGCTAGTTGAGAAGCCCTAAAACGTCGTTCACCAGCTAGGATTTCATAGCCCAAAATCTCAGATTTTCTAACGATAATCGGCTGTAAGACACCATTTTCTTTGATAGACTGACTTAGTTCTTCTAATTTTTGGGGATCAAACAAGAGACGAGGTTGATAGGGATTTTTGACAATATTTGATAAAGGGATCATTTGAATAGTTTCCATAGTGCCATTTTACCATGTCTTGTTTGTCTTGTGGGTGGATTTTGCTATACTAAGACTATGAAAATTCTAACGACAATTGATTCTTTCAAAGGAAGTGCGACTTCAGCACAATTAAATGCAGCTGTGATAACTGGTATTTTAGCTAAGTTTCCGGATATCCAGACACAAAATATACCGATTGCTGATGGTGGAGAAGGTGTGTTAGAGGTGCTATCTTTTCAAGAAAATGCTGTGCAAGAAACAGTCACAACTGTTGATTTATTAGGAAGAAAGATTGAAGTCCCTTATTTAATGTTAGGGAAAAAGGCAATTATCGAAACGGCTAAAATTATTGGCATAGGCTTAGCGCCGGTAAGTTCTGAGACTGTCGCAAAAGGTACGAGTTTTGGTTTAGGAAAGGTTATCAAAACAGCCATTCAAAAAGGTGCGCAAACAGTGATTGTGAGTTTAGGTGGGACAGGGATATCTGATGGTGGTCAAGGGTTTTTAAAAAGTTTAACGATAACTGATTTATCAGGTGTGACCTTGATTGGTGCTAGTGATGTGACAACTGTTTACTATGGCACAAAAGGGGCTGCCACGGTTTTTGCCGCACAAAAAGGTGCGACAAAGCAACAAATCGACGACTTCAATCAACGGGATAAACTTTTTGCCCAAGAGATTTTAAATAGGCAAGGAATTGATCTTCAAAAGATCTCTGGGACTGGTGCAGCTGGTGGACTTGGTGGTGCTATTGTCATATTAGGGGGGCAACTAGTATCAGGGTTTGATCTTATCTCTGATTTGCTTCAGTTGGAAGCAGCAGTGGCGAGTTCAGATTTGATTTTGACTGGCGAGGGACGTTTGGATGCTCAAAGCGCTCAAGGAAAAGTCGTATCAGGTGTCGCTAAATTAGCCAAAAAACACGGTAAACCTTGTGTGGCTTTAGTGGGAAGTCGGTCGCTTGAACTTGGCGAACTTGAGCAAAGTTTAACCGCTGTTTTTAGTATTCAAGTCGGTCCGACATCCCTAGATTCAGCGATTCAGACGGATAATACGTTGCACAATATCGCCTTAACAGCTCAAAATGTTGTGAGTTTATGGCATGATCACGGAAAAAAACGAGGTGTTTGAGATGGTCAGATGTGATTGGGCAAAGTCAGAGTTAATGTGTGTGTATCATGATCAAGAATGGGGAAAGCCCAAATACGAAGATGTGATGCTTTTTGAACTGTTAATTTTAGAAGGACTTCAGGCGGGATTGAGTTGGGCCACAATTCTAGGTAAAAGAAACAATTATCGTAAGGCATTGGATGGTTTTGACCCACAGAAAATTAAAAGCTATGATCAAGTTAAAATCGAGCGCTTGTTAAAGCATCCGGGACTCATTCGTCATCGACTAAAGATGGCAGCAATTGTTAAAAACGCTAAGGCTTTCATCCAGATACAAGAAGAATTTGGCAGCTTTTCAAACTATTTATGGCAATATGTGGCTGGTCAGCCAATTGATCATCACTATCAAAGCGTGGCAGAAGTTCCGGCGGCTGATGAAATTTCTGAAAAAATGAGTCGAGATATGAAAAAACGAGGATTTTCATTTGTTGGGCCGAAAATTTGTTATGCTTATATGCAAGCGACGGGTTTAGTCAATGACCATATTGAAAGTTGTGACTATCGATGAAAAAGGACTTGTCCTTTTGATGAAAACAACAAGTCCTTTTTATCTGGTATCAGTTTTAATCAAAAACACCTGCCCAATCGACAGGTGTTTTTGATAAGTGTCAACTCAAACAATGTCTTTTTGATTACAAGCGATCTTGAAGACGTGCTTGATAAAAGGCAACCATCGACATTTGTGTGTAAGGCATCACCCAGAATTGAGGTAAGCCGAAGAATAGGCCGTTTAATAAGTACCAACCGATGAAGGAGAGGTTAAAGATGAAATATTTGAATTTGTAGCCTTTCATCAGTTCTTTTGACGTATTCAAGACATCCCAGATCCCTTGATACTCGTTGTTTTTGAGCTTGTCATACAAGACATAAGATGCTTGTGACCAGCTGAAGCTGAGATAAATCCCAACGGCCCAACCAATAATTGGAATAAAGACGAGAATCCCTAGAATCACTTGGGTTAACAAAGTTAAAAGGATAATTTTCTTAAAAGATTGATCGCGAAAAGTGCGCAGAATATCAGGTAAGAGATTGATCTCATCTTTTTCATCACGGAAAATATCAATATAGTTGAAAATAGCTGCCGTTTTGAAGATCGTGATGACAATCGTTAATAAAAAGCTGACGATCAAAATGATTGGCAACACAATCGTAAGGAGAGCGACCAAATCAATGTTTGAAAGTGGATCAGCACTGGAAAGGTTCAAATCAGCTTGTTTTTGGTTAGTAATGTTGAAACCTACCGAAAAAATGGATAGGACAATTGGGACAATCAATAAAAGCATTTTTTGAATAAAATTTTCTTTTAGGGCATAACGTGCGGCATTTTTGAGTTCTGAGCTAGTCATAATAACTCTCCTTTAGTTGAATGATGTGGTAATAAACTTTTTATACTATAACATTTATAAGTTTAATAAGCAAAAATTAGTTTAGGTCAAAGCAAAGTCGCTTTACTTGCGTTGCCTAATTGGAAGGGCTAGAATAATACTTAAGGTAATTTGGTGAGACGAAATGATTGAATTGGTAGACTGCAGATCAGTCAATTTATAAATTTGCGCTGGGGTAGCGCTTTTTTTATTAAACATAATCTGCTATAATAAACCATATCAAAAAAATTGAGGTGGAAAAATGCAGTTTCTAATTTTAATCGTTGTCTTTGGTGTGATGATGTGGTTTATGCAACGCAGTCAAAAAAAAGCAGCGGCGCAACGTCAAGCACAACTTGATAATATGCAACCGGGATCTGAAATCGTGACCATTGGTGGTTTGCACGGTATTTTAGCAAGCATTGATAAAGAAAAAGGCACGATTGAACTGGATGCTGAAGGTGTCATTTTAACTTTTGATCGTGCAGCTGTTAAAACAGTTAAGACAGCGGCAGTTGAAAGTGAACCCGAAGCAGCAACCGAAACATCAGCGTCACCATTTGAATAAAGCGTTATAAATAGGCTCAAGGGCTTATTTTTTTTAGGAATTTGACTGAAAATATGGTAAAATTAGTGAAAGCATTATTAAGGACAGTCTGCTAGGATTTACTGGGCAATAGAGATAAAAACCTGAGGATTTAAGAAATTAGAGGTAGACAATAAAGATGACATCAAAAGAAGTAACCCAGATCGCCCCCAATCATTTGGCAATCATTATGGATGGCAATGGTCGTTGGGCACAAGGAAAAGGAAAACCAAGGGTATTTGGTCATAAAGCGGGGATGGATGCCTTACAAAATACGGCGATTCATGCTCAAAATCGAGGTGTTAAGGTCTTAACAGTCTATGCTTTTTCAACAGAAAATTGGAAAAGACCCGCGCCAGAAGTTAAATTCATCATGAGCTTGCCGATTGATTTTTATGAAAAATTTGTCCCAACACTTAATCGAGAAAATATTAGAATTGCGATGATAGGCACACGTCAAGGCGTGCCAAAAGCAACACTTAAATCAATTGATCGTGCCATGGTGGATACGGCTAATAACACTGGCATGATTTTGAATATCGCCTTAAATTATGGTGGACAGGCTGAGATTTTAGATGCGGTCAAATCTTTGATAAGTGATGTTCAAGCTGAACAGGTGACCCTAGCTGACATCACATCAGAAGTTTTTGAAAATCACTTAACGACTGCTATTTTACCGACAGCTTATCGCAATCCTGATTTGCTGATTCGGACATCAGGAGAACACCGCTTGAGTAACTTTTTACCCTGGCAAACCGCTTATAGTGAATTATATTTCACAGAAACGCTCTGGCCAGACTTTGATGAAAAAGCCTTAGATTTAGCACTTGAAGTATATGCTCAACGAGATCGTAGGTATGGAGGAATTAAAAAATGACACAAAGAATTATCACAGGTGTCGTCGCAGGCGCTTTATTTTTAGGATTAGCGATTTTAGGAGGTGCTGCTTTTCATATTTTGGTAGGCTTGCTTGCGATTGTCGCAATGACTGAAATTTTCAAAATGCGAAAATTGGAGCTCCTATCTCTGGAAGGTATTCTAGCAACACTTGCGGCATTAGCTTTGACTTTGCCAACGACCCAATATTTTCCACAGCTAGGAACAGATAGCAATCTGACTTTATTTACCTTGTTTTTATTTGTCATGATGGGAGTCATGGTCTTTACAAAAGGAAAATACTCTTTTGAAGATTTAGGCTTTCCTTTTTTAGCCGCTTTTTATATCGGTATGGGCTTTCAAAATCTCTTGGCAGCGCGTGACAATAGTCTGTTTATCCTTTTTCTAGCCTTGTTTATCGTGTGGGCTACTGATACTGGCGCTTATTTTATCGGTCGGAAATTTGGTCGAACAAAATTATTGCCTAGTGTCTCGCCTAACAAAACAGTGGAGGGCTCGCTTGGTGGCGTTGTTTCAGCTATCGGCGTTGCTTTATTGATGATCTTTCTTTATCCCAAACAGGCACCGAATATTGGGGTCATCCATTTCGTTATTTTGGTCGCAATCTTCTCAGTAGTTGGTCAATTGGGAGACTTGGTCGAATCTAGCCTTAAACGTCACTTTGGTGTCAAGGATTCAGGCAAGATTTTACCCGGACATGGTGGCATCCTAGATCGCTTTGATAGTTTGATCTTTGTGTTTCCGATTATGCATTTGTTGGGTCTGTTTTAAACTTAGTCAAATATCTGAACTATCTTATATAAGAGGGGTAAGCGTGTGACAAAGAAAAAAATTATTTTATTAGGTGCGACGGGCAGTGTCGGTACTCAAGCCTTAGACGTGATCGACTCACATCCAGATTTATTTGAATTGGTCGGTTTTGCTTTCGGAAACAATCAGGACAAAGCACGTCAGATTATCAACAAATTTTCTCCCAAAATAGTCGTAGCAGCCCAAGAAGCAACGCAAGTGCAACTGGCAAAAGACTTTCCAGATGTTGTGGTTCATGCTGGGGATAGCGGTTTGATTACACTGGCGCAAACAGAAAATTATGATATCTTACTCAACGCTATCGTGGGTTCTATCGGGGTTTTGCCAACGATTGAAGCTGTCAAACTCGGCCGTGATGTTGCCTTGGCTAATAAGGAAACTTTGGTCGTGGCAGGTTATACGATTATGGCAGAGGCTGAGCGGGTGGGGAGTAGTATTCTACCGGTTGACAGTGAACATTCTGCTATTTTTCAAGCCCTTCAAGGCGTGGCAGCGTCTGATGTACGAAGTTTAACGATTACGGCATCTGGTGGTTCATTTCGGGATAAAAGACGAGAAGAACTTGTGACTGTCACACTCGAAGATGCCCTAGCCCATCCTAATTGGAAGATGGGTGCGAAGATTACTTTGGATTCGGCGACAATGGTCAATAAAGGACTAGAAGTGATTGAAGCCCATCATTTATTTGGGGTACCGTATGATCAGATTCATGTTGTTCTTCATCGAGAATCTGTCGTACATTCGATGATCACACTCAAAGATGGTGCGGTGTTAGCCCAACTAGGTGCAACAGATATGCGTCAGCCGATTCAGTTTGCCTTGTCCCATCCGAGACATCTGCCCTTGCGTCATGAAAAGTCTTTTGATTTGACTCAAATTGGCAGTCTTCATTTTGAGGAAATGGATTTGGTGCGTTTTCCAATGTTAGACCTAGCTTATCGTGTCGGTAAACTCGGTGGCGGTTATCCAGCTGTTTATAATGCTGCAAACGAAGTTGCCAATCAAGCCTTTCAAGACGGCAAAATCAGTTTCTTGGAAATCGAACAGTTGATTACACGGGCTGTTTTTGAACACATGGAGTTTGACGGTCAAACCTTAAATCAAATTTTGGCATCAGACAAGCGAACACGAGAAAAAGTGACACAATGGGTAGCAGATTTAACCACAGAAAAAGGGAATTAGTATGTTTCAAAGTTTAGTGACATTTATTATTGTTTTCGGGATTATCGTCTGTGTCCATGAATACGGCCATTTGTTTTTTGCGAAACGAGCAGGCATTTTGGTGCGAGAATTTGCGATTGGGATGGGGCCGAAAATTTACGCCCACCAAGCAAAAGACGGCACGGTCTATACGATTCGGATTTTACCGCTAGGGGGCTATGTCCGCATGGCTGGCTGGGGTGAGGATACGACCGAGATTCAGACAGGGGCGCCTGTGACCCTGACCCTCGCAGACAAGGATGAGGGTCAGCAAGTGACGCGAATCAATCTGAGTGATAAAGTCCAGCTTGATCAAGCCTTGCCGATGTTAGTGACCGCCTATGATTTTGAGCAAGCTCTGACAATTACAGGCGAGGTCAATGGGGAAGTCGTGACCTATCCAGTTGATCACGATGCGACTGTTGTCGAAGAAGATGGCACAGAGCTTAGGATTGCCCCGCTTGATGTGCAATATCAGAGTGCGAGTTTGCTTGGTCGGATGATAACCAATTTTGCAGGTCCGCTTAATAACTTTATTCTAGGTGCTGTCGCTTTTGTCCTAGTTGCCTTTATGCAAGGTGGTGTCCAAGATTTAAATAGTAATCAAGTGACGGTAGCGGATAAAAATTTACCCGCCTACCAAGCAGGGTTAAGGACGGGAGATAAGATTGAAACTGTCAACGGTCATCAGGTTTCGGGGTGGGAGAGTTTAGCTCAAGTCATTAGCCAAGCCAAAGGTCAGACAGTTCAGGTAACCACGGCGGATAAGACTTTAGCCATCACACCTAAAAAAGTCAAACAAGCCTACATGATTGGAATTTCACCGATTGTGAGGACAGGCTTATGGGATAAGTTCAGCGGAGGTTTAGCCAATGCTGGTGCTTCCACCTTTACGATTATCAACGCTTTGAAGGATTTGGTCTTGCATCCCGATCTCAATAAATTGGGCGGACCTGTTGCCATGTATCAGATGACGGGTCAGGTCGCGCGTCAAGGGGTGGCAACGATTATTAGCTTTATGGCACTACTCTCGATTAACCTAGGGATTATCAACTTGGTGCCTATTCCGGCTTTGGATGGGGGTAAGATTGTTATCAATCTGATCGAGGCAATCCGTCGTAAACCAATGAAACAAGAACATGAAAGTATCATCACACTTGTTGGTGTCGGCATCATGGTACTCTTGATGATTGCGGTAACTTGGAATGATATTTTACGCCTGTTTAGATGAACATTAACAAAAGCCAATCAGTGATGACTGGCTTTTGTTGTTGTCTTGGCAGCCTTAATGCCTCTTTGAATTAGAGAGCAGGATTCCGAATATTAGAGTCGTCAGGATTGCCATCACATTCAAGGTTAAGTTAGCAGTTGTCAAATTTGTTAAAAAGATAAAGCATACGCTGCCTAAAGGCACCCCGATCGCAGCAATCGTTTGAATGCTGCCACCTACAACCCCTAATTTTTCAGAAGGGACATTAGCCATAAGTAAGGCTTGCATTTTGGGGTTGATTTTGGCAATGGTATAGCTTAACATAAACAGTAATAAGATAGCTAGTGGCAAAATTCTGTTGAGCGTGAGACAAAAGCTAATCGTTAATAAAAGAATCAGCAATAGTAAGTTAGAAAACTCAAACTTTTGAAAGATGTCTTTTGTCAAGAGCCCACCTAAGACCAATCCTGTGGAAAAGACAACATTAAGCAACATAATAGCTACCGAGTAAGATAATCCCCAACGCTGACTGTCTAACATTGTGAGATCTAACATCGGACCAATGCCAGCAAAGACAAAATTAATGCTAATAATTACACCGAGTAAAATAAAGAAGCCTTTATCATCGTCTTGACCCAATAGTTTTTTGAGTTGTTGAAAAGCATCTGCCAAAGAGTGTTTTGCGATAGCAGTGGACTTTAGAAAGAGATAGGTCAAATGCTGCCTAGAGCGCCATAAAATAATGCCTGATAAAAAATAGCAAAGTGCATTAGCTAGGCTAACGAGTTGATAAGATTGATTGGTCACCGTCAAGAGTAAGATACCCAATGGTTGCCCAACAATCGTCATAATCGTTGAGACACTTTGAATCGTACCAAAGGCTTGTTGTAAGTTTTCTTCTGAGATGTTTTTTTGAATCATTGGACTTCTCAAGCCATCTTTATACTGCGCTAAACAATCTCCTAACAAATTGATAAGGGCGAGGCTGACAAAAATGATGACACTCTTTTGTGTGATTAAAATAGCCGAAAGGACATAGAGAAGGCCTTGAGCCCAACTCGCCTCAATCAGTTTTGCTGCCTTGTGTTGAGAACGATCTGCTAACAATCCGATATAAGGTGCGATTAATATCGGTAAAATCATAATGATAGCGGATAGGGAGATATAAAATTTAGCGTGAGCATAAGTTGAGGCATAAACAAGAAAGACGAGATTCATCAAACTTGCGCCTAAAGCATTAAGTAGACTTGCCGATAACAAAGAGCGGTAAGTTTTATTGTGGCGTAATAGGTTCATTTTGTTCCTTTTCTAGTTGTCGTAGTTATAACCTCCGGTCATGTTTTTTATTATACAGATAAAATCTTTAATTATTAGAATCGTTGTGAATACGGGACAAATTTTTTTGTTTCCTCGTCCTAAAGGGACTCGTCACAGTTTCAAACTTTTTTGTTTCCTCGTCCTAAAGGGACTCGTCACAGTTTTAAATTTTTTTGTTTCCTCGTCCCAAAAGGATTCGTCACAGTTTTAAATTTTTTTGTAACTCAATTTCTTTTTGATAAAGTTCTGCAGTGTTGAGGTCTCCAAAGTTTCGATAGACCTCAATCACTTGAGATAAAATCTGTTCACCTGTTTGAAAATCAATAAACTCAAAAGCATATTCAGCTGTTAACATCTTGTATTCCAGATGAAGATTCACGTCAAATGATGTCTGAATAGAAGCTTCGTAGTCCTGTAACACCTGTTGAGCCAGTTGCTGATTCTTTTTGACAATGCTGGTGATGATGATATTGCGATAGAGCATTAAAAGCAGCCGATGGTTTTCTGGTGAATTTTGAAAAAACTCAATTCTTTGAGGGATTTCTTCCAAAAAGAGTTTGATTGTTTGTAATTTTACAAAAGCAACGGCGCTCAAAGATAAGTAGAGTTCAAACTGTCCCCAGTTTACGACCGAGAGGAGATAGTCACAAAGCTGCTCAATTTCTAAAGGGCTAGGTGCAGCCATTTTTTGATGCGCATTTAGGACCATCTTGACTGCAATTAATCTAAGGTCTGAAAACTTTGAATAAAACTTGCGATTTTTTTCTTTTTCGGTCATGTAAAGGGCATAGAGGTCATCGAATTTTCTCAGCTTTTCCAATCTGCCGACAGTTTCAAAAAATAAAATCTGTTCATTGCGCTGGTAATTTCTGACGAGGTACATATATTCGTCATAAGAGACATTGATATTGTCCAGAATGTCCAACACTTTAGAGAAAGAAAGCTCGCTGAGATTGTTTTCAAATCTTGAAAGTTGAGATTTGCTGACGATATCGCCACTCGCTTCCCTTAAACTAATGTGTTTATTTTGACGCAAGGTTTTGTAGATCTGACCATAAGTTTTCATCTGATGACGCTCTTTTCTAGTAAAAATGGCTTTAATATCTTTATAGTAGTGTAAAAATGGAGATAAAGCAAACAGGAACTTAGACCACGCAAGGTCACCCGCAGCCCATTCGTGGTCAAAACAAGCCCACGCATGGTCACATACTGTCCACCCGTGGTCAAAACGAGCCCACGCATGGTCACATACTGTCCACCCGTGGTCAAATCGAGCCCACGCACGGCCACCCATAGCCCACTCGTGGTCAAAACAAGCCCACGCAAGGTCACCCACAGCCCACTCGTGGTCAAAACAAGCCCACGCATGTACAGCCGCAGCCCACTTGTGGTCAAAACGAGCCCACGCAAGGTCACCCACAGCCCACCCGTGGTCAAAACGAGCCCACGCATGGTCACATACTGTCCACCCGTGGTCAAAACGAGCCCACGCACGGCCACCCATAGCCCACTCGTGGTCAAAACGAGCCCACGCATGGTCACCCACAGTCCACTCGTGGGCTTGGTAGATGGTAACAGATGGCATAAGTGACCAAATCTAAAACTTTTGACCTAAGCCGAGCCATCACTCATCAGACAACTTTTGTCGTGGCGTGGCGCACTTTGGCTCAAACAGCTGTGGCATAGAGACAAGAGCGAGACCTTAGGCGCAACAGTTAGCGGATTAAAGGTGTTCACGCCGCACGCCGCTTGAAATGACACAAGTGGAAATCGGTAAGAAAAACGTCATTTTGCGATCAATCCGCCCACGTCTGTAATGCCACAGAACCCAGCCTCGTCACAGTTTTAAGCTTATTTTGGCGGGGGTGGCGCCGAGACAACGATTGGCACGGAATTTCCGCTATTCCGACAGTTTGACCCTCTTAAAACCACTGCTATCTCGTAATCGCTTCCTGCCTTTGTCGTGTGCCGAATGGGCAAAGTCTGATTTTCAGTGCTTTTTTTGATATAATGTAGTCATTCTATGAAAGGAAAGGATGATCTCCAAGTGTGGGACTTGATAGGGTCATCCAACTATCACTCAAAATGAAACAATCTAAACTGCTTATTCCAACGCTCCGTGAGATGCCTTCTGATGCACAGGTCATCAGCCATGCACTTTTAGTCCGTGCTGGCTATGTTCGCCAAGTGTCAGCGGGGATTTATGCTTATCTACCGTTAGCCAATCGTGTGCTTGAAAAGTTTAAAAAGATCATGCGTGAAGAATTTGAGGCGATTGGTGCTGTGGAACTTTTAGCGCCGGCGCTTTTGACAGCAGATTTGTGGCGGGAAAGTGGTCGTTACGAGACTTATGGGGCTGACCTTTACAAACTCAAAAACCGTGATGCGTCAGACTTTATTTTAGGGCCAACCCATGAAGAAACGATGACGGCACTTGTCCGCAACGAGATTACCTCTTACAAAAAGTTACCCCTGAACCTCTACCAAATTCAACCGAAATATCGGGATGAAAAACGACCACGTTATGGGCTACTTCGTGGTCGTGAGTTCATTATGAAAGACGGGTATAGTTTTCATGCGAACTACGACTCACTCGATGAGACTTATTTGGCCTACAAACACGCCTACGAAACGATTTTTACACGCGCTGGTCTGGAGTTTAAAGGCATTATTGGAGATGGTGGTGCGATGGGTGGCAAGGATTCACAAGAATTCATGGCGATTACACCAGATCGGACGGACTTAGACAAATGGTTGATTTTAGACAAGTCGATTGCTGATATTTCTGAGATTCCAGAGGCTGTGCTTAGGGAGATTAAGCAAGAGCTTGCCCAATGGTTGATTGCAGGAGAAGATACGATTGCCTACTCTGATAGCTCAGACTATGCTGCTAACTTGGAAATGGCAGCCACAGCCTTTGTCAAACCGACAGCTTATACAGAGCCACTCGACCTAGTCAAAGTTGCCACACCAGACCGCAAGACGATTGAAGAAGTCTCTGCCTTTTTAGAAGTGCCTGTGGCACAAACCTTGAAAACATTGGTCTATAAAGCAGATGACGACCTTGTGGTGATCTTACTACGTGGTGATGATGAGCTAAATGAAGTGAAGTTGACCAATCATTTAGGTGCTGATTTCTTAGAACCTGCGACAGAGGCGGAGACGGCGGAGTTATTTGGTGCTAACTTTGGTTCGTTAGGCCCGATTGGTCTGCCGGAGACGGTAAAAATCTTCGCAGATCGTCTGGTTGAAACAGTGACCAATGCGACGGTCGGTGCGAATGAAGATGGCTATCATTATCAAAACGCAACGCTTGACCGTGATTTCAGTGTGACGGAATTTGTCGATCTGCGTCTGGCAAAAGAGGGGGAAACAGCGCCAGATGGGCAAGGGCGTTTGAACTTTGCCAAAGGGATTGAGATTGGTCATATCTTCAAACTCGGGACACGCTACTCTGAGAGCATGGGTGCCAATGTTTTAGATGAAAACGGGAAAGCGAAACCGATTATTATGGGCTCGTATGGGATCGGGGTGAGCCGGATGTTGTCTGCGATTTTGGAGCAATTTGCGCGGATAAATGTCGAGAAAACTTTTAAAGGCGATTATAAATTCTCGTGGTCGATGAATTTTCCAAAGGGCTTAGCACCCTTTGATGTCCATGTGATTCCGGTCAATGTCAAAGATGAGACAGCGCGCAATCTGTCAGCTGAAATCGTTGAGACACTGACCCAAAACGGCTTGGAGGTCTTGGAAGATGATCGTGCTGAGCGCGTGGGTGTTAAATTCGCAGATAGTGATTTGATCGGTCTGCCAGTGCGTGTGACAGTCGGCAAAAAAGCTGCTGACCGCATCGTTGAAGTCAAGATTCGGGCAACAGGCGACATGCTAGAAGTCAATGTGGACGATTTGGTGGAAACTTTGGCGATTTTGAATCAGTAAGGCTGCCTATTAAAGTCAACTCTGTTTAAATAAAAAAGACAACCCACTTTAAAAAGCGGATTGTCTTTTTTATTTAACAAATTCAGCAGCCGAATGTGACATGAGGAAGAGGAATTTTTCTTGAAAGGTAATCGGATTTTCGGGATTAGGGGACGTGAGCCATACTGTAATCGTCGATGTAATCCGTCTGATTAAAACGTCAGCGAAAATTTCGGAATCATTTTCAAATTCTTTGGGAAGGGCTAAACAAGATTCAAAAATGGGCAAAAAAATGTCTTTTGCAAAATAAGTATAGGCAGCATCTGCAATAGGACCATGCAAAACTTTAAAATAATCACGTTTTTCGTAAACCAGAGGCAGAATATTACTCGCAAAAAAAGGAAAAAAATGACGTTTATCTTGTGCGATGAAATTTTGAAATTCATCTTGTATCTCTTGCGTTGCATAAAATCTCAACGCATTGATCACCTCATTCACATTGGAATAGCCGTGCTTGTGGAGGGCTTGCCTAGAAATTCTCATTTTTTCAGCGATTTTAGCCATCGTAATCTCACTACGACAGTCACTTTCATCAGCGACAGCACAAAATGCTGTAAAAATACGTTTGTCTTGTTGTGTGAATTGCATAAAAACGAACCTTTCTGTTTTATACAGTCCTTTCTATATTTATACAGTATAGCATATTTTTATGAAAAATAATATTCGTTATGAAGTGGCAGCACGACAAATGAGTGAAGCTTATGTTGTTCCTTAAATCCTTTTTCGCAAAATTTCTCTATCCCTTTTTCTTTGAAATTGATTTAAATCGACGACTTCTCATGCTTATAATTTTTCCATGCGTGTGTCGTGATGAAAAGGAGAAAATGATCGATCTTTTAAAGAAAATAGATAATTTTTGGTTTACAAGTGTCAACCCCTTAAATTTTAGAAAGCTTGATTTTTCAAGGAAGTTGGGCTAAAAAAGAAAAAAATAGGTTGACAGATGGTAACCTAAAAGCGTTTACAAATGATGATCAGAGTAGTATGATCAGTCTGTAAATCAGTTCGAACGATTTTACAAACCAATCAAAAAATTCAGATTAAGTTCTGATATTTAAGGCTTGAGTAATGCAGTGGGGAAACTCACGAATGAACAGAGGACTATTAAAATTATAGTCTATGATTGGAGAAATAATGTTATGAAGAAAATATTGGTTGGTATTTTTGCACTTACAGGTTCATTTGGTCTTTCAGGTGCAGCAGCAGCAGCAATTTATGCTATTGTTTCATCCGCTGCGAGTGAAGGAACCATTGGAATTGTTGAAGCTATCTTAGCATGTGCGGTGACAGGAGTTGGTGCCATGGTTATAGCAGCTCTTGTAGCCGTAGGGGGAGTCGCTATTTTGGCTCACTACAAGGCAGGAAAAGCTTCGTTTGTTGCTTGGTAATAAAATGTGACGGAGAATTAAGCTTGAGAAATAGTTTCTCAAGCTTAATTTTTTATAGGTGTAGAATTGATTATTTTAGAAATTAGAGCTTTATATCGTGAATTTTTTGAAAATAGAAATCATATTAAGTTTATTGCTTTTATGGCTACTTTATTTTTATTGCTAGATTATGTTGTTTCCTTGATTGCTCAAGAATTTATATTGGATAATTATGTTTTAGTATGTAATTCACTATTAGTATTGGGGCTGTTTGGCATATTTTCAAAACAAAGTTTATTTTTGAAGTATTTTTTTAGTAAGTCTGCTGAACTTTTGAAAATTCCAAGATCTTTTAAGAAGCTTTTGTTTTTTAAGTCAATTAAATATGAATTGATGAGTGGCATGACATACAGTGTTTTATTAAGCTATGCTGTATTCGCAATAATTATTAATAAAATTAGTTGGTATTGTTTCTTTTGTACGGTACTATCAATTTGTTTGTTTTTGTTGACTCAAAAGGTTTCCGAACTGTTTAAAAGTAAATTACGAAAAAAAGGGGTTGTTTCATTTGTTTTAGCTGTCCTGTCCAACCTTATGTTTATATTGATAATTTATTTTTCTTATAGTCACAGAAATATTGTAACTAGTTGTCGTTTAGATGAACTAAAAAAAATAATAGTTAAAATATTATCAAGTCATTTGAATATTTACCTATTATTTTCGATAATAATTTCACTTTATTTGCTAACTTATTCGGTATTAATCAGCCTGCTTTATCGTAATAAAATCAAATGGGGGGAGGAGTTTAAACAGAATATGTTTTTTGTTGGATTTATAGCGAGAGTAAAAAATCCAATATTAAAAAAACAAATTTATGAATTTAAAAACAATGTTGATAAATACAATATAACAAGCAATATTTTTTCTCAAATTGTGTCTATTATGATGATGAAGTTTTTAACGATGATAGATGTAATTAGAGTTGAAAATATGAGTATGACTGAAGCATTCGCTATTATTTTGGTTATGCTAATCATGATAAGTATGAATGGTATATTTAGTGGATTAAAATTTGAAGGAAAAAGAATTATTCCAATTATTCAGTCAGGTTATCCGATGGAAAATCTTCTTTATAGTAAGATAAAAATTTTGTTTATGATAAGTTCTGTTTATGCATTGATTATCGCCTTGACTTTTTTATTCTGTGGTTTTATACATGTCGTTATCCTACTACAACTTTTACCATTGCTTGTGTTAAGTTCGGTAGTAGTTGCTGTAACAACAAACTTATATTCCAATCTATATATTAGATATACAGAAAATGTGGTATTTGAAGATACGATCTCGTTGCTTTTGAACTCTTTCAGCCTTTTTACCTATCTAGTGTTGGTAAACTTTCCAATGTTAATGGGAAGTATTTTGAAAATTCCAGAATACACCATGTATAACTATATTGTTGTAATTTCAATTACTTCATCACTCATCAATTTGAGTTTAATAAAAATTTTTAGAAAGAGATTTTATGGAAACTATAAAAAATTTATCAACTAAACTTGAAAAATACCCTCTTTTAGTAGGGGTGTGCATTTCTATGGCTATCAGTTCGCTTTTTTTCCTAATTGGCATAAATATAAAAGGTTTTGGAGTTAATTTAAATGTTGACAAAGCGACATTCTTAGAAATTTTTAGTCATAATTCATTGGGCAGTCTATTGTTGATTATGAGTGTATTTACTTTTGGTAGTATTACAAGTCTTATCGTTGTTGGTAATTTCTTGTTTTTTGGTGTTAAAATAAGAGCTTTAATTTCAGGGTTTGATATTGAGTTGTTATTTCAAAAGGTAATAGCACACGGTATTATTGAAATTCCTTCAATAATACTAGCGGCATCCTTTGGTTATTATTTATTATCTCTGAAAATATTAAAAAAGCCTGTGAAAATAGATAAAAAATTTTGGTTTCTATTTTTCAGAGTCATAATAGTATGTTTATTGTTGAATGCATTGGCAGCGTTTGTCGAAGCAAAAGTGGGAATGGAGTACTGATGTTAATATCTAAAAAGAAAATGACTATTTTAACTATATTGATTTTGATAATCTATTCAATTTGTTATGTTAAGTTTTTAAATCCGATAAGTGATATTTTGAACGGGACAATCAGACTATCAACCGATACAACAATAGCGTTTTTCAAAAGTGTTAAAAAAATTTATGAGAATTTACTTTTACAATTTGGTTTTCGAATTTTAATTTTTATTTTCAATATTTGGCTTTTTAAATGGCTTATATATGGACTTAGTAGGATTGAAAAAAAGGTACGTAAAATAAATTTGGAAGTTAATCTCGAGGAAATAAGAAATTTAGCTTATGATATTGCTTTACTAAATTTAGTTCAATATTTTTGTTTAGCTTTATGTGCTGTAATTTTTGGACAGCAATTAATTTTGGTAAGTTATACTTATTTTATTGCGTTACAATTGTTTGTTGTTGCGATGAAAGTAGGTATTGTTTATGTTCCTTTTATTAGGAAAACTAGAATTATTATAATTCCTTTGATCTGTATAGTTATTTCGGTTGGAATAAGTATAATAGGAGTGATATTGAAATGATTATTATCAATAAGTTATTTAAAAAATATGAAGATATTGTTTTTAAACGATTATCCATTGTAATTCCAGAAAATACAATTTCTTTTTTTGTTGGAAGAAACGGTGCTGGAAAAACAACATTAATGGAAATTATAATGGGATTGAATGAATATCAGGAAGGGGAAATTATTATTGATAAGGAAAATATCAAAATACCTTATTCAAATGAAATTCGCCAAAAAATAAATTTTCTACCTGTCGAGAACATCGCTATTGCATATCTAACGGCTCGCGAAAATTTGGAATATTATGCTTGTTTATATAAAATTGGTTCGTCTCAGTCTAAAATTGATGAGTTGATTTTGGAATATCAACTTGATGAACAAGAAAAAAAATATGTTAAATATTATTCAACAGGAATGAAAAAACGTTTAGATTTAGCAATTTTTGAATTAACACAAGCAAAGATTCTGCTTTTAGATGAGCCTAGCGTGGGATTGGATGTTTATAATGTTGATTTCTTGAAAAAGAAGTTAATTGATTATAAAAGAAAAAATAAAACTGTGATTGTAACGAGTCATGATATGAGTCTATGTCAGAAAATTGCAGATAATGTTTTTCTGTTTAAAGATAAAAGTGTCATAAAATATGATGGTCAGGATGTTGATGCTGAAAAGTTGGTATTAGATACGTATAAAAGAAATTAGGTATGTATGCTGAATGTTTTTTACACATATAGAATATTAATTTTAAAGAAGTGGTTTTTGGTATGTGTATAAAAGAAATGATTTATTTATAAATACAGATAGGAAGTAATCAAAAAAATGAACAAACAAACACAAAAAACGTTAGCGATTGCACTGATTGTACTTGGTGTGCTTGCCATTGCGATTAGTATCGTGAATTTCCAATCCTTATTAGGGCCGCAAGCTAAGGTTGCAGTCCCAGCTGCTGTGAGTTGGGGTTTAAACCTCGTTCAAGCCGCCTTACTGATTGTTGTTGTCCTTGTGGGGAAATTTAAAAAGACGAACTTATTATGGTTATTACTTTTGTCAGTTGGTTCGATTGTCATCGGTGTGCGGCAGTTGCTAAAGTTAAACCAAAGTGACTTGACTTAATTGAGGGTGCGTATGAAAAGTTTTTATAAGAAACATCCCTTGCTTGTCATTTTGACGAGTATTGTGCTTGCACTTACTGCTGGCGTTGTTGTGTTGTCAACCTTGTTAGTCCCACAAGGAAAAACGAGCCAATCGAAAGGTTACGCTCTTTATACGCTCAAAAAACAGGCAGATTACCTTTTCAAAGGTAGTGTCGTTGCAAGTGAGTCAACTGACTACCTAGAGGATAGTACGCTTGGCGAACTTGCGGCGATCAATGTAGTAGACGGACAGGAGGTCAAAGCTGGGGATGTCTTATTGACCTATACTAAGCCGTCTGATGATCTGACGACACTTGCATTTGCGGTCAAGA
Source organism: Streptococcaceae bacterium (assembly GCA_031270325.1). GTDB lineage: Bacteria > Bacillota > Bacilli > Lactobacillales > Streptococcaceae > Pseudolactococcus. The sequence goes on from JAISXW010000035.1 coordinate 82,532, forward strand.
GTGCTGAGAATGACTTAGCCAATGCGCAGGTAGACTTGGCAGAGACGGAAAAGAAAGATGCCGCCTTACGCACCAAGTATGATAAAGCAAAGGAAGAGGCAGATAAGCAGGTTATCACGGATCAGATTGAGCTGAATCGCGAGGCTGGGCAAACCGCTCAGCGTTCAGTGACTGCAGCTAATCTAGCGCTTGAACAGGCGCAGACGACTTTGTCTCATCAACAAGACACGCAAAGCACACAGGTGACTTCAAAGACGGCTGGGATTGTCGTGTTAGGGGCAAGAACAGAGGCATCCCCTTTATTGCGCGTGGTCAGTCGTGATACGCTTGTGAATGGGACAGTATCTGAATATGACTATGATAAACTCAAACTCAATGCGTCTGTCACTGTTGAGTCGATTGATTTAAAGCATAAGGTAAGCGGAAAAATCACTTATATCTCCCCAGTACCTGAGCAAGCCACAGCGGCAGAAACCTCTAGCCAGTATAGCTTTAAAGTCTCGCTTGATCAATCGCTACAAAACGGCTACACCGTTCAAGTCCATCTGGCAGATAGCGCCCTCTATATCCCAAACTCAGCGCTTAAAGCTGGTCGGGTTTATGTCAAAGTTGGCGACAAGTATCAGGCGACGGCAGTTGATACGAAGGAAGTTGACGGGCGTTTGCAGGTCTTATCTGGTTTAAAAGTTGGAGATAAACTGATCAGAGAGGCGGCAGATTATGTTGATTAATCTCGAAAATATCACTAAAAGCTATCATCTAGCCAAACAAGACCAAACTGTTTTGAAAAATGTTTCTCTCACCATTTCTGATGGTGATTTTGTTGGCATTATGGGGCGGAGTGGTTCTGGTAAGTCAACTTTAGTGAACCTTATCGGTTTTTTGGACAAGCAATTTTCAGGGCAGTATTATTTTGAAGATAAGTTAATCGAGCAATATACAGATGATGACTTATCTAAAATCAGAAATGAAAATGTTGGTTTTGTTTTTCAAAATTTTGGCTTGATTGAGACCATGACGGTGGGCGAGAATGTCGAGCTGCCCTTACTGTATGCCGGCCTCTCTCATCAGGAAAAAGCACGCAGGGTTGCAGAAAGCTTGGAGCTGGTGGGTTTGGCTGATTTTGTCAACCAGTCTGTTAAACTTTTATCTGGTGGTCAAAGGCAAAGGGTAGCGATTGCCCGTGCAATCGTCAATTCACCTAAATTTATTATCGCAGATGAGCCGACAGGTGCGCTTGATAGCAAAACGGCTTTTGACATCATGCAATTATTTAGTACCTTAAATCAAAATGGTGTGACGATTATTTTGGTCACACATGATGCCAGCCTGATGACTTATTGTAATCGAGCAATCAAAGTTTCTGATGGTGAGGTTACGCTATGACATTAGTTGCGATAATTAAAAACGCCTATCAAGCCCTACGTCACAATGCGCGGCGTAGCCTACTTACGATGATAGGGATTGTCATCGGTATCTCTAGTGTGATGACGATTTTATCATTAGGTCGTGGCTTTGAGGCTTATACGGTTAAAAACTTGACCACTTCTAACGATCAAAAATTAACTGTGAACATTAGCTTTACCCCAACAGATTACTTACAATTTGAAAGCAGTAAAATGCGGTATTTTTCTGATGAGGATTTGAGGCTTGCAGGGCAAGTAGCAGGCGTGGAGACAGTTACTTATGTCAAGCAAGATGACAGTTTTTTGAGTACGGATTTAAGTATTGGGAATAAAAAAACGACTAAAAGTCTAGGTTTTTCAAAGTTTGATTCGGACAAACTTGACCTCGGTCGCAAGATTAGGCGTGAGGAGAATGAGACACATCAAAAAGTGGCGATGATTAGTCAAGAAACAGCCAAAGAAATCAATCAAGATGTCAAAAAAGTTTTAGGAACGGGCATTGATATCAAAGGAGAGCTTTATCAAATTGTTGGGATTTATGACAGCGGTACGCTAGGGTTATTTGATACCTCAGTCGATATCAAAATCCCCAAGAAAACCTATCAGTATTACACCAATAGAGAGGCTAATCCCACGCAGTTAAAAGTAACGGTAGCCAATGATTATAAACCGAGTGAGGTCGCTAAAAAAGTGATCAAAAAATTAAGCAATTCAGGTGTCAGCCGCAATTTTGGAGATTATTCGACCTTTGATATGAGTGTCTTGACAGACGGTATCGGTAAAGTCTTGAAAATGTTGACTTACTTTATTTCAGGTATTGCGGGGATTTCGCTCTTTATTGCAGGAGTTGGGGTGATGAATATGATGTATACTTCTGTTTCTGAGCGGACACAGGAAATTGGTGTGCGGCGAAGTGTGGGTGCTAAAAGAAGTGACATCCGCAATCAGTTTTTGGCTGAGGGGTTGATCCTAACTGTCTCAGCGGGCATTATCGGATATATCATCGGTTATCTGATTGCCCTTGCGATTTCGATGATGTTACCTTTTAGGGTCTCGCCAGACTTATTTACGATAGCCTTAACAATACTCATCACGATTGTTATTGGATTGGCCTTTTCAATCACACCAGCAAACATGGCTGCTAAAAAAGAATTGGTCGAGATTTTGAGATGATACTTGAAAAAAGAGTGCTAGCTAATCAGACTTAAACTATAAGGTGTCATTAGCTAAAGAATCAAGGAGTTAGTTGTGGCGCTACTTTATAAAACGTTCAAATAAAGAGAGGCATTATGATGAATTTGACTGATCGGATTGTTTTCAAAGAGTATAAAAAAAGCCGAAATAATAGGACATTAGTTCATATTGTTTATCCTGTCGGGTTTCAGAAGGAAAATAAATCAGGCATACCTATTGCTAGGGGGATAGTAGCCATTGGCCCGATATCTTTTGGTGTTGTTTCGATCGGAATAATGGGTTTGGGTGGTTTTAGTGTTACGATTTCTGGCTTAGGATTAATCAGTTTAGGACTGGCACCAATAGGGTTATTATCAGTTGGTATCGGACCAATCGGATACTTTTCAATCGGTTGTGTGGCGCTCGGTGTTCAAGCATTAGGAAATATCGCAATTGGACACTGGGCAGTTGGTAACATCGCAATTGGACATTGGGCAGTAGGTAATATTGTACACGGAGCTAGAGAAATTAGTCTCGGGCATCACCCAACTGCTTCTGAGGTTTACCAAGCACTGACAAAACTGAATCAAGATAGTTTTAAGGATAAGCTGAGTCTATATCGTATATTTGCTAAAATTGCGGCATATCCGTATCAATTCTTTTTATTGCTGGGGGGTGCGAACCTGATAGCACTCATTTCTGGTTTGATTGTTCTGCTTCATATCAGTAAGAGGCAAGGAAATAAAATTTAAGGGCATTTTCAAATGATACTTCTGTCGCTAAAAAAAGATAAACGCTTATCAAAAAATAGAAACGTTGCACCTTAGAAACTATAGAAAGGCTTGTTTTCCCCAATCACACAGCTAATACGGCTACTAGGAAAGTCTTGGGTGACTTTTTAAAATGAGCCAAACATAGCTTGTGTTTGTGAAAAAGAAACCGTTTTCTAGCAAATATTTGCAAAAAAAATAGAAGCGTGCTATGATATAACTATAAACAGCACTGGAATGTGCGAGTTTGCTCACATTTTTGACCGACTAAATCGTATTACCTCGGGAGTCAAAGAGACATCTTACAGCGTGCAAGCCATTTTAGATGGAAGCAGCTTCAGTAAGAGCGAGACGCCCACCTGTTATTGTAACAGCGGGTTCAATACACGAGCAGATCACCGGCATTCAAACAGTGTTTTTTTTGTTTATCATGAGCAAGCCCTAGTCTTTGCTTGCAATTTGTAGGGTATTTGGTATAATAAACGAGTGAGAAAAAGCTTCTTTTCTTCATTATTTACCCCATTTGCCTCCTTAGCTCAGTTGGTAGAGCAGTGGACTCTTAATCCATGGGTCGCAGGTTCGAGCCCTGCAGGGGGCATATTAAAAAGGCTTTACACCTTGGTGTAAAGCCTTTTGTTTTATTTTTTTGCCAAAACGACTCAAAATGTTTTTGATTTCATCATCGTCAGTGTTCAATGTCTCTCTGATTTGAGTGCTGCTTTGATGTCCTAATTGTTTAATAATAACTTCAATGTCTACTCCTTGGGAGAGTAAAAATGATTTGATTACATCACAAAAAATGAACATTTCTCCAAAGTTGTGAATCTGCAATACTTGGAACTAAAGTGTTGCAGATTCGCAACTTTTAAATTTTAGCGATTTTGATGTGATAGAATTATCTTGTAGGTTAGTTCGAACGACTTATTATGGAAAATATCTCGTGTAAACTAGTTGAAAATGTAAAAAGAAGAAATGGAGAAATCTTATGAGTAAAACAAAATTAATACTTGTCTCAGCAGTGGTTTTGTTTTCGTTTGGTACAGCTGTTTCAATTTCAGCTGATGAAGTCGTAAATGAAACACAGGTAACCCAAACAAATACAATGACCAGTCCTGTTTCAAACAACTTTATTAATAAATTTGATAAAGCTATCAGTCTAGAAAACGGTCGCTTTATTATTAATTTCGACGCTTTGCCTGCTGATACTACGCAGTCAGAAATATCACAGTTACAACAATTAGTCTTTCAAAACAATAATATTCTTTTGGAGAATGCAAATAATCAAAACGCAACAATCTCAACTGATAATAAGTCAATCAACTTTTCGGAGCAGACAGATGGTATTAACGGTAGGCTTAGATTTAGAGAGGGGAGCAACTACGTTCATTTATATTGGTGGGGGTTGCGTATAGGTATTTCCAGAAGTACTTTAATGTATGTTGGTGGAGGAGTTGGAATTGCTGGCATCTGGATTCCGGAACCTCTGATCTCTAAAATTATTGCTACATTAGGTGCTGTTACAGCTTTGGCGCCAGGAGGTATTGTTTTCAATAGTACTCCAGGTTTAGCAAATTTCTGGGGAGTTGAGTGGCAATAAGGGATATGTTAAAAAAAATAATTGAGACACTTCTAGTCCTGTTAATCGTTGTCTTAAATAGGTTTTTTCCTGAATTGAAGTGGTTGACTATCGGATTAACTATTTTATTTGTGATTAGCATATGGTTACCTTTTAAAAATGAATAGTTCTTTACTAATGGTATACTTTCTAAGTCGGCTAGATATTTTAGATTAACCGCAAGTGTTTCTGAAAGTCGCAGTCCAGTCTTAAGCATAAGGTAGTAAAAATGATTTGATTACATCACAAAAAAATGAACATTTTTCCAAAGTTGTGAGTCTGCAACACTTCAGTTCCAAGTGTTGCAGACTCACAACTTTTAAATTTTAGCGATTTTGATGTGATAGAATTATCTTGTAGGTTAGTTGGAACGACTTATATGGAAAATATCTAGTGTAAACCAGTTGAAAAAATAAAAAAAGAAATGGAGAATACCATGAACAAAAGTAAAATTTCATCATTATCCGCTATCGCCTTAACCGTATTTGGACTGGCAACACCGACACTTGTCGCTGCAGTGAAATTTGCTATTGATAAAGGTATGAATTCTACAAGTGTCGGCATTGATATCCCATTCGTCGCTAAAACAATCACAGTTACAACGCCTTAAGATATGATTAGTTGCCTATTTTGTATTACTCTAACGTTTTGGTATTTAGTTACTAAGGAAGTGAATCCTTTTCCAGGATTGACGATTATCTTGTTGTTAAAATCATACCGAGTAGATAGTATTCGTTTGTTATTTAATATTAAATCAACGACTCAAATGTTTAAGGAAAACACACTATTGTTTAATTTGGACGAAATAACCTTAAGTGTCTTATTTATCATATCGGGTTCAATATTTATGGGTATTAAAATGTTACCATATTACTTAATTTTAACTTTATTTGTTTATAGAACCATTTTCTTGAGTATTGATAAAAGTATAAGACGGCATCTAAAATAAATAAAAATTTATAGTTACCTATTTTGGTAAGTGATAAATGGTGGATTGGTAGAAAAGATAAAAGCTAAATAAAAAATCAGCCCACCTGCAGTGAGCCTGCTGAAAAAGTAGCTCATTTTAAAAATAGAATCAAAGAAAAAAAGAATTTCAAGACGATTTAGTTTTGAAATTCTTTTTATTACTCTGTTTTCAGTATTGTTCTGGTGTTATT
>JAISXW010000022.1 GCA_031270325.1 Streptococcaceae bacterium
GTTCGTTCGTTCGTTCGTTCGTTCGTTCGTTCGTTCGTTCGTTCGTTCGTTCGTTCGTTCGTTCGTTCGTTTAAGTGAATCATTCGACGTTTCCTTTGTCAAGTATTTACTGTTGAAAATTATTATAGTTTCATTATATGACTAATTGAAAATGCTGTCAAATATTTGCTGAACCCGAACCCCTCAATCAGACCGAGTTTGTCGTGTAGTTGTGCAGTGGAGAGCTTTGGCTCAAAACAGCTGTGGTCTCAGATAAGAGTGAGACCTTAGTCTCGACAGTTAGCTCGGAAATAGTAGATTGGAGAGCAGATCACCACGCAGTTTTGAGACAAAGAATTGGAACGGCACTTCCGCTATCATGCGTTTGTGTCATGTGGTTGTTGTGGCGGACAGTCTCTCTAAAAACGAGAGTAGCTATCTTGCTAGGCTACCGCTTTAGCGTTCGTTTGCAAGTCAGCATGACCTGAGAGGCTCATTCCGGACTTCAGCTGGCTGATTGTGACCCTCCCAAGACCATTTGCGGCCTGACAACTTCGGGGGTTGCCAGAAACCCATTGCCTGCAACCTTTTAACGTTCAAGCATTGGAGCAAAATGCCCCGAGGGTCGATATAAAAGACCTAACATCAGATATAAAAGACCTGATGTTCGATATCAAAGACCCGACATCAGATATCAATAACCTGATCTTCGGTATAAAAGATCCAACATCAGATATCGATGACCTGATTGTCGGTATAAATTTCCCGACATCAGATATCAATGACCTGATCGTCGGTATAAATTTCCCAACATCAGATATCAATGACCTGATCGTCAGTATAAATTTCCCAACATCAGATATCAATGACTCGATAATGGCGTTAAAAGACTCGACTTTGACGCGAAAAGACTCAACTTTAACAGCAAATTTCCCGCTTGCCCAGTGAAGCGCTCGGAAAAGCTCAAGCAAGACTCGATGTTCGCAAGTGTTTGAACTGGTCATGGACATGACGAAAGGATAGCCGCATGCCTTTTTGATTAGTAACAGACATCAACAAAAGACGCCAGAGGCTCAAGCTAAGCCTCTGGCGTGTCAGTATTAATTGATTGCTGATTTTGTCCAAATCGTTGGTCACATCTCAAGCATCCGATCAAGTGCCTTGAGGCTGCTAATCTGAGTTGCTTTGTCGACTGTGATTTGTTGCAGGGTTGAGCCGTTTTCAATCTCCTCCAAAGTCCATAAAAGATGGGCTAGGCGGATACGATTCATGGTAATACATGAAAAAGCTGTGGGGTCAATCGAGACGATGTCATGATCAGGAAGGTCACGAATCATCCGGTTGACCAGATTATTGTCTGTCCCGATCGCCCACTTGGTATGGGCTGGACTGGCAGCGACGACGTCAATAATCTTCTTGGTCGAGCCGTAAAAATCGGATGCCTGTACGACCTCGATCGGACATTCCGGATGGACGATAACCTTTAGGTCGGGGATTTGTTGGCGCAGTTGAGCGATTTGATCGACTGTGTATTGCTGATGGACACAGCAACGGCCTTTCCAGAGAATAACCTTTAGATTTTGCGGGTCTTGATTGCTATCATGAGGTAACAACTGGTCTTTTTTGGGATTCCAAATCGCCATCTCTGCCAAAGGAATGCCGAGTTGAAAGGCTGTATTCCGCCCGAGATGTTGATCTGGTAAAAAAAGGACACGCTGATGTTGGGCAAAGACCCGTTTCAAAATCATTTCGGCATTACTCGAGGTCACAATCACACCATTGTGATCGCCGACAAATGCCTTGACCTCAGCTGTCGAGTTGATATATGTCACGGGGATAACTGGCTCAACATAGGTGGCTTCCAGCAGTTGCCACGCCCGCTCCAACTGCGCCAAATTTGCCATATCTGCCATTGAGCAACCCGCCATCGCATCTGGTAGGTAAACTTTTTGATCGGCGGTTGTCAGCATATCCGCCGTCTCAGCCATGAAATGCACCCCACAAAAGATGATGTGCTTGGCTGCCCGATTGGCTGCGGCTGATTTTGCCAACTGCAAAGAATCTCCGACATAATCAGCAAAGGGAATGATTTCACTTTTTTGATAATGATGGGCTAGGATGACCAATTCATCACCGAATTGTTGTTTTTTATCTTGGATTTGACGGCTAATCTCGTCAGCTGTCATCTGAGCATATTTTGCTGGGATAATCATTTGTTTGCTGATACAAGCCTGACGAGTGCTAGGCTTAGTGGTCACGACCGGCTTAACAGTCTCAATACTACTCATGGTTACTTTTTTCTCCCTCATTACTATTAAAACTAATATCAAAAGCGGTTACGGAATGGGTCAAAGCGCCGAGTGACAGGTAATCTGCCCCTGTATGCGCATAAGTTGCCAGATTGGCAAGGCTAATGCCGCCAGAAATTTCTGTCAAGATATGGTCTGGCACTAACTTGGTCCACTCAGCGACCTGTTCCGGTGTCCGATTATCAAACATAATAATGTCTGCATTGGCGGCGATTGCTTCCAAAAGTTGCGCCTTGGTCTCAATTTCGACTTCGATCTTGACCATTTGACCGATTTGTTGACGAACTTTCTCGACTGCCTGAGCAATGCTACCGGCATAGGCAATATGATTGTCTTTGAGCATGACACCATCATAAAGTCCGACCCGATGATTGACCCCACCGCCAATCCTAACTGCTGCTTTATCAAAATAACGCAAGCCAGGCGCTGTTTTCCGAGTATCACAGATTTTAATCGTCGGGTCATCTAAGGTTGTGATTGCCTGACGGGTAAAGGTCGCAATGCCACTCATGCGTTGCATGAGATTGAGAATCACTCGCTCCCCTGTGAGGAGTGTTCGGATAGAACCTGTCGCCCGCCCGATAATCGTGCCTGTTTTGATCTCATCGCCATCTGATACCGCTGGCAGAAAGGTCGCCTGTCCGCCCAGAGCATCATAGACGACCTGGGCAATGTCTAGACCTGCAATGACGCCGTCATCTTTAGCGATAAAGACACCACTAGACTGTTGGTCTTGCTCGAAGATCAAGTCTGCTGACAAGTCGCCACTGCCGATGTCTTCTATCAAAAAAGCCTTGATTTGTTCCTGTGCTTGTAGGTTCATCCTAAACTTCTTCCTCCATAATCATATAGTGAGCGCCCAAACTTTCTTTGCGGCGCAAAGCCGCCTGAGCAATCTGTTCAGCGACCAGACAAAGATTGGCGGTCTCGATTTGCTGGCGATCTGTGCAGCTTTGATCCAATACCCGATACTGATACTGAGCTAACCAGTCTAAAAATGCTTGAATCTCCGCTGGTTTCCTGATAATTCCCAAACTAGCTGACGTCTGAGCGACTAATTCTGCTCGCTCGGGCAATCGCAAGCCAGCACTTTTCTGGACCAATTGTTCAGAGACAATATTGAGAGATGTTGGATGACTCGCTTGATGAATCGCTTCAGCCACACTCTTGGCAAAACTCAACCCCTCCAACAAAGAATTGCTGGCCAAACGGTTAGCACCATGAACACCGGTAAAGGCGACCTCGCCAACAGCATAGAGGGATTGGAGATTAGTCTGACCAGAAAAATCAGTCTTGACCCCTCCCATCAAAAAGTGCATACCGGGTTGAATCGGAATCCGTTGGGTTTGCTTAAAAGGAATCTCATTTTTTTCAAGATAAGCTGAAATAGAGGGAAACTGTTGGGTAAAGTGTGCAACAGTTGAAATATCCAGATAAATCTGATGACCGGCTTGGATATTGTCATAAACGACACGACTGACCACATCACGTGGCGCTAGATCCAGTTTGTTGGAATAGCCGACCATAATCGGCCGATCCGTCTCGTCAACCAGTCTAGCCCCTGCACCTCTGACAGCTTCTGAGATTAAAATCGGATGAATGTCCTCGCCGCCATCCAGCAAGCTCGGATGAAACTGTAAAAACTCCATATCGGACAACTGGCAACCTGCTCGTAAAGCCATGGCTAAGCCGTCTCCAGTAATCGACCGATGATTGCTAGTATAGGCAAACAAATGTCCGACCCCACCAGTTGCCAAGACAAAGTAATCCGCAAAGATCGTTTGTCTCTGATTCTTGTCGTCCAAATAATTCAGACCGACCACTTTGCCAGATGTGACGACAAAATCTATCGCCAAAGCGTGCTCGATCCACTTGACAGCTGATAGCTTGCTGTGGATAAAGCTAGTCAGATGGCGACCGGTTTGATCTCCTCCGGCATGCAAGACGCGCTTATGTGAATGAGCCCCCTCCAGCCCCATTGCCAACTGACCATTGGCATCGGCATCAAACACCATCCCCTCAGCGATTAATTCTTGAATGACTTTTGGCCCTTCGTGAATCATTTTCTCAACCGCTTTTTTGTGATTGCGAAAGACACCTGCTGATAGGGTATCGTAGACATGTGAGGCCTCGCTATCCGAATCTTGCAATACGGCAGCCACGCCACCTTGGGCAAACATCGAATTACTGGCGGTCTTTTTTTCCTTACACAAGATCGTCACTTCTGCCCGATCCTTGAGGTAAAAAGCAGTTGTCGCACCTGCAATACCAGAACCAATAATGACCACTTTTTTCATCGTCTCTTCTTTCAATTCATTCATTTAGATAATTGGTACTATTTTAACATAAAACAAGGCTAAGCATGAACTATATCTCAATAAAAGCCCAAAAAAAGAACCAAATATTCGGTTCTTTGTGATAGATTGCCTTTAGATTTTAAGGAAACGTCTCATTGAGATAACGGAACCAATCGACCCAATGACTACCCCGATAATCACCATTAAAATAATCAGTTGTGGCACAAAGGTATGCGGGTTGAGCAAGTAGAGCGCTTGCTGCGCCAAAGGTTTTTGCAAGCCGACATAGGCGATCTGATAGACAAAGCCGACTAAAAGACTCGGCAAGATCGACCCAAGTAAACCGACCCAAGCGCCTTCTAGGAAGAAAGGCCAGCGGATATAACCGTTTTTAGCCCCAACCAAACGCATGATTTGGATTTCTCGCTGACGAGACAAGATCGTGATCCGAATCGTGTTTGAGATGAGGAAGATAGCAACAAACAGTAACAAGCCCGCTGCAGCAATTCCCCAAGTTTTAATCACTTTTTCTAGATTAAAAATCTTTTTAGTGTTGGCACCGCCATAATCAGCACGGTCAACACCATCAAGTTTGCTAATGGCTGCAGAAACTTTGGTCACGTTCTCAGGTTTATCTGCTTCGACGATATAGACATCATACAGCGGATTGCTATCGCCCTTGAACATTTTCCAAGTACTCCCTAAGGAACTTGTCAGTTTATCCAACTCATTTTCTTTACTCGAATAAGTGACTTTGGTCACATGTGGCACGGCTTTGATTGCATCTTTGACTTTATGATAGTCAGGATTAGGGATTCGTTTTGTTCTGTCGTTAGGATCGACAATTTCCTTGTCACTATCATGGGTACTCAATTTCAAAAATGTCGACACGCGGACATTATTCGCCAAGTCTGATGCTAATTTGGTGGTATTCAAGATGACTGCCAAAAAGACACCGACCAAAACTAAAGTAATCGTGACAGAAGACACCGCAGCCACTGTCATCCAACCATTTCTGCGGAGATTCTTGATGGATTGCCACAGGTGTTTTAAAAATGTTCTAATCATCGTAGCCATACTCTCCTTCTATTTGGTCACGGACAATCCGTCCGTTTTCGATTGCGATTACACGATGGTGGAGGGTATTGACGATTTGTGAATTATGTGTCGCCATCAAAATCGTCGTCCCTTGAATGTTGATTTTTTCCAATAAGTTCATGATTTCCCATGAATTTTCAGGGTCCAAGTTTCCCGTTGGTTCATCCGCAATCAAGACTTTAGGGGCGTTAGTAATCGAGCGGGCAATCGCCACACGTTGCTGTTCCCCACCAGACAGTTCGTTTGGAAAAGAGCGAACCTTGTGTTTCAAGCCCACGAGGTCCAAGACTTCCATCACGCGTTTTCTGATTTCACGTGGTCGTTTACCGATAACTTCCATGGCATAGGCGATATTTTCATAAACTGTTTTATTTTGTAACAATTTATAATCCTGAAAGACAACCCCAATCGAGCGGCGCAACATTGGCACATCACGTTTTTTGATTTTACTGAGATTGTAGCCGGCAACTACGCCTTCTCCCTTATCAAGTCTCACTTCGCGATACAATAATTTGATAAAGGTCGATTTCCCCGCACCAGACGGTCCGACAACATAGGCAAATTCGCCTGCTTCAATGTCCACTGAAATATTTCGTAATGCTGTGGTGCCATTATTATATTTCTTGGTTGCATTATTTAATTTGATAATACTAGTCATTAGTTTATATGCCTTTCTATATTTATGACAGATGATTTCCAGATTACATTTTCCATTTTAAATAGGCATCAATAAAGCCATCTAAGTCGCCATCCATGACAGTGTCGATCTGACTGGTTTCATAACCGGATCGGGTATCTTTGACCAATTGGTAAGGCATGAAGACATAGGAACGAATCTGAGACCCCCAAGAAATATCAGCTTGATCTCCCTTTAGTTCCTCGACTTCTGCTTGTTTTTTATCGACTTCGAGCTGATAAAGTTTTGATTTGAGCATTTTCATCGCCAAGTCTCGATTACCGTACTGCGTGCGATCCATTGTAGATGACACAACAATGCCTGTCGGTATATGAGTCAAACGGACACCGGTTGAAACCTTGTTGACATTTTGCCCACCTGCCCCTCCTGAACGAAAGGTGTCCATCTTGACATCGGCGTCACGTACCTCGACTTCGATCGAGTCATCTAATTCTGGCATGACATCGACTGAGGTAAAGGACGTATGCCGACGATTTTGGGAGTCAAAAGGCGAAATCCGAACCAAGCGATGTACCCCTTTTTCTGAACGTAAGAAACCATAAGCGTTCTTACCTGTGAATTTGAGTGTGGCAGATTTTAAGCCTGCGACATCGCCGTCCTGATAATCAACGACTTCAACTTTGAACTGATGGGCATTGCCCCAACGTTCATACATCCGCATTAACATGCTGCCCCAGTCCTGTGACTCGGTCCCACCAGAACCAGGGTGGATTTCTAGCAAGGCATTCATGTGATCATAAGGCTGGTTCAATATCATTTCAAGCTCATAGGCTTGCATTTTACTCGCTAATTTTTCCAGTTCTGTTTCCAGTTCTGCCTGCATGTCTGCATCAGCATCTTCTTCTAGCATTTCTAACATGACTTCTTGATCTTCAAGCATGGCCTGCATGTTCATGAATGTCTCGTATTTAGCTTTGAGCTGATTAGACTGTTCCACGACTTTTTGGGCTGCCAAGTTATCGTCCCAAAAACTAGGGTGCGACATATCGTTGTCCAGCAAGGCGATTTCTTCTTCTAACCGTTCAAGATCGAGGTTTTCTCGAAAAGAGGCAATTTTTTCTGAGTTTTGCGCAATGTGATTGCGAATTTCACTAATTTCCATACTGTCTCATTCTACCACGTTTTCATTTATTTTTCAAAATTTGATTGAATCAGGTCACGACAAAGTCTATTGAGCTAAATCAAACTAGCTTGAACCTTGAGAAAAGCTATGAAATCCGAGAAAGAAGTGTTTTACTCAGATTTTTCGCCCACAACAAATAAAAAAGGCACACCAAATGCCTAAAACACCAAGAAAATGTGCCTGAAAACAATTTGTCGGGAAACAAGGGTGAACTAAAGCTGACCATGCGTGGTCTGAAATTGATTAACAGTGGTCTCCTATTGACCATGCGTGGGCTAAATTTGACCAACGGTGGTCTCCTGTTGTCCGTTCGTGGGCTGATTTTGACCAACGGTGGTCTCCTGTTGACCATGCGTGGGCTAAATTCAAGCAAGCGTGGGTCTTTTTTACCCGTGCGACACTCTTTTTCTCCCGTACGTGACTCTTTTGTACCCAACGACACTTCTTTTTTGACCAATCGACACTCTTTTGTGACCAGCGGCGCTTCTTTTTTACCAGACAGATACTCTTTTGTACTCAATGGCGCTTCTTTTTTGACCGATCGACACTCTTTTGTATCCAACGGCGCTTCTTTTTTGACCGACTGACACTCTTTTGTACTCGACGGCGACTCTTTTTTGCCCAACGGACACTTTTTTTCATCCGACGCCGCATCTTTTTTACCCAACGGCGACTCTTTTTCGTGCAAGCGAGACTCTTAATCAGGCATGCGTGGTCTAAAGTTGAGCAACGCTGGGCTTAAAAATACCCGACAACCAACAACTCACACGTTACATTAGGGGCATTACCTTTTGTTTGGGAGTAACAGGGTATTTTTGACATAACAAAAGGAAAGCAGTCTCCGCCGCTTCCCTTTCCTTAACTCATGACACTCATTTCCTGTTTAAACTACGCCTCTTTCTCCGCCTAGATGTTGGGACAGCGAGGTCACAAACACACCCGACTCTCAAAATCTGGTGTGTCTCTCGTGATTAGAGTCAAAGAGTCTATCACTCTTTATCTGCTGCTTTACACAGACACGGTCTCGTCAAGACTCACTTTAAATGAATTATTTTGCTAGGTTAACCGATCTGACCTTTGCTGCCGCCTCTGAGCACGTGATTTGATCTTCGTGAGCGCCCATTGTGCCGCTTCCTGATGGACAGCATTCTCTGACTGAGCTGCAAGTTCTTCTAGTAGCGGAATAGCCGTTTGATCATTTAAATTACCTAAAGCATAGATCGCATTGCGTTGCAACACATTTTTTCCCCGCCAAGCGCCAGCAACCTCGCCAAACTTCTCCTTAAATGCCTTGTGACTCAACTGAATAAACGGTTGTAACTCAGGATATGCCAAGTCAGGATCAATCATCGTCTGTGGCTCATTGGTCACCCCTTTATTGTATGGGCAAGCAATTTGACAAATATCACAGCCATAGATGACGGATTTCAACTTCACACGAAAGGCTTCTGGCAGACTACCTGTTGTCTGTGTTTGAAAACTCAAACAACGTTTGGCGTTCATGGTCGAATCACCATTTAAGGCCTGTGTCGGACAAGAGGTCAAACAGTGTGTGCAGTCGCCACAATCATAAGTCACAGCTTGATCTGGCTCTAGTTCAAGATTTGTCACGAGTTCCCCCAAAAAGATGTAAGAACCAAATTCTTTTGAAATCACTAGACCGTTTTTGCCAATGAAACCAATACCGGCACGTCTAGCAACTGCTGTATCGACCAAAGCTCCTGTATCAACCATCGCCTTGTAATCGAAGTCAGCTGTTAAATCAGCAATACGTTGAGCCAAATGCTTCATTTTGTCTCTTAATATCTGATGATAATCCATGCCCCAACTTGAAGCTGAGAATTTGCCACGTTTAAATTTAGTTTTTTCGGGGATTTTCGGCAAGTGACTCGGATAAGCCACTGCAATCGCAATGATTGTTTTGGCATTTTCTAGCAACATTGTTGGCTTCAGTCGCTCCTCGATATTTTGATGTTCAAAACCAGAAGCCGTGCCATTTTCCTGAGCAAGCTTTAGGGATTCCTCTAAATAAGCAAAATCATCGGCTGTCGTAAAGCCGATTTTTGAAATGCCAATCTCTTTGGCAATCGCAATGATTTGTTGTTTCAAGTCAGTCATGCTACTATTATAACATATGACACGGACACACAAATTAGCCCTTCTATCTGATTTACATCTGGATGTCAATCATCTTGGGCAAGACTATGAACAACTTTTAATCCAAACTTTGCAAGCTGAACAAATCACTGATGTCCATCTGGCAGGCGATATTTCAAATGACTTTGAACAGGTCTCCAAGCCTTTTTTAGCACGTTTATCTGACTCGTTTACGACCTCTTACAATTTAGGCAACCATGACATGCTAGGCATGTCTGAAAATCAAATCATCTCCCATGATTTTCAAATTCGATCAGTTGGCAGGAAACGGTTGTTAAGTTTCGCAGGCTGGTACGACTATTCCTTTTGCCCTGAAGTTCCCTTTGACCAACAACTCAGGACTAAAAACACCTTTTGGTTTGACCGAAAAATTAATCGTGATGCTGATGATGTCACGATTACCAATCGGAGTTTAGCGACACTGGATCAACTTTTAACAACCTATACGCCAGCTGAAAAAGCCAATCTGATCATCGCCATGCACTTCGTCCCTGAACAGCACTTTTTAATGCCACATCCCAAGTTTGTCAAGTTCAATGCCTTTCTTGGTTCTGAAAAATATCACACCCTTTTCGTCAAACACGGTATTCAAGATGTTGTCTTTGGTCATCATCATCGCCATTATGACAGCTGGATTGATGGGGTGCGTTATCAGGCTAAACCTTTAGGCTATCAGCGGGAATGGTCTTTAATCAACGATTATTTAGTAGCTTTCCCAAAATATAGGTCGCTTAACACCTACAATCTTCACAAACGTTTCCGACAGCTCAAAAAAACAAAAGAATTTGAGCCTTATTTGCTGGCGCATTTCCCTGAAGAAGTCAGAAGGTCTTTGATCGTTTTTGGTCTTTAAATCTGACAAACAAGCATTTAAATGGTATAATGCTTGTTGAGAACTTTGAATGTTAGAAAGTTGGTAGGATGATGAAAATCCCCAAAGAAGGCGACTTTATTACGATTCAAAGCTATAAACATGACGGAAGCTTGCATCGTACTTGGCGTGATACGATGGTGCTAAAGACAAACGAAAATTCAATCATTGGCGTGAATGACCACACACTTGTAACCGAAAGTGATGGCAGGCGTTGGGTAACCCGCGAACCTGCGATCGTTTATTTTCACAAAAAGTTTTGGTTCAACATTATTGCCATGATTCGCGAAAATGGCATCAGCTACTACTGTAACTTAGCTAGCCCTTACACACTTGACAATGAAGCCCTGAAATATATCGACTATGACCTTGATGTCAAGGTCTTTGCTGACGGTGGCAAAAAGCTGTTGGATGTCGAAGAATACGAGCGTCACAAACGTCAAATGCACTATCCAGAAGAGATTGATTATATCTTGAAAGAAAATGTTAAGATATTAGTCGACTGGATTAACGAAGGTAAAGGACCATTTTCTAAGGAATACGTTGCCATTTGGTACAACCGTTATCGCCAATTAAAATAAGCCCTCAGATGACTGAGGGCTTATTTTTTTATAGCTAGGTAACTTGACTTGGTCGCGTTCGTTCCGCATAAATATCAAAAACAATAGAATACACCTAAATCAGCTATATCAGGATCATCATCGCTATCCAAATAAGGATTGATTCCTATTGCGAATTTATAATATTTTTCGGTTCCCATTTCCATTTCATAATATTCCAGTTTAATTGGTATAAACTGATTCCCTTTGTATGCGGGAAGAAATTGCAATGTTGAAAAACTATCTCCTTTATCGAATTTATCACTTTTATCTAAACCATCATGAGTATACTGCCCTATCCCCAACTCATACATCAAATCAGAATTAGAATAATTAGCGCCATATAGAAACTCTCCAGTATTCCATCCATCATATTCCCAATCCTGCCATTCCAAATCACAGCAAAGCGCCAATTTTGTTATAGGTTTTATTGTGAAATTTAATTAAGGAGTTAACATTTTTAAAAATACATTCTTATACTTTTCTTTTTTATAATATTTATCCAGAGAAAATTCTTTATCCATAAACGGACTTTTCAGAAAATTTGATTTTTCATCAATCACTTCAAAAGGTATTTTCTCCCCGTCACCTTCTATCCAGAAATTTCCTAAAGGGGTCTTTAAAGTTTTGTGTATCATAATCAGCTCTCCTCATTTACCTGTATCACTACCAACCACTACATAGCGACATACTCCAAAAAAACGAAACATAAGTAAACCATTTACCCTTGCATATCACTTGACTTGTTCCGCAAGTCGTTTCGCCAAGGCAAAGTTGCCAACCGTCGCAGACGCATTGTTAGCGATACTTGGTACCTGTAAATACTCGGTCAGATCAGGTACTGTGACATAGCCGTTTAGCAAGGTGGCAAACTGCTGACGCACGCATGCCATCATATGTTCTTGTGCCATGACCCCACCGCCAAAGATGATTTTCTCAGGTCTCAGGGTCAGGGTTGCAGACACTGCGGCTTGGGCAATATAGTAGGCTTGAATATCCCAGACAGTTGAATCGAGACTGATGTTTTCACCCCTAATCCCAGTCCGTGCCTCAAGTGACGGACCAGCCGCAAGACCCTCTAAGCAATCACCATGGAAAGGACAACTTCCTGAAAAAGCTAAATCGTCAGGGTGACGTTTGACAAAGGTATGCCCCATCTCAGCATGGGAAATGCCACCAATAAAGTCCTCACCTTGGATAGCACCTGCGCCAATCCCAGTCCCGATTGTAAAATAGACGAGACTGTTAAGCGACGGATCCAATATCTTTTCGCCAAAGGCTGACGCATTGACATCTGTTGTAAAATACAGAGGCAGATCTAATTGTGCTTTTAGGAAGCCAATCATATCAAAGTTTGCCCAATTAGGTTTTGGTGTGGTCGTCACATAGCCATAAGTCTTAGAATCTAAAGCCACATCAATGGGGCCAAAACTGCCGACTGAAATCGCCACAAGTGATTCGTCATATTGCTTGAAGAAATCAACTGCTTTTTGTAAGGTTTCTTCAGGTTTATCGGTCGGAAAACTTGTACTTTCAAGAATGACTAGCGCTTCATTACCAATCGCACAAACAAACTTTGTCCCACCCGCTTCGATACTACCATATAATTTACTCATCTTCTCTCTCCCTTGAGCTGTAAAACAACTCAACCTTTCTCTTGTAAACGATTTTCTTTATTTTAGCATATTTTGTCAGAAACAAGTTCGGATAGCTTATAAAGTCGGCTCTGTCAACGCGATAATACTATCGCCAAGCTGCACTTCCTGATTTTCAATGCCAGTAACTTCTGCATAACTGAGGCTGTTGGTCACAATCACCATGACTGTTGCTTCAAAACCTGCTGCTTTAATTTGGTCAATATCAAATGTACCCAGTAAGTCACCCTTTTTCACGACTTGACCTTGGTTAACAGTGGTTGCGAAACCATCACCATTCAATTGAACTGTATCAATTCCGATATGAAGGAGGACTTCCGCTCCCTTATCTGTACGAATACCGTAGGCATGTTTTGAATCATTAGTTACAGTCAAGACACCATTTGCTGGCGCATAAATTTTTCCAACTGTTGGCTCAATGGCGATCCCTTTACCCATGAGACCACTTGAAAAGACTGGATCTTTTGTCTGAGTTAGTGGGAATGTTCGACCCTGAACAGGGGCATAGATTTCTTCGTCTAAGACACCCTCTGGTGTTGGTGATTCATTGATTTCTTGGGCGACTGTATCTGTCACAGAGATATTAGCAGGAACTGCCAGTTTATTGCGCCCATAGATGATAGTTGCTGTAAAAGCAATCACGATACTAATCAGAATCCCAACCATAAACATCGGAATTGATTTTGGATTGATGGCAATAAAGCCGATAATTCCTGCAGGACCAAGAGAGGCGCTTCTAACATTCATGAAGCCCATAAAGGCGGAGCTGATACCAGAAGCTATTAAACCGATAAAGAAAGGAAATTTCAATTTAAGATTGACTCCAAACATGGCAGGTTCTGTAATACCTAGCATGGCTGAAAAAGCCGATGAAGAAGCTAAGGCTTTTTGTTTCTCGTTTTTAGTAATTAAGAAAATAGCAAAACAGGCTGCACCTTGGCCCACATTGGCAGCAGATGCTATGGGGAACAAGAAATCTCCCCCTGTTTTAGCAATATCTGCTAATAGGGCTGTTTCTATAGCAGGAAAAGATTGGTGGAGTCCGGTCAATACAATTGCAGAATAAACGGAACCAAAAATCCCGTATCCGACACCACCCAGTGTATCAACTAACCAAACCAGTCCTTCTGTCATGCCGTTCGACACTGTCCGAAGGATTGGTCCAACAACCGCAAACGTAACAAAACCTGTAATAATCACAGCTAGCATGGGTGTAAAAGTAAAATCAATCGCATTTTTGAGATGCTTATGGAAGAATTTTTCTAATGTGGCTAAAATCCAAGCCACTCCAATCACAGGTAAGACTTGTCCTTGATAGCCCGCTTGTGCAATTTGTAAGCCAAAGACATCCCAATAAGGCATCTTACCAGTCGCCAACGCTTCAGCAACACCATATCCATTTACCAGACTCGGCATCACAAGCATCATACCAGCTGCAGCACCTAAATAAGGATTACCGCCAAACCGTTTCGTCGCTGAAAACCCTATCAAAATCGGTAGAAAGGCAAACGGTGCTGACGCCATAAGATTAACAATTTCAGCGAAACCTTGAATACCGGGTACCATTTCAACCACAGACTTGGGACCAAACAGCCCTGCACCTGTTAAGACATTATTTAAGGCCATTAACAAACCGCCTGCGACTAAGGCAGGAATCAGTGGGACAAAAATATCAGATAACACTTTAATCAGCTTCATCAGCGGATTTGTTTCTGTATTTGCGAGGTCTTTCAGCTCATCTTTTAAGACTCCTCCCACACCAGTAATCGACACAAGTTCTTTATAAACAGTATTGACATCACCAGGCCCGACAATAATTTGATATTGGCCATTGGCTTCAAAAGTTCCCTTGAGATCCCCGTCTTCATCAAGCGCTGCTTGATCAATCTTTGCAGTATCTTTAATAACTAGTCGTAGACGCGTTGCACAGTGGGCTGCGGCAACAAGATTTTCGTCACCAAGTGCAATAGCAATGCGTTGGGCAACTTCTTTGTGGTTCATAATCCTAAGCTCCTTAAAATTTTTATGGTGTTCAACCCCGATTCTAAGGGGGAACACTTGAGTGACTATTGTCATCATTTGCATAATTATCAAACGATTGACAACGTTTACATGAGTTATTATAAAACTTCCAAAAGATAATGTCAAGCGTTTGACAATACAAAAACTTTGCTCTATAATTTGACTATGACAACTAAACTAGATTATACAAAAGCTTGGACTTCTGCAGAACGTTATCGACCTTATGGGCATTACTCTGAGGCGTATGTCGCTGCGCTAGAAACAGCTGTTGCTGCATCACCCTACACAAACACCTACCATATTCAACCAAAAAGCGGCTTGCTCAATGATCCTAATGGTTTTTCTTATTTTAACCACCACTACCATTTATTTTATCAAGTTTTCCCTTATGGGCCTGTGCATGGACTAAAATCTTGGGGCTTGATGACATCGACAGACCTAGTGCATTGGATAGATCAAGGGATTCAACTGCTGCCTGATACAGTTTACGATTCACACGGGGCTTATTCTGGCTCGGCGCTAGCGCTATCTGATGATGAATTGTTCATTTTCTATACAGGTAATACACGGGGAGCGGATTTTTCTCGCGCTGCTTTTCAGAATGGTGCCATTTATCATCCAGATGGCAGTCTCAAAAAATTAGATTCCCCTTTACTCACAACGCCACAGGGCTTTACGCAACACTTCAGAGACCCGATGATTTTTGATTATCAGGAAAAAAAGTATGCGGTCATTGGTGCACAGACTGATCAGCAGGAAGGGGCGATTATGCTAGCACATGCCACCAACGATCAGCTCACTTCTTGGGCATACGACGGTCAACTTCACTTCACAGATGCAAACATGGGCTACATGATTGAATGTCCAAATCTTGTATTTTTGGACCAAAAAGCCGTCCTCTTGTTTTGTCCACAGGGCTTAGAACAGACAATCTGTGACTATCAAAATATCTTTCCCAATATGTATGTTATCGCTGATGACCTTGATGTCGCTTCGACGTCACTGACTAATGCTAGCCCGCTCCACAATTTAGATGATGGTTTTGAAGTTTATGCCACTCAGGCTTTCAATGCACCGGATGGCCGAGCGCTAGCTATCTCTTGGTTGGGGCTTCCTGATTTGGATGTCCCCTCTCAAGCAGATGGTTGGCAAGGTATCCTCAGTCTTGTTAAAGAACTTACCTTGAAAAACGGACAGCTTTATCAGTATCCTGTTGCTGAAACACTGACCTTACGTCAGGCGCAAGAAAAGGTTATCTTGTCTGCCAAAACACCTGTTCCGGTTCAAAGCAACAGTTTTGAGTTGGAAGTCGAGTTGACCAAAGATAATGAACTTTATCTTTTTGCAAATTCAGACAATACTTCCCATGTCTCGATTAAGATTGAGCTAAAAAATGGTAAAATAGAACTTAATCGCACAAATCTCCCAATCAAATGGTCAGAGACATACGGCTTGACGCGTTCAACAACCTGTTCAACAACTGCAAACACTGTAAAGCTGAATCTATTTGTAGATCGCTCATCACTTGAAATTTTTATTAATGAGGGTGAAAAGGTGATGTCCAGCCGAATCTTTACAGCATCTGATCAGACCTTTTTATTTGCCAAGCATGAGCTTTCGGCAACGATTTGGGCATTAAAAAAATAAGGATATGTGAGCGCCAGACGACTCACTGGTTAAATGAATGGCTAATCTGAAGGACGTCGCAAAAATCGCTGGCGTCACCCCAACTACTGTTTCCCGAGTAATTAATATGCGTGGCTCTTTGTCACAAGAAACTATTGATAAAGTACATCGTGCCATGCAAGAGCTGCACTACCAACCCAACGCTCTAGCACGTTCTTTGCAAGGAAAACGTTCAAAACTCATCGGTCTTATATTCCCCTCTGTTTCCTACCCTTTTTATGGCGAGATCATCCATGCCATTGAGTCTAAACTCTTTACACGCGGGTATAAAGCGATCCTTTGTGATAGCGAAAATGATCCTGTCAAAGAACGAGACTATCTCACCATGCTAATGGCCAATCAAGTGGATGGGATTATTACAAGCTCTCATAATAAAGAAATTCACGAATATGAACATGACAATCTCGCCATTGTCGCCTTCGACCGCTACTTAGCAGAAGGGATTCCGATTGTTTCTTCTGATAATTTTGCGGGTGGTCAGCTTGCCGTTGCCCATCTCTATGAGCTAGGATGCCGAAAGATTGCGATGATCGCTGGCTCATATGATACGAAAAGTCCAACACATAATCGGCTACTCGGCTATCAACAAAAACTTTCTGATCTCAACCTCTCGCCACTTGTGCATTATTTGACTAAAAATAGCACGCTTGAAGGCAAACGCCAGACAATCTTAAAATTTCTATCGGAGACAGAAACAGACGGCATCTTTTGCACAGATGACTTAACCGCCTTGATGGTGAAGGACATCGCATCTGAACTGAACTTAAAGCAAATCCAAGTGATTGGCTATGATGGCACGCAACTCATTCAGAATTATTTGCCAAGTCTGGCGACGATTGTTCAGCCAATTGATGCCTTAGCCGAGCTCATGGTCACACTATTGATTGAAGAGATTGAAAATAAGGCGTTCATTCCCGAGAAGCGGTATACTTTGCCTGTCACATTGAAAAAATCGCAATAAAAATGGTCAGAGAAGGCCATTTTTATTGCGATTTTTTTGCTTCTATTGATCACAAGCCGATCCGTTCAAACACTTCATCGACACGACTCGCATAGTAACTGGGATCAAATAGTTCATCAATTTCAGCTGTTGTCAAAACTGAGGTCACTTTTTCGTCAGATAGGAGCTGCGGTTTGAAGTCTACTTGATTGTCCCATGAATAAGCGGTTTTAGGCTGTACCAAATCATAGGCTTCCTCACGTGTCATCCCTTTTTCAATCAATTTGAGCATGACCCGTTGACTATAAATCAAGCCAAACGTACTGTTCATGTTGCGAATCATATTCTCGGGGAAGACGGTCAGGTTCTTGACGATATTACCAAAACGATTGAGCATGTAGTTCATCAAAATGGTCGTATCTGGTGTGATAATCCGTTCAGCTGAGCTGTGTGAGATGTCACGTTCGTGCCATAAAGCAATATTTTCATAAGCAGTCACCGCATGACCACGGATTACCCGTGCCAGACCCGTCATGTTTTCGGAACCAATCGGGTTACGTTTGTGCGGCATAGCAGAGCTGCCTTTTTGACCTTTGGCGAAAAATTCCTCGACTTCACGTTGCTCAGACTTTTGTAAGCCACGGATTTCAGTCGCCATCCGCTCAATAGATGAGGCGATGATGGCAAGCGTTGAGAAGTATTCGGCATGGAGATCACGTGGCAAGACTTGCGTTGAAATCTCTTGCGCTCGGATACCCAGTTTCTCTGTCACATAGGCTTCCACAAATGGTGGGATGTTGGCAAAGTTACCGACTGCACCCGAAATCTTGCCGGCCTCGACACCTTTAGCCGCATGTTCAAAACGTTCGATGTTGCGCTTCATTTCAGAATACCAAGTCGCTAATTTCAAGCCAAAGGTTGTTGGCTCAGCGTGGACGCCGTGTGTCCGACCCATCATGATCGTCAGTTTATGCTCACGTGCCTTATCGGCAATGATGGCAATAAAGCGGTCAAGATCGGCACGTAAGATGTCATTAGCTTGTTTGAACAAATAACCATAAGCCGTATCAACAACATCGGTCGAGGTCAAGCCATAGTGCACCCACTTGCGCTCCTCGCCAAGACTTTCAGAAACCGAACGTGTGAATGCCACGACATCATGACGGGTTTCCTGTTCGATTTCGAGAATGCGTGCGACATCAAACTTGGCATGCTTGCGAATCTTTGCGACATCTTCTTTAGGGATTTCACCCAATTCTGCCCAAGCTTCATCGGCAAGGATCTCGACTTCAAGCCAAGCTTGATATTTATTTTCTTCTGTCCAGATGGCAGACATTTCGGGGCGTGAATAACGTTCTAACATGATGAGTTGTTCCTTTTCTCTTATAATTTTATCGCACAGTCATCGGTCAATACGGTCACATGACCCATCTTGCGATTTTCCTTAGCTTCGATTTTACCATACAAATGCAGGTGGGCGCTGGGATCTGCCGTAACATATTGTTGGGCAGCTGCCACGTCTTGTCCTAAGACTTGGAGCATAACTGCCGGTGCCAACAAGGTTACTTTTGGCAATGGCTCAGCCAACACGCCTCGGATATGCAGGTCAAACTGTGAAAAATCACAGGCTTCAATCGTGGCATGACCAGAATTATGAGGGCGCGGTGCGATTTCATTGACCAAAATATCGTGTTCGGTCACAAACATTTCAACACACAAAGTCCCAGATAAGCATAGCGACTGTGCAATTTTCAAAGCCATAGCAGCCGCTTCTTCTGCCAGATAGGTTGAAATTCGGGCAGGCATAATCGTTTTATCCAGTATATTGTGACGGTGGAGATTTTCACAGACTGGGAAAACCGAAAACTCTGTCCCGTTACCTGAGATGATGACCGATATTTCCTTCAGAAAGTCAACAAATGCTTCGCTGACACAGGGCTGAGCGCTTGCCAAGTCTTTTGCCCTTTCCAAATCTTCCGCAGTCGCCACCACGACTTGACCGTGACCGTCATACCCCCCTGTTGCTGTTTTGACGACATGCTTGTGGGACAGGTCGAGCTTGTCAAGGTCAGCGGCTGTTTCAATCACTTGATAAGGGGCGACTCTGACACCCACCTTTGCCAAAAATGCTTTTTCAAAGATTCGATTTTGAGCAATCCGCAACAAGTCTAACCCTTGAGGTAACTTAGTCGCATAAGGCGCCAAAGCATCAGCTGAGACATTCTCAAACTCATAGGTCAAGACATCCGAACGTGCCGCCAATTCAGCAATCGCTGCTGTGTCATCGTAGGCTGCCACAATCTGCTCCGCTACTTGCGAGGCAGGACAGGTCGGATCAGGGTCAAGGGTCAAGACACGATAGCCTTGATAGATAGCTGAGATGGCCATCATCTGTCCTAGTTGACCGCCACCAATAATGCCAATTGTTTTGCTATTCGTCAAGGGCATCACTACTTTCTATTGCTGCTTCTCTTTGATCGTCTCGAAATTTGGTCAAGCGATTCGCCAAATCATCATCTGTAATCGCTAAAATCTGCAAGGCATAAAGACCAGCATTTTGTGCACCCGCCTCACCAATCGACATGGTCGCCACTGGGACACCACCTGGCATTTGAACGATAGATAGGAGGGAATCCAGACCGTTCAAGGCACGTGATTTGACTGGCACACCGATGACTGGCAAGGTTGTCTTGGCCGCTACCATCCCCGGCAAATGTGCTGCACCTCCAGCACCGGCAATGATGACCTCAATCCCTCTAGCTCGTGCCTTCTCTGCAAAGTCAAACATCAGATCAGGGGTACGATGGGCTGACACAACTTTTTTCTCATAGGCTATCCCAAATAAGTCTAAGACACCGGCAGCTTTTTTCATGGTTTCCCAATCAGACTTACTGCCCATAATAATCGCTACTTTAGCTGAGTTAAACATTTGCTTTATCCCCGATATCCTTTCTGTAAAAGAGACCTGTCGTCTCTTGTGCTGTTAATTGTTGGTAAATCTTGTCTTGAGCCTGAGCGACAGTGTCAGCTGTTGTCGCAAGGAGATAGACGCGACCACCATTGGTCACGAGCTGACCTCCTTCTGCTGCCACACCGGCGTAATATGTGATGATCTCTCCTGTCGTTTGCTCAGGCACTGGCACACCTTTGACATAAGCACCCGGATAACCATCAGATGCCACGACCACGCCTAAGGTCACACCGTCATGACGCCAAGTAAAATCAGGCACTTGATCGGCTAATAAGTCTCGGATATTGACTGCAAAGTCAGAGGTCAAGCGTGGTAAAATAACCTGTGTTTCAGGATCGCCAAAACGTGCGTTGAACTCAATAACCTTAGGCCCCTCAGCTGTTAGGATTAGCCCAGCATAGAGAATCCCCGTATAAGACCGACCTTCTGTTATCATTCCCTCAACAACAGGTTTGATAATCGTGGCAACCGCTGTGTCAACGACTGATTGGGGCAAATGTGGGACTGGCGCATAAGCCCCCATACCGCCTGTATTTGGCCCCTTATCCCCATCAAAAGCCCGCTTATGATCTTGGGCAGTTGGCATAATATAAAATTTGTCGCCTTTGACAAAAGCAAATAATGAAAATTCCTCGCCTGCCAGAAACTCCTCGACAATTACCCGAGACTTACCGAATTTATTCTCCTCTAAGACCTCACGGGTAAAGTCAATCGCTTCAGCGACAGTTTCAGCGACGACTACCCCTTTACCGAGGGCTAAACCGTCAGCCTTGATGACAATTGGCGCACCTTTTGCTTGGATATAACTAGCTGCCGCCGCAAAGTCACTAAAGGTTTGATGGTCAGCTGTTGGCACACCGTATCGCTTCATGATTTGCTTGGCAAAGTCTTTCGACCACTCTAACTCTGCTGCTGCTTGACTTGGGCCAAAAATCGCCAAACCTGCTGCTTGGAAATCATCAACAATCCCAGCAGCCAAAGCATCATCTGGTCCAACAAAGGTATAAGCAACCCCAGCGGTCTGCGCAAAGTCAATCAAATCAGCATGCTGATCAATCGAGAGCGCCACCGTTTCAATCCCATCTAAACGCATGCCAGCATTGCCTGGTGCAGCATAAACTGTCGTGACCTCTGGACTATCTAGTATTTTTTTAGCAATGGCGTGCTCACGCCCACCCGAACCGATGACAAGTATTTTCAAGATGATTTGTCCTTTTCTCTCTATTTTGTTTCATTTTATCATGATTTTGAGCAAATATCGTCAAACAGCAGACAAAAAACCGACTGCACGCTTAGAACGTTCGGTTTTTATTGACGACTTGCCCACCTATCTCATCAAAATAAAATAGGAAACACAACTGATCGGACTGAAACTAGCAACGCTTGGCTAGGTAAGCAAGCTATCGGACTTTTTAACAAGACATAATCGCAATGTTTAAGTCCTATCGCAAGACTAACACTGACTTGTCAACGCCAATGCTAATGCTTTTTGCTTGGCGCTCTCCCTTCCGAAGACAAATTTTAGTCTTGTTTTGATACTGATTGCTCTGATTAAGAGCAATTTCCTCTAAATTAGAGGAATGTTTCCCTAAATCAACGCAATGTTCCTCTAAATCAGCGCAATGTTTCTCTAAATTAGAGGAATGTTTAGCTTATTAAGTGCATTGTTCTAGCAAATAGGTACAATGTTCTACCTAAAAGGTAGGATGTTCTAGCAAATAGGTACAATCTTTAACCTATTAGGTAGGATGTTCTAGCTAAAAGGTACAATCTTTAACCTATTAGGTACAATGTTCCACCTAATAAGTTGGCAAGCTTCCTTTGGCTCACCACAGAAGCCCGCCTCAGCCTCAGATATGGCTTTATTTCTTACCTTGTTTGTTGTATAATGACCAATGTAGAGACATTGTAATGATTGTTAATGTGATGATTATGTAAAGGAGAACCTATTATGGAAATCACTTCTAAAGCACAAGCTCATGACTACGTCATCGGGCAAAACGTCCAACAAAACACTTTGCTGACCAAGGTCAATGGTATTGGCATCAGTGCCACCTTTTTATTCTGGAGCTTCTTTGAGTTCCTGATCGGCATGAGCAAAAACAGTGAAGGAGTTGAAGTCATTGCTTTTATCCAGCTTATGCTTGGTGTATTCGCCTTAGTTTACGCCTTACATTTGCGACACGACAATGACTTATTGATCAAAAACACTTTCTTGACTTTCAGTATTCAACTCGTGCTACTCGCAGCTTTTCTGCAAGGACTTATCTTAATCCTTGCGCTTACGATGCTTCACACAACTTTACCCCTCACCCTATTTTTACTACCGTCTGCCCTCTTCATCCTTGCCTTCTTGGTTTTTTATCTGGTGGTTAAAAACGTCTTTGCCAATATGAAGCCAAGAGGGAATGCTGCTGCTGGCCAAGCACGGCCTAAGAGTTGGGGCTACTTTGTTATCGTTCTCATCATCGGTACGGCTGTTTCAAAGGGAATCAATGGCTCAAAAGCGCTGTCAACTGGCTCTGGAGAGGTATTCGGCGTACTCATATTTGGTGCAGTACTGCTTCTCTTACTGGGTTTCTTACTTGCCTTGATGTTGACTAAGTACCATGTCGCAAAATCTTGGGATATTGATCTCAACGAACTCTATAACTAATCCTCTGATCAGGATAAGACAAAAAGCGAACTGCTGACCAGTTCGCTTTTTTGTCTTGATCTTTTTTTGATAGCTATACTTCAGCTACCTTGATATCAAAGCTGACTGTCCCTTTCCTTTACTGAAGTGTCACCACTAAAGCGGGGCGGACCGGCCGAGTATCGCCCACACCCTTGTTGTTGCTGAAGCCGCCTTCGAAGACATTGCCCGCAAGCGTATAGAAGTTGCCGGCCGACCGAAGCCAAAAACTATTCGGGGTATTGTCTGGGAATTTTAACAAATCACTGCTGTTACTACCAAATAGCCCCATGGTACTGTTGATGTCGCCATAAGAGAGCGCAAAGGCATGATCGGAGCCACCTAAGGTCGTTTTAAAGTTGGTATCTTTGTAATAATTAGACCATGTGCCGCTATTGTAAGTCCAAGATAGACTGTTAGTAGTATTAAACTCTGCTAAAGTCGGATTGTGGAGGTCGACCGCATTGACGTATTGGGCATCAGCGCTATTGGCGATGAAGTGGTCGTAGTAATTGTCAATACTGCTTTTGAGCTGGCTAGCCTCATAGCCGTTGGTGCCATCACTAGCGAAATAGGTCGTCTGACTTTCATGGAATTTGATTGCTTTATTAGCTGTATCTGTTCCACTACTGCCGTCTGAGGACATTTCTTTTTCACTTAAGGCAGCTTTCTTAATAATCAGCGCTTGATAGCCAGGGACGGTGTCGTCAATATCCGGCGCCAGAATCCGCCAAGTCGCATCCGCAAAGGTAATCTCCTCGCCTGCTTCTGGCGCAACAGTAATCGTGAAATTGGCTGTTCCTGTATAAGTACCAGAAAATTTCGGTGTCCCGCTTACTGAGAAGAAAAGGTCTTGCGACACATCGTCACCGGTTGCGCCGGCTGATACTTTGACAAAGCGTGTGCCGTCATTTGCCACTACATCACCTGTCGAACCATCTTTATTAACCGTATAGCTGACACCGGTGCTATCACCTGCTGTCGTCAGCTTCCGGCTTTGACCTGCGGCGAGGGCGACCGACAGCACATTGCCCGGCGGAATTTTCAAGTCTTCCCCTGTCTTAATTGTCACCCTGCCAGTTGCTGTCCCACTGGCAGATAAGTCAATCTCCTGCGGAATGGTCACCGTGTACTTCCGATCTGACTCGTAGCTGACAGGGGTTGCCCCAGAGTATCCTGTAATATCATCCGCCAAGACAGGTTGCAAGGTCGTAGGCAGCAGCAAGCCCACTAAAGCCAAGCCGATCAGGCACTTACCTTTTCCGCCTAAGTTTTGTGCGACTGCTAACAACCGCAGCCGCAACTTAGAAAAAAATAAGTTAGCCGTTCGTTCGTTCGTTCGTTCGTTCGTTCGTTCGTTCGTTCGTTCAAGTGAATCATCCCCTGTCTCCTTTGTCAAGTGTTTTCTTGTTTAAAATTATTATAGTTTTATTATATGCCTATTTGAAAACGTTGTCAAGTATTCATCTCACACAAACTCCCTTTAGTTAGACCGAGTTTGTCGTGAGTTTTTACCCAGCAACGCCTCCAATCCATCGCTAACCGGTTACCATATTGCTTATTACCTCTCATTCACAAGCAAAACCACTTCATCTCGACTGAAGTGGTTTTGCTTGTTTTTGTCAAACATCAAACTTTAACCAAAAATCTCAAAGTCCGTGGCTTGCATGCCGATCATGGGATCAATGTTCGGAATCATCTCTGCTGTCAAGATCGCCGGTCCAGTCTCTGGGACAGGAGAAACCACTCGAGCGACTAGGGCCTGATTTCCCTCCTCTGTCTTGACCTTGTCCTGTCCTGATACACCAAATCTTGCCAACAAATTAGTCTTGCGGTTAGCCCCTTGACGTGCAACTGCCGCCTCAAAACTCCGACTTTCCCCCAGCAAAATCAAGGTTTGCTTGGCACGTGTGATGGCGGTATAGAGGAGATTACGAACTAACATCCGGCTATAACTCGAGACCATCGGCACGATGACACTGGCAAATTCACTCCCCTGTGATTTGTGGATCGACATGGCATAGGCGAGTGTGATCTTGTACCATTCGCCACGTGGGTAGCTGACTGCATTGCCGTCAAAGCTCATGACAATCTCGTCTTGTTTAGACTCAGTGTATTTGGCTGGGACTAGCTCGGTAATCTCGCCAATATCTCCATTAAAGACGTCCAGAGCAGCCTCATTGACCAGATGGAGCACCTTATCGCCTTGCCGAAAGATCATGTCTTGAAAAGCAAATTCTAGCCGATCATCTAGTGGATTAAAGAGATTTTGCAGCACTTGATTGATATGATTGATCCCCGCCACCCCCTTATACATTGGAATCAGCACTTGCAAATCGAACGGATCGTAACCACGTTTGAGCCATGCTTTAGCGATTTGAGCGATATAGTCTGGGATATTGGCAGCGCTACTCTCAATATAAGATCGGTCAGCTTTCTTAGCTGTGAAATCAGCGGGTAACTGCCCTTGCTTGATAGCGTGAGCCAGATTAGTAATCGTTGACTCTTGGTCTTGACGGAAGATTTTATCCAATCTAACCGTTGATAAGTCAGGCATTTTGAGCAAATCCGCAAAGACTTGACCCGGTCCAACAGAGGGGAGTTGATCTGCATCCCCGACTAAGATCACAGTCATTGATGGCGGAATCGCTGCGAATAATTTATTGGCCAACCAAGTATCGACCATTGAAAACTCATCAACAATCAAAAGCATCCCCGACAACTCCTGACCAAACTCATCTTCTAAATCATCTGAATTGAGACCGAGTTGGCGGTGAATTGTCGCTGCTGGCAAGCCTGTTAATTCTGTCATACGCCGAGCTGCACGACCAGTCGGTGCGACTTGGACAATTGGAAAGACATCATCTTTATCGCGATTGCTGTCCAACTCCAGCTGGTGTAGCTGCGCATAAGCTTGAATAATCCCTTTGATGACGGTTGTTTTCCCCGTCCCCGGACCACCTGTCAGGACAAAAAACGGCTGGGTCAACGCCTGATAGATGGCTGCTTTTTGGAGTGTATCATAGTGAATGTCAAGCGCTGTCTCAACTTCTCGGATGATTGTCTCAAATCTCTCTGACGTGATTGCTTCTTCCGACCGCTTGGTGAGTTTTGAAACCCGTTGATAAATGCCTTCTTCTGCAAAATAAAGCGAGTTTTCAAAGATCTTGGTCTCGTCACCTTGCAGTTTGCCATCTGCCAAGAGCTGATTGAGGTTGGTTACGACTTGGTCTGGTAAAATCTCGACATTGCGTGACCCCTCAAGTAAGGCGATCGTCTTGTCTAATAAGTCCTGCGCCTCAATATAAGTATCCCCAAGCTCCAAGGCTGTCGTCAAGACCGTGTGTCGCAAGCCGGCTTGAATCCGCGCATTGCTCGTCGCTGAAATGCCTTCTTCCTCAGCGATTTTATCAGCTTTTTTAAAGCCAACTCCCTTGATGTCGATCACCAGTTGATAGGGATTGGCTTTGATGACTGCCAAGGTCTCCTCTTTGTAACGCTCATAAATCTGAAAATTGAGCTTGCTAGGCAGCTCATATCTGGCAAGTTTCGCCAGTATTTTTTCCATGCCATGATTTTGAGCCAACCTATTGATAAAGTCCGTCAACTTTTTAGCCGACAGCACCCCAGAGAGTTGATCAGGATGATCCAAAACGCCATCAATTGTATCCTGAGGAAAAATCGCCACAATTTTCTCAGCCGTCTTTTGACCAATGCCTGGAAAATGGTCGCTAGATAGATACTTAATGAGTCCTGCACCAGAAGTCGGCAGGTCTTTTTCATAGCTTGAAACCTTCAACTGCTCGCCATATTTGGGATGGGTCGTCAAGTCGCCATAGAATTTATAGCTTTCGCCTTCGACGACATCACCGATAATCCCATTGACCACGATTTCCGAATCAGAAAAAGCGGCATTGGTATCCGTAATCGCCAGTAAAATGACCTTGTAGAAATTAGTCGGATTACTAAAAAAAATCGCTTCGATCGTGCCTGTGACATAAAGTTTATCTGCCATGCGTGTCATTCCATTGTCTCAAAATATATTGCTGCCCGTCATCTTCGACAACGGTTAAGGTATTGTTGTCCAAGCCAACACCACCTGGTCGGAGTTCGCCAATCGGTGTCCCTGTCAAGAGTTTAATCGAGCTTGACAAGAAAGCCCCATGACTGACCACTAACACCTTGTCATAGTTGTGCGCTCGCAAGCCAGTCATAAACTGCTGAAAGCGCCGATAAACGTCGCTTAGATTTTCTGCACCGATCGGATTGCCCCAAAACTGTTCGGGATGATGCCGAAAAGCATTCATAATTATCAGGGTCTCTCTGGATTGCTTCGTCAATCAACATTCCCTCAAAAATCCCCAAACGCCACTCAAACAACTCTGTTTTTTTGATGATCTCACGCGGGTGTTGGTTATGTGCTGACAAGATTTTCGCCGTATCCACCGCACGTTTGGACGGACTCGAAAAGATGGCATCGAACCGAACCTCTGACAACTCATCTCCGAGCGCTGCAACCTCTAGCAAGGCCTCGGGCAATAATGGCGAATCGCCCGTCATTCCTTGTAGGCGACGTTCCTGATTCCATTGGGTCTTGCCGTGACGTACAAAATAAATTTTCATTTTAATTTGTCCTTTTCATAGGTATGTACCCGCTCTAATCCCTGATACTGCTGCTGTCTCAGGCATTCGTAGATGACGATTGCCGCCGCATTGGACAGATTTAAACTGCGGACATGGGCATCATTCATGGGAATGCGCAAGGCTTTTTCAGGATTTTCTCGCATAAAGGCTTCGGGTAGGCCAGTATCTTCTCGCCCGAACAAAAAATAGTGATCCATTTGATCGGAATAAAGGCCCGTTTCAGAGTAATCATGTGCTGCAAACTTCGTGATGAGGTGCAGCTTAGCGCCAGCATTAGCTGCGACATGTGCCAAAAAAGCGGCCAAATCATCGTGGTAGACCAACGTCACCTTATCCCAATAATCTAAGCCAGCCCGTTTGAGATGTTTATCCGTAATCTCAAAGCCAAAAGGCCGAATCAAATGCAGCTGTGTATTAGTCGCCGCACAAGTCCGGGCAATATTGCCCGTATTAAAATGAATCCGTGGTTGAAAAAGTACAATGTGATTGGTCATAATAGTTCTCATTATAACAAATTTCCCTTGATTTTTCAGAAAGCACAGCCCTCGCCATGCCACGACAAACTTAGTACATTGGCAAGTCATGGGCATCACTTTGATCGGGGGGGGATCAAAAAGAGCGTGGGCAACAGACAAGCTGAGAAAACGTAGGCTCACAGCTTAGCTGTAAAAGTGAAGCTTTGGAAGCGGACCCACGCTAGATGAGACAACCCTCGAAACGCAACGGTTCCGTCACCACGCCAATTCGAGCCCAAACTCACAAGGCAAGGAATCCCTCCCAAGCAAGCCTCAGACAAATTACCATGGTGCTTTGCTCAAATTACCATGGTAGTTTATCTAAATTACCATGGTAGTTTTTCCAACTGCTCTTGACGACTTACCCAAAAGCACTTGAGCTTTTCGATGAATATTGAATACATTCTCCAAAACACCTCTCAAGACAAAGGTTCAGAATACAGCAAGACCTGAACAAATGCACGGCATAGCTTCGATTCGAAGCAAGACTTGAGCAACCATAGACCAACCATCGAGAAAAAAGATGCTTGACTTTTGATAGTCAAACATCTGTGTTTGTTCATGTTTGGGCAGCATCTTTACGAGCTGACGTTTGTTTTTTTTGACATTGTTTCTAAAATTGATTTTAAAGCGACAAAAATGATCGCAAAACTGATAGCAAATAGCGCACCTTCAATCAAATTGAACGGGATAATCATCGTCACGAGGTACTTGCTAGCACCAAAGATTTGATTGATGTCAAAGTTTGCAAACTTGGCATACAAGGGGATGGCATAGACAAAGTTAGCGAGCACCATCGCTGCTGTCATGGCAATAGTCGCTAAACTACTGCCGATCACATAAGATTTTGTTGTGCTTTCCTTTTTGAAAAAGAGTGCAAAAACCAAAATAAAAGTGCCGACAGCCACAATATTGAGCGGTAACCCAATCCATGTGTTGACTCCCTCGTTGTTTAACAAGAGTTTCAACAAGGAGCGTAAAATCAAAACGATAAAGGCGGTAGGCAAATCAAATAAATAAAGCCCGACCAGAATCGGAATGATTGAAAAGTCGATTTTAAGGAAATCCGCAGCAGGAATCAAGGGAAACTGAGGGAAAATCATTAAAATAAATGAAATCGCAGCCAGCATGGCAATTAAGACCAGCTTGCGTGTGCGGGTTGAATGTGTCATTTGGGCACCTCCTAAATATTAGTTTAGAAGACTTGAAAATCTCATCGCTTAGTCTGTTTCAATTTTCTTGTCTCCTCTTTATCCTGACTTTAACAGTTGGTATCGGAGTTTCACCGATTCGGGCTTGGAATTTTTCCAAGCTTCATGGACTTTACCACCAGTGGGGAAACGACCCCCGCCCTGAAGACATTACAATTATAACAAAAGCTGAGCTAAATTGCTCAGCTTAGTGCTTGACGTGACGGCCGTTTCATTTGGAAGCGTTAATCAGTTGACTAACTTCTTTTTTGGATAGACGGCGAAACTCTCCCGGCTGTAAGCCGCTTAAATCGAGCGTGCCGTATTGGACACGTGATAATTTTTGAACAGGTAAGCCGACTGCTTCAAACATTTTTTTGACTTGATGATTGCGACCTTCGTGAATCGTCAGCTGAACAACAGACTTCTTCGTCGCCGCATCTTGTTTAATGATTTGATAGACGGCTGGCTTGGTTTTACGACCATCGATTTTGATACCTTGAGTCAGCGGGCGAAGGTTTTCTTTATTGGCCTGACCCTCAACTTTGGCAACATAGACTTTTTCAATCTCGTGGCGTGGATGTGTCATGAGATTGGCGAACTCGCCATCATTAGTCAACAAAATAAGCCCACTTGTATCCCAGTCTAAACGCCCCACAGGATAGATTCTTTCAGGGATATGATGGAAAAAGTCCAAAACTGTTTTGCGATCTTTTTCATCTGATACAGAAGAAATCACACCACGTGGTTTATTCAAAATATAATAAACAGGTTCTTCTTTATAAATCTGTGTGTGTTTGACTTCAACCGTATCATTGGCTTTAACCTGATAAGACAGATCAGTCATGACTGCGCCGTTGACTGTGACTTCTCCTGCTTGAATCAAGGCTTCAGCCTTACGACGACTAGCGACACCCGCATGTGCTAAATATTTATTAATTCTCATCCGTATTGGTTTCCTTTTCCTTGAAAATATCGACTTCATCAATCGTCATCAGTGCGGCTTCATTGATTTCCGGCAACTCCTCTAAAGTATTAATTCCGATATAATCCAAAAACTCTGCCGTCGTCGCATAAAGATTGGGACTTCCCACAACTTCCTTTTTGCCGATGACCTCGATCAGATCAAAGGCTTGGAGGGTTGCCATCGTACCAGATGAATTCACGCCACGAATCTGATCCACCTCCAGACGTGTCAACGGTTGCTTGTAGGCCACAATGGCTAAGACTTCTAGGGCTGCTTTGGAAAGGGATTGATTTATAGGTGTTTTAGCATACTGTTGGAGCAAGTCATGAAAAACTGATTTAGTCGTCAAACGAAATTTCCCAGCAGTTTCTAAAATAGTCAGCGCAGATTCAGGCGCATCTTGGTACTTATCCGACAATTTTTCCAATTGTTGCATGACAGCGCTTGGCGTAATATTCAAAAGTCCCGACAAATCTCTAAGTGAGAGCCCCTCTTCTCCTGTGACAAATAGTAAGGCTTCAAGTTCAGCTGTTTTATTCACAATCATCCTCCGATGGTGGTTTGATCAAGAGGATGTCACCAAAAGCATCATCCTGTTGAAAATTAAGTAAGTGATTTTTGATTAATTCCAGCATAGCTAAGAAAACCGTCACCACTTCATCTAAAGAGCGTGATGACTGAAAAAGTGCTGTAAAATAAACCCTATCCTGATCTTGAAACACTTCTAGAATCGTCTTTATCTTATCTTCGACTGAAAACTCATCCGCACTAATCGTGTTATGATGATCTCGAAAGTCAGCTTGTTTGCGCTGGATCAATGCAGAAAAAGCAAAGTACAAATCCAGAGCATTTTTATCATACAGGAGCGTGACCTGTTCTGCCGCAATCTCAGTTTTACTTTTGGAATAAAACAAACTCCGATCAGCATGTTGATGTGCTAGCGACAGGCTCAGCGCCTTATACTTCCGGTATTCATCAATCTGAGCTAGAATTTCTTGTTCGAGGTCCAATGTTTCTTCTTCAAATGCTTCTGAAACAGTCGGCAATAGCCGGCGAGACTTGATTAAAACCAACTGACTAGCGATGACCAGATACTCTGATGCCAAATCAAGCGCCTTATCTTGCATGGCATCCAGATAGGATAAATACTGCGTAATGACTTCAACTAAAGGCACTTCATAGATGTCAACTTTATATTGATTGACCAAGTGCAGCAATAAATCAAGCGGTCCTTCAAAATCTTGGATTTTAATCTTGATCTCTTCTTTTACATAACTCATTTTATGTACACCTGTTTATCTATAATATTTTTCAAGCGCATATACCGATCTCAAGCCCAAATTCTCTGCTAATTCGTAGATAGTCGCTCGCTCTGCCACGCGTCGTAGAATATATTGTTCTCTTAGTTGGGCAGAACTTAGGTCAGTTGATTTTTTTAATTCATAGTGCAAAAACTGTCGAGATTTTGAAAATAACTCATCCGCATTTTGAATCGGTCTTGCCAACCTCGCAAATTTATCTCGAATCGGCAAGATTCGTTTGAGACCTCCGTTTGAGATTGACACAATTTTAAAGTCCCAATTAAAGTCTGTCCATTTTAATTGCTGGATTTCGGATGGCTTCAAGCCGAATTCTAACATCAATAAGACAATCAAATCCCCGGGATTTTGAATTTGCTGATAATAAGGGCTTAACTCTAATCGCTTGGCTTGACTTTTTTCTTTATGGGACAGGTCCCGAGACTGATAAGCAGCTGCTTTTAATTCAAAAAACTGATCAAGCTCTCCCTCTTGATAAAGATATTTCAAAAAGGTATTAATGTGCGTTATTTTTCGGTGCTGAGATGACTTAGCCAAGTTCTGTAATTCAAGCTGAAAGAGATTCAACTGGGTCTGAGTCAAGGTTTTGCCATCTAAAAACTGAACAAAGGCACGTAAATCATAGAAATAAGCCAGCTTTGTGTTTTCAGACACCTTTTGTCGTGTCTTGATGAAAGTTTTAATCTTTTTTTCGTTCAATGATGTCATAGTCCTTAGTAAATGTATGGGCAAAGGCGTTGAAGGCTTTGAGGATTTCTTGCCGAGGGATGATACCATAGAGTTTTCGACCATCAAGTACAGGTAAAAACGGTTCAAGAACCAGTAAATGCAAGATATCTTCTAGCTGATAATCTTTTTGGAGGGTATTGACCTCTGTATCGACAATTTCAGAGATAGGCGTTCTATCTGACTTTTCATAGAAAAAATCATGCTGAATCTCAAAATTAATAATATCTGTCCAACCCAGTATGCCCACGAATTCCTGATCTTGATTAAGGACAGGAATCTTGGAATACTTATACTGACTTAGGAGAATTTTGGCGTGTGAAATGTTGTGTTCACTCAACAACACAGCCACTTCACTCGCTGGTTTTAAAAATGTCTCACATTGTTTCATGAGAAAACGTTCAATATGTTGATCAATCATCTACTAACCCTCGGTAAGTCAAACTGCAGCTGAGGGATCGCCTGATGGGCCAAATCCCGATAACTAATGTGATAATGTGTGGCAGACAGCTCAATCCGAGCATACATTTTGGTCGAATAAGAACCGCGTGGTTGGGCAACACTCCCCGGATTGAGACATAAGACACCATCTTCAACAGTCGCAATTGGTGTATGGAGATGTCCAAAACAAGCAATCCGACATTGATTCTCTTGGGCTGCTGCCGCTAGTCGCGTCAAACCAAAATTAACATTTTGGAGATGACCGTGAGTCACAAAAATCTTTTCCTGATCTGCTGATAAAACCGCTGTTTCTGGAAAAACATCCTCAAAATCACAATTCCCTCTGACAACCGTTATCCCTTGCCATATCGGGTCTGTCGCCTCTAGTTCTGAATCGCCACAATGAATGATGGCGCTCGCTTTATCCTGATAGGTCGCTTTAATATCTTGGATCACTTTTGATTCACCATGTGAATCACTCATAACAATTATCATAGGTACCTCATGATTTCAGCCAGTCTGGCCACTTCTTTAATAAATTCGCTAAGGCTCTGGCACGATGGGAGACCTTGTTTTTTTGTGCGACTGTCATCTGAGCAGCCGTTCTTCCTGTTGCTTCATCAATAAATAATGGGTCATAGCCAAAGCCGTTGTCGCCTTTAGGGATTGTCGCAATCGCACCTAGCCACTCGCCTTCAACGACTAGCGATTCTTTTTCTGGTGCTGCGACGACCAGTGTTGTATGAAACTTGGCTGTCCGCTTTTCAGGCGTGACTGCTGTACTTGCCAGTTCGTGCAAGAGTTTGGCATTATTAGCCGCGTCTGTTGCTTGGTCGCCTGCAAAGCGAGCCGACCAGACACCTGGGAGACCACCTAGGACATCTACCATTAAACCACTATCATCCGCCAAGACCATTTCTCCGGTTAGATCCGAAATGGTCTCTGCTTTCAGTCTAGCATTTGCTTCAAATGTCAGACCAGTTTCCGCAACTTCTGGTAGATTTGGAAACTCATTCAAGTTCTTTACAGTATAACCGAGTTGACTAAACATTGCCTTAAACTCTTTTGTCTTGCCTTCGTTTCGAGTCGCAATCAAGAGGGTCTTGTTTTGTGGATTAGGCAGACTGATAGTCTCTGAATGGAGTAACTCCCCTGCCAATGTCACAGTCAAAGCTTCGCCTAACTGATACTCATAGGCTTGAGTGGTTACCTCGCACAAAACTTGGAAAAATAAGGCAATGATAGCAGCTGGATTGTCATCTACTGCAATAATTTTTAAGCCATCTGCTGAGGGAAAGTATTTGAAAAAAAGGCTATAAAGTGGCACTTCGAGCTGATCGCCAAAAATGTTTTCAATCAACAATGTGCGCTGTTGCGGCAGCACATAAGCATATATCGCTAGGGTATCGTGTCTATAGAGTTTTTTCATAATCGGATTGTCCTTGATTTAATGGGAATGTTCAGCCAACTTTGAGCAATGTCGTCAAACGCCTGACTGCTCGCTGTCGTGAAAAACTGATGTCTCTTACTTAATGTCGTGCGCTCACGGTTGATTTCAAAATAATTGAGTAAGACGGAAATATCTCGTACACATTCTGCTCCACTATCAATGAGTTTGACTGTCTGACCCATGACATTTTGAATGATCGGGCGCAACAAGGGATAATGCGTGCAGCCCAAGATTAAGGTATCGACTTGATTGACCATCGGTTTCAAAGTCTCATACACGACCTTTTTGGCGACACTAGATGCCGATTCATTGGATTCGACAAGCGGGACAAATTTGGGACAAGCTAAAGACATGACTTGCAAGTCTGGCGATAACAGCTGAACTTTTTGACGATAGATGTCTGACTTGACAGTCATGGCTGTTCCAATAATTCCAATATGCCCATTATTTGTTGCTTTGATGGCAGCACTTGCCCCCGGCAAAATAACCCCTAATACAGGAATGTCTAGTTCTTTCTTGACTTCTTCCCAAGCCACAGCTGTCGCAGTATTACAGGCAAAGACGATCAACTTCACATTTTTTGACAACAAAAAATTGACAAGTTCCCAAGTAAACTGGCGAATTTGACTCGAGGGTCTGGGACCATAAGGGGCACGTCTCGAATCTCCTATATAAACGACTTCTTCATCAGGTAATTGTCGCATCAATTCTTTGACAACTGTCAAACCGCCGACACCTGAGTCTAAAAAGCCAATCGGTCGATTATCCATCTGGCTTACCTCACAAAAACAAAAGCCGAGAAACTCTCAGCTTTTTTAGGGACAAGTAAAAACCGCCCTTATCTTCTACCTTATTTTTTCTTATCCGCTTGTTTGGCACCTGCACGAATTTGACGTAAGACTTGTTGCACTTGTGTCTCGCTTGGTTTACGTCCCATTGAACTCATCATTGTCCGAACGGCATCTTCGTTTAATGGTGGGTTTTCAATCAACATCTTTTTCACTTGACGGCGACTCAAAAATAAACCTCCGGCAAAACCACCCATAGCACCAAGGATAACCAATAAAACAATAAATAGGATTGACATTTTGAACTCTCTTCTCTTTTCTTTAGTGATTTTATTATATCAAACTTTACATAATCTGTCTATTTTCAAAATCATCTCAAAAGAATTGAGCGATCTGACACAGGTTACTGATTTGCTCAATAACTCACTGTTTTGTGAGCAATTTGGTAACCTTTATTATCCTGCTGGTCTATCTGGATAGTGTCTTTGATACAATGACAAACTGAGTAGGGCAATTTGTAATTGTGCGAAATTGGGTAGGGGAGTTTGTAATAGTATAAGTGAGTTAGAGAGTTTTAGAATAGGATAGAATTTTAGGATAAAAGAAAAAGGCCTAGCCGAGATTTAGCCAGACCTTTATAACCATAATTTTATGCCTTCGAATGAAGAATTTCATATTTTATTTCATCCTTATAATTAAAGTAGCCACTCCCATCACAAACACTTTTTAGCAACCTAAATCTCAACCTCCGCACCGTCCTTAAACCTAACCACAACTCTCCCATCAACCGCTACCGTCATCACCTCCACCAAACTTCTAAACAATTCCTCGTCAAACTTTTCAACCACACCGACCATTTCAAGCTCTGCGATGAACAGTTCCATCTGTTCTCGCCTTGCTTGTTTTTGTGTGATATCAAATTTGACTGCCTCAAGTCTGGTGTTGGTTGTGTCGAACCGCTCTACCAAATCATTGTACCGTTTTTCGTAAGCCACTTGGTCCAGTGCGACTCGTGCATTCTCCTCAATCGCAGAATTTATGCTCTCTGCTAACTCGTTGATCTTACCCTCTAGTTCGTCTTGCTCCTGTTCTAGTGTTGCCGTGTCAAACAAGATTGCTTTCATTTCGTGATAGTTGTCAATGACCTCTGCTTTCATTTTAACTAGTTGATTGATTGCCTTGACAACGATTGCTTTGATTTCCTCATCACTCAAATGCGGTGTCTGGCACTTCTCGCTTTCGTCATATTTGTGGTTACATCGCCAAATACGCTTGCGGTATTTGCTAGTACTATGCCAAATCTTACTACCATACCAAGAGCCGCAGTCTCCGCATTTAATCTTGCTTGAAAAGATGTTGACTGAAGATAGGCGATTCTTGCCTTTTGTTCTAACTGCCAATAAGTTCTGAACCATGTCCCATACTTCTGGTTTGATGATGGCCTCGTGGTTGCCTTTAACATAGTACTGTGGAATCTCGCCTGCATTGACTTTCTTTTCCTTGGTCAAAAAATCTACTGTATAGGACTTCTGAAGGAGCGCATCGCCTTTGTACTTTTCATTTTTTAAGATGCTTTGAATAATACCTGAATGCCAAGTTTGTTTGCCGGCAGGTGACAGAATCCCCTCTTCCATCAGTTGTCTTGCAATGGCGTGTGGCGAGAGACCTTTTAAGAATAAACCGTAAATCTTTTTCACAACTTTTGCTTGTTCCTGATTGACGACTAAATTCCTATCGGGTCCCATATCGTAGCCTAAGAACCGTTTGAAAGGTACGGTTACTTTGCCATCCGCAAAGCGTTTCCGTTGTCCCCAGACGACATTCTCTGAAATACTGCGACTTTCCTCCTGTGCTAGAGAACTCATGATCGTAATCAGTAATTCCCCCTTGGAATCCAATGTCCAGATGTTTTCTTTCTCGAAATAAATCTCAACGCCTTTTTCCTTCAGTTGCCTGACTGTTGTCAAGCTATCCACCGTGTTTCTTGCGAACCTTGAGACACTTTTCGTAATGATTAAATCAATTTTCCCATTTAAGGCATCAGAAATCATCTGTTGAAAACTGATGCGTTTTTTGGTATTGGTGGCGGAAATCCCTTCATCCGCATACATCCCCGCAAACTCCCAATCTTCTCGACCCTTGATGTAGTTGGTGTAGTAATCAATCTGCGCCTCATAACTTGTCTGTTGTTCTTCTTGTTCCGTTGAAACACGGGCATAGGCTGCGACCTTACGCTTGGTTAACTGATTGATAGGTGCTTGGTTGAACTTACTGATCGTTGCTGGAATCGTTGTGACTTTCTTTGTCATGAGTTTTCCTTTCTTTCCATTTCTGCTTTGCTAGTATACTGTGTTTTGCTTTTTGCTCATCGGTCCATATTTCTTTTTGGATGGCACGCATTCTTGCTTTTTGTTCATCCGTCCATATCGTTCCTTTTTTCTTGGGTACCGTATAGGTTCTAATTGCCTTGCGACCATTTTTAAACACAAACGTCAGTTCATATGATAAAACTTCAATATATTCAATTTCATTTTTGTAACTCTCCTCATCAAACAGTTCTATGCTCAAAACGTCAGCTGCGATTGCTCGTAAACTCGGTTCCCTTATCGTTCTGGCTTCACAATGAGATGCACCATATTTGGTTTTGGTGCTACAGTTCCAATAAGACAACCGTCCTTG
Organism: Streptococcaceae bacterium; assembly: GCA_031270325.1. Classification (GTDB taxonomy): domain Bacteria; phylum Bacillota; class Bacilli; order Lactobacillales; family Streptococcaceae; genus Pseudolactococcus. The sequence goes on from JAISXW010000022.1 coordinate 37,798, forward strand.
AACAGTCTTTCTGCGTTTTCGATGAAAACTTGCTCCACAGTAGCCACATTTTATAGTGCTCGTAAAGCAAGTCGTATTCAGGCTCCAGTTAGATGTCGCACCTTCTGCTAATCGTCTAGCCCTCTCTTCAACACAAGCATGCCAAGTCGCCATTGAGATAATCGGTTCATGGTGATTCTCTACTAGGTAAGACGGAAACTCTCCTTTGTTTCGTTTAGATTTTTTGGTCAGTGGATCAACCACAAATTCCTTTTGTAATTGAAGTGTCCCATTGTAGGTATTATTGAGTAAAATTGAACGAACTGACGCACCTTTAAATTCTCCTCCTTTGAAACTCTTAACACCACGTTCTGTCAGGAGTTTAGCAGTTTTCTCTGCTGAGATTTTGTTAAGGTAATTAGCGAAAATCTCTCTGACAATTTCCGCCTCTTCTGGCACAACAATCAGCTCATCACCCTGCCAACGATAACCATAAAGATTCTGCTTTGAGTTCGGAAGACCTTGCTTGTAGCGTTTTTGAATCGACCATTTGATGTTGGTGCTCATGCTTTGGATCTCCTCTTGGGCAAATGAGGCAAGGATTGAAAGCATCAACTCCCCATCTCCTGTTAGTGAGTGGATGTTTTCCTTTTCAAACCGAACCTCAACGCCTAATGTTTTGAGACGCCTGACTGTTTCAAGCAAATCAACTGTGTTTCGGGCAAACCGTGAGATGCTTTTCGTCAAGATAATGTCAATCTTGCCGTTCTCTGCATCTTGAATCATCTGTTTGAAAGATAATCTGGAACTTGTCGAGCCTCCCGATATGCCGTTATCCGAATAGACTCCTGCGTAGACCCACTCTGGATTCTGCTGTATCAATTTAGAATAGTAGCTAATCTGAGCTGACAACGAGTGTTTCGTTCTGCCTTTATCAACCGACACCCTAGCATATGCTGCAACCTTCAATCGCTGAGTGATTTTGGCTTGTGTCGGCTCGATTCTTTGTATTACTTTCATGAGTTTATTCCTCCTTTCCGTACCCTATATATCACTCAAATCGATGGATAAAGCAAGTCATAAGCCCAATAATAATGGGATTGTTGGCTGATATTTATCAATCAAGAATTGCTTGATTTTCTTAAATTCTTTCTTGGTAATCACGCCCTTATCAAGCATGGTTTTGGCAGGTGCTAAGCTTAGCTCGTAAAGCATGTCATGAGTCATGATGCTCACCTCCAAACCTATGATTGATGTAACACTCATGTGAACAGAATTTGCGTTCGGAATGTTTGCCTACTTTGAACTCCGTCCCACAAGATTGGCAAGTGACCGCCCTCCCACGATGCAGGTTTGTACTTCGGTGTTTCCGCCACCAACTATCACGACACTCGCTTGAACAAAACTGGCGTGGTTTCATTTTGGATTGTTGCTTGATCACTTGATGACAAGCTCGACAAGTGTTGGGTTCTTGGATTGCCGTAGTTTTGCTTTGCTCGCTTATCACCATAGTTCCTGTGAGCTGATTGCGTTTACAGAATGACTTCACTGTGTCTACTGAAATATTGAGCTGCCCTGCAATACGTTTATAACCTAAACCATCACCCCTCAGTTGTTTGATTTCTCTTTTCGTTTTTTCTTCCATAATCCTCGCCTCCGAAATTACTGGCTCAGATTTCCTTAAACCTCCTTAGCCTAAAAAAGCCTGCAGGAATTATTCCCACAGGCCGTTGTTGTTGTTCTATTTAGCGTTTGCCATAATTCGTACCATTGATATAAGCAGCTCGTGCGACCCATGGGCCTTTAGAACCTGAGACAACTTCCTTGATAGCAGGATTAAACTGTTTCAATAGCGTAATCTCTGCTGGATCAGATAATCTCTTAAACCCGCCTAGTGTAGACCAGTACACATAGTCATCCTTCTTGTATCCTGCGTGATCATCGATAATTTTAAATAGCCCGTCTGTCATAATAAATTCCTCCTGATTCGGTTGTGTAGCTGGGTTGAGGATTTCTTGTACATACTTCACAAGTATATCCACATTCAACCCGCCACAACATTGTGTTTTCGTGATTTCTCCATGGCGGAGTATATGCTTGCGGTCTACTGGGATGCCATACCGCTGGCACAAATCTGCCACAAGACGTGCACTGTTTTTGATTGTCGCATCTGACACCTGCCAATCAGGCGCACCATTGCTGTTGACGTGCTCGATGCCGATGGAGCGTGCGTTGATATTTAGAATATTGGGTATATCATTTGCACCAATCCCACCTGCGTGCCATGCCGCATAATTTTCACCCACACAGCCGACAATCTCACTATCATTCACCGCATAGTTCGCTGAAGTACTACCCCCGTACCAGGTTGAAATCCCTGTCTGAAAATTTGTTGTTGCCATGTGATGTATCACGATATACTCAATTTTCGCTCCCGCACGAGAGCTTGACGGCATCATATTCGGATCTGCCCTTGTAATCAAATCCGAGTAAACATCGCCATTAATTTCTTTTGTCATCTTCCGCCTTCTTTCTACTATAAGTCACGCCAGATACACCTACAACTGCACCTAGAAATGTTTCAATCGCCGTGATCACAATCACTGTTAGCCCTGTATGCGGCCAATCGACCGCCGTACCGATTGTTCCGACAAATGTCGCAAGCGCTGGCAAAATCGTAATGACGTTCCATTTTAAAACGTCATAAGTTTTATTGTTTATCATATCCTCACCCCCTTTCATTGAATAACGTTTTGATGCGCTCATCATGTGCAATTATCATATCGCCGTGCTCATCAAGCCGCTTTTCATGCTTTTTCAATTCTTCTCGAAGCGACCCTCGCTCAGATTCTGCAATTTCAAGGTCTTTATCCAACATACCTAAGCTAATGTTTACCTCAGCTAAAGTATCCGACATCCTATTAAAAGTTGCGACGACAGGTCTTACGAAAAAAGCAATTAAGGCGATGACAGCCATGGCTGAACCCGCCCATGATCCTATAACTTCTACCAACATATGTGTCTCCTTTCCGTTCATCTTTCAAGAATTTCTTCTGGTATGATTCCTGCCACGTTTTCAATCGTCACATTCTCTCGTTTTTGCTCAGCACGCAAGTAAACCTCTTCTATAAACTTTTCAATGTCTGATCGAGCTTCAGCTGATAATTTCTTATCTGTCCCAAAAAGTGTATCAGGGACTTGCCCAGTAACTGAAAAATTAAAATTACCATTCTCTGAAATATTGGCACTGTAATACAAGACGTCAGCCCCATTTATTTCCGTTTGCGCTGTGATTGTATCTTGCGAAACCAAGTGTGTGATGGCCATCTTAACCCACCTCTCTTTCTAAAGCATCCAAAAGAAGATCGAATGCCTCTGCTTCTTCTCCGGATAATGTGATGTCGCTTGCTTCCAGATTTTTTATAAGATTAGGTAGCCTTTCTTTCAGTTCGACTACATTAATTTGAATCTCTTCATCAAGTAGGATTGCTTTTTCTTGATGAAAACTTTGAGCTGTTTCAGGGACTAAAGTGTAGCCACCATCGTTTTCAACCAATTTGCCGTCAGAGTCCTTGACACCGAATTTTTCCAGTAACTCCATCTCCCCAGACGTCATATCTTCAATTTTTACCATAAGCAGTGCCTTTAGCTTAGTCCTCACACGACTCGCTTTTGGCTGTAATTCAACTGCCGATAGATAATTCAGTATCGGGATTAATTGCCTGTTTTTAAAGTTAATCATTCTTTTTGTTCTCCTTTTTGTCATCAGTTAAACACTCCATGTACTACCTCTCAAAATATCCCCTAGTGAATAATATTTATTATCTCTCAAAAAAAATACTTCAGATGCAGTAATATGAATGCCACATTTATTAGTGTCGTCAAGAATACTGACGCCCCCATTTCCGCCTACAGTTCTTCCAATGATATTAAGACCCCATGAACTGTTATTAGTTGGCATCATGCCACTCAGACGGATGTCTTGATTAAAGTACACATCATCTGAAAAATGAAACCCCTTCTCTTTCCCAGACTCTAAATCTCGTGCAAACCAGGTTAATTTTGTCGTGTAATTGGTATCGCTAGCTGCATCTTGATGTGACCATGCTAGATAAGTCGCATCATAATCAAGACCAAACCGTAGTCCACGCCAATCACTATGGTCGGTATAACTACTTGCGCCAATATGCCCAATATCTAAATTATTCCGTCGAATTATCAAACCTTGAGAATTGATCTGTGTCACGAGTGTACCGTTATCATAATAGCCAATTGTCGTGCCTGTGATTCTAATCGAGCTTAAGGCTGTGATAGCTGTTAGAATATTTGCGGCTAATTTATCAGCTGTGATTGAGCTAGCCGCAATACGTGCAGCTGATAATGTTCCTGTCGTAATCTTGCCTGCATCTAAATTTGCAATTTTAGCACTAGTAATTGTCGCATCAGAAATCATAGCGTTGATAATATAGCCATTAGCGATTGTGAGTTTGGCACTTGTAATAGACCCCGCCGCAATGCGATCTGCAGATAAGGTGCCGGTTGTGATTTTTCCTGCATTGACATTAGTGAAATTCCCACTCAATGCATTAATCTTATTAAAGAATCCAGTATCGACAGTAATTTTATCGCCTGTGATAGCACCTGCAACCACCATGTTTCCTGACACCATAACTTGCCCACTTGTCGAGCTATAGGGCATGACCTTTGTGCCAAGATTGACCATGGTACGTGTAAATAGCACCCGCATATTACCACCTACTTGGTAATAAAACCTAGCTTGTACTGCACCAGTTGGTGCGAGAATGTTTTCTAGCTTTTTTTCTATCCAAAGAGGGGTTGTCAAGCTATTATGAGCAACGCTACTTGTGGATGTTAAGAGGGTATTATTCGAATCATAGAACCTAATCATGCCATAGGCAGTGCCGCTTGTGCGATTAGTCAAAGCTATCATAAAACTAAATGAATAATAGGAGCCAGCTTGGACCGGGAATGCTTGATAGAGTTGTGCTGTTGCTGGGGATGGATACAATTCTAGGTCTGATGTATCTACTACCGTTGAATCACTTGCACCTCCTTGTGTATCCGTATAAGTTGCACCTCTTAAAAAGGGATTGTTTGGATTGACATTAGTCCACCCTTCGTTCCAGACATTTGAGTTGAACTCTGAGTTTTGAATAAGGTTACCTGTCATAGCTAAGGTCAATTTATTTGCGGAGATTAAGATGCCCTCACTTGAGAGGTTGATTTGATTCACAATATCATCCTTAGAAACACGCAAATTAATATCTGTTGCCATCTGCGTGATTGCGCTCTCAATCGTTGTGACATCAGTCGTCACCCTATCAACTTCTGTTTGATTTGCCTTAAGTTGGATCATCCCAGCTTGTTGGGTAAGACTTGTCTCGGCAGTTATTAAGCGACCGGTTAAGCCATCAACACTACTTTGACTTGCTTTTAATGCAATCTGCGTTGCGTGTTGGGTAATGGTCGTTTGAAGAGCTGTTGCTGTTGTTTTGACTTCTAAACTTGTGACTAAGGCCTGATTGAGTGCCGCATCTAAAACTGCAGTGGAGTAGGTCGCTGTGTTATCGCTATAGGTTGTCGCTACCCGTGACCAGTAGTACTTGTCACTGTTCCAAGTTGGTACTGTCACACCCCAAGAACCACCCTCCTGTGCTGTATCAGACGTTGACAGATAAAACTGGTCTTGGACTTTAGTAATGGTCGGTGCATCAATACCAGAAGTACCAGTCTCACCGGTATCTCCCTTATCTCCTTTACTACCAACATCACCTGTCAACCCTTTCATTGATACCGAGTATGCAGTCGTTGCGCTATTATCTTGAAGGGTAAAGACCGTCCTTGTCCACAAATACTGTCCAGCACTCAAGCTTGGAATCGTTGTCAACCAAGTTCCTGTTGGAGTGTTTGTACCGCTCGTACTTACCTGATAAGTGACACTTGAGCTTTTAACAGATTTAGCATGGGCGTTTTGTGCCGTTACAAGCGCCGTGTCCGCATTTGAAACTGCAGAGTTGGCTTTATCTACCGCATCTGCGGCAGCGTTAATCGTGTCTTCAATTGCCGTTTTGGCATCTTGCATTTGATTCGCTAAGTCCTTACCCATCTCCTCAGCTTCTTCAGCTTTTTGCTTGGCAATCTCAACCTCAGCTGCCGCCTCTGCTAATTCTTGTTTCACAACCTCCTGGGTTAAATCTGTCATCAGCGGATACCACTGAGTTACACCCTCTCGATTTTCATAAACCCACATTTCCAGCTTATCGCCATTTTCTTTGTACCAAACGTCTCCTAATCTTGGATTGGAAGGTAGCGCTGTGCCATAAAAGTTGGTGTTCTTGCCATTTGCGGCAGTTAGTGCATAGTTTGCCTCATCTTGCGCTCTATCGACCTTGACATCGACTTTTTTGATATCCTTAGCAATATCTGTAAACTTTGGTATGACGTTGCCAAGAGTGATAGAAATATAAGCTTTCGTCATTGGATTATATTGATAGCTCGTCATTCTCGCTGTAACATAAAATACGTCTTCTTCATGGATTACTTGAACAGTATCGCCAAGATTGATCGTTTCAAGTTGGGCGAACACTTTATATTCTTCCGTATTCTCAAGTGGCGCAAAGTTGACTTCATAAGTAGCGACAGGTTTGTCAAGGTTATTGCTATCAAACTCTGCTTGTGCTGATTCTCTAAGTGCCGCATAAGCAAGATCAGCTGTTGGATAATCGCCCTCATCTTCACCTACTTTAATATCGTATTTGATGACTTTAATTTTCGGACTCACATATTGATTGATAAGTGGACTATCGACATACTTTTCGGGTAAGAACAAGCCATCTGTCCCCTCTGGCATAATCCGAGTCACGATAGACGAATAGTCCACATCAGCTTGATAGCCTGTTAGATTTTTCTTGTCTCGAATCTGCACGCCATTGTTCGACCCACGTTGAGTAAGCATTGAGATGTGATAATTATCTCGAACAATCTCTCCTCCCCAACGTGATAAGTAGCCATTGTCCAGTCCAGCATCAAGTAAGACTTCGACTGGATTTAAGCGTACCAGTCTTGCATTATTGACGCTCGTGATATTGGACGTTCCCGTAAACTGATGAGTAAACTGTGTACTAGAAAGCAACTGACCAATTGCTTGTGTACCAGTCTTATTGACAATAAAAGTATCTTCAATCAGATTTTTCGCTAAATCGTAGAAAATGTGGTGTGCCACAATGTGTAAAAGCATGCCTTGGGCATCACTTCGCTCAATTATCCGAAATAGCTGGTCTGGCATATCTGGAACAGGGGCTTTGACAATATTTTCTGCTAATAAAAATTTAGCTTTTGAGCCATGAATTGGGTAATCAAAGGCAAAAGAAAATAGCCCATTTAATGTTTCATGGACTATTGGAGAAATGATATTGTCATCAAGTACACCTAAACCGTTGTGATCAAAGTTTGTTTCATTTTTCTCGTAAATGGTAATCATATCATTCGCCACCTCGCATCTATTTCAACTTTTGTAATACCTGTACCAAGCGTTACCTGATTGCTTGACGGGTTGAGAACAGGAAAATCTCCTGTCATGTTTTGGTTTTGAGCGACATTGCCGTAGTAACACTCCTTGAGTTCACTATCGATTATCAAATAACCATTTAGGATATTCAGCACGATGGCTTTGCCATTAATCGTCAATGTCCTTGAACCTATACCATAAACCGTGATTTTTGGTAGGGAATAGATATTCCCATAGCCTTGAACCGTACCACTTGAAGTTCGATTGATGGTGGCAAAGTTGTTCAAATAACGAAAAGGCGCTGTTGTCACTTCGATTTCAAACTCCCACAGGTTTGAAAGCAACTGAGTTAAACCACTAACCTTGATGTACTTAACTTTGAAATGCACGGTTGGCTCATTCGTGAAGGTAATCGTCTGGGCGTTTAAGATTTGCGGTAGCACAATATTCCATGTTGTTTTATTAGTTATCGCAGCTTTGAAACTAAAGGAGATATCCTCCCAACCTTTAAACAATGTTAAAGTTCCTTCTCGTCCATCAATGGCTAAATCTTCAATCACTCTTTGGCTACTTGGAATGACTGGCACTAGTGTGATGCGTAGGCCTAAATCTGTATAAGAATTGATTGCACCGTCTAGTATAAATCCTTTCATTCCATTCTCCAATCTAATAAGCAATATTCCGTCGGTTAAGTAGCGCCAAGTTCTTATCAATCTGTGGGGTTAGCTTACCCACCAACGTCCCATCATCTAGCACCAACTTGATATCCATTGCTTTAAGCAGTGCTGGAAACATCTCAGTCGTGAGATTTGTCAGTGCATCAACCTTAGCGTTTAGGTCAAGCATCGAAACCGTCCCATCTATTGCCGTATGAATGCCTGTGTTGATATCGAAGTTTGGCACATCAAGTGATTTTGGGAGTGCATCTTGCATGTCTTGTGTCACACTGTCCATTTCCTTATCAAAACCTACGCCAACACCAAGTGCTAGGTTTTTACCAATTTCATCTCGGAACAGAGTAGATGGTGATTTAATGCCAAAGAAACTCTTGATGCTTTTAACCACGCCGCCAAAGAAGCCGGATATCTTTTCATACAGCCAAGCGCCCGCATTACTAATTCCATTCCATAAGCCTTTGATTAAGTTCAACCCAATCGTTCCCATCGTGGAGACGTATGCGCCAAATGCACGTGTTAAGCCACTGATGATTTGGGGTACTGCTCGGACAATTGCGGACACGATTTGGGGCATATTGCGCACTAAAGCTGTGATGAGCTGCACCCCTGCATTGATGATTAATGGCATATTATTGACGAGTGTGCCAACAATGCCGTTGATGATTTGAGGCATGGCATTGGCAATCGTTGTGATAATTTGGGGCAACGCACCAATCAGAGCAACTAACAACTGAATACCTGCTTGAATGATCTGTGGAATAGCACCGATTACCGCATTGATAACATTTTGAATTATCAGAGGTATTGCATTTACAATTGCTTTGATGATTTCTGGCATGGCACCGACTAATGCCGTTAATAGCTGAATCCCAGTTTTAATGATAATCGGAATGGCGTCAATTAGGAAATCAACTAAACTCGTGATGATTTTGGGTAAGGCTTCAACCAAAATAGGCAAAGCTGTAATCAGACCTTCAGCCAGTCCCATAATCAACTGTAATGCGGCATCTAGTATCAATGGTAAATTCTCAATCAGACTTTGTACAATTGTGATAACCGCTTGGATCGTCGCAGGGATTAATTCCGGTAATGCTTGACCAATTCCTTGAACCAAAGTCGTAATCAGTTGAAAAGCGGCATCAATAAGCAAGGGTAGATTGTCAATCAAGGTTTGCACGATTGTTAGCACCGCTTGGACGACAACTGGAATCAGTGTAGGCAAGAGTTCGAGTACTGTCGTCAACACTTGCGAGAATAGTGACGTCACAGTCTCAAGCACCGTTGGCAACAATTCTCCAACAGCTTTAAGCATGGCATCAATAGCAGTCGGTAAGGCCTTAACAAGGTTTTCAATCACTGGTGTGATGTTCTTCATTACATTTTGAAAGGCCTCCACCACATTATTCATCAAGCCTTGCACATCTGCGTTGGCATTACCAAGACCAGTCATCAGATTTTGAATGCTAGACTGCATGCCTTGAATTGAGCCACCGATTGTTTCGGTCGCCTCTTTTGCGGTTGTGCCTGTGATACCCATCTCCGTTTGAATGACGTGAATCGCTTCAGTCACATCTGCGAAATTTGACAGGTCGTACTTGACACCTGAAATTTTTTCAGCTTCTGTGAGCAAGCGTTCCATTTCGGACTTTGTACCGCCAAAACCAATTTTCAGGTTGTCCAACATCCCATAATTACCTTTGGCAAAGCCCTGATAGGCGTTTTGGATGGACTCAATATCCGTCCCCATCTTATTGGCATTATCGCTCATATCGGTGATGGCTTGATCGGCAACACCAGCCGCTTTTGCGGTATCGCCATTGAGAGAAGCAATCAGACTTGCCGAGAATCCAGTGACCGTTTCCATATACTCATTGGCAGATAGACCTGCCGTCTTAAAAGCATTCTCGGCAGACTTTTGAACCGCTCCTGATGCATCCCCGAAAAGTGTATCCACCCCACCGACTAGCTGTTCATACTCCGAATAAGCGGACACAACTTCTTTACCAAGTTTAACGGCTGCGGCTCCTGCCGCTAGTGCGACTGCACCCATAGCGACACCGATGCCCTTTAGCACACCGCCTAGCTTTTCAAACCGAGTTCCCGACTTGTCAGCCTCATCAGCTGTGTCTTTGAGTTCATTGCCTAAATCATCCGTTTTCTTGGTGGCATCAACTTCTTCATTACCCATGCTATCTATCGCTTTTTCATTTTGAGCAACTTCACGTTCCATACCATTGAGCTGTGCCTTGGCATTATTCAACTGAATCGCCCAGTTTTGGGTGCGCTTGTCATTTTCTCCGAATGATTCCGTCGCATTTTTTAACGCTTTTTCGAGAGTTTGAATTTTCTCTTTTTGGGCATCAATGGATTTGTTTAAAACTGAATTGCGAGCAGAAACTGCCTGAACCGACTTGTCATTTTTATCGAACTCTGATGAGACGAGTTTCATCTCAGAGCCTAGTACTTTAAAACTTTGGTTGATTTCACGAAGTGAGTTCTTCCACTCTTTTTCTCCCTCGATGCCGATTTTTAAACCAAAATCACTCATGAATTATCGCCTCCTTTCTGTTTTAGGGTACGAAAAAAGACCACCGAAGTATAGTGACCCCAAAAGTTAGAATCGGTTCAGTAGTCTTTTGTAATTGTTTTTTCTTTTTATATAGTAGCCATCAAGTAATCTATAATTTTATTTTTTCGTATATCAATCAGCTCCTTAGTCCATTTTTTTGAATCTTGAGTCATATCATAAACCTCCTGCTGATGTTTTAAAGGACTACCATTATAAGTTTTTCTTTTTTCCTCAAATGGTCGGTTACCAATTGCTCTATTATGACTTGCTGATAATAACAGATGATTCCCTATTGAATCTAAATACTTTTCTTTAAATTCATCGTCATATTTTGGATAGCCATTTGCTATTGGTTCGCCGTTAGTAGGAGTTTGAGGTGCAATATGTTCCAAGTCCGGTGAAATCACGTCATCAAAAGCTCTAGGCTTATAGCCAAGGATTTTTTCGCTTGATAGATGATTTTCATACAGCCAAAGTAAATATTTACTTACACCCCTGTTCATTGTTTGTTCTAACTTTTCTTTTACTTTATCATCGTTCCAAGAAGCCCACCACCAAGATTCATTATCTATATGTTTCATCCATTCAATGTGAGAAATTATAGCATCTACATTTTTTCCAACTTCTGAAAGATCGTCAAATTCTTTAAACTTATCATTCAATCTTATCGCCAAATCTGTTTTTCGGTTGGTAAGTCGTTTTCTTAGCAATATATCTCTTAAAGCCTTAGCAAGTTTCCCTTTATTATCATCCGAAATGTTGAATCTGTAGGATTTTATTATAAATGGCATCGCTAATGCTATCCCCCCTAAAGATATAAGCTCTTCGAAAGGCCAAATTTTTTTTCGATCGTTGCGATAAAACTGAGTTAGATTTTCAAAAGAATTTTCTAGATACTCCGTGAAATTTTTTGAGAATTTAATCGGATCTTCCACTAGCTTAGCTTCAATTTTTTTATCGGGTTCCTCAACCTTTAAATTATTGAGAAAAACCTGAACAGCATAACTCAGTATGCTATCTTCATCGAGATAATCTTCAAGAAAAGAGATTGACTCATATATTCTTTCAAATCTTGACTTAATTTGTTCTATCACTCCAGATTTTACGCTATCATTTTCTTTTGATAAATGTATTTGAAACATCATTTTAGCTTTTAAAATTTCTAATCTACTTGGACTTTTTCCTCGATTATTTTCAAAAATAAACATTTGAATTGCTTGTGTTTCAGATTCTACTTGAAATGTCGAACAAGAGGCTTCAGAAATAGCTGAAAAGACTTTTTGCAGATATTCTGCATCTTTATCCCAAAAGTATGCTTTAAATTTATCATACGCTGTAACAATACGTTTTTGTGAACTGCTTTTTGGATTTATCTTACTTTTATTTTCTTCAAAAATATAATCAATAAAGACTTGATTGTCGTAACTTACTGTTGAAAAATTATAATCATATTCCGTTCCAATAAATTGATTACATTCTTTTTCAATTTCGATTGAATTTTCATTCCGACTTTCAATTACATGAAAAATTGCAGCAGTAGCAATCATAATAGTAGTCAACCGTTGTTGACCATCTATGATAGCGTATTTATTCTCCTGGGTTTTTTCAAAAATAAAATGACCAAAATAGTATGGATTCTCCGTTTTACTTTCTATATATTCCTCAATATCCAATATAAACTGATCGATTTGTTTGATTTTATTATCTCCAACCTCCCATGAATAAGCTCTCTGATAAGATGGAACGTGTATTTTATTTCCTGAAACCATTTCTAATATAGTCTGCTTATTACTTGTATTTATCATTCAAAATGTCCCCTTTACTATAATCATAGATACCTATATTATATCACATTAGCAATGTAAATATTACACCCCACCAGGTATCACCTCATCAATAAACAGCTCAACTTTAGGTTTACTGATTCCAGTAAACTGCTTATGACACTCCCACAAATCCAAAAACAAGCCAAGTGAACATAGCCAGAAATCGTCTGATACCAGGCCCATTTGAACTTTGCCGTAATAGTAAAGGCGAGTAAACATTTCTTCTTGTAGTTTCGTGATAATTATGGTATACTGTACTTAACAGAACTCGACACGCCTCTCTTTTGATGCGGACCACGTCGAGTCATTTTTTATTTATAGGAGATAACAAAATGCCTCTTAAACCACAACAACAATCACTTACGATTGACGAACAAATTGAAAATCTTAAAAATCTCAATCTCACGATCCAAGATGAAAATTTTGCACGTTTATTCTTAAATGATGTGTCCTATTTTCGCTTTATTAAAGCATATAGTCTTGGATTGAAACCCAAAAATGGTAATTACTACAATGGGGTGTCATTTGAACATATTGTTGAGTTGTATCGCTTCAATGCAAATTTACGACAAGAACTTCTTCCACATATCGAGCGTGTTGAGATAAATTTACGTGCTCGTATAGCTAATTATTTTTCAGTCAAATACGGAACACTTGGTTATAAAGATAGTTCCAATTTCACTAATTCGTTTTATCATCAACAATTTATAAACAATATCTCTCAAGAAATCAATAGAAACAAACGTTCTCCATTTATCAAAAATTATCAAAATAACTATCAAAATGCCGATATCCCATTTTATGCGCTGGTCGAAATTATAAGTTTTGGAACACTTTCAAAATTCTACAAAAATTTATTAAATGACGATAAAAAGCATATCTCTAAAAGTTATGGTGTCTCTTATAAATATTTTGAAAGCTGGATTGAAAGCATTGCCTATGTTCGTAATCTATGTGCACACTACGGTAGGCTTTACAATGCCATTCTTACAAAAAAGCCAATTTTGTATAAGCAATTCAACGAAGCAGGTATAAGAAACGATAGACTTTTCGGAATCCTTTGTTGCCTAAAAGAACTTGTTCCAGATGATCATCATTGGGATAAATTTGTCAATAATATTGAAAAGAGCTTCTCAAAATATCCTCATGCCGATAAATTCAAAATGGGCTTCCCCATTAACTGGATACAAATTTTGAAATAAATTATCACCCCTCATTTCAGACGAATGAGGGTTTTTATACCCCACTCGGAAACACCTCATCAATAAACCTCTCAACTTTAGGCTTACTCAACCCATTAAACTGTTTATGACACTCCCATAAATCCAAAAACTGCCCTAGTGGACAAAACCAGAAATCATCTGGTGTCATACCCATTTGAACCGTTCCGTAATAACACAGGCGAGTAAATGTCTCCTCATCACTTACTCGCCCTGCTTGTTTTTTCCCGTATCTTCACTTTCGATGTATCGAGCTGTCCCTTTGAACATTGCCTCTGTGATTGCCTCTTTGTAGTTGGATAAATCAAGCGGTGAGGTTAAAAGTTCCACGTATTCAGTCGTGAGTTCCTCTTTCTTGTCTTTATTTTTGAGATTGTAAATCTTGATGGATTGATTGGCAAGAATCGTAATCAGCCAAACAATCTCGTCAAGCGCAAGCTCAAAATTCTCAGACTTGAGCAACTTATCCCCTAGACTATCAAGACCTCCGTAATGTGCAGCGATTTCCTTGGTCGCAAGGGTGGTTAAAATCAACTCGTAGTCTTGACCTGCAAGCGAAATCGTGGCACTTCTATCGTTTGTCATTAGGTTACCTCCTTAGGTTGTTTGGAAATTCGGTTCATAGACAGCTGTGTACCAACCAGTGATGATGGCAGTTGCGACACCAGTATCCCCCTCATCCACTTCTGCTTTCCATGGGTGTTTCCCATTACCGTCTAGTTTGTTTCTGCGCATGACCGTACCCTCAATTGTTGGTGTTGAAAAGGTAATGCTGTCGCCTTTGGTCGCAAGACTCGAGCTTGGTACGGCAAATTTCACCTTGTAAAGCCAGACGTATTTGTACTTCCCGTTCGACTTCTTAGCACGAAAGCCAATCGCCACAGGTGCACCTCCGTCTTCACTCGCTGATATCAAAACACCCTTCTTATCGACAACCGCCCCTGTTAAGGCGGCCGCAACTGTTGTGCCAATATTATCAACGCCAAGTGTAATCTTCCCTTCTTTAAATTCTTTAACGACTTCACTTGCACCATCGTCTGCGTAAAGGGTCGCTTCTGCTAACTCAACAGAAAGTTCCGCAGAGATTGCTTTGGCAAGACTAACTGGCGTGCTATAGGTTTCGTCACCTGTTGTCGGTGATTCTGTAATTGGTGCATAGTAGAGTTTATCCAAACCAATTGTACTCATGTTATTTCCTCCATTGTGTAATACTTAGCGACATCAATCGCTGTGTGGTAAAAGTTCGTGTCCAGTTCCAATTCAATAAATCGTCTACCCGTAATTGTGAACCCCTTAGCCAAAAGTTTGTATATGATTTGCGATTGCTTGATCAGATAATTCCCTTTTGAGAAAAACGAAATCCGTACTTCCTTGATGTCAATTGTAGGTAAGTTATCCGCAAATACCTCAAACTCATCAACGAGTGGTGTTAGGACCGCATAGTTATCTGGTGCCTTGCTAGAAAACTCACCCGTTTCAACAGGCACATTTAAATCGTCTAACAAAGCATTCAATTCTGCTAAAATGCTCATATCCTTTCCACCTCACTTTCTAGCTTGCTTTTCATCGTCTCAATACAAGATTTTCTAGACTGTCGTTTTGCCGGTTTCAAGAATGGCTTAGGTGCTTGATTATGCTTGCCATACTCCAAGACATTGGCAATTAGCGCATTTGACTTACCATCACTTCTCGGTTCATCAAAACCAACTTTAATATCCCATTCGCCGTTCCTATTTTGGTTCGGCTTGGTCACACCAAGTGCTGACTCGAGTTCTCCAGTTGATTGACTTGAGAACTTTGTACCTGAACCTATAACCGCAGATAAGTTTGCTTTGACTCTTGATTCGACAACTTCAGCTCCTGATTCTAAAACTCGTGGTAAAATGTCGTCCGTCTTGCTTTCAAGTTTTGATATCTTGAGTAAGAAGTCATCTGGCATTTTAAACGTTGCTTTAGCCATCTCGACTTGCCTCCATTTTCTCAGCTAGAATTTCCAAATACATACTCCGATTGCGGACATTTTCAACTGAGGTAATTTGATACCTATCGTTGTCGCAGATGATGACCATTTCCGTGGTCACTTCAAGTTTTGGGATAAACCTAAAGCGAAACAGGCAAGTGGCGGTACTAAAGGTCGCTAAATTAATCCATTTCTCAGTTGCGTTTTTATCTTCCTTGTAAGCTCTAACATTTGCGAGCACCACATCTTGTTTGGTCACGAAGCCATCTGAGTCCTTGATGTTCTGCGTTTGAATCAATTTGATAAGCTGAGTCATCTTACCAAAACTCATACCGACCACCGCCTGTCTAGTCGCAACAATAAATTGACTGTTTCCCAAACTTGCTTTGCGGCACTAACGTTATCCGAAAAGAAGCCTCCTGTTGAGCCGTCACGACTTTCGTATAAGTGGCTGACAAGCATGATAACTGCTTGTTCAGTAGTTGATGGCATTGGATTATCCGTATAAGTACCAGCCTCTATATGTTGGTAGCTTTCCGCATAAGAAAGAGCTGTCAAAATTAAGCCTTTGATCAGCTCATCATCCACATCATGTTCCAGTATCAGATTGGCTTTAACTTTCTCAAGTAGCTCACTCATACTAGGCCGCAGCTTTCATCTTCAAGATTTGAACAGCTTCTGGTAAAATCAACTTGCCATCAACACGTTCTTTAGCAAGAAAACCAACCATACCATTACCCGCAAAGAGTTCTCGTAGTTGGTCGAAACTCCGAACACCACGATCTCCAATGTTGTAGTAGCTGAAGTCTCCAAAAGCAATCGCAGGTTTACCAGCTTCAACTACTGGCGCAAAAGCTGAAGTATAAACTGGATAGCCAAGCAAACGATCAGGCTCTCCCGCTTGAACGCTTGGTTGCCATAAATAGGCACCATTGCTATCTTTCAATTTCCGTAAGAGTGCAATCGTGGCATCGTTTAAGATGAATGCTGCATTCTTACGATAAGGTCGATTCAATGCATAAATCAAATCAATAATCTCATCAGTCGTGATGGCCGCTTTGTTTGCGGTAGTCACTGCGACTTGACCGCCGCCTGTTGCCGCAAAGATACCTGTTGGTCGTCCTGTACCCGTACCATTTAAGAAGGCATCTTCTTCCGCATTGGCCAGTGCTTTCGCAAACTGATCCAAGATGTAGCTTTCCAAGTTGAAGGCATTGTCATAGAGTAATTCGTCTGTGATTTTAATTGCCACGTGGAGCTTATGGGCATCAAGCAAGATTTGGTCAAACGTCGCATCTCCAAACGATAACGCACCGCCTTCTTCAATCCAAGATGCCGCAGGTGTTGTAGCTGCGATGTTGATTTTATGTTCACCAGAAGTGGTGATGCTCGTACCTAGCTTTCGCATGATGTTTTCTTCGGTCAAGCCTTGAATCAAGCGACTGTCATATTCTTCAGGAACGAGATAACCACCCGCCGTATCAACACCTTCTTGAAGGATATTTGAAACGTGTTTGAAATTAGAACGAAGGGCGTTTAAAACGGCAGTTTTATAGTCACTTGAGCCACGTCCAGTTTTGATTTCTGCTTTATTTTCAGTCATTGGTTGTGATGTCAAGGGCTCACTCGTTGGTTTAGATAGCTCACGTTCCATTGCGGCCATACCTTGTAGGCGCTCAATTTCTTTAGTAAAATTAGTGACTTTGGTTTCCATTTCGGCATATGTTTTAGCATCTTCGTCAGACATGAGTCCGTCTTCATCTTGTTTTGCCTCGACAAATGCCTTAGCTCCGTTCCAAGCCTGTGCACGTTTTTCCATTAATTCTTGAATTTTATTCATAGGTTAATTCCTCCAATTTTTGATTAAGAAAAGCCGTGACTTAAGGTCTGCGGCTTTGGTTTTTGGTTTCGTTTCTTTTTCTTGTAACTGACAACGTTCACTGATGCTGTTCGTGAAGCGTGTGACAACTTTCGCTTGTGTGAAAAGCATGGCTTCCGTTTCATCATTCTCTTCAGTTTGTCCGATAATTTCATCTGCGAAGCCTAGCTTAACTGCCTTTTTCGCATCCATCCACGTTTCAGCATCCATCATATGTGACAGCTGCACTCTGGATAACCCTGACTTGATTTCATAAGCATTGATAATACTCTCTTTGACTTCATCAAGCATGGCGATGGCTTTTTCCATATCAACTTTTTCGCCAAAGGCTAAAGTTGATGGATTATGACACATCATCATGGCAACAGGCGACATTTGAACGGTCGTTCCAGCCATGGCAATCACAGAAGCTGCACTTGCGGCTAAACTATCAATCTTGACGGTCACCTTGTGCGGATAGTCCATTAACATATTGTATATGCTTGCGGCCGCAAAGACGTCCCCGCCTGGGCTGTTGATGATGACTGAAATATCACCATCACCTGACATCAGCTCATCTCTGAACAGTTTCGGTGTCACTTCATCACCTAGCCAACTCTCCGAGCTAATTTCGCCCTCAAGTCTTAACAGACGTTCTTGGCTTTCTTCTTGTGTGGTTTGACTCTGAATCGTCTGATTCTGCCATTTCCAAAATTTCTTCATCTTCATTTTCTTCCTCGCTTTCTTTGTTATTTTGATAGGCTGCGCCTGCTTGTTCAATTGGTAACATATTGCCATTAAAGTAATATTTTGACCCTGCTCCACCTTCAATTGGATTCAAGTCTTCTAGCTGTCTCACATCATCTGGCGATAAGAAACCGTTCTGTATCCCAGTTGAGTAGCCTTGCATTCGACTCGCATAATCGCCACGCAATAAACCGTCCACATTGAACTTGATGTAATAGTCTCTTTTCTCCTCTTTTGTTAATAGCGCTTGGTTCGTAGCTTGTTCAATACGGTTTAACCATGGTTGTAGGGAAAACTTCACAAAATCCAAACTTAAATGCTCGACATTTGAAAAGGTTGCGTGTTCTAAATCGCCCACCATGTGCAGTGGCACTCGAAATATCCTCGCAATTTCCTCAATCTGAAACTTTCGAGTTTCTAAAAACTGTGCTTGTTCTGGCGCAATGGAAATCGGCGCATAAGTCATACCTTCTTCTAACACGGCAACCTTTGCGGCATTAGATGAGCCACCAAAGGTTGCGTTCCAGCTTTCTCTTATCCGTTTAGGGTCTTTGAGTGTCCCCGGATGTTGCAAAACACCACCAGGATTCGCACCATTGGCAAAGAACTTAGAGCCGTACTCCTCGGTTGCAATCGCAAGCCCTATGGCATTTTTAGCCATGGCAATTGGCGAATAACCAACCAAGCCGTCAAAGCCGAGTCCTGGAATATGCAAGACGTCAGCTTTTGATAGCCTGACTTGTCCACTATCAGCTGAATACAGATAGTAGATGGCTTTATGCTCATCACGATTAACCGCCATCTTCTCAGGTAAGAGGGGATAAAGTGCTACTACTTCGCCTTTCCCATTACGGATGATTTGGGCATAAGCATTGCCCCAAAGCAAGAGATGAGTCATTAAGGTTTCTCGAAATACAAATGATGTCATTTCTGTATTTGGTTCATCATGCAGCAAGAAATAAAGCGGTTGGTCAACTGCTCGTTCTTTTCCGCCATCTTCTCGGTATTGGTAAAAATGAAGTGGCAATCCTGCGACCGCCTCCGCTAACACACGCACACAGGAATAAACTGCCGTCATCTGCATTGAGGTTTGTTCGGTGACTGTTTTTCCTGCAGTGGTTGAACCAAACATAAAACGATAGGGGTTAAGTATCGTTTTATTTGTCGGTGCTCTTGTTTTAAAAAGTTTGTTAAAGATGTTCATGTCTCCTCCTTATGAGTATCAAAAAGCACCCATCAACTTGATAGATGCTAATTCAGGTTAGCGAATTCCATTATTAAAGTTTTTTACACCTAATTTTTTTATTTTTGGTAAATTCTTGGTAACAAAATCAGCACCATTCTGTATGCTCCACCGTGCTTCTTTTATGTTCTGGTGACTCGCAAGTTTTTCAATATATGGCATATCAACATCCCCAAAACTAAATCCAAATACATATACATTTGTAATATCATCTAAATTCAATTCATTTAATCTCTTTAATTGTAATTCCTTTCTCGTTATCCTAACGATTTCAGATAAATTATATTCTGCTCCAATTAAATTTTCGTTTTCACTTTCATCTTCACTCAAGACTCTTCCATGTCCAAAAATGATACTATCCTTTTTATCAATTGTTCCATGAATATGAATAACTTCGTCTATAGAATAAATTTCTTCCAAAGTTTTTGTGTAATTAAATGATAAAAACAAATTCTCTGATTCGTCAAATTTATCACGTATTACTTTTTTTTCATAAATTTCGTCTAACGATATTTGACTTGCCCACTCCGCAAAATATCTTTTTACATTTTTAAATACTTCAATCCATTTTTCAGAGGCGTCTTCATTCGTTCTTGAACTTTTCCAGGGATCTTTATCTTCGTCTTTATCAATAAATTCTGGAATATCATTATCCGAAAATTCGGAATAACGAAGACACCCCAAACTATTCTCAAAGTCATTCCAACTGTCATCCGTAGAATGATCCTGAATAATTTTCAAAATGAATAGAGCACTATCAGAATCACTTACACCACATCCATCCTTACCTGTCGTCTGTAGGTCAAATGTATTTAGATTCCTTTGTTCTAAATTTTCCAATATATCTTTTTTAAAGTCTGAATAATCCGATTCTTTCCCAATAAATCGATTATATAAAAATTCTGCGAAATCATAATATCCTGTTTTCAATCCGTGTGCTATATCAAAGCCATTTCCTATAATCCATAAATTCATTTTTTAATCCCCCACCACACTATTTGAGAACAATTCTACTATTTTGCTACAAGAAAAACAACCCTCGATCATCATAGACGCTTGCCGTATTTGTATTTCCACAACGAATAGCTCTATCCAATGCCATAATCGTCGCAATTGCTCCATCAATTTTCTCAGTTGATTTTTCTTTGTCAGCTTTGATATTACCTGCTGGGTCAGTCCTAACGAAGATGTTATCCATATTCCAACGCAGCACTGGATGACCGCCATGAGCTAATTTTTCTTCAAGCGTGAGTTTCATCAGCTCTTTAGTCGGTGGACTCATATCCTTAAAGCCTTGTCCGAATGGGACGACAGTAAAACCCATGTTTTCTAAGTTCTGTACCATTTGAACTGCGCCCCAACGGTCAAAGGCAATCTCTCTGATGTTGTATTTCAGCCCTAGCTCCTCGATAAATTTCTCAATAAAACCGTAATGAACCACGTTACCCTCGGTGGTTTGGACGTAGCCTTGTTTTTCCCACAAGTCATAAGGGACATGGTCACGTTTGACTCGAAGCTCAAGCGTATCTTCTGGAATCCAAAAATATGGCAGAACCACAAATTTGTCGTCCTCATCTACGGGTGGAAAAACCATTACAAAAGCCGTCATGTCGGTAGTGCTGGATAAGTCGAGTCCGCCATAACAGACACGACCCTCTAGTTCTTTTTCGTCAAACTTGAACGAGCAAGCATCCCACTTGTCCATTGGCATCCAACGTACAGCTTGTTTCACCCATTGATTAAGTCGCAACTGCCTGAAGGAATTCTCCTCTGCTGGATTTTGCTTAGCCGACTCGCACGCAGCTTTGACTTTTTCCATTGTAATGGTCGCATCAATCGAGGGATTGGCTTTCTTCCAAACTTCTGGGTCTGTCCAATCCTCGGTTTCACTAGCTCCGTAAATCACAGGATAAAAAGTCGAGTCATGTTTGCGATTCTCAAGAATATCAAGTGATTTTTGATGTTGCTCATAACAAATCGAATGCGTGTCCGTCCCCGCTGTCGTAATCAAAAAGAACAAGGGTTGTTGTCTCGCATCCCCCGCACCTTTGGTCATGACGTCAAATAATTTTCGATTAGGTTGGGCATGAAGTTCATCAAACAAGATGCCGTGACTTGAAAAGCCATGTTTACTGTACGCTTCAGCCGATAAGACTTGATAAAAGCTATTGGTCGGTGTGTAGATAATTCTTTTTTGGGAGGTTAGAATTTTAACCCGTTTACTCAATGCGGGGTTCATGCGAACCATATCTGCCGCAACGTCAAAAACAATGGATGCTTGCCCTCGGTCTGCTGCACAGCCGTAAACCTCGGCACGTTCCTCACCATCACCACAAGTTAAAAGTAATGCCACTGCCGCTGCCAGTTCACTGTTGTGCGTTGGTAAACAAGATTTCCCAATTAAATATTGGTGGGATGAACTATCAACTTGAATACATTGCATCCCTTTATTTTTAATAGGGATAATTCTATCAATATATCTAAAATGACTTCTTGTTTGAGGGTTTCTTTCCGTGCTATTCGATTGTTTGCGGTAAAGCCCGCACACTTGAGTATCTGTGAACGAAGTAAACTTGACATAATATAAAGTCTCTCCTGTTTCAATTCGTCCACACTCATTGCTAAGTTTACTCCAATCCGTTCGTTGAGTAGATTTTGCAGTTGAAATAGAATTTTTAATTCCAAGACTCCAAAGCAACTCACTCACTGACTCAGAAAGTTGTTTTTCAGTAGAGGTATAAATTGCTTGCCCTTTTACGCCATTCACACAACCATCTGAATCCATCAATCCTTGCAGTAAACGTAGTCTCTGTTCGTAAGAAGCACGTAAATAATCAATAGGAATTTTCTTTTCATGAAAACTTTTCAATAAGATTGTTCTCAATGCTGGCACTCGAACAACGATACTGTCTCCAACATTTAACCATGTGCTTTGCACATTATAAAAGCCGACAATATTTTTCAATACGCCTGCTATATCTTCAGTCTTAATTGTAATTTCTGGTTTAATCGCATTGCCATTTCCTAACCAGTAACCCATTAAATAAGGTTCAATTGGTAGAGACTTTTCTCCTGTTTTGATTGGGTTGGCAATCGGTATTCTAAATCGATAGGAGTTTCCATTTTTCGGTAATCGATAAAGCTCTCCAGTTGTCATAATACAATCCCTACGCATACCTCTGGTATATTGACCAGTCCATTGATGATGTTCACCCGCCTCTATGATTTCTCCATCTTTGAAAACAATCTGATAAGCTTGCTCATCGTAATCAATTTCGCTTTTAGCTACAACATTACAAACATTACCATTCTCGTCAAACACCTGATTGCGAACTTTGATTTGTCCCATAGTTGTGTAGCCGCTAGGTGTTGGAATCAAAGTATCTAATGCGACTTGTTTGCCATTTTTTTTCGGAATTTCAACGTATGCCGTGTTAAATTGACGATAGCCGTTTTCTTTAATCGTACCAAACAAATCTCGGATAATCTTTTCTTGCCAAGCCAACAGTTTGAATGGTTTGCCATACCATTGACCCTTTGTATGTTTCAACAATTCGATAAAATCGACCGCATAA
>JAISXW010000037.1 GCA_031270325.1 Streptococcaceae bacterium
AATTTTTTTACACTCAGTCTAAAATTTTTTTACACTCAGTCTAAAATTTTTTTACACTCAGTCTAAAATTTTTTTACACTCAGTCTAAAATTTTTTTACACTCAGTCTAAAATTTTTTCCCTCTACGAGCGAAAAAATTTCATCCTCACTGCACCAAAAAATCACAGTGAGGGGCAATTGCCAAAAACTCCTGAGACGTGTGGTTCTCTCAGGAGTTTTTGGGAGCGCTGGTAAGATGGCTGGGGGCGTGTCTGCCTAGCAGCACTTTGCTTGACCTCACTAAGTTTGTCGTAAAGTGAAGCCGTTTGGCGCAACGGGGGCAATGGCGCAAAAACAAATGGCGAGACCAGTGGCTCGCCATTTAGCTATTGAATCGGAAAAGTCGCGTTCACATTTTTTGAGCGCCTCAACTAGCTAAGGACAGCTCGTCTTTAGGCTTGCCCTGATGGTCCCTGTCGCTTGGCGGCACGTTCTGCTCGTCTGGCAGCACGGCGTGCTTCAGCTTGAGGGTCTTTTTCACGCTTGGGCCGCTCTGTCTGCTCTGCGCTAACTTCGGAAACTGCTGTCCCATTGACCTTGGCTTCTTTAGCTAAGAACTTATCCAAATCCCCTGACATCCGCGCGTATCTCACGAATTTCCGCCGGGCATCAGCAGTTGTCTTATCAAATAAGGCAGCTGCTGCATCTGGTTTAATCCGCTTCAAACTCGCAAAACGGACTTGCTGGATCATGAAGTCAGTCATTTTAGCGAAGTCTGGCTTCTTAAAGTCCAATGTCATTGGGTTCTTACCGACTGCTTCTAAGTCAGGGTTGTAGCGGTAAAGTTGCCAATAGCCTGAGTCAACAGCTTCTTTAGCTTCACGAATCGTTTGAGACATCCCGCCACGCAAACCATGTGAGATACAAGGCGTATAGGCGATGATGATTGAAGGGCCATTGTGACGTTCTGCTTCTTCAAATGCCTTAATCGTCTGCATTTTATTAGCGCCAGAGGCGATTTGTGCGACATAGACATTGCCATAGGTCATCGCCATAAAGCCAAGGTCTTTCTTAGCCGCAGCTTTCCCGGCAGCTGAGAATTTCTCAATCGCTGAACGTGGTGTCCCTTTGGAGACCTGACCTCCCGTGTTGGCATAGACCTCATTATCCATGACGAGGATGTTGACATCGGCACCAGAGGCGATGACATGGTCAATCCCACCAAAGCCAATATCGTAAGCCCAGCCATCTCCGCCAATCATCCACTGAGTGGGTTTGACAAATTGGTCTTGACGTGCCCGAATGGTATCAAAATCAGTACCAAGTGTTGTCAATGCAGCTTTTAATTTTTCAGCACGCTGACGTGTGCCATCAGATATTTCTTTATGGGCAATCCAATCTTCAATCAGTGCCTTTGTTTCAGTTGGCACTGGAACAGTCGCCAGCAAGTCGGTCAAATCATTGGCTAATTGATTGCGCCGTGCTTGTGATGCTAACCACATCCCATAACCAAATTCTGCATTGTCCTCCAAAAGCGAGTTTGACCAAGCAGGACCTTGTCCCGCATCGTTTGTCGTATAGGGACTAACTGGTGCTGCACCGCCCCAAATCGAAGAACAGCCTGTCGCATTGGCAATCATCATCCGATCCCCAAACATTTGCGTCAGCAGTTTGACATAAGGCGTCTCGCCACAACCTGCACAAGCACCTGAAAATTCAAGAAGTGGTTGATTAAATTGTGTCCCAATGACCGTATTAGCTTTTGCCGGATTGGCCTTCGTTCTCAAAGTCATCGAGAATGCCCAATTCGCAGCCTCAGCACGGACTTCTTCGTAAGGTCTCATCTCCAATGCCTTGCCCTTAGCCGGACAAGCTTCGACACAGAGACCACAACCGGTACAATCTTCAACAGAAACTTGAATCCGGTACATGAGCCCATCTGCGCCTCGGTAATCTTTAACCAGATAACCTTCGGGTGCCTCATTGACCTCATCCTCATCTAGCAGAAACGGTCGAATCGCTGCGTGTGGACAGACAAAACTACATTCATTACACATGGTACACTTGTCAACATCCCAGATTGGCACTTCCAGTGCGACGCCACGCTTTTCATAAGCCGTCGTCCCAAGTGGCATCCGGCCATCCGTCATGTCATTAGCCATCAAGTCACCAACTGATAATTGATCCCCCTCTTGCGCATTCACATGATTGACGATTTGAAAGACATATTTATGACTTTTATCTCCATCAACTCGAATGGGTTCCGGTTCTTGGGCATTGAGCCATTCGGCTGGCACGTCAACCTTGTGCAGACCATCAACTGCCAAATCCATCGCTTGCCAGTTTTGCTCTACAATTTTCATCGACTTGCGGGCGTAACTATCATGCGCATCCTGCTTGAGAATGTTGAATACCTCATCAAATGGCATAATATTAGACAGCTTGAAGAAACCGACTTGCATGGCTGTATTGATCCGCCGACCAAGTCCTGCTTGCCCCGCGATCTCCACTGCATTCATCGTATAAAACTGAATCTCATTTTCAGCGATATAACGTTTCATCCGACTTGGCAAGTGAAGATTGAGTTGCTCATCCGTCCAGACTGTATTAAGCAAGAAAGTGCCACCTTTTTTCAGACCTTTGAGGACATCATATTGGTGCACATAGCTGGCTGTGGACAAGCTGACAAAATCCGCATGCTGAATCATATAGGTGGACTTAATCGGCGTATCCCCAAATCGTAAATGACTGACGGTCAAACCACCTGATTTTTTAGAATCATAGGCAAAAGCCCCCTGAACGTATTTGTCTGTGTAGTTGCCGATAATTTTAATGGCAGACTTATTAGCACCGACAGTCCCATCAGAACCAAAGCCCCAAAATTTGGCTTGGAAAGTCGAGCTAGGCGTCAAATCAAGCGACTGACCGGTCTCAAGTGACAAATTGGTCACATCGTCTGTAATCCCAATCGTAAAACGTTGCTTAGGCGAAAGCTGACGCAATTCATCAAAAACCGCAACAATTTGACTTGGCGTTGTATCTTTTGAACCGATACCATAACGCCCACCAATCACCGTAATCTGAGCAGCTTGGTCAAATAATACGGACTTAACATCTAAATAAAGCGGCTCTCCATCAGCACCGGGTTCTTTTGTCCGATCCAACACTGCAAGTTTGGTCACAGTTTTAGGCAACTTATCAAGGAAATTCGCAGCAGGAAATGGTCGATAAAGATGAACATTCAAAAAACCAACCTTGCGGCCTTGGGCATTCAGATAATCTACTGTCTGCTCGATTGTTTCGCCGACAGAGCCGATCGCCACGATGACTTCTGTCGCATCCTCCGCACCGTAATAGTTAATCAAATCATAGTTTGTCCCACGCAAGTCATTGATTTTACCCATATACTTTTGGACGATCGCAGGAACGTCCTCATAGTAACGATTAGTCGTTTCACGTTGTTGAAAATGAATGTCTGCATTCTGATTCGTCCCTGAAACTGTGGGATGATCAGGATTCATCGCCCTATCCCGAAATGCTTGTAGTTTTTCTTGATTGATAAGCTGACCAAGCACGTCATATTCTAAAACTTCGATTTTTTGTAGCTCATGTGATGTTCTAAAGCCATCAAAAAAGTTCATGAAAGGCACAGATGCTTCAATCGTTGCCAAATGTGCCACGGCTGATAAGTCCATGACTTCTTGAACGGAAGATTCTGCCAACATCGCATAGCCTGTTGACCTTGCGCTCATGACATCAGACTGATCTCCAAATATATTGAGTGCATTTGTCGACACAGCACGCGCCGCCACATGAATCACACTTGGTAGTAACTCTCCTGCAATCTTATACATATTCGGTAACATCAGCAACAATCCTTGCGAAGCTGTATAGGTTGTTGCCAGGGCACCTGCTTTAAGTGCACCATGAATGGCTCCTGCAGCTCCTGCCTCTGATTGCATTTCACTGATTGAGACGGTTTCGCCCCAGATATTTTTCCGCCCAGCAGCTTGCCACTCATCGGTGTACTCTGCCATGGGACTTGAAGGTGTAATCGGATAGATAGATGCAACTTCTGTGAAGGCATAAGCCACGTGAGCTGCCGCCATGTTCCCATCCATTGTTTTACGCATTTTTGCCTCTTTCTTTATTACCGACAAGGCTCAAAACCTTCTGTTAGTTTTGCCTTGTCATCATATTGATTAGATTGATGAGTATGCTTACTTTGACTAAGTGATACCTTTATAGTTTAACATTTTTTTGAGTGATTTTTTAGTGTTTTAAGGCGACAAACGCATGAAAGTTTTTTAACGCCATGACAACGGTTATCGATCTAGTTAATAACTCACTGTTTGAGTACCAATAAAAATAGACCCGCACAAGCAAGTCGGTTTTGTCAGGCATTTTTGAATGATTTAAATTCAGGTCAAACTTGCCACAAATATGTAAGTATGGTAAAATCTAACCACAAATGCCGAAAGCGTTTTCGACACCAATAAAAAAAAGGGGGAGTAAAAATGAAGAGGATTCCTCGTTGGAAATATGAGGGGGGTGGCGTTTTATGCAAGTCTTATCAATTAATCCGTTACTGTGGTTGGCAAACATTATAATTTGGCTTTTCTACCCCTTTATTATGTTTCCTTTTGCTTTTGACTTTTATTTTTTACAAGGGGAGTGGCGCTTTCCTCTTTTGGAAATTTGTATTATCCTATTATTGACTGTATTATTGACACGCCTATATCGAAAAGTGATTTATAAACTACGCAAATGGATTAGGTTTCTTTATATTTACGGTGCGATTTATCTCAACTTTTCTATAATTGTGATTGGTTACTTTGTTAGAGCATCTGAAGGATTAGGCGTTCCTCTTGATTGGTAGTAGTCTAGTAAAAAAATAAATCGTGTGGGAAATCAAATTCCCACACGATTTATTGTATAAAAAATTCCATATCCTTATCCCATTGCCGCACCAATGCACACCATCACAAACACCGCTACAACCGCTAGTGCAATGATAAGGTTACGCCGCCAATGACTTGCATCAAGTGGTGCTTGACGTAAGTCCGTCAGATGCACAACACTTGCCTCCCACAATTCCTCTGGCGAGTAGCGGTCTTTGTCGTTCATCACGAGCGTCCCATCAGCCTCGATTTTGAACTCATTGCCCACCCATGTGAGTGTCGGTGCAGCTGCAACGACCCGTCTCGTGCCTTTTTCTGCACTTTTTGCCGCCCAAGCATTGACATACTGAGTATTGTAATGACTCGGCAGATACCGTTCGCGATCATCTTCAAAACGCAAGAAGATAATATTATTAGGCAACATCTCAGCCGATACCACTTTTGGATAATTACTTGTGACCATCTTGACTCCTCCTTTTTGCATCGCACACACTACGCGTGTTCACTTGACCAATTTGACAAGCTCATCTTAACACAAAACCCGATATAACGCAATTAAAACTTGCTTTCTACTTACTTTCAAAAGCGCTTGCGACTCGCCCCACTAGCCCAATCCTCTTCCCAATATTTTCTTATCCAGAAATAACTGGATAATCTAGTCTTGAGTTGCGTTGATAAGGTTTCAAAAGCTTGAGGATTATATGTTTTTTGTAGCAATCTCACTTGAGTTTAGCTTTCAGATATTGCCCCGTATAAGATGCTGGCACTGCTGCCACTTCTTCTGGTGTGCCAACAGCTAAGATTGTACCGCCACCGATACCGCCCTCAGGCCCCAAGTCAATGATATGGTCAGCTGTTTTGATGACATCCAGATTATGCTCAATGACCACAATCGTGTTGCCCTGTTCGACTAAACGGTTGAGCACCTGAATGAGCGTCGCAATATCTGCTGTATGCAGCCCTGTCGTCGGTTCATCAAGTATATAAAAGGACTTGCCTGTTGACCGTTTTTGCAATTCACTAGCCAGTTTCATCCGTTGGGCTTCCCCACCTGACAGAGTCGTTGCCGGTTGTCCTAGGGTCACATAGCCTAAGCCGACATCAACAATCGTTTGTAATTTGCGCTCAATTTTCGGAATGTGTTTAAAGAATTCAACCGCATCAGACACCCGCATATCCAGCACTTGAGAGATATTTTTTTCTTTATAATGCACTTCTAGTGTCTCAGAATTATACCGTCTGCCATGACAGACTTCACACGGCACATAGACATCTGGCAAAAAGTGCATTTCTATCTTGATAATGCCATCTCCAGAACACGCCTCACAGCGACCGCCTTTGACATTAAAGCTGAACCGACCTTTTTTGTAGCCTCGAATCTTCGCCTCGTTGGTATTGGCAAAAAGATCCCGTATGTCATCAAACACTGAGGTGTAAGTCGCTGGATTGGACCGTGGTGTCCGACCAATCGGGCTTTGGTCAATATCAATCAAGCGCTCAATCTTGTCATAGCCTGAAATAGCTTTGTATTTACCGGGTTTGTCGCTGTTGCGATTAAGCTTTTGCGCTAAGGCTTTCTTAAGAATGGTGTTGACCAAGGTTGATTTACCAGAACCAGACACACCAGTGACTGCCGTCATAATCCCTAGTGGAAAGGCAACATCCAAATTTTGCAAATTGTTTTCGGCAGCACCCTTGATCATCACGACATGGTCAGGATTGACCGGACGACGTGTCGCTGGGACAGGGATTTTTTTCTTACCAGACAGGTATTGCCCTGTAATTGACTTTTTATTTTTAGCCACTTGTTGAGGTGTCCCGGCAGCGATAATCTCTCCGCCCAAGTCGCCCGCACCAGGACCAATGTCAATCAAATAGTCAGCTGCCATCATCGTATCTTCATCATGTTCGACCACAATTAACGTATTGCCCAAATCACGCATTTTTTTCAAGGAGTCAATCAGGCGGTCGTTATCTCTTTGATGGAGACCAATCGACGGCTCATCAAGAATATACAGCACCCCTGATAAATTCGAGCCGATCTGTGTCGCCAAGCGAATCCGTTGACTTTCTCCACCTGACAAAGTCCCAGAACTACGCGACAAGGTCAGATAATCCAAGCCGACATTTTTCAAAAAGGTCAGCCGATCGCCGACTTCCTTGATAATCGGACGGGCAATCAGGGCTTCATTTTCGGATAAAGCCAATTCCTGAACCAAGGCCAAATGTTCCCCAATCGGTAGAGCGGAGATATCAGCAATGTCATAACCCGTCTCACCACCAAGTTTAACCGATAAAGCTTGCTCATTCAGCCGCTTGCCATGACAAGTCTGACAGGGCAAGGCATTCATATAGGCACGCATCTGCGCTTTAGTACTGTCAGAACCATTGGCATAGCGCCTGAAAATATTGGGAACAATGCCCACAAATGCCATATCCAAGTCACGCAGGCCAAAATCTCCCTCATGATAGAAATGAAACAGCCGATCGCCAGACCCGTCAAAAATCAAGGTCTGATCAGCCTCTGATAAGGCCTCGAATGGCGTATCCAAATCGACAGCAAAAGCTGTCATTGCTTGTTCTAACAGAGCCGGATAATAAGTGGATGACCCGGAATACCACGGGACAACAGCACCCTCACGAATCGTTTTGCTAGTATCCGGCACGACCAAATCAAGATCGACCTCCAACCGCACGCCCAGACCATCACAGTCTGGACAAGCACCTTGTGGTGCATTAAAAGAAAAGAGTCGAGGTTCAAGCTCGGGAACAGAAAAATCACAGATTGGACAGGCATAATACTCACTAAAGAGTAGTGTCTTGCCATCTAGCGTATCAATCTTGACATAGCCATCTCCTTGACGTAGCCCTGCCTCAATCGAATCAAACAAACGCCCCCGAATCCCTTCTTTTAGGACAATCCGGTCAATGACAATATCGACATCATGGCTTTTATTCTTCTCTAAATCTGGCACTTCAGCCACATCATAGACTGCGCCATCCACTAACACGCGGACATAGCCATCCTTTTGAATCTTCTCGAAAATCTTCTTGTGCTGACCTTTCTTAGCCCGCACAATCGGGGCTAAAATCTGAAACCGTTGCTTTTCAGGCAGGGTCAAGACACTGTCCACAATCTCTTCGACAGACTGGGCAGTGATTTTGCCATGACCATTGATACAGTAAGGAATGCCAATCCGAGCATAGAGGAGCCGCAGATAATCATGAATCTCCGTCA
The DNA here is from genome assembly GCA_031270325.1 of Streptococcaceae bacterium. Taxonomy (GTDB): domain Bacteria; phylum Bacillota; class Bacilli; order Lactobacillales; family Streptococcaceae; genus Pseudolactococcus. The sequence goes on from JAISXW010000037.1 coordinate 8,119, forward strand.
CCGTGCCAACCGTTGAGCGAGGGTTTTTAGAGGTCGTCTTTTGATCGATTGAAATGGCAGGCGATAAGCCATCAATGCTATCAACATCAGGCTTTTCCATATTGCCCAAAAACTGACGAGCATAGGCAGAAAGGCTCTCAACATACCGCCGCTGGCCCTCGGCATATAAGGTATCAAAAGCCAGAGATGACTTACCAGACCCTGATAGGCCAGTCATCACGACCAGTTTATCTCTGGGAATCGTGACATCAATATTTTTCAGATTATGGGCGCGCGCGCCATGAATGACGATATTTTCTTGTGCCAATTTTGCCTCTTTCTTTCAGCTTACGCTACTAATTTGTTCTACTTTAACTCCTTTCATTATAGCATTTTCAAGGCTTGTTAATGCTTATTTTAGTTCTGTTTTTCAGGTCGCAGCCGCTAGTCCGTCCCCAAAACTTGAACTATCAAGCCCTAGCTCTACTACCATGCTTCCTAATGGATTTCCTGCCATACCTATGCCCTCTTTTCTCTCTGCTTTTTTGCTTTATGTTTTCAGTGTAAAATAAAAAAGCCCTAAAAATAGGACTTTTTTATTAGGACTTTTGTTCTACCATTTTTTCTTTAGCTTGCTCCGCTTCGTATCTTCTTAATCGTTCTTGATGCCTCTTTAGCCATTCAGCCGAATATTTCTGAAATTCAATTTCCCGTTCTCGAAACTCAGCGATTTCCTGTTTTTTTCTTTGTTTTTCTTCCCGATCTGGCGTATTCATCAAACCAACAAAACAAGTTCCCAACGCATAAATCCCAAGCGCACCTAAAAGAACCGGAATGGCACACACCACAACACCAAGCACCACGATAATGTACAAAAATATCATTGCTCCCATCACGCTACCTCCTTAGGTCACGTCCACTGACAGATGCCAAAACACGACACCTCTTCCTACCCTTATTATACTTCAAACGATCTCAAAAAGATAGGGTATCACGCTACCCTTTCCAGCATTTTAATACCGACATCTTAGCAAGAGGAGAACCGATTGACACTGGTGTCAAGAAAGGTAAAAAAATCCGTGATCAATGGGGTTGGTTTGATGGCGTGACTCTCTTTGAAATGCCCCCAGCAACCTTTTGCCTTGCTGTGACATACTTTTTGCTTGCTGTGACATGCTTTTTGCTTGCTGTGACATACTTTTTACATGTTGCGACATACTTTTTGCTTGCTGCGACGTAGTTTTTATATGTCGCGACATAGTTTTTGCATATCGCAACATAGTTTTTACATGCTGCAACATACTTTTTCTATGTTGCGACACACTTTTTGCTTGCTGAGACATAGTTTTTACATGTCGTGACATACTTTTTATACGTTGTGACATAGTTTTTATATGTTGCGACATACTTTTTACATGTTGAGACACGCTTTTTGCTTGCTGTGACGTAGTTTTTATATGTCGCAACATAGTTTTTACATGCTACAACATACTTTTTGCATGTTATGACATAGTTTTTGCATATCGCAACATAGTTTTTATATGTCTCGACATAGTTTTTGCATGTTACGACATACTTTTTATATGTCGCGACACGCTTCTTACTTGCTGAGAGACTCCTTTTACATGTTGTGAGACTCTCAAAGGTTACTTTTTCTGGCATGTAGGGGTCTTTGAGACACCTGCGGCAAGCAAGAAGATTGGCAGACAATAGATTTGATCACAAAAAAACACCACAAGGCCTTTTGACAGCGCATGCGGTGTGTTTCAAGATTGGGTTTAGGCTAGATAAGCAATGACTTCGACTTCAACTAGTACATCTTTTGGAAGTCTTGCAACTTCAACGGCTGATCTGGCTGGGAATTCTGCCTCAAAAGCCTGTGCATAGGCTTCGTTAAATGGGACAAAGTTCGCCATATCGCTCAAAAAACAAGTCGTTTTGACGACATGGTCAAAATCAGTCCCCGCAGCCGCCAGAATCGCCCCTACGTTTTTCAAAACTTGGTCAGTCTGCTCAGTAATCGTTGTGCCGACAATTTCGCCTGTCTTTGGATCTAGGGGAATCTGACCAGATGCAAAGAGAAAGTCGCCGACAATCTTCCCTTGCACATAAGGCCCAATCGCCCCCGGTGCTTGTGTTGTTGCAATTGTTTGAATTGACATAATGTATCCTCCATTAAGTTTGTGAGCCGACTGCTTAGGTGTAGAAAATTAGCTCAAGAGCCGAAACTCAGTTGTAATAAAATGTATCAGATGATTACAAATTGCATTTCTTGTCCGCCCAGTCAATTAGTGATCGCCGATCAAGCTAAGAAAACTTGAAGCCGTATGGCCATAAGAGATCCGGACACGATTGAGACTAAAGAGCCCATCAGCACTACTGGCAAGTCCCGGATTAGTCGTTAAGCCCAGCTTGTAGCCGGCTTGTTCGGCGATATGTCCCGTCCCGTCATTATAACGTCCAGAGGGATAACAAATCACCGATGTCTTTTGTTTCAGCAATTGATCCAAATACTGCTTGGAAGTGGTCAACTCCATCGTCGCATCAGCTGTCGATGCTTTTCCTAAATCCACATGATGAACCGTGTGGCTCTCAAGCGCCATTCCTGTGGTCGCCTTCATATCCAGCAAACTCGCCTCGGTCATCTTATCTTCATCACCGACCATGCCTGAGATGATAAAGAAACTCCCTTTCATGCCCAGTTCTTTCAAAATCGGCATCGCCGCATCATGCGCATTTTTGTAGCCGTCATCAAAGGTTAGCCAAACGATTTTTTCTGCTGGCTTTTCATTGGTCGTCAAGACCCGATAGGCTTCCTCGGGACTCAAGGTATAGTAACCCGCCTGTTTTAAGGTCTCCATTTCCATCTTAAATTCACTAGCAGGGACAAACAAGGTATTGCCACCAACGACATCAGCAATATGATGATACATCAAAATTGGAAATTTAATCGGTGTATCTGATTTGATCCATTTAGCTTCAGTGGCTGGCTCACTAGCCGCCGGTGTGCTGGCTGCTTCTTTTTTGCTTGCCGTACCAGACTTATTAATGACTTTATTTTTAACATGTCGACCGACTTTTATCGGACGTTGTGCCGTTTGACTCGCCTTAACCGAAAAGAGTTGCCAAAACAGCACCCCTGCTAATGCGACCACTAGCAGAGAAATAGAGAAGAGAAGTGTTTTTTTCATAGGGTTACCTTATCTTTATACAGTGTGCTATCAAGCAGTTAGGGTTTCAATCTGTGGAGCAAACGTGGGAAAGGAATGGCTTCGCGGATATGTTCATTGCCTGTCAGCCAGGTCACAACCCGTTCCAAGCCAAGCCCAAATCCTGAGTGTGGCACACTACCATATTTTCTAAGGTCGAGATACCAGCCGTATTCTTCTTCTGACAAACCAAATTCAACCAGTTTTGCTTTGAGATACTCATAATCTGTCGCCCGCTCAGAGCCACCGATGATTTCCCCATAACCTTCTGGTGCGATTAGGTCTGCACAGATAACGACATCATCACGTGTTGGATGTGGTTTCATATAGAAAGCCTTGATCGCTTTGGGATAGTTGAGGATAAAGGTTGGGATACCAAAATGATTGGAAATCCAAGTCTCGTGTGGCGAACCAAAATCATCTCCCCATGCAATCGGTTCATAGTCATTTGTGGCTTGATTTTCTTGTAACAAGGCCACCGCATCATCATAAGTAATTTTCTTAAAAGGGGTCGCCAGATACTTTTCGAGTAGACTGACGTCACGCCCTAGTTCGCTCAAGGCATAGGTTTGATTCGTCAAAACAGCCTGAATTAGATACTTGACATAAGCTTCTTGAATCTCGAGTGAGGCTTCATGTGTCGTGAAGGCCATCTCAGGCTCAATCATCCAAAATTCTGTCAAATGCCGACGTGTTTTTGATTTTTCCGCCCGGAAAGTCGGGCCAAAGGTAAAGACTTTGCCAAATGCCATTGCACCTGCCTCGGCGTAGAGTTGCCCCGTTTGTGACAAGAAAGCTGGCTGACCGAAGTAATCCGTCTCAAACAGCTCTGTCGTCCCCTCCGGTGCCGAACCTGTCAAGATTGGACTGTCAATCTTAATAAAACCCTGCGCATTAAAAAACTCATAGGTCGCCCGAATAATCTCATTTCTGATGAGCATGATGGCATGTTGCTTGCGACTACGCAACCACAAATGCCGGTTGTCCATGAGAAAGTCCGTCCCATGTTCCTTTGGCGTGATCGGATAATCAACAGATTCTCCAATGACCTCAATGTCCGTCACATCTAGCTCGTAGCCAAATTTACTGCGGTCATCCGCCTTGACAATACCTGTGATTTTAACAGACGTTTCTTGTGCCAAATGCTTGATCACATCAAACTTAGCTAGTCCCTCGACCTCACCAAACTTTTCAATGAAGTTGGGTTTAAAGGCAACGGCTTGAAAATATGCCGTCCCATCTCGTAATTGGAGAAAGGCAATCTTGCCTTTCCCTGACTTGTTCGCCACCCAAGCACCAATCGTGATTTCTTGACCGACATAATCTTTGACATCAATGATTGCTACAAAATTTCCCATTTTTATTCGTCCTATTTCCTATTTTCCTAAACTGCGCCCATCATTAGGTAGCTGGTGCGCGATATTTTATTTTGCCATATAGGCTTTGAGTCGATTGACAGCTTCGACCAAGGTCGCCAAGTCTGTCGCGTAACTCAGGCGCAGATTCTCATTGGCACCGAAACCTGCTCCCGTCACGACCGCAACACCTGTTTCTTCCAGAATGTCATTGCAAAAATCAGTCACATCCGTAAAGCCTTTTTTTACCATCGCTCCCCTTACCTTTGGAAAAAGATAGAAGGCACCTTGAGGTTTGATTGCTTCAAATCCCGGAATCTCGTTGACCAAGGGATAAATCGCATTGAGTCGTTGTTCAAACTCGACCCGCATCGCTTCAATCGGTGCTTGATCCCCTGTCAAAGCCTCAATCGCTGCATACTGGGCAACAGCTGACGGATTTGATGTCGTTTGGCTAACGATTTTGCTCATGGCAGCGATAATCTCTGGATCACCTACGGCAAAGCCAATCCGCCATCCGGTCATGGCATAAGTTTTTGACACGCCATTGATAATCAGGGTTTGCTTCCGAATCTCATCAGAAAGCGTCGAAATCGGCGTAAAGTGATTGCCGTTATAAACCAGACGACCATAAATATCATCTGCCAAAATCAGTACATCATTTGCAACAGCCCAATTCCCAATCGCCTCAAGCTCCTCAGCGGTATAAATCATACCTGTTGGATTAGAGGGCGAGTTGAGAATCAGCACACGTGTCCGCGGTGTTTTAAGGGCATCTAATTGTTGGACTGTCACTTTAAAGGCAGCCTCCTGTGTCCCAACAGCAAAAACAGGGACACCACCTAACATCTTGATCTGATCAGCATAACTGACCCAGTAAGGTGTCGGAATGATGACCTCATCTCCTGCATCTAAGATACTGGCAAAGAACGCATACAGGGCAAATTTGGCACCTGCTGTGACAACGACTTCATCTTGCGTCAAACCATAACCATAATGACTTTCAAAGTATGTCCCCACGGCATCTTTCAACTCAGGCAAGCCACTTGCTTGTGTATAAAAGCTCGCTTTACCAGAATCAATCGCCGCTTTGGCAGCATTGGCAATATGCTCAGGTGTCGTGAAATCTGGCTCGCCGATGGTCAGCATGAGAATGTCACGACCCTGCGCCTGCAAGGCTTTAGCACGTGCAGAGGCAGCCAAAGTAACCGATGCCTCTAATTGATTGACTCGCTTTGATAACTTCATGGTAAGTGTTCTCCCTCATAAGATGTATCAGATAATTTCAATTCTTTAAAATTATACCAAAAAACAAGCTAAAAAACAGCCCATAGCTGAAGATCAAGGTAATAAAGCTTGCGGGCGTTTTTCAAAAACACCATGGGAGTTTGTCAAAATTACCATGGTAGTTTACTCAAATTACCATGGTAATTTGCCAAAGTTCCCATGGGGGTTTGCCAAAAGTCCCATGAGGGTTTGCCAAAAGTCCCATGAGGGTTTATCGAAAGTCCCATGGGAGTTTGCCAAAGTTCCCATGAGGGTTTATCGAAAGTCCCATGGGAGTTTGCCAAAGTTCCCATGAGGGTTTGTCGAAAGTCCCATGGGGGTTTGTCCAAAGTCCCATGAGGGTTTGTCGAAAGTCCCATGGGGGTTTGCCACAAGTCCCATGAGGGTTTGCCTATAGTCCGTTGAGGTTTTTTCGTAAGTACCTTGGGAGTTTGCCAAAGTTCCCATGAGGGTTTATCGAAAGTCCCATGGGGGTTTGTCGAAGTTCCCATGGTAATTCCGCCAAGTCGTCTCAAGGCGTTGTCCAAGTCTTACCGATCAGCACCAAAGTCATGGCAAACACTCACTCGCACTGCCGAAACCAATAGCCTTAACTTTAGACTACGCAGTATCCGCTGAGCAAAACAGCCCCATTGTTTTCCGCAAACAAATGAGGCTGTTAGGCTATCCCATCAATAATTGACCTGCTGTCCCGTCTTAAAAGCGTAAAGCCGCTGCTGACCGTCTTGCCAGACGACTTCATCTTTGTAGCGGGTGAGTTTGGCTGTCTTTTCGTTTAGCTTGCTTTGGTTATCTGCCAGTTTGACGACAATGATGTCACCGCCTGTTGCCGGTATCAAAACACCCAAGGCATGACCCGCTTTATCCTGACCAATCAGACTGTAAGTCGTTGTCCGTGTGGTCGTAATGTCAAAGTTTTTAACAGTTGTCACAGGTGTTTTAGCCTTGGCTAAGCGAATCGCCGCCTGCTTGGCTTGGGTATAAGGCCGCATCGCCTGCGTATAAAAAACGAACAGCCCAATCAATAGGGATAGGATAATCAACAGACTCCCCATCAAAAGTTGCGTCATTTTTGTCATTCTTTTTTGTCTCATCACTGCCCTTTCTTTATAAAAACGCTTTTGCCTGAGCCAAGATCGCCTCAAAGGTGTCAAAAGAAACCTGACTTGCTTGACTTAAATTGCTGACCATCTTTTTGGCATAAGTTTTACCTGCCAACCGTTTATCCAATATAACGACAAGTGACTTTTGGTCTCGGCGGCGATTGACACGACCTAATGCTTGTTTCAACTGAAGTGTCGCCAAGGGGACGGAGAACTCATAAAAAGGATTCTTGAACCGTTTGGCATATTTTCTAATCAAGATGTCGTCTGGCACGGTGAAAGGTAATCGCGTCACGACCAAAATCAACTCATTGTGCCGATCAAAATCAACGCCCTCCCAGAATTTTTTGCTGGCTAATAGGATCGGTTGTGCTTGGTCATCAAATTTTTTCTTGATCCGATGCGCATCAACTGTCGCATCGCCTTGTAAAAAGGACACACCTGCTACTGCCAATGCTTGTGCGGTCAGCGTTAGATTTTCATTACTGGTAAATAAGACAAGCATAGCCTTGCCGACTTGTGCCAGTTCTTGAATGCGTTGTGCCAAAAAGTGCGCATACTCACTCGGTGAAAGACTGGTCACATCGCCACTATCTGTGGCCACAAAAACCAGCTGATTCTCTGCTTTTTCCTGAGGAATGCGATCAAAAGTATAGTCTGAAAAGCCCAGAAGTTCAGGGAAGACCGCCTGCTTTTCCGACATGGCTAAGGTCGCACCAATCAGATAAGTCTTGGTCGTCCGAGGCAAGATTGCCGCAAAATTGAGAAAATCCTCCGGACTAGACTTGAGCAAATGGTGTTGCAGCCAGACAAAATCATCTGGATTTGCCAAGACATCTGTGATCGCAGTCAGCCCTAACTCTTGGGCATCCAAGCGAATTTTATCGACATTGAGCTGACGCCGTGATAGCTGATAAGTCAGACTTTCCAGCAAACGTTTCTGCAGCTGAGAGGTATGGGCATTAACCTTGACCAACTCATCTAATACTTTAACTGACTTTTGTTGGGCGTTTTCCAAGACCGAAAAGAGTTGTTGCGCCTCGTCAACGACTAGCACCTTGTCCTCAAACAGCGCTGTTTGATCCGTGATCCGCTCTGCTAGATAGGCATGGTTCATGACAATCACCTGAGCATGTCTGGCTTTTTTCTGGGTCAATTGCCAAAAGTCTTGTTCCCAGTGGAGCTGTCCCTCATGCCCCTTGCCAGTATGGCGAATCTGATCCAGATAACCCTGACGTGTCATCGTCAGACTAAGCTCATCTAGCTCTCCCGTTTTGGTCTCAGTCAGCCAGACTAGAACTTTCATCTTGAAGATTTCAAAATGCTTGCCCTCGTTGACCTTGTATAATAGCTTGCTAAACTTTTCCAGAGAGATGTAATTACGCTTGCCCAGCAACTTGGCAAAGGTCACACCGAACTTTGCCTTAAAGACGGGCGCAAGGTCTTGCATGACTTGATCTTGTAAGACCTTGGTCGGTACTGACAAGATAATCTTATGCCCCTGTCCCAAGAGGGTCAAGAGATAGGCATAAGTCTTGCCAATCCCTGTTGGTGCTTCAATGAAAGAAACCTCAGGATCTGCCAAGCGCGCCTTGACCAGCGCCGCAAAGGCTAGCTGTTGAGGGCGCACATCTAGCCTGAGCAGTCTCAAATTCTGCTTGAACTGCTTTTTGACTAGGTTTTTGTTTTCAGGAATCTGGACTTTCAAGGTCGAGATTTGATTGACTTTGACCATCGTTACCGGTTGACGTTTCGCCCTTGCGACCTGCTCTGAGATGACGACTTTGGTCTCATAGATGAGGTTATCCGCATGATGTAAAATCTCTGTCAAGACATTCTTAGGCAAGTGCCGCATTTTTTTCTGTAAGGTAATCAAAAGCTCGGCTGTGGCATAGGCATCAGATAAGGCTTCATGTGGGCGTTGGTGCTGTAAATTCAGGACACGTGACAGGGTCTCTAGTCCGTATTTCTCCAGTGAGGGAAAGAACACCCTTGCCAACTCGACCGTATCGACTCTAGCCATCTCTAGCTGTCGACCATGTTGGGCAAAGGTGCGTGCCAGCAGGTTGTAATCAAATTTGACATTGTGGGCGACAAAGACACAGTCTTTCAGAAGCGCCGCAACAGTCGGCAAGACAACAGAAAACTCAGGCGCTCGCCTAAGCTGCGCCGTCGTAATCCCAGTCAATAAAGTAATGTGTAAATCCAAGTCCTCATGCGGATTGACATCCGTCTGATAGGTCGTGATAATCTCGCCATTTTCGACAATGGCAATGCCAATCTGGATAATTTTACTCGTGTGGCTGGCGCTCGTCGCCTCTAAATCCACCACTGCATATTTAGTCATAGTCGTCTTTTTTCTATCTCAATAAGTTAAATCCATTATAACATACAATCATTTCTGATATAATGAAGCTATGAAAATTCAACACTTAATCAATCCAATTGCCCATGAGAACACTTATTTTCTGACCAACGATCAGGCGACCTTGGTCATTGATCCGGGTAATGATACCGACCGTATCCTAGCGGTCATTCAAGACTTGGCGCAACCCGTTGCAGCGATCCTACTGACCCATACCCACTATGATCACATCATGGGGGTCGAGGCCGTCCGCACCGCAACTGGTGCGCCTGTTTATGTCAGCAAGCTCGAGGCAGACTGGCTCTATACGCCCGTCCTCAATCTCTCAGGTCTGCCGCATCACGACCATGACCTGCCCAATATCATCGTCAACCCTGCCGAATATACCTTTGACATTGGCAAGACCTATGACCTAGCAGGCTTCGGCTTCACAGTCCTGGCGACACCCGGCCATTCGCAAGGCGGTGTCTCTTTCGTCTTTGAAACGGAGCAGATCGTCTTGACTGGCGACGCCCTCTTTTCAGGGACAATCGGCAGAACCGATCTGAACACGGGTAATTTGGATACGCTCAAAATGTCAATCCAAACCCAGCTCTTCCCACTAGCGGACGCTTACCGTGTCTTGCCCGGCCACGGCCCCCAAACGACGATTGGCGCTGAAAAAAAATTCAATCCCTTCTTTCAGGATTGAACCTGAGTTTCAGCACCAGTTACACGGAAAAATCAAACCTTGTCACAAAACAAACCGAATCACAAGCAAACAGACCACCCGCTCTTATCAGCAGATGGCCTGTTTTTTTTGGCTACTTTTGAGCGGCTCACTTATTATAGGCATCAAACAAATCGCCAATTGTGCCTGAAAAAGCCACTTGCTGACCTGCAATCTCGAGTGCATCCACCTGATAATGATCTTGAATCGCTGGAATTTCTCTTTCTTGTAGCAGCAAAAACTCTGCCACATCCTTAAAACTCTTGGTTTCTGGCGCATTATTGCCACTGTGATAAGTAATGTTCACGTCACTTTCCTCCAAACTTATTATACCGCTAACGCAACTAAATGGTGCCTTTCTTGCTTATTAAAACAAAAATCCCTGCATCAGCAAGGATTTTAGCGCAAGATTAGCCTTTGTAATCGTAGGCAATTTCGATGATGCCTTTCAATTCTGAGATTAGCGGTTCTTTTGGATTGGCAGTCGTACATTGGTCTTCGTAGGCTTTTTCAGCAAGATGATCAATTTCTGCTTCCATTTGTTTCTTAGTCAAGCCTTGTGCTTTCCAGTTCATTTCGATACCAGTCGCAACACCGAGGTCGTAGACTTTAGTCGCTAATGCTTCTACCAGCTCAGCTGTTGTCTTGCCTTTAAGACCTAGGAAACGGGCAATGTCCGCATAGTCTTCATCCGCACGGAAGAAGTCATATTTAGGGAACATGGCGTGTTTTTGTGGGTCTTTAGCATTGTAACGAATGATATGTGGTAACAAGATTGCATTCGTCCGGCCATGCGGAATGTTCCAAGCACCACCGACTTTATGGGCGATAGAGTGACAAATACCTAGGAAAGCATTGGCGAAAGCCATACCCGCCATTGTCGAAGCATTGTGCATTTTTTCGCGAGACTCGGCATTACCTGTCTTAACTGAGTTTTCAAGATGTTCAAAGACAATCTTAATTGCTTGCAAGGACAGACCACGTGTGTAGTCAGAAGCCATTACTGACACATAAGACTCGATCGCGTGCGTCAAGACGTCCATCCCTGTATCCGCAGTGACGCTGGCAGGTACTGACATAACAAGTTGAGGATCGATAATTGCCACATCAGGTGTCAAAGCATAGTCTGCCAATGGGTATTTCGTATGGTCGTCAGAATCCGTGATAACCGCAAATGGTGTCACTTCTGAACCTGTACCTGAAGTCGTTGGAATACAGATGAAAGTTGCTTTCTCAGCGTATTCAATCTTGTATGCACGTTTCCGAATATCCAAGAATTTTTGCTTAGCTCCGAAGAAGCTTGTGTCTGGGTGTTCAAAGAACATCCACATCCCTTTCGCAGCATCCATTGCTGACCCACCACCAAGGGCGATGACAACGTCTGGTTGGAAACTGTTGAACAGTTCAAGTCCTTTGTAGACTGTGTTAGTTGATGGGTTAGGCTCAACATCTGAAAAGACTTCAACACGTGGGTCGTTAGGGTTCTTTTCCAGTTGCTTGCGAACAAGATCCGCATAGCCAAATTGTACCATCCCTGGATCACATACCAACATCACACGTTCAGCTTTGATTTGTTGCAAGTAAGTGATTGAGTTCTTTTCAAAGTAAACTTTTGGTGGCAATTTGAACCATTGCATATTATTTCTCCGTTTAGCAAGCGTCTTAACGTTAATCAAATCAACTGCTGATACGTTGTGTGACACTGAATTGTGACCGTATGACCCACAGCCAAGTGTCAATGATGGCAACATTTCATTGTAAATATTACCGATACCACCCTCAGCCGCTGGTGTATTCACAAGGATCCGACACGCTTTCATGCGGATACCAAATTCAATTTGCAAGTCTTCGTCTTCAGTATGAATCACAGCTGTATGGCCAAGACCACCTAATTCAAGCATGGCTTCACAAAGATCAAGACCTTCAGCAGTCGAGTTCGCTTTAATCATCGCCAAGACAGGTGACAATTTTTCACGTGACAATGGATAGTCTGCCCCAACACCACCGATTTCAGCAATGAGGAGTTTTGTTTCTGCTGGTACTTTAATCCCTGCTAATTCAGCGATATATTTAGCAGAGTAACCCACGATTTTAGGATTCACCGCATGGCCGTCAGGCAACATCACAGCTGCTTGCAGTTTGTCAAGCTCATCTTTTGATGACACGATGTAGGCATTGTGCGCCAAGAATTCTGCTTTAACTTCCTTATACACTTCATTATCGACGATGATTGCTTGCTCAGACGCACAAATCATCCCGTTATCAAAGGTTTTTGAAAGGAAAAGGTCGTTGACAGCACGCTTGATTTTAGCATCTTTTGTGATGTATGACGGTGTGTTACCAGGGCCTACGCCAAGTGCTGGCTTACCTGTTGAATAAGCTGACTTGACCATTGCCGCACCACCTGTTGCCAAAACGGTGGCAATCATTGGGTGATTCATCAATAAACCAGTCGCTTCAATCGAAGGTTTCGTCACCCATTGGATACAATCTTCTGGCGCACCAGCAGCGACTGCCGCATCTAAGACAACTTGTGCTGCGGCTGCAGATGATTGTTGTGCTGACGGATGGAAAGCAAAGATGATTGGATTCCGTGTTTTGATGGCAATCATTGATTTAAAGATTGTCGTCGACGTTGGATTGGTTGTTGGTGTCACCCCACAGATCACACCGACTGGTTCAGCGATCTCAACAAGACCAGCTTCTTTATCTTCGTTAATCACGCCAACAGTTTTGTTATCTTTAATCGCATGCCAGATATATTCAGAAGCATACATGTTTTTGATCGCTTTATCTTCATAGATACCGCGACCTGTTTCTTCTACTGCCAATTTAGCCAGCGGCATGTGTTGATCAAGTGCCGCCATACTCATTTCATGCACAATGTGGTCGATTTGTTCTTGATTGAGTTTTTCAAGACCTTTAAGGGCTTTCGCACCTTTCGCTGCAAGCTCATCAATCATGCCTGCGACATCAAAGGTTTCAGTTTTCTCTACAGTTTTGGTTGCCATCCTTTTTCTCCTTAAAAATGGTAAGTTCGATTAGTTTGAGATAAGTTAGTGAAATAATTAACTTACCGCATGAGTTTATTATACCATACTGGAACTGTTTGTAAAGTCATATCTGAGATTTTTTGAAATTTTATGGCCTTTGAAAGCGAGAGCCCCTTCTGATAGGTAAAAAGAACTTGTTATTTCGAGCCATTCGGTCTGGTCTTTTTTGAGTTTCTGGAGGCAAGATTGGGGAGAGGAGGGCTGACATTTGACAGGCTGCGAGCCCTTTGGCAACAAGCGTGAGACGATGGCGGAAAACTCCCATGGGGAGTTGGGAAAAGTCCCATGAGAGTTTAGGAAAAGTCCCATGGGAGTTTAGACAAATCCCCATGGTGGTTTAGACAAATTACCATGGTAGTTTAAACAAATTACCATGGTAGTTTAGGCAGATTACCATGGTAAGTTGACCCAAGCCCCATGGGCATGCTCAAAACACCGCAACAGCTGGGTCAAACGCCCGTGGTCATTTAAGCAAAACGACCTGTTGTTTTGGTGAAAAGGACTTGTTCTTTTTAGTGAAAGGACTTGTCCTTTTGAGTAAAACAACTTGTCCTTTTGAATCCCCCCTTGAGATTTCGGACAAACGACCTTGAGCTTTCGGGCAAACGATCTTAACATTTCGGGGAATTGCTCTTGAGCTTTCGGACAAACAACCTTGTCATTTTGAATAAAAGCCCCTGTGCTTTCGGACAAACGATCTTAACCTTTTATCCAAAAGCCGCTGGGCGTTTGAGCCTTGCTTCCAGACTCAAGCCAGCATCAGCCACAAAAAAAACGATCAGGGCAAGCAGTCCCTGATCGTCAATGCGTGGTCAAATAATCAATGGCGTCCCCAACTGTTTTGACAGGTACGATGGTCATTTTGGTCTTGAGTTTCTTGGCGGCTGCCAAAGCTTCTTGATAGTTGGACTTGAGCTTTTTGTCCGTTTTTTTCATCTCGGCGGTGACTGTATCATCTGGCGCTAAAAAGACCTTGGCACCGTTGCGACTGGCGGTTGCGATTTTTTTATCAATACCGCCAATCCGCCCAATCGTGCCGTCAGCTTCTATCGTGCCAGTGCCTGCAACCTTACGCCCATGCGTCAAATCCTGACCGGTTAATTGGGCATAGACTTGGAGCGTAAACATCATGCCACCAGATGGTCCGCCAATTGCCCCCGCATCAATCGTAACACTTGGCTGACTTTCGACTGCCGTATGGTCGACCAATGTAATCCCGATCCCTGCTTTGCCGTCAGAGAGTTTAATCGTCTGACCAGTCGCAGACTTCTTTTCCCCCGCTTCATTGACATATTGCACAGAGAGTTTCGCACCAATCTTTTGCGCTTTAATGTAGCGCATCAACTCCGCAGAAGAATCAAACCGTTGCCCATTGACACCTGTGACCGTATCGGCGATTTGAAGCACGCCTTTGAAGGTCGAGTTTTTCAGCACATCGAGGACATAAACCCCTTGATAGTTCAGCTTAAAGGGCTTGCCGGCTAAGTGAAAGGCCTGATAAATCGCAGCATTTTGCGCACTCTCCATATAGAAGGTGTTCATGCGATTATAGTCGCGATCCGACTGATTACCCATCATATCCTTTTGACTGTAAACATCTGTAAAGTCAGTCAAGGCGGCATATAACAGCCCTGCGCCCGTTGCCCGCATCATTGAGACCGTCGTTAAATTCAGCGAGCCTTTTGAGCGCGGCGCCGAAGTCTGATCCACCTTGACCATCTGCCCAACATTTTCTGTCGTCCCAGGCATTTCGATATAGTAGGGCAGGGGGACTAGCGCACCGATCAAGACAAGTAGGCCGACAAGACTGGTGATGACCCAGCTTTTTTTAATAAACCATTTTTTATTTTTGCTCAAACTTCTTCTCCAAAGCCGCTTTGACAAGGTCGGGTACCCAGCGAGAGACATCCACACCAAACTGGGCTAGCTCCTTGATCCGTGTGCTATTGATATACTGCAAGTCAGGAGTGGCAAGGAGTAGCACGGTCTCAATCCCTGTCATCTGGCGATTAAAATAAACCATCTCAGATTCATAAGCCAAGTCCTGCGCATTCCGGACACTTCTAACCAACGCCGTCACGCCTAATTTCTTAGCAACATTGACGGTCAAATCCGCTTCATGCACAATTACCTCAACATTATCGAAAGTTGCCAGCAAGGTTTCCAAAAGCGCCTTACGTTCTTGAGACGTCAACAAGGGTTGCTTGTGATCATTTTGAAAGATCCCCACATAAAGTGTCTCAAAAAGTTGACTCGCCCTTTGGATAATATCCAGATGCCCCTTCGTCATCGGGTCAAATGTACCGGTATAAAGTCCAATTGTCATGAATAAACCACCTCAAATTCCTCATAAATCAGCTCAAGATGCGCCTCATCATAGATCAGACCCTCTTTTTGAAATTCTTCCTTGAAAAAGCGCCGATGCACCTTTTGCCAATAGGCAATAGATAAGTCTCCCTCACCTTCTTTTCGAGCCATCTCTGCTGTCACGTCCTCAAACCTAAAAGGTGTCACCTTAATGTTTTGTAAAATAGCAATCGGTCGCTCATTGCCATCCAATAAGATATCAAAGACTTTTCCGACTGTTGGGAATGGCTCCTGATCAATCTCATATAAGCTAACCGCCGAGGAAGTCCCTGTTTTCTTACCCATTAAGACTAACTGCCCGAGTTCATCAGCCATTTCAGTTGTTGTCCCAAAGCCCCAAGCTGAACCAAATTGTGCGTCTTTTAATCCTGTATCAGACTTAAACTGCTCCCAAAACCGTTTGTCACTTTCTCTCATAAATTGTCACCTGACTAATCCCATATCTTTTTTGTTTAGATAGATAAAAATCGTCAATTTCATCCGGTAATTGAACTGTTTTATCTGTTTCGCAAACGATAACTGCTGTCTTTGCTAATAACCGACGACTGTTTAATAGAAGAATGTCCTTAACTACCTGTTCTTTTGCATACGGTGGATCTAAAAAGACTAGGTCAAACTCTCCCGTTAAAAGCGATATCGCTTTGTCAGCAGACATTTTAAATAGCTCAAACTGTTCTTCTGACCGTGTCATCTGAACGTTTACTTCAATAATCTTTTGTGCTCGCCTATCTTTTTCCACAAGAATAGCCGAATCACAGCCACGCGAAATCGCCTCTATTGACAGACTCCCAGAGCCTGCGTACAAATCCAACACTCGTCCCTCATCGAAGAATTGACCCAGCATTGAAAAAATAGCACCCTTTACTTTGTCAGAAGTCGGGCGAGTTAATTGCCCATCCAACGTTTTAAGCGGTCTCCCGCCAAATTCACCTGCAACAACTTTCATTCCTAACCTCAAAAACTATTCTACCATTATAACATATAACAAAAAAAATAAGCCTATCATCGTGCCTCTCATTAGCTATTATGAATAATACTTATTATAAAACTTCAATAACTGAATCAAAATATTGTTCTAAAAAATAGGTTTTTTCTACTATCTCGTCTTTAGAAAGAACTTCTTCATCCGAAGTGACTATCCATTTATTTTCATCATCATTTTTTCGGTAGATAATCGCCACGAGTGTTCCTTCAAATGAACTTATTGGAGATGTTACATTTTTAGAAATAACATACGCATCTTGCTCCTCTCCATCACCACCAATGATACCTGAAATGAAACCATAATTTATTGGGTAAATATTTCCATAACTATCTTTAAATCCAATTGGTCTATCTATTGTAACCTTTAATCTTAGCTTATCCATGGTCTTTTTATACCTTCCTTAATTTAGACTATCAATCCACGTACAGAAATAATCATATGAACTAACTGTTTAGCGCTTTCTTCATGAATTTCTACTGAAGGCAAACTAATATTATGTTCTCTTGAGCAATATGGATCTTTTGAAAATAACGTTTTTTCCCGTTGTATACGTTCTAATAAATAGACCATGCTGCACGTCCTCCTCCACAAGTATTGACAAGACCACAATTTTCAATTAAATTCGGATTGGCACTTCTCTTTCTGAATAAATTAAATTGAGGATTTTCTATTAAGTCCTTTAAATCATCCTCTAAAAGATTTCCCATTTTAAAACCATGCAAATCTACAGATGGAGCAACCGCGACCAAAGTTCTTAAATGCTCTTCTGAAAAATTCCATTTCATTGCACATCTAACTACTGTATGATCTTTTTCATGTAATCAATCATAAAAAAAAGCAACCCCTTTTGGCCGCTATCATATCGGGAAGACAGGATTCGAACCTGCGACACCTTGGTCCCAAACCAAGTACTCTACCAAGCTGAGCTACTTCCCGAACTGCTTTCTTTATGAAATGAGCGTTTCAGAACTTTCT
>JAISXW010000017.1 GCA_031270325.1 Streptococcaceae bacterium
AAATTTAAGGACTTCAAAAGCTGGATCAGGTCTAGTTGAGCAGATTGATCAATATCATAATAGCGGTATCCAGTGAAATCATCGATGATTCTAGGCATCAAGAGGCCTTTTTCTTCATAGTGACGTAATGCTTGAACAGAGATATTATTGAGTTTGGCCATCTCTCCGATTTGTATTTTTTTTAACATCTTCAATTCCCCCTTGACTCTATAGTTATTATAGACATTATACTACAATTAGTAAAATAATCAAACGGAAAATGAAAAAAAACAAAAATAGTGAAAAGTTCTCTCAAAAAAGTATATTATGGAAGTATAATGAGTAATGTGTAACTAAAAAATGACCACAGCACCTATAACTCCCTTTTAAAGAGGGTAAGTGGTGGCGGACAGAGTGAAAAGTTTCAGGTGGCTATCGTCGTAGTAGATAGGGTGATGGCGCTGATTTCAACTGCTGATATTGACATCGCATCACAAGTCTCACACTTAACTGGCTAGATGATGAGGTAGGCGATAAGTTACGACTGATAATAAAACAACAAAGCAAACAGATTTTAATAAAGACCAATAAAATGAGAAAGGAGGCGTACAATGATTAA
This sequence comes from Streptococcaceae bacterium, assembly GCA_031270325.1. Classification (GTDB taxonomy): domain Bacteria; phylum Bacillota; class Bacilli; order Lactobacillales; family Streptococcaceae; genus Pseudolactococcus. The sequence goes on from JAISXW010000017.1 coordinate 599, forward strand.
GCGGAGAGGCATTAAGTGTATAGTAGGTATTTGTTTAGTGATAGTGGCGCTATTTTTTGCAAAACCTGAGCAGATGGGTCGTGTCTTTGCGTCGAATACGATATCGGAGACTGCGATATTGAGCGAGCCACTGTTTGTCAATAACGTGATCGTTAAGCCGAATGCGCTGTTACTTAAATCAACTATACTAGACGAAAGCGAAGACACCCCTAGTCCGAGGCTGCTGGCGCTGCCTAGTATCCCAACTGATAGGCTCGTCGTGACGGTCGATAGCTGGAATGATTACAAATATGCGGTCACTCATCCAGAAGTTGGCAAGGTGATTCTAGGGAGTGATCTGATAGCCAATAGTACTTTTGGTTTATCGGGTTCCAACCATCAGGTTTCGGAACCTACTGGCAATCCTGACTTGCAGGCGCTATGGGCTGGGGATACGGATGCGGGAGTTAGAAATACGCGTGTTTCAGCTGGGATTGTCAGCGATATGATCGTTGACGGGGGGGGGCATACTATTACCCAATATGCAGATGCTTCCGCAGCAGATGCTTCAAATACGGCCTCGCTGAATTTCACACGACTAGGCGCGATCGCGAGTGCGCGATCACTCTATGTCCAAAACTTGAATTTAGTTAATAGTTATTCTGGTACCGCCAGTCGAACGAACGTCCCTTTGAGCTCTTATTTTGGAGTGGGGAACTTGGCAACTTCTGGGGCAACGGACGGTGCGAATTGGCAGATTTATTTTGATCAGGTCAGCGTTTTAAATAATGGCCAGTCAGCTAATAATAGCTCAAGTCCCTATGGGCTGATTGACTTGCCAGCGGCAGATGTTTTTCTGAGTGGGACTTGTGACTTTTATCGGACCATGCACTCAACGCAACGTGGTGCGGCGACAACCGATACTTTTGCCTTTATCCGTGCCAATACCTTGACCATCGGCAATGATCAAGGTCCGACCAAGATTACAGGGACATCCCTTGATGGGACTTTCTTTTATGCCAGTAACAGCACCAGCCGATTTATCAGTCAGGGGCAGGAGACAGAGGTTGAACTCACGACTTCAAATGCCGGCGCTGATAGCACGTCATTGATTGTTGCAAAAGAGGCCAATATCGCAGGAAAAACCTTTAAGGCGACAACACCAGCCAGCTTTTATAGATCAATGTTAGAAGATGCTAGCCTGAGTTTTGCGGGAGATGTCAGTGCTGCTCTGACCATCGGCCAACAACTCTTTGTTTCAGCAGCTGCATTAGACACCATTCCTAACGGAGGGATTACCGTTAATGCTAGGCGGGGGTCGACTTTTGCTCTAACAGATGGTGCCTCACTCAAGGTGGTCAATAGCGCCACGAATAACCTGCGTTATCCTCTTCTTAACGTCCAATACGTCCGGATCGGTGGCAAAAGTCTTGAAGTCACTTCTAATCGCCTCTTTTATGGTCCTGAGATTGCAGGCGACGCCACCCATGCAGCTGCCACGGATGGCTCAGAGCTGACCTTTAGCTCTGGCGTCAAGGCGACCTTTGATTCGACCGGTACGATTATTCGAACGGCGCAGACTCTAGCACCGACAGCGACAGGTGTACCGGACAACACCTATGCTGGCTTTAAGCTAACAGCGACTGGATCAGGGACAGAGGTAGTCCTAAATTCGACCTTGTCAGCTAATGATCTTACACCAGAGTATAATGGTGGCGAAAGTTCTCTGATTCAAATCAATCTTAAACGAGGTCAAAATGGGAATAGCTATCAAGGTAGTTTGGATATCAATGATCAGGCACGTTTTCAGATTAATTCCCAAGGGGCTTCTGATGGCAAGGCGGCCAATAGCTATATGGCTCATGCCAACTACTATTATGCGACAGTGGATAATGCCGCCTTTGAGATCAATCAAAATGGAGATTCTCACAATGGGCATTCCAATATCTTTCGGTATTACTACTCGGGAAACTCTGGCTTTAATGTCAAAAACAACGGCGTTGTGAGGTTCATCAAAACAGCGGATGCAGCCCCGGGATCATCCGGGATCCGCTTTACAGGGAATGGTAATCAGATTAACATTACAGATGGCAGTAGTTTTTATCTAGAAAACGATTATGCCAAGACAACTGGTAAGGACGCAGGTCAAAATGGCGATACAGGTTCCACGGATAATAGCGCAGCTATCGTTTTCCCATCAGATACTGATCAGGGAGATCCATGTAGCTTTAATGTCACGGGTAAGGACTCAGTCATCAAACTCTTAGTCTCTGGCCCAATCATTGACGCAGCCAGATCGGTTGATTTTAACATTGGCCCCAAGGCAACCATTGAGGCGATCGGGAAGACAGCAGGGGGTCCCTTGATTTCGAGTTATAGCGGAAGAGTAAGACTGATGATTGACAGTCCCCTCTATTACAATCTCCAAAATAATGCGACTCCCCAAAATACTTTAGGGGGCCTCAATACACTTGCTGCTAGAAGTAGACAAATGTTGGTATCGACACGATCTGCGGATAATGCCTTATCCCAAGGAAATGTTTTGTCACTAACAGATGCGACGTTATCCGTCTGGTATCGAAGTGTCTTTAATGGGATGGACGGATCAGCAACGAATGCGACGACCACAACACAAGCGAACAATCTGAGCAGTAGTTCCAATCGACTCACGCTCAACAAACAAAATATCCAGCTAAGTGGCACAGTTTTTCAAACGGTTGACTCTGCCTCCAATACCTATTTTGACTCAGATCCCAACTATGGTGTCGGATTGAATAAGTTTGCCAGAATTTCGGGAAATGCTGTACCGCCCAGAGTCTCCTGGGTGCATCAGCCGACTGATGCTGATCAGGCAGCCTATGTTCAAATCGAAGTTTTTGATGGCTTTGACAGTTATGGGGTATATAGTTATCGCAAGGCATTACCGGGAGAAGTGCACCTCATAGCTAAGATTGGGGATCAAATGCGAGGTACTGATGCGGCAGGTCTAGCCACAGAAAATATCAATCTTTATGGTACGGATGTCGAAGGTGTCGTGAAAATCCCTAGCGCTAGTGGTGGCTACCTGACGGCTGGCGATCAAGTTCGAGTGATTAAGCTCTGGCAAGGCGATGCGACTTATGATTCTGATATGGTGTCAGTAGCATGGACGGATAATCCGATCACAGATGATGAAATCGAAGCCAATCAGGCATTGGGACCAACTGCGACCACGATCGATATGACACCACCGACGACTCAGGTCAATTCGCCGATTAACGGTATTTCCAATATCTCTACTAGTCTATCCTTTACCCAAAGTGAACTGCAAACGATCTTTCTCAAGGTCAATCACAACACCATGTGGCAGGACAGTTGGGAGGTAGCTGTAGGGACAGATCAGAAAAATCTAAGTCGCTATCTGACGGCTGGCGATCAAATTCAGATTTATAGTAAGGACTATGTGGATAATACCGCCTATCAAACGCCTACACAAGGTGTCGACATTACCGGTGTCTTTCCCGGATATCAAGACGATAGCATAAGTGCGAGGGGTAATCTGGTCGCGGCCTTTGGTAGTAATGCAGCTTACCACGATTTACCAATCATGGAGGCTGTACCAATCACGGTCTTAGATGCCCTTCCTTATCCTCATGCTGACCAAACGATCGTCGGGATTTATCGGGGAGGTAGTCCCATCCCAACACAAACAGCCCCACAAGTGGGCGATGTCATCCGCTATGAGATAGGGATTGAAAATACTAACACCAATCCGGATGCCAACTGGCAGGATGTCATTGTCACTAATTTACTGCCCAAACTATTAGCAGAACCTCAAACGATTAAACTAGACGGCACGACAGTAACAGCCGAGCAATACATGATCTTAGACAATACTGACCCCTCTACGATGGCTGACTTTCCTCAGATCCTCAAAGTGACTGTCGGAGATGTGACACATCAGGTGCCTAAGACCCTGACTTTTGAGGCTGTTATCACAGAGGCAGCTATTGGAAAAGCCATTGAGAACACGGTTCAATTGACAGGTGGGACGGGCCGGATGCAGGATGCGATGACCAAAGCGCTGGATCCTTTTGGAGAAGAGGCGGAGCTGACGGCACCTATTGAGGCGACAGCCACGACTGCTGGCAAGTATCAGGTCGTGATAGGGGCTTTGAGCTTCGGGTCTTATCCTAGAGTATTGGATTTTGGTATCAAAAGAGGCACGCAACAGACAGTCGAGTATCGAGCGACGACTGATAGAGACCTTGCCATTCTAGATACCCGAGAAAGCGGTCAAAAGACTAGCTGGGATTTGAAACTCAAGATGACGCAACCCTTTACGAATTCGAGTGGCAAGGTCTTGTCAAATGTACTCTATTTTAGAGATGGCAGTCAGGATCAGCTGATCAGTGCGGCTGATAGTATCCTCCATCAGGAAGCTGAGTCTCACAGCGCAAGTAAGGTCGAAAAAAACTTGACCAATATTTGGGGAACTAGCAAGTACTTTGTGATGAAACTTTTCGCAGGTAAGATTCCAGATGACGGTACCTTTACGGCTGAGTTGACTTGGACCTTATCAACTGTGCCATAGCAATCAACTCGCTTACGAAAAAGCGCTTGACTCTATACTTACCATAGGTAATAAACTAAGGCTGTAGATAGGAATACTTCCTTTCAGTCAAAAAGTTTTAAAAATAGTCATAGCAACTAACAGAAAATGAAACTTTTAAGGAGATTGTCTATGAGACGATATCAACTCAATGTCCCTAGAGGGCGAGGGTCACCACATTATTTGAGACGAGGCAGGACTATCCATCAAATTAGCGCTCAGTCGCTTGTGCCAGCCAAACGATTGATGACTATCTGTCTTATCTGCTTGTTCGGTCTGCTATTCGTGTTCGGTCCAACTAAAGCCTTAGCTGCCACTTCCTATGGTGGTTTAGTAGTGACAGAAAAAGAGGTCAAACCTCGACTGCCAGTCCCTTCCGATGCTAGTGTTCCAGTTAAAGATCAAAAGTTGAAGATATCAGACACATATGAACTCCCTAATATGGGAGAAGTCGTCTTATCCTCCTTATCCATGCTGGGTGTTTTGATCTTTCTTACGATATTGATCTATCTCTTGTTTTGTAAGAAGCAGAAAGATAGGCGTGAGGCGGATCAAATCAGCTGCGGTACCGTCAGATCGACTAGAGGGGAGGGAATCAAATGAAAGCGACTCGATCTACGCGCCATCGGGCAGAAAAAGCTCCGGTTTTCCAATTTGCTGGCATGGTCCTTTTCTTGCTAGTATCCCTCGTACTCACGACACCTAGTGCTGCTCAGAGTGTCACAGAAGGGGGGGCAGGGCGAGTTCAGTTTGTCGACGGGAATGAGGCGTTTACGACTTACCCTGAAGATCCGACCCAAGTGGTCGATCCGGGACGAGGGGATAGTGAAGAAGGTGATTTACGTCTTGATTATGTCCCTTACCTGATCTTTGATCAAACGAAAGTCGGAACAGGTACAACTCAACTCACGGCGCATGCCCAATACTATGCAGATGGGCATACTCCCACGGGCAATTTTGCCCAGGTGACCGATGCCAGGCGAGATAGCTCTGGCTGGGTGCTCAGTGTGACTCAGGAGACTGCCTTTACTCATGAGAGTCAAAAAGACCAAACGCTTAAAGGAACAGTTCTCTCTATCGGCCATATCTGGACGAATTCGATCTGGTTGACATCACAGACGACTGGTGAGCCGCGTATCGACAAAGATCGAATTGACCTCACGCCCGGTAAGTCTTGCATCATAGCCAAGGCTGGAGAAAATGCGGGTCATGGTCGATGGAGCATCGCCTTTGGCTCAACAGGTCAGACACAAAGAGGAGGAGAACAGACCGTTTGGCCTCAGTATTATTTGGATAAGACCCCAGTCTTACTCAAAGATAGCCACCCAGTCATCCAGAGTTACGGCTATGATGTTAGTCAGCAACAGGCCTACTACAATACGGCCATCACCCTCATCATACCAGCCCAAAAAGAAAACCTAGCGGCTGGTGTTTATCATACCAGTCTCCTTTGGCGGCTGGTAGCTGCCCCCTAGATTTAGGTCAGGCGCAAAGCGAGACACACTGCGATAAAAAACGTCTCATTGGAAGAAAAAAGATTAGCATCTGATGAGTGAGAAAACAGTGCAAAGCACACAAGTGACAGATGACTTAGATGGTCAAAAATAGGTACCTCTAAGACAATCGCCTTACACGATAAAGCCCTATCCAAAGGGTGGGAACAAACCAAAAGGAGAAAAGAATATGAAAACAAAAACAAAACTTTATGCGGGGCTCTTTCTAGGAGCTTTGGCGCTGACGACTTTTGCATCAGCTACAGTTCGTGCGGAAGATAGTCCAACGCCTAGAAATGGTATAGGAACGATTACCTTTGATAATGATGGTGCGGCTAACGGCGGCGTGGTGGGGATAGGTGTTGCGCCACTAGATCCTGATAATATGGATACTTTTGTGGATCCAGTAGATGGAAATAAAGCTGGGATAAAGGATGGCTTGCTCACAATCGACGAAATTACTAATCTGCGCTTCACCTACTACAAAGATGCCAATGATGACTTACAACTAGCAACAAATAAAAAACAAGTAGGGAGTACACAGTTTGCACGGACTTACTATGCTGCGAATGTGTTAGCCTATGATATTGCTGTCAATAGCGAAGGGGTACCTAGAACTTGGGGTGTCACTGATAATTGGGGTTATTTGTATCAAACAGATACTGGTACAATTCAATCCGACGCAACGCCAGTGGATTTAGAAGCTGCGAATGTGCACAAACGCTATGTGCCCAACTATGTCCAAGTGACCGATAACCGCATAGCTGGCGCACAAAAATGGAAATTGTCCGCCAAACTCGAGAAACAATTTAGGACTGGAGAACAAGGGAGCGATAAAATCCTCAAGGGTGCAAGCATTGCCTATTCTAGTCTAGCGGTTAAAACAGTGACAAGCAATACAAGTAGTGCACCAACATTAACTAATGCTACGTTTACTTTAACAAGTGATGCAACTGCAGCGTCAGATGTATCACAAGGCACCCCACCAAGTGTTGAGGTGATGAGCGCAACGACTGAGCAAGGTTTGGGTACTTGGGTGCTCGCCTTTGGTACAGAAACTAATGATACAGAAGGCAGCAATGGGGCGGTGGCACTGACTGTTCCAGCTGGTCAAGTCTTTAGCGATAAAGAATATACAGCCCAGATTCAATGGACTTTGGAAGCGGTTGCCTAAGCGCAGAACCATGCCTTGTTTAGCCAGAAACTGGAATTGCTATTTAATCACGTGTGAGCTCAAGTGATACTTGAGCTTATGCTTGTTTAAGTCGATGACCTCTTAGTTATGGTTCGACTAACTCTTTTTGCGTGACGAGTGTTATAATAGAAACAGAAATCAAATTAAGCAAAACGAGAGAGTAAAGGAGTATTTTTTATGACGACAAACATGATTCAGTATTTGAGGAGACGGGAGAAGGGTGCCTACCTTTGGGTCGCCATACTCTTTCTTATCGGTTTAGTTTTGGCTGCTCCTGTCTTTGCGGATGATGCAGGAGGTGGGCTGGATGGTGGCAGTGCGACTGGTTTTACCTATCAGGTCTACTATCCAGATAATCAAATCGAAAAGACGGGCTATTACTATCTCCGGACGACTCCGGGTCTCAAGCAAGACCTGACTTTAGAGCTGAAAAATTCTGGGAATCAACCCATTACGATTGACTTGGATTTTAATAGTACCAAGACCAATGCCAATGGAGTTTTAGAGTATGGTAAGACAGGACTAAAAGCAGATGCTTCTCTCAAATATGACATCACAAAGCTTGTCAACTATCCGAAAAAGGTCGACCTGGCAGGCGGTGAGACCAAAAAAATAACGCTCACCGTTTCTGCTCCTGATGCCAGCTATAATGGGATCATCCTAGGAGGCTTGGAGCTTAAAAAAGAAATTAAACCGAGTAAACAAGCTAACAAGACGACAGGTGTCGTCAATCGCTATGCTTATATGATTGCTGTCGTGCTCAGAGAGCAGGACACTAAAATCGCAAAAAATATGGCATTGAATCAGGTCTTTGCAGGTCAGAGTAATTTTCGCAATGCCATTATGATTGATTTATCCAACACTCAGCCTGAAATTCTAGAACCCTTGACCATCCAAGCGGAGATCATGGGCAAGACCAGTGATGAAGTGCTCTATGAGACGCAAAAGACTGGTATGCGGATGGCACCCAATACTAACATCGTCTTTCCTGTCAGTCTCGATGGGGAAAAGATGAAAGCAGGGACATATCGTGCCCATATCGTTGCGACATCAGATGAGAGTCGCTGGGAGTGGACGGAAACTTTTAAGATCTCGGCTGAGACCGCAGATAAGTATAACCGTGAAGATCTGGGTCTAGTTCAGACTCGGTCAATCAATTGGCCCTTGATTGCGGGTATCATTTTCGCTTTGCTCTTAGCTTTCTTCCTAATTTTTGTGATTTTACATCGTCGAAATCAAAAGAAAGAGGAAAAGTTAGAGGCTCAGATGCAAGCTGAGACGCAAGGCTTGGTGGCGGACTCAAAAGATCAAGTACCTGATCAGGAGGTAAAGGAGGAAGAGCATGACTAAGATTGATTGGATCTTTATCGTTGCTGCTATCTTTATCGCTATCTTTATCTTTTGTTTTGGCTATGCCCTATATGCGTGTGGTCGTGCTAAAAAAGAAGCACGTTATTTACAGGTGCATCCCTTGTCTAGCTCGGCACAGCAAAATCTGGCGCTCAACCGAAACGCTCGGGACAAAGGTCGTTATTTGCTAGGTGGGATTATTTCTTTGCTGCTTTTGACGCTAACAATCGGTGGTGTGGGTTATTTCGCTTATCTAGAAACAACCCAGCTCAAGGTGGGGGATCTGACTGCCGTCTCTAATGGTTATTATTATGATCAAGATATCAAAGCGCTCCTGTCTAAGGCAAAAGCAGGAAATTTGACCGAGGGTGACCAAAAACAGCTTTCTTTTCTTACGGATCGCCTAGCAGCTTATAGTGTCCTGAGAGCAAATGAAAATCTGAGCGAGCGTGCACAGCTGACACTTAACCACTACTATACTGCCTTGACAGATTTGGGTATAAATGTCCATGGACATGCTAAAGCTTATGGGACAGATCCGAAAACACAGCAGCTGATCGACCACCTCCTAGATCGTGTGGCAAAACGTGAAAAAGATGTTCTAACGAGCTTTGATATAAACGCACAAACCTTAGCTAAGCGTAAAGAGTAGGTTAGACGGATGACTCGACTGCTATCGTTTTTTCGTTGCTATCGTCTGAATTTTCGGCTCAAAGAGCTTGTCATCGCCATGGGACTGGTTCTAGCCTTAATCGTGATTCTCTTACAGATCTTTGCAACATTTCCGACCATGGCTGGCTATGGTATGAACCCCACCCTCTATCATAAAGAACGGGTTGTCGTCCTAAGGTATGCGGAACTAAGACATTTTCGGCTTATTGCCTTTCGAGATGAGCGGACAGATCAAGTCGAAATCCTTCGCTTAATTGGTCTGCCTGGGGAGACAGTTACCTATCGGGCAGATCAGCTGATGATCAATGGTCAGAACAAGACTGAGCGATTTTTAGCATTGAGTCGACAGTCTTATAGCGAGAGTGGTTTGACCTACACGGAAGACATGGCCGTGGTTGTTCCTGCGCACCACTATCTACTACTCGGTGACAATCGGCCCTATGCTGTTGACTCCAGATCGGTGGGGATGATTCGTGAGGATCAGATTATCGGGGTGGCTTATTTCCGATTTCCGACTTTGACCGCCCTAATTGGTCAATAATTAGTTAGTTTAAACCGAAAAAAGATAAGGGAGTTTTCCTATGAAAAAGAAAAGCGTCAGCAGTGCCATTCTTAAAATGATGGGAATTACTTTACTCAGCTGGATATTTTGTTTGCTTATTAGCTCTATCTTGGGTCCAAAAGATAAGGATGAAATCCCGCCGTTTTATGTTAAACTCAGCTTTATATTAGGGATATGCTTAGCCCTCATTCTCTATCTAGGACTTGCTTTTAATGAACTCAAAAAACGCAAGCAACGCATTAAATCGAGTGGGAGCAACATAAAAATTGTTGAGGCGCGACAAGATGGACTCTTAGACAAAGCCAATCGTGTCGCTGATGCCTATATGACGCATGAAAAAGAAGTGTTTGAAGCGGCAACCCCAGCTAAGTTAGTGCCGAAAAGCATCGTGAGCATTAAAAGTTCTGAGCAATTTTCTAATCTTGTCTTAGCTTACCTAACATTAAAAGCAAACGAAAATGTAGCGCTATTGATCAATCAAATCAAAGCATCTGAAGATAGCCTTGCCAACTTTAAACTTACCTATAATACCGAAGCTGAGCTCTATAATGGTCTGATCAATAGCTTTCCAATCAATTTATTTCGAGGTCTATTCAAGCTGGAAGATCAAGACTATTACGCCTCAAAAACTGAAACCACAGAGATTACTGATGCCATGTTAGGTCTTTAGGATAGCTTTAAAAAATTGTCTGCTCATTTTGATACTATTGTTTTACGTTTATCAGGCAGGAAGAGAAGTTTTTAGAGAAACCCTAAAAAATCTTGTGTTGATTGAAAGATATAAATATTTTAGGTTCTGTATACTCACGGTGGTAGGGAGAAATTCTGCTATTGTAAAGTATATAGAACCTTTTTCCGAAATCAAAATAAAAAATGAAATGGTTACGGTGGTAAATATTTTGGTAAGTAGATAACACAACCCTATTTTAAAGTGTTTGCAAATTTGTTTACTATCCTTTAATTTAGCCCTTTCAAAATACATGAACTAGAGAAAAGTTACGTTTTAAAGGATTGTGGTATAATGAAATTAAGAAAGAACTGAGGAGGTAAACAAAATGACAGTATTGACTATTGAGGAAATCAAAGAAAAAATAATACCTGTAGCTAAAAAATATGGCATTAAGGAAGTTTATCTCTTTGGTTCATATGCACGTGGGGAAGCTGATGAGGATAGTGATGTAGATTTAGCTTTTAATTATGAAAATAGCAATGTCCGAGGTATTTTGGCACAAATTAGGCTAAAAACTGAATTGGAACAGGTATTAGGTTTACCAGTTGATTTATTGACGGTAGAAAGAATACATAAGTTTACTAGATTTGAAAACAGATTAGCAAAACGATTTGAGAAAGATAAGGTGGAGCTAGTTGCGGGATAGCGTAGAGAATGATTTGCGATATATTGAATTAATGATTTATAATATCCAAAGAATTAGAGAAAATATGACACGATTTTCTCAATTAGGAATTGATTTAAGTGATGAAATGGTTATTGAGAACATTTCATTTAGCTTATCACAGATAGGCGAGCAAGCAAGTTTAGCTAAGTTATCAGAGCAGACAAAGGGAAAATATCCTTATGTCGATTGGAATAGTATCCGTTTATTGCGTAATTTTATTGACCATGAATACAATAACATTCCTAAAAGAGAAATTTTAGATGCTGTTAGAATTGATATATCTCAATTAGAGGAAGTATTGCCAAAAATTTTATCAGATTTACGAAAAGAAATAGCAAACGACTAGAGATGTTTAGTCGTTTTTGTATTTTATTTTTTAATTGGCGTTTTAAGCACGCCAAAAGAGGTGGGATTAGTAGCTCGTATGGATCGATATTAATGATAAAACAGCGGAGGTTTCGCAGCAATCTTTTATATCTAGCTAAAAAGTGAGACGATATAAGTCCTAGGGGTGCTATTAAGACAGTCCTTTAGCATTTAGATGTTTTCGGCTTGGCAATAAATTTGAAAGTCCCTCCAAAATAATGAATGATATGGGTATAATATAAATAAGGAAAATTTTTTGGGGGAAAGATGAGGTATCTAAAATGAGTTGGGTAGATTATTATATTAATGCGGCTAAAGTATCACAATGGCATAGTTATCAATGGGTACGTTATTTAAATAAAGCCATCCAACGAGATGCGATATTACTATCTGATGAGGATGTTAGACTGCTGCTTAGCTCAAAAGACCTGACTAGATTTCAGAAAGTGTTCCTTGAGTTAGCGGTAGAAGAGGGCACAAGCCCGTGGGAGTTGACAGTATCCCTGTCTGAACCAGCGAAATTATCGAGCAGCGTATCAGCTATGTTGGAAGCACTAGGCATTAAGTGATGCGCTGAGGCTCCCAGTGAAAGTAAATTTGAGCAAATTAAAATCTGACACCCACAGGTTTTTTTTTAGGCAACTTTATCGTATAATGGTACTAATGAAATCAAAAAACAAGATTAAGAAAATGAAAACAGCACGCGTGCTGGATAAGCCTTCCAAAGCCATTTTAAAGCGAATTAATGTTTTATTTTTTGCTATTTTTGCTATGTTTTTGTTGTTGATTGGCCGGCTTTACCAGATGCAGATTGTCAACAAAAGTTTTTATGACAAGAAATTAGTGACCACTGGTGCGACGTCAACTGTGACAGAGGGGACGATACGGGGGCAAATTTATGATGCCAAAGGCACACCGTTGGTCAGCAATAGGGCAGTGCAAACGATTAATTTTACCCGCAGTAATACGATGACGGCTGAGCAAATGCGACAAGTTGCAATCAAAGTCGCTAGTGTGATACCAGAATCCGAAAAAAATGATGTGCTCACAAGCCGAGACAAAGCGGACTTTTTTTTAGCTGATCCAGAAAATCTGGCAAACGTCCAAAAAAGATTGAAGGCCTCAGAACGTGTGAATGCCAAAACGGGAGAAAAACTTTCTGAGTCAGAGCTTTATGCTAAGTACGTCAAAAAAGTCACACCGGAGGAAGTTGCCTATGATGATCAGACAGAATTGGCAGCCAAACTCTTCAAGCGGATGAATGCGACCTCTAATTTTGCAACGACTATCCTTTCTTCAGGCGATCTATCGGCTGCGCAACAGGCAACGATTGCAGAAAATGAGCGTTCGTTTAAGGGCATTTCTGTCGGCACGACATGGGATCGAGCTTATTCTGATTCGACCTTGACTAGTATCTTGGGCACAGTGACCAGTGAAAAAACTGGGATACCGGCAGAAGATTTGGCTGATTATCTCAAAAAAGGGTATGCTCGGAATGACCGTGTCGGCACATCTTATTTAGAAAGAGGCTATGAGGACGAGCTGCATGGCACTAATACTGTCAAGCAAGTTACGGTTGACAAAAAAGGCCAAGTCACTGGAGAAAAAACACTTGTCAAGGGAGAAAAAGGTAAAAATCTCAAACTGACCATTGATTTGAAGTTCCAACAAGGTGTGCAAGATATTCTCAAGAAAAATTTTGCGGCCTTGCAAGCTGACGGATACGGTGCAGTTGCTAAAGGGGCTTATGCTGTTGTCATCAATCCATCGACCGGTGCCATTTATGCCATGGCAGGTATCGCCAATGATAAGGAAACGGGTCAAATCACGGATGATGCCTTAGGTGCCATCCAACACGCTTTTGTCCCAGGTTCCGTGGTCAAGATGGGGACGATTGCAGCTGGTTGGGAAAACAATGCCCTAACTGGCAATCAGATTCTTAATGATCAGCCGATTCAAATTCAGGGGTCGGCACCTAAGCAGTCTTGGTTTACCAAGGGACAGGTCTTGCCGATTTCAGCAGTTCAGGCTTTGGAATACTCTTCTAATACTTATATGATTCAGACCGTGCTGAATATCTTGGGGCAACCTTATCAGCCTAACATGGCGATTTATACTTCTAAACTGGAGGATTCTTTCAAGAAACTTCGGAAAACTTATGGTGAATTTGGGCTGGGTGTCTCGACCGGTCTGGATATTCCAGGTGCTTCTAAGGGTTATATCGGAGAAAATGCTGATGCAGCCAATTATTTAGATGAAAGTTTTGGTCAGTATGACACCTATACGCCCTTGCAATTAGCCCAGTATGCCGCAACGATTGCCAATGATGGTAAGCGTGTTGTACCTCATCTTGTCGAAGGTGTTTATCAGAATCAGGGAGATAATCCTCTAGGGACACTAGATAAAACGATTGCCTCTAAAACGCTGAACACAGTGGCCATCTCGACAGAAAATATCAGTCTGCTGCAGCAAGGCATGTATCAAGTGACACATGGTGATAGTATGGCAACAGGGAAACACATCATGGAGGGCGCAAGTGTCAGTGTCAATGCTAAAACAGGGACATCGGAAACCTATACTTTGGACAGCAATGGCAATCAGCTTTATACCTCTGTCAATAACGTCGTGGCCTATGCGCCGTCAGAAAAACCTCAGATCGCAATCGGGGTCATGGTACCAGATACCTTGATTCGCCCAGACGGGTCAACGACCTATGCCAATCAATATATCACACGAGATATTGTCAATCTTTATCAGTCGATGTATGGCTTTAAGTAGCTTCTCTCTAGGCTACTCAGTCTGAGTGTTGACAACTTTGAAAGAAAGGGGGCAAGGATGGCTTATTATCCAGAACCAATTGCCAAGCTAATCGAGTCCTACTCGAAATTGCCAGGTATTGGCCAAAAAACAGCGACTCGGCTGGCTTTTTATACGATTGGTATGTCAGATGATGATGTCAATAGCTTTGCGGCCAATCTTTTATCGGCAAAGCGAGATTTGCACTTTTGTAGCGTCTGTGGCAACTTGACAGATGCGGACCCTTGCAATATCTGTACGGATACATCAAGAGACCGGACGACGATCTTCGTGGTTGAGGAATCAAAAGATGTGCTGGCCATGGAAAAAATCCGAGAATATCGGGGGCTCTATCATGTTTTGCATGGGACGATTAGTCCGATGAATGGGGTCAGTCCAGATGATATTAATGTCAAGTCACTGATTACCAGACTCATGGCTAGTGAAGTAACGGAAGTCATCATTGCGACAAATGCAACCAGTGATGGCGAAGCGACAGCCATGTATTTGGCACGGATGATTAAACCTGCGGGAATCAAAGTGACACGGTTGGCACGAGGTCTCGCAGTTGGGAGCGATATCGAATATGCAGATGAGGTAACCTTGAGCAAGGCAGTCGAAAATCGACAAGAAATCTGAAGGTCAGAGCAAGTCGTCAGATCATCCCCTACCAGCTGTGATATAATGAGAACAACTACTTGAGGCGAGCAGTCGCCTCAACATCTTATACAAGGAGACATGATGTCCAAACAACTTTTGATTTTATTATACGGTGGGCGTAGTGCTGAGCGAGAGGTTTCGGTACTTTCAGCGGAGAGTGTCATCTCTGCCATCAACTATGATAACTATCTGGTCAAGACTTTTTTCATTACGCAAACGGGTGACTTTGTTCAGACCCAGACATTTGATCAGACACCTGACTCGGCTACCAAACTCATGACAAATGAGACAGTAAACTTGGCAGACAAGGTTTCACCAGCCAGCATTTATGAAAAAGATGCTGTTGTCTTCCCAGTCCTGCATGGACCGATGGGCGAAGATGGGTCGATTCAAGGCTTTTTGGAAATTCTAAAATTGGCTTATGTCGGACCGTCGATTATATCAGCCAGTGTGACCATGGATAAGATCATGGCGAAACACGTGTTTGAATCAGTGGATGTGCCACAAGTGCCTTACGTTGCCTTGACTGACATCACAGAGATCGAGATTACGGCTAAGATAGCAGAAGTGACGGAAAAACTGACTTATCCAGTCTTTGTCAAGCCAGCTAATATGGGCTCGTCCGTAGGCATTTCCAAGGTCGACCGCCAAGAAGACTTGCGTGCGGCAATTGATGAAGCCTTGAAATTTGATAGTCGGATCTTAATCGAGCAAGGGGTTGACGCTAGAGAAATCGAGGTCGCAGTCCTCGGTAATGAGCAAGTGACAACCACATGGCCGGGGGAAGTTGTCAAGGACGTTGCCTTTTATGATTATCAATCGAAGTACATCGACAATCAGATCACGATGGCGATTCCGGCGAACATTCCTGAAGCGGTCATGGTAGACATGCGCCAGCAGGCTGAAAAAGCCTATCGTGCAGTGGCGGGAACAGGTCTGTCACGCTGCGATTTCTTTATGACGGCGGATGGGCAGATTTACCTCAATGAGATCAATGCGATACCGGGCTTTACCCAGTTTTCAATGTATCCACTCTTGTGGGAAAACATGGGCTTGAGCTATGCTGACTTGATTGACAGATTAGTTGCTTTAGCAATTGAGGCCTTTGAAACGAGAGAAAGTAAGCTCCAAAATTAAAGAAAAAGCCCGTGACCACGGCTGATGGTCACGGGCTTTTTAGGGTGTCACGCCTCATTTAAAGTCAAATAATCCAATACATAGCGATTAAACCGATTAGGATGGGTGACTAAAAATAGATGTGTCATCCCTTTTGCGACGATAAATGTACTATTTGGTATCGCCTGAGCGATGCTTTTTGATTCACTTCTTTTGATAAAATCAAACTGGCCGCAGATGACGAGGGCTGGATTGGAGATCTGAGCTAATTGTGCTAAAGTGACAGGTGTTGGCTTGACCATGAGGGAGACGACTTGGTAGGCGCGATCATTGCGCGTCATCCACCCAATTAGTTTTGTCCATAAACGTTCAAAAAAGATCCCAATCCTGACAGGAAGAATCGCCCCTTTTGGTTGCAGGTCTCCCGAGTTTAAAATCAATGTCCCGAGAAGTTCTGGGAACATCACGCTCGTCACCATGGCAACATTCGCGCCATCACTATACCCCAAGACTGTTGGTCTGACTAAGTTTTCAGCTTGCACTAAAGCGACCACATCTCTGGCCATATCCTCATATTCTAGTGTGTTTTTGACATTCCCAGAATCTCCCTGCATCCGACTGTCCATCAGAAAGATCTGGTAACCCGCCTTTAGAAAGGCGGACATTTGCCCTTTGAAGATTGTCCTTGCGACATGATTACCGTTGATAAACAGAATCGGCTTGCCAGCTGAACCGTGGATTTCATAGTAAATCTCAGTCCCGTCATAGCTTTTAACCGTCTTTTTTTGCATCGCGCTTGCTCTCCTAGTTTTTCAATCTAAGACTAAAGTCATCATTTAAAAAATAACAATTGGTACGACCGTGTCATTTCCTTGTCTTTGTCGGATGCTTGCGCCGCCAACACGGGCAAGGCTCAAGGGAAGTGACACTGTCAGGGACGTGTCAGGCGTCTGCCTTGCCCTGTAAAGCTGTCACAAGCTCTGATAAGCGCATGCTGTTACTGCCTTTGAGCAAGACCTGATCATGAGGCCCTATCCCAACTGTCAGTGCGGCAAGCAGGGCATCAAAGCCATCTCTTTCTCTATCTTTCCGGAAATAATGGACCGCCTCTGGCGCAAAGCGTGTCCTAGCTGCTTGGGCAAGCGGTGCGATTTCCTCGCCATAAAGGTAGAGCTGATCAATGGTATGAGGGTCGAGGGCGCTGACCAACTCGGCGTGGCGCTGGGCTGACTGTGCGCCCAACTCTTTCATATCGGCTAAGACAGCAATCTTTTGACCACCCTGATGTCGCTCAATCGCTTGGAAAGTTTCCAGCATTAACCGCATGGCAGTGGGGTTGGCATTGTAGACATCTGATAAAATATCGGCACCATTGGCAGCTTTTAGCCATTCGACTCGGTTTTTAGTCAAGTTCAAGTCTGCCAGCGCAGCTTTGATCTGTTGAAAATTGACCCCTTCCAATCTTCCGACATAAGCTGCCAGCATGGCATTGGTCGCATTAAACTTACCGGGGAACGGAATGGTCAAGTCGCCATCCAGAAAGTTGACTGAAAAAGTGATGGTGTCCCTGTGTTCATAGAGGGCAGTCAGATAAATATCGGCATCTGGACCAAATCGGGTGATTTTCTGATTGTCGGGTAGGTAGGCATTGATCAGTTTATCCGCAGGGGCAATCAGTTCACCCCCTTTGACCAAGCCATCTACGATCTGCATCTTACCCTCGGCGAGCTTTTCCCGTGTACCAAAAAAGGCCAGATGACTCTCTCCAATCAGGGTAATTACCGCAAGTTTCGGCTGTGCCAATGTTGACAAGAGATGAATGTCACCGAGACGATCCTGCCCCATCTCCAAGACGAGCTTTTCTGTTCCCTCCGGCATATGAAGGACGGTATAAGGCATGCCAATTTCATTATTGTAATTCCCCTGTGTTTGATAGGTCGGATAGGTCGTCGCAAGAATCTGCGCCAACATATCTTTGGTCGTTGTTTTGCCATTGCTGCCTGTGATGGCAATGACATCGACCTGTGTCTTTTGCAGATAATAATGGGCCAATGTTTGAAAAGCTTGCTCGGTATTGTCGACCAAAAGGTGCGGAAAATCAACCGGCCGCTCAGAAAAGGTTACGATCGCCCCGTTTTCAAAAGCCGTGGGAATAAAGTCATGCCCGTCTCGCCTCCCTTTGAGGGGCAGAAAAAGATCGCCAGCTTGGATCCGCCGGCTATCAAATTCAATCTGTCCAAGTCGGACATCGGGATAGGCTGAGATATCATTCTTAGCTTGGACAGCTGCTGCGATTTCGTGAAGCGTTAAGTTCATGCGTTTACCTGATTCTTGTTTGATACCTCTTATTTTATCAAAAAAACGAGCAGATAGCTTGGTCGTTCCAACAATTTTTAAGACGGATAGCTATAAAATCAGCGGAGCTTTTCTTGTTATCTTTGCGTCACAAGGGCAGGGCGGCGCGCTTGCAATCAGGAGCGCCAACGAGCGATGGCTAAATCCCCTCGTTCCCGTTCAGATAGGGCTCGAGCTTGTGAAAAGTGAGCTCGAGCTTGTGAAAAGTAAGCCCGAGTTTGAAAAAAGTAGACTCGAGTCTGTAAAAAGTAAGCTCGAGCTTGTGAAAAGTGAGCTCGAGCTTGTAAAAAGTAGACTCGAGTCTGTAAAAAGTGAGCTCGAGTCTGTAAAAAGTAAACTCGAGTTTGAAAAAAGTAAGCTCGAGTCTGTAAAAAGTGAGCCCGAGTCTGTAAAAAGTAAGCTCGAGTTTGTAAAAAGTGAGCTCGAGTCTGTGAAAAGTAAGCCCTAGTTTGAAAAAAGTAGACTCGAGTCTGTAAAAAGTGAGCTCGAGTCTGTAAAAAGTAAGCTCGAGTATGTAAAAAATGAGCTCGAGCTTGTAAAAAGTAAGCCCGAGTATGTAAAAAGTAAGCTCGAGTTTGTAAAAAGTGAGCCCGAGCTTGTGAAAAGTAGACTCGAGTTTGAAAAAAGTAGACTCGAGTTTGAAAAAAGTAGACTCGAGTCTGTGAAAAGTAAGCCCGAGTTTGTAAAAAGAGAGCTCGAGTTTGAAAAAAGTAGACTCGAGCTTGTGAAAAGTAGACTCGAGTTTGAAAAAAGTAGACTCGAGCTTGAAAAAAGTAAGCTCGAGCTTGTAAAAAGAGAGCCCGAGCTTGTGAAAAGTAAGCTCGAAGACGTTCAGAATAGGAATTAGCGAGTTCAGAACTCCGAAGTCGGCATTCAAAGGATCAAAGCTCGAGTTCGGAACATGGTCGGTCATGTTCCAAGCTAGCGCTTTCTGATTATTTTTACAAAAAACAACCTATTTTTTTACAAAGCATTTACAAACGAAAGGCACAATCAGTGTTAAACTATTAAGTGAGAAGGCCAACTCATATCTTAAAAAACGAAAAGGAGATTGCCACATGGCATTCACACAATCGACTACACAATCGACTGAAAAGACACAAGTTCGTTTCAAAGCAGAACATATCACACTCTCTATTGTCGTGCTATTACTTGCTATCGGCGCATTATTTGATAAACCTATTTCACACGCTATTATGAATCAGGGGTCTATTTTTGGCACGATTTTCCAAAACTATGGCTTAATTTTTCCTAATATCGTCATCTTTATGGCGGTTCAAGTCTTCTATTATCGGATACAAAAGACTGAGACCGATCGTTTCGGTAAATTAGCAGTTTTAGTCTTGGCAGTCGTTGCCAGTATCTATGAGACTTGGCAAGCTGTCAAGATGGCGCTCTTTTACACGGTAACCTCACTGAATAATGTCAAAAAAGGCCTGCCGATCGGTGCGGCTAATAATGATGGTGGCGGTCAATCTGCCTTTCCATCATGGTATATGCCAACGCTTGTCGGGGCAACGATTGTCTTGGTGATCCTCGGCACTGTCCTTTGCTACAAGTGGCTGGCGAGCAAAGATGAAGCTGAAATGAAACGCTTAACTTATGTTGCTTTAGCTGGTATTGTCGTCGTTTTTGCTGCGGATACTCTGGTCAACAGCATGAAAGCCCTCTGGGGTCGTTTCCGTCCTTATGAAATGAATGCCCATTGGTCTAACTTTACTTCTTGGTTGCAGATCAATGGCGACAACGGCCATAAATCATTCCCATCTGGTCACTCTCAAGAAGGTTGGATCGCCCTCTTCTTGCCACTGTTTGTCGCACCACAACACGCTAACAAACGGCGCAACACATTCATCTTCGCGGTTGCTTTCGGCACACTGATGGCATTCTCCCGCCTGAGAATCGGCGCTCACTTCCTCAGTGATGTGACGATGGGATCATTCATCTCAATCCTCGTCATCTATGCAGCAGCCCGAATTTTAAATGAAAAACTAGCTGGTGATGTGTTAGATTACTAAGCTGGAGACGTTCCGGTGACTAGCCTCTAGGCACCAAATAGCTTGCTAACACTATCTTATCCTAAGAGCCTATTGCCAGAAGACAATAGGCTCTAGTCGACTCAAATACTTTATCTATGGCAATAGTAGCGCTTGCCTTTTAAATGGTGGGAGGATTGTACAGACCGCACAAGTCTAAAGGGCAGCGCTAGCAATGACTGAGTTCAGTCAGTCTCAACTCATTATGAGCGACTTTTATCAGTCGCACACATTAGGAGCGTACATGAAAAAGAAACTTTTGTCCTATCTCTGTTTGGCACTCTTGCTCAATTCTGTCTTGGCAAGTCCTTTATCGGTCATTGTGGATGACTTAGCCAAACAAGCTACAACCACGCAAGCAGTAGCGGCGGCAACTGATTATCTGTCGTTAACCCAAACCTCACAAACCATTGAAAAAGTCGATAATGGCAGTGTGACCTATCAGATGAGTTTTAAAGTAGCAGGTGCTTACCTCGATCTTGTGAAACAAGAGGATATTGCCCTGACTGGTGTTTTTCAGGATGCTACAATTGATCAATTTGAGATGACTAATCCATCAAATTTTACAATTACTTTCTCGCATAAAGGTACGCCTAAGACATCAGATAAAACGGGCAGTATCTCTATCTTGCGTAATTTGTGTTACCACCCACAGTTTATTCGCATGAGCCAGACTGTGAGTTGCGCCATCACAGACATCTATGATCTGTCAACTGACCCGACACCACCCGCCCCAACTCCAACCCCAGCTCCTGAACCAGCGCCAGAACCTATCCCAACCACCCTGACCAATCTAAAAGTCAATGGTAAAAAAATCAACGATGACGGGACTTTGCCAGACGAAGCGACTGAGCTATCAGGCGATATTACCTTAACAGGTGATCGAGGCGATGCAGATTATACCTTTAGTACTAATGGGACGATCAATAAAGTACCAGATGTTGATTTAAAAGATGGCTTTTACAGTGCTTATCCTAGTTATGAAATTGATGAGACTGATAATCGAACGCTGCACTTTGACTTGACTCAGCTCAACTTGAGCGATGAAAAGACAGCCGAGCTGATCATTCCTGCTAGTGATAACGTCTATCATCAAGAGATCAAAATTAGCTTTGATATTGAACATCTCAAGGCGACACCGACGATTAGTACCGATCATAAGGTCAATTTAGTCATCACGGACGGTGTCAAAAACGAGAGTAGCTTTGCCAAAAACTTAACGGCAAGTGACTTTGGCTTAGAAGATGCGGCTAAGGATGCTAAACTCACGGACATTGTCCGTGCAGCTGATAAGAAGTCGGTCGCTTTTACCATCAATCCGTTAGATCGGACTGTTGCGACAACGACGATTAAGCTTCAGCCAGCAATCGCCTACTCTAATGGCTACCTCAGCCAAAAAGTCCTGAGTGGGACGGTTGCCACACCTGACTATGTTGATCCAACACTATTAACTGCCAAATTAAGTTTGACGTCACAAAGCGTTGAAAAAGTTGTCAATAATACTGTGACTTACCGTCTGGCGTTCGCCTTAACAGGTACGCAAACAACCGCCGACTTTTCTTCAGAAGATATTAGCTTGACCGGTGCCTTCCAAGATGCCACGATTGACAAGGTTGAGCATAGCGAGAATACGCTGATCCTAACTGTGTCGCATAAGGGGACTCAGAAACTAGCTGCCAAAACAGGTGGTATCTCGATCCTAAGACATCTGGTCTATGTGCCTCAAGACATCCCTGTTAATAAGGTTGTCAGCTGTAATTTAACGGATACTTATGACGTGCCTGAAGTTAGCTATGATGGTGGAAAGCTACATCTCGATACGCCTAGCCAAGATACTGAAACGCCGCAATACACTTGGACTTTAACAGCTACTAACGGAACATTTGGTAGTAATGCAGCTGCTAACATTCGCTATGAAGGTGGCTTTGAGAATGCGGTCACACAATCAGTGACTAGTAGCGGTAATACCCTCAAGGTCGTCTTTACGAAACTACCGGATAAACGGGTCAATCGCAATACTGATGGTAAGATTAGTCTAGTGTCTGCGAAAGTCAATGATGTCACTGGCGAGGAGCAGAGCCTAAGCCAAAGTTTCGCTGTCCATGATGACTTTGTGCCGGCGATTACCTATGATACGACTAATGGAGACTATTCGCCGAGCACCCTTACTGGAGAAGATGGTTGGACGCTTTCCAAAACAATCATTAAAGAAGCTGCAAAAAATATTGGCGAATTTGGCAAAGAGTTTCTGAAATGTCCAGCCTTGAAGTGTCTTGTTTTCGGTGAATCTATTTGTGGTTTGATTGACATGTTTATCAAGCTAAGCAAAGATAAGGAACCTGATCCGGTCCTAGAAGCCATTAATCAACTTAGCGAGCAAATCACCGCACTATCTAATCAGCTAAAAAATGATACAGACTTTATCGTTGATCAACAACAAAGAGCACGGTTTGAAGCGCGACTCATGGCATTTAGCACGCTGAAAAATTCACTTTTTAACGAAACCAACATTAATAAACTAAAAAACGTCAATCTGGCAATCGTTGAGAACAATCAGGATAATTTGTCTGAGGGTCAGGCAAAGATTGATCAGCAATACTTACGCAATCTTTACCATTCAGATTATATTGATGAATCTGGTAATCTTCACGAAGCCAACACGGCTTTTATTGACACTTATAAACAATTTGCTTTAGCTATGACAGGCGAAAACGAGTCAACCAATAGTCTAGGCGACATCTTTACCGTCTACAAGAACTTTAATAGTTTTGCCTATTGCTTTAACACCGAAACCTTTGAGCGCAGGGAACAGTTCAATACCTACTATCAAAACTTGTTTAAAATGACTTACGCCCCGCTCATCTATGCCGTCCAGTATGACCTGACAGACTTACAGTCACAAAAAGTCAGCTTACAAAACGAAAAAGCGTTCTTGACCGATAAACTAAGTCGGCCAATCACTGAGACAGACAAAAGCATTGTTCAAAAACAAATTGCGGATAACATTGAACCCCGTTTGATAAGGATTGACGAAAGCATCAAGCGAGATAAACAATATCTCGGTGTCAAGAATGCGGAAACGTCAGAAGAGGTCACCACAGCTGACGCGGATGTCTCAGATTCAGCTGCTTCACTTGGCAGCGATCAGAGCATCCGCCTCCTTGAAAATGCCAATCGCACCTCGAAAGAGGCGAAACAAGCGAACGATGATTTGGCAACTGAAGAGCAGGAGGCTAGTACTAGTAACGGTCCTGCGGCCAAGATAATCGCTTATACTTTAGGAAGTATGAAAATTTCAGGTGTCCTTGGATTAAGTTCTACACGTGATTTTGCAGTACGATCTATTGATTATAGTTCGGGTTACGATGTTCAGAATCGGATGACACACGATGATGTGGTCAAACTAATCAATGCTGCAAGCAAACACTATGCTGATGACGGGGTTACAAAACTTAACCTCCGAAAAGAATTGCTTCTAGGTGGTTTCTTTTTTGAAGGCAACCCCGGCTTCACACGTGTGACTCAGGACGATCTAAATAATTTCGTTCTCTTTACCAATAAAAGTCGTGAGACCAAAGAAAAGGGATGGTATTTTATGTTTCAAGTAAATCGGTATACCGACTATACAAACATATTATTGAGTGATAATGTTACTGAAAAAGAAGTTAAAGCAGCTTTTTATGAAACTATGATTGGGAGCAGTGACCTTAATTCGAAAAAAACTGTTCTTGACAAAACATTGGGAATTTATTTGTCATATCGTCACTAATCTTGGTAACTATTCTTGAAAGAATATTTTAGAATTTTTGAAGGGAGTTTGGAATATTTTACTATAATTAACATTAGCGGTTACTTAGAGACTAAAGTTCTAAAAATGGGTTGCGGTAATTTATCCGATTATTTTTCTCAAAACCGCCTTATTGCCATTCGCAATAAGGCGGTTTTTGTTCACGCAAAATTTACAAAACTTTTACCTAATCTATAACAAATATTTACATTTCTTTCAGCTGATCGATGTTAAACTTATTAGTGAGGGAAGATTGGACCGGTTAATCTTTCCTCACAAGGAAAATTTTGCACTCATTTAAACCATCTTATTTCTAAGGAGAAAAACGTTGAAACGATTTAAAAAGAGCAGTTGGAAACGCGCTGTCTCGCTTTTGGCACTTAGCACTTTAATGTTACCTAACCTGTTACACGTAGAAACAGCCTTTGCCATGGGAGGCGACCCATCGACTTGGGCGGATGAACCATCAACCCCCACCCCTGCCCCTGCTCCGACACCTACAAAAAAAGTCTATTCGGATAAAGAAATAGCCGAGGGCATCGCAAAATTAAATAATGATTTGGCACAGCTTCAAGGCGAGACAACGACGTCGCTCCAACCGATAAACAATGCAGCTGATAGTCAGCTCCTTAATGGGACGGGTGCTAATGCATCTTTGACTAGCGGTGAGACGAACGATATTATTAACGCCGTGGTATCTGCTACTTCTTGGGCGACTGCAGCCTTAGCAGACGGGACTAAGGAGGCTTGGAAAGCCGGTAAAGGTCTAGCTTATAAAGAAGGTAAGATTGGCGTTGCCAAGCTCTTAAATTTTGGACCATTATTTGGTCCTCTGATTAGTCTCTTCTTAGATTTTGCTTGTTCTTCTGATAAACACTCGCCTGAATTTGATGCCATTAACAATTTGGCTAATACCCTGGCTTATTTCCAAGAACAGACAAATGCGCATTTTAATATTGTCAATCGCAAAATTGATTTGGCAACCATTTGTCCATTCGTTCAAGAACAAATCACCATGCAGCAAAATTTTAGAACGGCAAACGGCGGTACTGATGCCCTCACTGCCGAGTTAAATGCTAAGAAATTTTTCACTGGTGAAACACCTAGTCCTGAAACATTTGATATGAACACCAAAAGTATTTACCATTTGATTGGTGAAGGTACCTTAATCAATGGTAAGTTTCAATTTTCCACGGATAACAATAACACGAATTTTGTTGGTAATCTCCAAAAATTTGGTAATGCCTTGGTTAAACGAAACGTAAACGATCACCCCTATAATACTTTTGACCTCTATGCAGCCTATAAATCTCTTGCAAACGAGATTAACACACAGACCTTTGCTGACAGAGAAAAATGGAATGAAACAATTAAGGATGATTGGGTATACCTGACACAAGTTGCAACATTGGGAGTCCTTGCAGAAAGCCTACGATCTGAAGCAACGTCAATCGCCCTTGATCGCTTGACTAATGACGAAAAATTTTGGAAAGATAAGACCTCTCCTACTGAGATAAGTATTAAAGCTGACTTAATTAACTACTCAAATTTCAAAAAACAAGATGAATGTAAAGCGCTCAATCTCTTAGGCAAGACGGTGACGAAAATCGATCCAGAAAAAGACTATCAAAGAACTTATGGGGATATCACCGCAGCCGAACACAACACAACCACGCCATTAACTGAGTTAAGCCAAAAAATTGAGCAAGGTTACATTGAAAATCAGAAAGTTCTAGCTCAAGAAAAAGCGCTCGCTAACGAGGGGAACTACTATGATTTTGCGGCTGACACCTCTTTTACAATTCAGGACAATTGTCCGTTGTATCGAGCTGTACTAGGTAGTGCGGGAGGTGCAGAGGCGCAACAGAAAAAATGGAATAAGACCTCTAATACCCTGTGGGGGACTTCCGATCTCAATGCTAGAGGGGGGCAGTTTGTCAAGTCTGTAAATGATCTGGATGGTAAAAGACCTGAGAATTGTGACAATAATCCGCAAGGCTATAATATGGAGAATGCCTTATCTAGTAAAGAATTGTCAAATCTCATTGCTGGATTGGATGCTAAGAATCAAACGCTTAGTCAATATTTCCCAGAACTAAAAGATAGACCAGTATATGCCAATAATTTTGATCCCACAACAGATGATAAAGGGGTCGAATCTGGTTTTATGTATTGGCCAGATTATGATCTCTATGGTGACTACTATCAAGGCAATCAATTAAACAGTAAAATCAAAAATGATAAGGGAGAAGAGCGTGGTAAAACCCGTGCCTTCTATGAATATTACTCATTTATGTCTTCTGAAGGTGTGGGCAACAGATGGCTCCCGACTAAATGGCAACATAACAAAATGCAAGTTACTATTTTAAAGAAAGGGAAAGACTTCCCAATCAATTACTTGATTCATTAAGACTGATTGGCGCTCAAACCGAGCGCTAGCTACAAAGACGCACGCGAGGTCAAAAAAGACGCACGCATGGTCTGCAAACCCGCACGCGTGGTCAAAAAACCCGCACGCGAGGTCAAAAAAGACGCACGCATGGTCAGAAAAGACGCGCGTGTGGTCAAAAAAGATGCACGCGTGGTCAGAAAAGACGCAGGCGAGGTCAGAAAACCCGCACGCGTGGCCAAAAAACCCGCACGCGTGGTCAGAAAAGACGCACGCATGGTCTGAAAAGCAAGCTACCTCATACAACGTAGCTTGCTTTTTTGCCGCTATTCTCAGATACTGGGGCACTTGTCTTCAAGGGCTAAATTAAATTTTACAAAACTTTTACATCTTCTCCGATCAATCAATGCTAAAATTATAAATGACGAACAATTAGAACAACTAATCCTTCGTCACAACTAACGGTTATCAATCATTTAAAAACTCAGCGACTGTTAGCAGTCGCAATCATTAGGAGAATTATGAAAAAGAAACTTGTGACCTCACTGTGTTTGGTGGTCTTACTCAATTCTGTCTTGGCTAGTCCTTTGGCAGTTATCGCTGATGAGGTTGCTAACCAGCCTCAAACAACGCAAGCAGAAACTGCTCAGAGTCGAAATTCCCAACAAAGCGCTGAAAAACCTGCTCAGGCAACAGCAACATCACAAGCAAGTGACTCAGCGCCAGCAAGCAAAATTGCTGCTCCTAAACAAACGACAGCCACAGCTGCAGCTGTCACTTGTAGCTTGAGCCATTTAGTGATCAATAAAACAAGAATCGATGATAACGATAATGATGGGACCTTACCAGATGAAGCGACTGAGCTAACTGGTGACATTACGCTCAAAGGTGATCGGGCTGGGGAGGATTATACCTTTAGCAACAATGGTGTTAAAAACAAAGTCGACATTGACCTCAAAGGTGGTCTTTTCGATGCCTACCCAATTCAAGTCATAGTGGATAAAACGGATAATACGATCCTGCACTTTGAATTGAATCGGGTTGACTTAACAAAAGACAAAACTGCTGAGATTATCATTCCAGCCAGTGATAATGTCTACCATCAAGAGTTTAAAATCCATTTCGACATTGAACATTTAAAAGCAACAGTCAAGATTGACGACACGCTCTCGGGCAATTTGGCAATTACAGATGGTGTCAAAGATGAGAGTAGCTTTGCTAAAAATCTCAGTGCCAATGACTTTGTTTTAGAAGATGGCGCTAAAGGTGCGACCATCACTAACATTGTTCGTGCAAGGGATAAAAAATCGGTTGCCTTTAAGTTAGACCATTTAGATAGAAGCAAAGAGGCGACAACGCTTAACCTCCAGCCCGCAATCGCCTACTCTAATGGTTATCGGAGTCAAAAAGTTTTGCGTGCCAGTATCGCCACACCTGGCTATGTTGATCCGAAAAATTTACATGCTGATCTATCCTTGACAACACCGCTAAAAGAAGTGGTTCAAAAAGTCGAGGGCAATATCGTGCACTATAAGCTGCACTTCGCCTTGACAGGTGTCAAAGCAACAGCGGATCTTGTCCCAGCAGATATCGCCTTGACCGGCGCTTTCTATGATGCAATAGTTGACAAGATTGAGCGTGATAATGATGGGTTTGGTCTGACCGTTAGCCTGTCACACAATGGGACTGCTAGCACTGGCCTAGAGAAAACAGGCACTTTATCTATCCTACGTCATCTGGACTATCAACCCTATGGCATCCCTATCAACCAGCCGGTATCTTGTAACATTACTGATCCCTATAATATCCCTGAAGTCAGCTATACGAGTAGTCTTAAACTCGATACACCAAGTCAAGATACAGAGAACCCACAATATACTTGGACTTTAAAGGTTGACAACGGTTCGTTTGGACAGCTCGATGCGGCTAACATCAAATATGAGGGCGGCTTTGAGACTGCCATTACCCAATCAGTGACTAGCAGTGGGAATACCCTCACGGTTGTTTTTAATAAATTACCTGATAAACGTGTCAATCGCAATCCTGATGGCAAAATCGGTCTAGTGAATGCCAAAGTTTTTGATGCGACGGGCAATAATCTGAATCTGAGCAAAAAGTTTGCCATCCATGATGACTTTACACCAGCCATTACCTATGATACTAATAATCCACAAGACTATACGGAAGATTCTATTATTGGACAAAAAGGGATGACAGTGGGCAAAGCAGCCACAAAAGAAATCTGGAAAAATATCGGTGAATTTGGCAAAGAGTTCCGCAACCTTCCAATCATGAAATGTACCGTTTTTGGTGAAACTCTTTTTAGTATTATTGATATGGTTGTCTCAATCATCAATGCGAACCAACCAGATCCTATCAAAGAAGCCCTAGCTCAAATTAGTGCTCAAATCAAAGAACTCTCTAAACAGTTAACTAATGATGCGAAGTTTATCGTTGATCAGCAACAAAGAGCACGTTTTGAAGCACGACTTTTAGCACTCAGTACGCGGGAAAATACTCTTTTCAGCGAAACCAATGTCTCCAAAATTAAATATGTCAAAACGGCGATGGTTGACTTGGAAAATGCAACAAATTTATCGGATGGTCAAGCACAAACTGATCAACAATACTTACGGGATCTTTACCATTCTGGTTATATTGATGAAAAGGGTACCTTCCAGAAACCCGACACGGACTTTCTCGATGCCTATAAACTATTTGCCCTGTCCTTGACGGGCGAAAATGACCCATTTAATAGTTTAGGCGATATCTTTAGCGTCTATCAAAAATTTAATAGCTTTGCCTTTTGCTTTAATAGCGAAACCTTTAAGCGCCGAGAACAGTTCAACGATTACTATAAAAAATTATTTAAAATGATGTACGTACCGTTAATGTTTGCCATCCAGTATGACTTGACAGATTTACAAGCGCAAAAAGTCTGCCTAACAAATGAAAAGGCATTTTTATCCGAAAAACTAAAAGGAGCGATGACTGCGACAGATAGAAACAATGTTCAAAAACAAATTGACAATAAAATTGACCCGCGTTTGAAACAGATTGATTTAAGTATCAAGCAAGATAAACAGTATCTCGGCGTTCAGAATGCGAACACGACGGCACCAATTACAAGTGCGGACTGTTTAGTGCCAACAACCGCATCACTTGCTGGCGATCAAAGTCTCTTAGTTCTTGAAAATGCTAATCTCGTGTCAAAAGAAGCGAAACAAGCAAGTGATGATTTGGCAACTGAGCAGAAAGAATATGGTAACGATGACACTCTGACTGACAAGGCGACAAAACAAACAGTGATTGCTTACACCTTAGACGGACGGAAAATTTCACGAAATCTTGGCCTTGAGTCTGCTAATTATTTTTCATCAAGAGCTATCAGTCACGTGATGGACAAAGAGTTTATGATACATGATGATGTGGTCAAGTTAATCGGTGCTGCAAGCAAGCACTACGGCGATGACGGTACTACCCCGCTTAATCTGATTAAAGAATTGCAACTTGCTGGCTTCAAACTTGATGGACAGGATAGTCTTTTCGTTAAGGAGGGACATAGCGATATTATTAAGGGTGGTCCACATCTTTTGACGCAAGACGAGGTTAATAAATATAAATTCTATACCAACGGGTCACGAATGCGTCAAGATCAGAACTATGTGTGGGGAATTTGCAGAGACAAAAGAACCTATTTTACCAAACAGTTAGCTGCTGATAAGGTATCGGAAGAAGATGTTCAAGTGAGACATATGGAAAGTAGTTTTTATGATAAAACTAATATCGTGACAGATACAAATAACGTGACATTGGGCTATTATTTGCGTTATAACTGATCCCCACGAGACACTGTGATAATCGCAAGGTCAACAAGATAATAAAAAAACGCTCGATTGGCAGGCTGCTAATCGAGCGTTTGATGTTCTAAGTTAGATTGATGAGGTCAATGAACTGTTTTAGTACCAGCCATTAACCAAATGAAACTGCCAGGCAGCTTCCCAAGAGCCGTAGCGTTGTGCGACATAGTTGTCAGCGACACGTTCTTGGTTTTCGGCAGATAGGTCACCGCCGAGATAGGAAAGGGTCAGTTGATAGCGGCCGTAGTATTGACCATTTTGTGCGGTATAAGAACCACCGGATTCGGTCATGGCAATCGCTTCTTTGGCAGAGCTAGCAGTAAAACCGTTTCGAGTAGCGATACTTGCAGTTCTAGGTGCGGTTACGGCAGGAGCTGGTGTTGTTTTTTTGGATTCTGTCTTGGTTGGTGTGTGAGTCTGAGTCTCTGTATTGAATTTAAGCTCTTGCCCCACGTGAATCAAGCGAATATTTTCAATCTTGTTGGCATCTGCGATACTTTGGATGTGATCTTGATCGCCAAAGAATTTGTCTGAGATTTGCGATAGGCTATCTCCCGCTTGAACGACATAAGTGACCTCGTCAGCACTAGCGTGTGTAGCAAATAAGCCACCCGCAAATAGAAGTGCCGTAAAAAAGGCAAAAGTTTTTTTAGAAAGTGTGGCAGAGTAAGGCCTCTGCGGTGTATTAAAAGTTTTCATGCTTTCCAGTCTACCAGATAGATATGTAAATCGTGTGAAACTTTCATGAAAGTTGTGTAACAAAGATATGGTTATGTTACAAAAAGACTTGCTCTTTTTACGCCAAATATTAAAAATAGCAACTACCAATAGATAGAAATGTGCCATTTCGATACTTGTTAATGTTCATAATCTTTTTGAGCCAACTCTATCCAATTGATGATAAACGCAATCTTTTCGAGGGGAGATGAGTGATTCAACCACTCTCCTGACTTCATCAACAAGCAAGGGTTAAACTGGCCATGTAATTAGGATTGGATTTGACAACACGACCGTTTCAAAAAGCGTTCGACTCTTTCTACAAAAAGGACTTGTCCTTTTGCCTAAAACAATAAGTCCTTTTACTCAAAACAACAAGTCCTTTTGACCGAAAGGACAAGTCCTTTTAGCCATTCCCCAAAAAGACCTTTTGAAAGTATGCTATAATAAGGTCATTGAGTCAAAAATAGACTGTTGCTAGGACAGTCATTTAGGATATGAATAAGGAAGAATGATGACATTAGAAACAGCGATTCAACGCAGACGTACTTTTGCGATTATCAGTCACCCAGATGCTGGTAAGACGACAATCACGGAACAACTCCTTTATTTTGGCGGAGAGATTCGTGAGGCAGGTACTGTAAAAGGTAAGAAAACTGGGCATTTTGCCAAGTCTGACTGGATGGACATTGAGAAACAGCGGGGGATTTCGGTGACTTCCTCTGTCATGCAGTTTGACTATGCTGGTAAGCGGGTCAATATCTTGGATACACCGGGGCATGAGGACTTTTCTGAAGATACTTATCGGACCTTGATGGCGGTGGATGCGGCGGTCATGGTCATTGATAGCGCCAAGGGGATAGAGGCACAGACCAAGAAACTGTTCCAAGTCGTCAAGCAACGTGGCATTCCTGTTTTTACCTTTATCAATAAACTTGACCGTGATGGTCGTGAGCCACTTGACTTATTGGCAGAGCTTGAGGAAGTCCTAGGGATACTGTCAACGCCGATGAACTGGCCAATCGGGATGGGTAAGAACTTCGAAGGTCTCTATGATATGCACAATCAACGGTTGGAGCTTTACAAGGGAGACACCCGTTTTGTTGATTTTGCCCAAGGTGATCAAGTTTTCTCGCAGAATCCTTTTTACCAGCAGGCAAAAGATGACATTGAGCTGATGACGGAAGCGGGAAATCCTTTTGATGCGGCTGAAGTCTTGCGTGGTAACTTGACACCCGTTTTCTTTGGGTCTGCCTTGACTAATTTTGGTGTGCAGACTTTCTTGGATTCATTTTTGACTTATGCACCAGCCCCACAAGGTCACAAGACGATTACGGATGAGGTCATCTCGCCGATGACGCCGGAATTTTCTGGCTTTGTGTTCAAGATTCAAGCCAATATGGATCCCCGTCACCGCGATCGGATTGCCTTTGTTCGGATTGTTTCGGGCGAATTTGAACGAGGGATGTCAGTCAAATTGGCACGAACGGGTAAGGCGGTCAAGCTGAGCAATGTCACACAGTTCATGGCTGAGTCGCGTGAAAATGTCGAGAATGCTGTGGCGGGTGACATTATCGGGGTCTATGATACGGGGACTTATCAGGTCGGTGACACGCTGACGACAGGCGCGCTTAAGATAGAGTTTGAACCGCTACCGACTTTTACACCTGAGCTGTTTATGAAAGTTTCGGCTAAAAATGTCATGAAACAAAAGTCCTTCCATAAAGGAATCGAGCAGCTGGTGCAAGAGGGAGCCATCCAGCTTTATAAAAACTATCAGACGGGCGAATATATGCTAGGGGCTGTTGGTCAGCTCCAGTTTGAAGTGTTCCAGCATCGGATGGTCGGCGAGTACAATGCCGAAGTCGTCATGACACCGATGGGCAAAAAGACAGTGCGTTGGATTTCGCCAGATGATTTGGACGAGCGGATGTCTAGCTCTCGCAATATCTTGGCAAGAGACCGTTTCGACAATCCGTTGTTCTTATTTGAAAATCAGTTTGCTGAGCGTTGGTTTGCTGATAAATATCCAGATGTTGTCTTGTCGGATACACCATTTGTTGAGAGATAGGATAAGGCGATTGACCAAACACCTTCCGAGCGGGAGGTGTTTGAGTGTTTTAGGACACTTCTAATTGTTGGCTTTTTGATGAAAACGCATTATGAAACAAGCGTCTATCATTTTCATTCAAAGTGTGCTATACTTATGAAGTTGTCCGATTGGGGCAACGATACCCTAATGGAGTATTTGGATTTAGCGTTTTGAGCTTGTTTGCTTGAAATGCAAACGAGTTTTTTAGCTGATGATATTGGGATCAAAATTGTTTGTTTAACAACTATTTTTACAGAAAAACGAGATAAAAGAACCGAAAACTCCATGTTTATTTGAATGGAGAAACACTTGAAATTTACAGAACTTGGTTTGTCAGCAGACATCCTATCAGCCGTTGTTAAGGCTGGATTTGAAACACCGACACCGATTCAAGAACAAACGATTACACTTGCCCTTGAGGGGAAAGATGTGATCGGTCAAGCCCAAACGGGTACCGGAAAAACCGCAGCTTTTGGCTTGCCAACACTTGATAAAATTGACGTCAATGGTGGTTTGCAAGCATTGGTCATCGCACCAACGCGTGAACTGGCTGTTCAGTCACAGGAAGAACTCTTCCGCTTTGGTCGCGACAAAGGAATCAAAGTCCGCTCAGTCTTTGGTGGTGCAAGTATTGAGAAGCAAATCAAAGCACTCAAATCTGGCGCACACGTTGTTGTCGGAACACCGGGGCGGATGGTCGATTTGATTA
Source organism: Streptococcaceae bacterium (assembly GCA_031270325.1). Lineage (GTDB taxonomy): Bacteria > Bacillota > Bacilli > Lactobacillales > Streptococcaceae > Pseudolactococcus. Next base: position 34,721 of record JAISXW010000017.1, read on the forward strand.
AACGTCGTGCTTTGCAGCTTGGTGACATCGAAACATTGATTCTTGATGAAGCAGACGAAATGCTTAATATGGGCTTTATTGATGACCTAGAGTTTATCATCAAAGCGACACCAGCAGCACGTCAAACCTTACTCTTTTCAGCAACCATGCCGGATGCGATCAAGAAAATCGGCGTGAAGTTCATGAAAGACCCGCAACACATCAAAATCGTGTCTAAAGAAATGACATCTGACCTCATTGATCAATACTATATCAAAACAAAAGAATTTGAAAAATTTGATATTTTGACACGTTTACTTGACGTTCAAAAACCTGAGTTGGCGATTGTCTTTGGTCGAACGAAACGCCGTGTTGATGAACTGACACGTGGCTTGAAATTACTCGGCTACCGTGCTGAAGGCATTCATGGTGATTTAGCGCAACAAAAACGTTTGGCTGTTTTGCGAGATTTTAAAAATGATAACCTCGATGTCTTGGTGGCGACTGACGTTGCAGCACGAGGTCTCGATATTTCAGGCGTGACACACGTTTATAACTATGATATTACCCAAGACCAAGAATCTTATGTCCACCGGATCGGTCGAACGGGTCGTGCGGGTAAAGCTGGTCTGTCGATTACTTTCGTATCTAATAATGAAATGGGCTACTTACGTGCCATTGAACGCCTGACGAAAAAAGACATGACAGGCATGAAACCACCAACGAAAGAAGAAGCCTATTATGCAAGCCTTGCAGTAGCTTTTGATGAAATCAAACGTGATTTGACTAATCCGAAGCTTGCGGCGAAACTTGACAAGTTTGATGCGGATGCAGAAAAATTACTGGCAGAATACGATGCGAAACTCTTGGTATCCTTGCTCTTACAAGCCAAAGTCAATGATCCGGATACACGTCCAAAGGTTGACATTGCTGCTGAAAAACCATTACCATTTAATGGAGAAGGTGGTCGTGGTGGCAGCCGTGGCGGTAATCGCAATCGTGGTCGTAATGATCGCCGTGGCGGCTACAACCGTGACCGTCGTGGTAGCCGTGATCGTGATGATCGCCACAAAAAAGACTACTATAAAAAAGACAAACAAAAAGTTCATCCTAAAGCGACTGAAAAGAAACCAGGTTTTGTCATTCGTAACAAAGGGGATAAATAGGCGACTACTAAGCAGCCATCTGTGGACACTCTTAACCAAAAAGTCGGCAACGGCTTTTTATGTTATAATGAATAACTGTAAGAGCCGTTAGTTGCCCGTAGCACATCAAGTTGTTGGTATTTTGCCAAGATTATCTCAAGGGCACCTTTAATAACTGGATTTCCGCCTGCGGTCAGACGAGAAGTCTGACCGTAGGCGGATCATGAGTGGTTAGAGGTGCCCTTGAGGATAGAAAGAAAAGCATATGACATTTAAATCAGGATTTGTTGCCATCATTGGTCGACCAAACGTTGGCAAATCAACCTTATTGAATCATGTCATGGGGCAAAAGATTGCCATCATGAGTGATAAAGCACAAACCACCCGAAATAAGATTCAAGGGATTTATACGACAGAAACCGAGCAAATCGTCTTTATTGATACGCCTGGTATCCATAAACCACATAATGCTCTGGGCGATTATATGGTCGAGTCCGCCTATTCGACTTTGCGAGAAGTCGATACGGTCCTTTTTATGATTCCTGCTGATGAAGCACGTGGCAAGGGTGATAATATGATTATCGACCGACTCAAGCAAGCCAAAGTACCCGTGATTTTGGTGGTCAATAAAATCGACAAAGTCCATCCAGATCAACTATTGGCACAAATTGATGACTTTCGTACTCAAATGGATTTCAAGGAAGTCGTGCCAATTTCAGCCCTTGAAGGTAATAACACCGATAGGTTGCTGGAGATTCTCAAAGCCAATCTTGAAGAAGGCTTCAAGTATTTCCCAGATGATATGATTACGGATCATCCAGAACGTTTTCTAGTTGGGGAGATGATTCGTGAAAAGGTCTTGATTTTAACGCGGGAAGAAGTACCACATTCGATCGCAGTAACTGTTGATTCGATGAAACGGGATGAGGAGACTGGTAAAGTCCATATCATGGCAACGATTTATGTCGAGCGCAAGAGTCAAAAAGGCATCATTCTTGGTAAAGGTGGCGACATGATTCGTAAAATCGGTAAAATGGCACGCCGTGATATTGAACTCATGCTAGGCGACAAGGTTTATCTGGAAACTTGGGTCAAAATCAAGGCCAATTGGCGAGATAAGAAGATTGATATCCAAGCAATGGGCTATCGCAAAGACGATTTTTAAGGTGATGTAAGCAATGGAAAACGCAGAATTTATAGAAGAAGAGCTTTCGAACGCACAAAGTCAGCAAAATAAAATGTTAGCTGGTACTTTTTGGATGACAGCTGGCGATTTTTTGTCAAAGATACTGGGTGCGATTTATATCATTCCTTGGTATGCTTGGATGGGCAGTCACGCAGATCAAGCTAATGCGGTGTTCTCCATGGGCTACAATGTCTATGCCCTCTTTCTTTTGATCTCGACAGCTGGTATTCCAGTCGCCATCTCTCGGGAAGTTGCCAAGTACAATGCGCTTGGCGATACCAACATGTCCTATCGCTTGGTCAGACAAATGTTGGTCGTGATGATGGGTCTAGGCATTGTCTTTGCTGGGATCATGTATGGTTTAGCACCGTTTTTCGCCGCCCTATCAGGTGGTGGCAAAGAATTGATTCCTGTCATGAAGAGTCTGTCTTTGGCCGTCTTAATTTTCCCAGCCATGTCAGTCATTCGGGGTTATTTCCAAGGTCTCAGCAATATGAAACCTTATGCCCTCAGTCAATTACTTGAGCAGTTTGTCCGTGTCATTTGGATGTTGCTCACGGCTTTTATGATTATGAAAATCGGTTCGGGCAATTGGGTCGAAGCAGTCACACAATCGACAACAGCCGCCTTTATCGGTATGATTGCCAGTACAGTTGTCTTGGTTTTAGCACTGATGAAACAAGGGGACATCAAGAAAATTGCCCTGCCCGGTCCATCCAAACAAGAGATTGATGCGGTCAAACTGTTGACACAAACCTTGACACAGGCAATTCCCTTTATCGTGATCGGGTCAGCCATTCAGATTTTCAAACTGATTGACCAATCGACTTTCCCCCATCTGATGAGATTGATTGCCAACTATACAGATGCACAATTGATGGTCTTTTTCTCCTATTTCTCTGCCAACACCGATAAATTGACCATGGTCTTAATCGGCGTGGCGACGACCTTAGGCGGCGTGAGTATCCCCCTAGTTACCTCAGCCTATGTCAAAGGGAAGCAAAAAGAAACGGGTCAGTTGATTAGTTATAGCTTGCAATTGTTCGCGGTGTTCATGTTGCCAGTTGTTGTCGGGATGAGTATTTTGGCGCGGGAGATTTATACCATCTTTTATGTCGCTCCGAGTCAATTGCAGCTTAGTCTGTTTGTCTTTGCCTTTTTACAAAGCTTTTTATTGGCGAGCTATGCCTTGCTATCGCCGATGTTGCAAGCCTTGCACCATAGCCGTGTGGCGATGAAATACTTCGCCTTGACCTTGGGCTTAAAACTGCTATTACAAGTACCGGCGGTCTTGATCTATGAAGCCTACGGGCCGATGATTGCGACGACGATTGCTTTCGCCTTTGGGGCATATTTGTTTTTACGCAAGATTCAACGCGTCTCTCAGTTTTCGATTAAGGTCACTTTTCGAGGGATACTCGGGATTGCGGTCATGACCGTGTTCATGGCGTTAGTGGTTAGTCTGGTCAAATGGCTCTTGCCACATCAAGTCGTTCTGACAACAGTTGTCGCAGGCGGACTTGGTTTCGCAGCTTATCTGGTCATGGCAGCCAAGCTGGGTTATTTGGAAAAATTATTGGGCGACAAGGGGCTTACCTTACGCCATAAATTGCATATTTAGTGAGGGATTCAAATGGGAAAGTATCAATTAGACTATAAAGGACAGGCAGCTGTCCAAAAGTTTCACGACAAAAAAGCAGCCAAATCTTCTGACAAACAAAGCAAGCAAAGTAAGTTGGTGGCGCTCAAGGCGCAATATCTAGCTAAAAAGAAATCAGGTCAAAAATGAATCACCCAAAACCACAAGAATGGCGGGCTGAGGACTTATCTCAGGGCTATATCGCTGACTATAAACCGCTGAACTTTGTCGATGGCGAAGGTGTCCGAAATAGCCTCTATGTCAGTGGCTGCCCCTTTCATTGTGAGGGCTGTTATAACGAAGCGACTTGGAATTTTAGGTTTGGCACGCCCTACACACCAGAGCTAGAAGCTCGGATTATGTCCGATATGGCCTTGCCTCATGTGCAAGGCTTGACCCTGCTAGGTGGAGAACCTTTCCTTAATACAGGAACTGTTTTGCCACTGGTCAAACGGATTAGAACGGAGCTACCGGACAAGGACATCTGGTCATGGACAGGCTATACATGGGACGAACTGATGCTAGAAACGCCAGACAAGCTCGAACTGCTGGCACACCTAGATATCCTAGTCGATGGGCGCTTTGATCTATCCAAGAAAAATCTCCTACTCCAGTTTCGTGGTTCAAGTAATCAACGGATCATTGATGTTCAAAAATCCCTAAAAGCCGGCGAAGTCGTCATCTGGGACAAACTCAATGATGGCGATCAGGCAGTCGAACAGTTTCATAAAGAGAAGTTAATTTGAGTGCTTAGGTGATATTAGGATAGGGAGGGATAAGCACGAAGTGGCCTTTTTTCATTGGATATGCTTTGGGTAGTTCTGGTAACGGTAAACAGAATAATCATCATGATGATCCAGAGACTTGCTGCTGCGGGTGTATTCTCTTTTTGGTGGTTGGTTTTTGTATTTTTTCGGCTCGTTACATAGGTTACGGTAAAGCCTTACTATTATTTATAGGTATGTCTATTGTCGGATCTATCCTTAGTGTTATCGTGATGGATAAATTGAAATAAGTTGCTGCGTCTTTGCTGTGACTGACCATTATTTAAAGCTGCTTTCTGACTTCAGAGGGCAGCTTTTTTTATGTTGTTGTGAAATTAGATAGCGGCTGTGGTCGGGGGTGTAGACTATTGATGCAAAAAGCTTAAGAGCTTAAGCAAAAAGCTTAGGAGCTTAAGTAAAAAAACTTAACGGCTTAAGCAAAAAGCCCCAACATCAGATTAAAGAGCTCGGATGTTGGGGCAAAATGGAAGTCGCTGAAAAATGTTTTTTAAGTCGCCAATGCGAGTTTTTCTCACTCCCCAAAGTAGCTGATCAGCTCCATATAAGCATCTAAGAAATATTCTTGAACACCCCAACCAAAGTCGGCTTGCTCGATATAACTAGCCAATCGCTCTTTGAAACGTTGAAACAGCTGCTCACCCTCATCTTCATCCTCATCGAAAATCGTATCAACGATATTACTATACAAGGTGCAAAGATAGTTGTAAAAGGTCATGTCAATGTCGCCAAAAGTATTGGTAAATTCAAGCCCGCCTTCAAGATAAAAGGCTTGCAATTCAAGCAAATAGACAGATTTCGGGTTGAGCTTTTGATAGTCTTTAAAGAGTGCTTTTAAACTTTTAATATCAAAGCCAATCCCAAGACGACTGCGTTTAGGATGGATAATCTTTTCAGCTTTTTCTTTGTACTCCTCAAAAACTTTCTCCTCAAAGCTATCCCCTTGAAATTTCAGATTGATCAAGTCTTTGGTTGATTTGTTTTCTTTATACAAAGTGCTAATCAAGTCTATCAGCTCCTGATGCGTCATTTCTTTTAACTGGCGCTTTAATTGTGGTAGTGTCAGTGCTTTAGCCATACGGATATCCTCTTTCTGTTTTGTCAGATGCTTTTCATCATTATATCAATTTAGCGGGGATGATGCGATTACCAAGTCAGATGAACACAATACCCTAAAATAAAAAATCGTGTCGGCCTCGCCGTCAAAAGAAAAGATTTAACGTACCATCACACGTTAAATCTTTTCTTTTTTTTCACTCAAAATACTTGACAAATTCAATAGTGGTAACCCCTATTTTACTTTATTCTACTAATAAAGTAAAACATTCAACAGCAAAGACATCACTAATTTAGGATTAGAAATTGGCGAGGTATGCGGCGATAAACGGGTGAGCATATAAGTAAAAAATAGAGATTATTGATTGAGATTAAAACACATGACGACATCAAACAGTGAAAAACAGCGCATATCGGACGGCAGTGCAACTGATATTCTTGAAAATACCATCAGAGAACAAATGCCTGACATTCTGGATATTTTGTTAATCGATCGCACGACATCAACACCAAAAACCAAACGAAATATCATTTGGGCGAATGACAATTATAACGTACATGGGAAAAAGTATGCAGCCACGGCGCAAATAAAACCAGAGCTTGTGACGGGGGAAATGGGGACACTCATCAAACCTCGAGCGCTGAAATCTCGCGATTTACAAAAAGAACGGACGAAGTCAAAGGCTGAAGTGTTTACGCCGACTTGGATTGTCAAGAAGCAAAACGATGAAGTGGATCGTCAGTATCTCAAAGATGAACTTGCAATCTATGTCAACCGAAAATGGCTAGAAATCACTTGTGGCGAAGCGCCTTACATGGCGACACGCTATGATATGGCAACTGGCGATGTCATTCCTTTGACTGAACGGGTCGGTTTTGTCGATCGGAAGCTAGCGCGGATCAATGCTGAAGTGACAGATAAGGCGGAATGGCATCTACTAGCTAGGCAAGCCTATCAGTCGAGTTACGGCTTTGAGTGGAGTGGCGACTCGCTATTACTGGCAAGAGAGAATTTGCTATACACCTATCGGGATTATTACTTTGCCAAATGGCAGGAGGAACCGCTTCACAGTCTGTTTAAGGAAATCGCCACTATCATCAGCTACAACGTCTTTCAAATGGATGGACTGAAATACATCATCCCACTTAGTGAAAAGCGAGAAAAGATTGCTGCGGTTCAGATGTCCTTATTTGGGGATGAAGAACCAGAAAAGGAATGGCGGATTAAACCCGGGAAACGTGTGAGAATTAAGGACTGGGAAACCGATAAAATGGAATTTTTTGATAAGGGAGTGAGATAAGATGAGTGATCAGACAGTTATTAAAACAACAAAAACAATTTATCCCCAGATTTATGCCTACATCACGCCAACTGCAAGTGAAAATGATGGTTGGATCAAAATCGGCTATACTGAAAAAAAGGATGTTGAAGATCGGATCAAAGAACAAACACATACGGCTGGGATTACAACACAGACATTATGGCATGAACCAGCAAAATTTAGTCAAGGAGATGAGTGGTTTAAAGATAAAGCATTTCATGCTTATTTAAATAAGCAAAAACACATCGAACAAAAACCAAAGACAGAATGGTTTTTTTACAATGGGACTCAAGAAAAAGCGCATGCTGATTTTGAAGATTTTCGTAATCATGATTATAGCCAAGTCAAGGAAAAGCTAACCTATACGTTACGTGCTGAACAGGAGCAAGCCGTCAATCAGACACTGATATATGCTAGTGAGCATCCCAATGGAGAGTTTCTTTGGAATGCCAAACCTCGTTTTGGTAAAACTTTGACGACTTATGATTTGGTGCGCCAATTAGATAAGCTTTCGCAAAATCGTTTTGAACAAACAGCAACTGTAGAAGAAAAAGAAGATGGCTATTCATTCAACGTCTTGGTGCTGACCAATCGTCCTGCTATTGCTAATTCTTGGTTTGATGATTTTGAGAAGTTTATTGCTTGGCAGACAGATTTTGCCTTTGTTTCGACATCAGATTCACTTAAAAATCGCCCAGTCATGACCCGTGAGGAATTTACGAAGCAGAGTTATCAAGATAGCGGTAAAGACAAGATGATTTCTTTTATCTCGTTACAAGATTTAAAAGGTGCGATTTCTTTTGGGGGCGGGTATGACAAATTAGCTTGGGTCAAGCATATAAAATGGGATCTTTTAGTGATAGATGAGTCACACGAGGGAGTTGATACGATCAAGACGGATATTGCTTTTGATAATATCACACGTCAATTTACCCTCTATCTTTCTGGGACACCATTTAAGGCGATGGCATCGGGCAAATTTTCAGATGATCAAATTTACAACTGGACATATGCTGATGAACAAGAAACCAAAGCAGAGTGGTCAGTTAATGTAGAAGAAAATAATCCCTATGAAAAGTTACCTCGTTTAAATATGTTCTCCTATCAAATGAGTCACATGATTACGGACAAGGTAAACAAAGGCGCAGAGATTGATGGCAAAAATCGTGATTATGCGTTTGACTTGAATGAATTTTTTGAGACCAAAGAGAATGGCGACTTTGTCTATGAAGCTGACATCAAAAAATGGTTGGATTCACTCTCTCACAATGAGAAATATCCTTTTTCGACTAAGGAACTTCGGGATGAATTGAAACATACTTTCTGGATACTCAATCGTGTGGCGAGTGCTAAAGCGCTTGAAAAATTGCTCAAGTGTCATCCTGTCTTTGAAAATTATAAAATCGTACTAGCTGCTGGAGATGGGCGTACGGCAGATGACCAGATCGTTAATGAAAGTGCCTTAGATCGAGTGCGTCAAGCTATCAAAGAAAATGATAAGACGATTACTTTATCTGTCGGTCAGCTCACAACTGGTGTGACCATTCCAGAATGGACAGCGGTGCTCATGCTCTCAAACATGACCTCGCCGAGTCTTTATATGCAGGCGGCTTTCCGTGCACAAAACCCGTGGGACTATGAGTTTGACGGGGAAATGCACCAAAAAGAAAATGCCTATGTCTTTGACTTTGCGCCAGAACGAACCTTAACCATTTATGATGAGTTTGCCAACAATCTGTCTCGGCAAACGACAAATGGTGGCGGAACAACAGACGATCGCAAAGCCAATATCAAAGCATTACTGAACTTTTTCCCCGTCATTGCTGAAGACAATGATGGTAAGATGGTGGCGCTTGATGTGACACAAGTTTTGACGATACCAAAAACGATTAAAGCGCAAGAAGTCGTCAAACGTGGGTTCATGTCTAATCTCCTCTTTCAAAATATCTCTGGGATTTTTGCATCAGCGGATGCGCGTGAAATCCTTGAGCAACTCAACCCCGTTGATGTTGGGAAAACCGTGCCACGCAAGACGGAAGATAAGCTTGACACCCAAAGTGTCAAGGTAGACGACAAAGGAAATGTGACGGTTGACCAAGAAATCGTTGTCGCTCAAACAGAGGCTCATTTTGGTGAAAAGATTTATTCGGAGATGTCATCAGTAGCTGAGGAGGTCGCAACGACTGAAAATGATAGGCTATCCACCATTATTGCCAATACATTCAAACAATCAACGAGGGAAGCAGTGAAAGATGTTGCTCAAGCCAATGGCTTGACAGTCAAAACTGCCGAACGGGTCGTGAAGCAAAGTGCGGACCTATTGGCGCGTGAAGTCGAAGTCATTCAAAAGCAGGCGAACATCAGACAAGCAGAGTCAAAAATCGAGTATCAGAAAAAAGTGGTTGAAGCGGATAAAGATGAGACTAAAATAGAAGAAGCTAAAGCTGCCTACCAAGTCAAACAAAAACAAATCGAAGCAGCGTTTAAGCAGACAGTCAGTGCAACAGTTGCAAGTAAAAGCGAAGCACTCACGCAACAGGCAACAGAAACCCTCTTGCAGCAAGCAGAAAACAAGAAGAAGCACACAGTTGAAGATGATGTACGTGCTAGATTACGTGGTTTTGCACGGACGATTCCGTCATTTTTGATGGCTTATGGCGCGCCGACCACTACTTTGACTAATTTTGATAAGACCATCACAGACTCGGTATTCAAAGAGGTTACGGGAATTACCCTAGATCAATTTCGGATTTTACGAGATACCCACAATTTCTTTGATCCGATTGTCTTTGACGAGTCGTGCCAAGAGTTCTTACACAAACGTGCCCAGCTCGCCAATTACTTTGACGATAGTCAGACAGAGGACATCTTTGACTATATCCCACCGCAACAGACGAACCAGATCTTTACACCGAAAAAGGTGGTCAAGCTGATGATTGATGGTTTGGAAAAGGAAAATCCTGATGTGTTTAGCGATCCAGATAAGACCTTTGTGGATTTATACATCAAGTCTGGTTTGTATCTGACAGAGATCGTCAAACGTTTGTATGTGGGATTAGCAGATCAGATTCCTGATCCAGATGAACGGTTGAAACATATCTTGGAACAACAGGTTTATGGTTTTGCGCCGAGTGAAATTATCTATCGGATTGCGAGTAACTTTATTTTTGGTTTTGATGACAAGGCGAAGTCGATTGATGAGTCGCATATTGTTCATCTGGATACGACACCGTATGCCAAAGGGGAGGCTGAGATGACTTTTGAGGAAAAAACTGATGAATTGTTTGGAGAACATAAGAAGGGGCGAGAGGTCTTATGATGGATTGGTTATCAATAGGGGCATTAATTTTATCTCTTTTGGCAATTTGTATTTCGTTAGTCCAAAATCGGTTTGAAAACCACTCAAAAAGAAAAGAATTTGTTGGTCAGCTTTTAAATCTATTTATCAGTGACGAAAAAATCTTAAAAACTTTTTCGATGGTTGACTATAATCGTGAATGGTACACGAGGGCGTTTCATCTGGAGAATAATAAGGTTCAATCTGAAATTGACCAGCTGCTCTTGCTCTTTAATATCATAGTTAAATTGAAGCAAGATAGACAAATAACTCAGAAAGACTTTAAACTTTTTGATTATCAACTTAATCGCATTTTAAGAGACGAACAAGTGCAACATTATCTATGGAATTTATATCATTTTTCCAGAAAAAGCAAATCCTTATCGCCTTATGAGGACCTAATAGACTACATGAGGAAAGAAAAAATGATTGATGCAGCGTTTAATAGTGCCGAATCAAAAGAAAAATATTTAAATTTTTAGGAGGGAATCATATGAAATTTGACGTAGTGGTGGGGAATCCACCGTATCAGGAAACTAATGATGATAGAAATCGGGATGATGCAATTTACCCTTATTTTTATGATTTAGCAAAAAGTATAGGCGTAGAGTATTCACTGATTTCTCCTGCAAGATTTTTGTTTAATGTTGGCTCGACACCAGTAATATGGAATCAAAAGATGTTGAATGATAGACATATAAAAGTTGAGTATTTTAATCAAAATTCAGGTGAGGTATTTCCAAATACCGATATTAAAGGGGGAGTAGCTGTTTTATATCGAAATAGCAAGGTTAATTTTGAAGCAATAGAAACGTTTACAAGTTTTGATGAGTTAAATTTGATATTGAAGAAAGTATATAATAATTCAAATTATCATAAAAGAAGTTTGGACGATTTAATGTATGTACAAACGAAATTTGACTTAAAAGAACTGTATAATAATTTTCCAAAGTTTATAAGTAGATTAGGTAGCGGAGGAAAAGAAAGAAGACTTATTTCTTCAATTTTTACATTATTACCAGAAATCTTTAGTGATAATCCAAAGTTAGAAAATGACGTTCAGATATATGGACGGTTAAACAATGAAAGAGTATATAGATGGATAAATCAAAAATACCTAGAAAGAGGGGGGAATTTTAATGGCTGGAAGGTAATAGTTCCGTCAGCTAACGGTTCAGGTGCGATAGGCGAAGTCTTGAGCACTCCCGTCATTGGACGACCCGTCATTGGACATACTCAAACGTTTATTTCTATTGGAAATTTTGAAACGGAGTTTGAGGCTGAAGCACTTCTGAAATATTTAAAAGGTAAATTTTCAAGAGTAATGTTGGGTATTAAGAAAACAACACAAAATAATAAAACCAAAGAAACGTGGTCAAAAGTTCCTCTCCAAGATTTTACGCCAAATTCGGATATTGATTGGACGAAATCCATCTCAGAAATAGATCAGCAATTGTATGCTAAATATGGGCTTGATGAAAAAGAGATTGACTTTATTGAAAGTAAAGTGAAGGAGATGGTGTGAAGAATGAGTGATATTTTGGAACAACCAGAAGCAAGTTTTGCGGTACTAAAAGAAACGTATCCAATTGAAATGCTTTTTCGAGAAATAGTCGAAAAACTAGGTGATGAACTAATTGAATTAACAATAGCCAAAAGAATTTTAGAGCAAACCGGTCGATATATAAAGCCAGAACGTAATGGAACATTGCATGATCAAATTTCAGAACTTACTTTAGGTGAGCTTATTAAGGTATTAGAATTTGATCTATCAAAAATTTATTCAGAGAAAATGTATTCATTCAATGATTCAATAGAAGATATTCCAAATTATCGAGATTTTCAATTATTTTTACATTCTGAAAAAACAAAATATAACACGATTTGGGATCTTTTAAAAGAGCAAGTGATTGAAAAGTATCGAGGGAAAATTGTTGAGATAGGTTTTTTTATAGAACAGTTAGGTGAAATAAAGGAGTTAAGAGACAAAGCGGCGCATTTTAAAAAAATCACAAAAGAAGATTTGGATAATGCAAAAAAATACAAACAAAGTATCATGGAGCAGGTTATAATCAAGCAAACACCATCTGTAATTCAAATTAGCGAACCGTTTAAACAAGTATTAAAAGAATATAGAGAAACGATGGAAAAACTAGATTCTCAACTTGGCTATGATAAAAACGAATTACTAGAAAAGATCCCCAATTTAGCAGATGGAGAAATACAATCAGCTATTAAAAAAAGACAAGAACTAACATCTCAGAATGGTTTGGATTTTGAAAAAACATTCGAATCTTTTGCGAAAGTTGAGAGGTTTCAAAATAAAGGGGAATGAATGCGATGATCGATTTTTTAAAAGGAAGCGAACCATTATGGGATTTTTTAAGTGCAATAGGTACGTTCGGGGCAACTGTTTTATCGCTTTATTTTTGGTTTGACCAAAAGAGGTATAAAATTATTGTGAGTCTACATGTATCTTTCGGACTTTATAGCATAAATAACATTATGAACTGTAATCAAAACAATAAATATGTCCCTTGGTTTTTGAAAATACTTATTAAGGTTGGGAAGCAAAAAAAATTCAGGAAATATACTTCGAAAAAAATGATGTTCTATAATCAGCCGGATTTACAAAACATAACTTTTAAAGTGCAAAATAAATCTGCTAATGATTTTATGCCAATTGAGTATACATTAGAATTAAAAACGATAAAAACACCTTTTAAAAATGGATTATCAAGAGAGGTATTTCCAATAGGACAATATGAAACGGTACGTGGAGCTAAGAATATAGAAGAAATAGGAATAATCAATTCCTGGACAACAATATGGGTAGATTTTAATAAAGAAATTGAGGATGATGAAAATTTATTCTATATGATTAAAGATAAGGTTAAGTCCAATTATCGGTTTAAAATGCGAATAGTTGTAAGGGATGAGTTTGGACATGAATTTAAAAGCAGTTGGATAAAAACAAAACCTGTTCCTAATGAAATGCCATCATGGAGAAGAAGTGATACCTAGAGTATGTCAAGTTATTATAAATGTGGCAAATTGTTCAAGGTTCAGGAAAAAGTACAGCTTATCTGGAGGTTTTCGAGTAAAATAGAGCAATGCTATAATCAATCCACAAAAATTATCCGTTGAATTCTCGACTCAATCGCATTTTTAACTACCATGTAATTTCTCCAACCAACCTTTCGCACTACCATCTCACCTCTAAGTTAGCAAGAAAGTTGGTAAGAACGGCACAAAAAGCGACAAATAAGAGAACTGAGTCTAGAAAACATAGAACTGCTTCCACTCAAAGTGAGGATATCCTGACATAGTCAGTACCACTCCGAGCTTTGGCTTAAATTGGCGGTGGGTTCTTCTGCAAGTCTGGTCTCCGAAGATCCAGAACTCATCAAATCACACTAAAAGGCAAGCGATACCCAACTAATATCGCTTGCCTTTTTGGGTTTAACTCGCAAAACCAATTGCCAAATCATACTTATCCAAGGGGAAACGTTACGACTTTGAGGATAAATGTTGCTTGTCTGAGCGGGAACGTTACTGCTTTGAGAGAGAACGTTGCTTGTCTGAGAGCGCGCATTACTGCTTTGAGAGAGGACATTACTCGTTTAAGAGAGGGCGTTACTGCTCCGAGCCCGCCAATTTTGCCTGTCCGAGCAGTAACGTGACTTGTATTAAGGGTAACCTTACTGCTTTAAGAAGGCACGTTCCCTGTCTGAGCAGTAACGTTAGTCCTCTGAGGGTGCTAACTTTGCCTGTCTGAGAAGTAATGATGCCTGTTTGAGACGAAAGGTTAAGACTTTTAGAACTGATGTTACTTGTCTGGGAAGAAACGTTAAGACTTTAAGAAGTAACATTCCTTGTCCGAGAGGAAACGTTAGTAGTTTTAGAAGTAAAGTTACTTGTCTGATGGTGCAACGTTAGTACTTTTAGAAGTAACCTTATATCTATTGCCAAATGAGGTTAATGATGCTCAGATTACGATATTAGGAAAGAAATCAGTTAATAAAACAGTCAGAGTTGCGAAAATCGTGTTTTTGTAGTATAGTTAACGTATATTCAAAAACTATAAGCGGAGGTGTCGGTATGACAATTGCAGTCAAAAATACACAGTTTAATTTTCGGACAAATGCTGAACTTTTAGCAAAAGCTAAAGAAGTGGTTGCAGCAAAAAATCAAGATATGACAGCTATTTTAAATCAATTTTTAGAAACAGTTGTGGCAAAAAATGAAATCCCTGTTGAGGATACAGATGAGGTAATTTTTACTGAGTTACAAGCAGAAATTCAAAAAGGTTATCAGAGTTTTTTGACCGAAAGACAGTATACACTCTCTGATATGCGCAAGGAGTTTGGCATTGAAAATTGAGTTTAAACTTATTTTTTCTGAAGCATCCAAACGAGATTTGAAACAAATACATGATTATATTGTTTTAAATTTTTTCTCTGAAATTTCTGCTCGTCATAAGGTTGACTTACTTTTGAAGGGAAGTGAAATTTTACAAGACATCCCAGAATTAGGTTTTGATGTTTATCAAAAAACGGGTAAGAAATTTCTTGGATTAGACCATATTCGAATTTTAGTTATTGAAAACTATCTCGTAGTGTATCAGATTGATTTTGAAAAAAACGGTGTTAATATTTTCCGTTTTTTAAATGTAAAAACTGACTATCTTCGGTATTTGAGATAGAAATGAATTTTTGCTATAATCAGGAGTAGCATAGTCATCGATGATACTTTAGTTTCAATCGAAAAGCATTATTATCTTGGTCAAATATTGACTAAGATAATAATGCTTGGAAAGAGGTTCCTAGTGGATTTATAAGGTTCTCTAAACATAACTGTTCCTCGATAAAAGGGGACGAGAACTGTACTGATTTTTAAATGTATTCAACAAACTAAACTGATACAGAAATTCGCTTACGTTTAAGGGCACCTTTATTAGCGCATAAATAATAGAACTCGTTCCCCAAATAAAAGAACTGAGTCTACAAAACATAGAACTGCTTTCACTCAAAGTGAGGATAACCTGACATAGTTAGTATCGTTCCGAGCTTTGGCTAAAATTGGCGGTGGATTCTCCTGCAAGTCTGGTCTCCGAAGATTCAGCAGATTATCAAATCACACTAAAAGGCAACCGATGCTCATGTGGTATCGAGTGCCTTTTTGATAGGGTCATGTGATTGCCCGCTTACTTTTAGCGAGACTATCCCCACCATATCGCCCACCTGTGTAAAGCTTAATAAGCAGTTAGTGAATTCGTGAAGTGCTTGTTCATGTAATGAAATATGGAAAAATCGCCAAAAAATCTCTCTTACGTTACAATGCTGTTTGACATTGCACCGCTTGATCAGGAGCAAGACGAATGAGAAGACAGTCTGAACGAATTAGCTACTGCCACCAATTCTGGGATTGAGGAGAATGCCAGAGCCGTCCTTGATCAAGCAGCCTAATACTAAAGTTAATGTTGATTGAGTATCAGTTGGCATTAAATCGCATCACACAGTCGGTGTTGGTCAGCTGTGTATTGTAATTTAGAAGAATTTCTGAATCATTAATATTTGGGAATGTGATAAAATTTCAATATATTGTTTTAATCAATTGTATTATTATCTTATCGGGGGAATTAAAGTGGTTGAATCAAAAGAGGGAACACCTGAACAAATGGACTTATGGGTCTATTACAAAATGATACGTGAAGAACGAGGCTATACATACGGGGAGATAGCTTGTGATTTTCTCCATAGAAGTCAGCTTTCACGATTTGAAAAAGGGAAAAATATGTTTTCTGCGGAATGTTTACTAGCAGCGATTAAGGGGCTGAACATGACACCCGAGGAATTTTTTGCGCTAATGCCTAATCATAGTCCGAATCAAATCCATGTTTTTAACGCAAAAATGCGAGAATACGTCATGGCTAATGATTTAGAGGGAATGAAATCATTATTAAAACCAAGAGCTAAGAAAAAAATAGATCGAATTCATAATCTCATGATTAAGGTTGCTCTGTTAGATACTTCAGGGGAAGATTTAATGATAACTAGTGATCGTCAATTTGTCAGAGATTATCTAGATAATATTAAGCAGTGGACGCAGTTTGAAGTTTATGTTTTGGGTTTGTGTTTAAAAGCTTTTGATGACGATGACATTTATGACCTAGCTTTAGATATGATAAAAAGTAATGATTTATCCCGTCTTGTCGCCTCTCATGAAGAACTCGTCAAAAAGACTTTGCTTAATATTTATGTGTATTTTATTTGTATGAACCGCTATGAATATTCAAGAAAAATAAAGGCAGAGATAGAAAGTCTTATCAATGAATGGGACATGGAAGCAAAAATCATCCTTCATATTTTTGGAACTTTTGCGACATTTAAACAAAAAGATAGCCCTGAACTTTTGGATGAGATACAGGGCGATATTCAAGTATTAAAAAAATTTGGCGTGACAGGCTTAGCGGATCGATTGGTAATGTTTATGAAGAGATACCGCTAAGAGAGATGCCCTACTTAGAAATTAGGCCACAATAGATCACGTAAAAAACTAAACATAGATAAAATCCTTTCATTTTTACTTGATAGTTTCATTCTATCACTTGAATTTTCTAAAAATGAGATAGTTGCAAATCTGCAAGGGTTAGTGATAGAAGTTGCATATTCTCAACACTTAAGCATTATGTTAAGTGTTGAGAATATGCAACTTTTGTTTTAAAGTCGTGCAGATATGCACATTTCGCTTTTTTGTGATTTTGACGTGTTATAATCACGTTGTAAAATTAGTTTGAACGATTTTACAAAATGAACAAGATTTTTAATGTATGATGCTGCATGATAGGTTACTAATGATTGTTTGTATCTCACATATTTATTAACAACTGTGAAAGCCTTTGAACGGCCACAGGTTGCGAATGACCCCGCTCGGACGAAGCGGTAGCGTAGGTCGAGTTTCAAGCTGTCGCCAAACGACAGCGCAGAAAGGAGGAGGCTATGAAAGTCACAAATCAAATAACAAATAACTACACAGCTGATGCTGATTTTGCCACAATGCAATACGCAGCAGGATGTTGCTGTTCTACTTGTACATGCACATGTTCATCTACTTGTGCATCAGTTGCGGCTGTATAATGCTTTAGTCGCCTTTGGGCGGCTTTTTTGTAAATCGTAAAAGGAGAAGGTTATCATATTAAAAATTGAAGATCTAAAGGTGAATTTTGGTGAGCGTGTTGCATTAGACTTGTCTGATTTGATGATCAACCTTGAAAACACGACAAAGCTTGGGGTTATTGGTGCAAACGGTGCAGGGAAATCCACTTTTATTAATGCGATTTTGGATGAAGTAACTTATCAAGGTGAGGTTAGTAAAGGCTACGCTGAGCAAGATGTAACTGTTGTTTTTCAGGACAATGCTTATAACGAGCTTCTGAAAGTTGGAGAGGTAATCCGGCTTGTGACAGGTTACTCTAAGCAGATGCTTGTGACATCAACGCTAGTGTCTGATTTTCAGCTTGCTCCCCTATTAAATTATTACGTGGTTAATCTTTCTGGCGGTGAGCGACAACGCTTGACTTTGGCGCTATCCATGTACATACCCAAAAAGCTTTATTTGCTCGATGAATTGACATCTGGTTTGGATGCTGAAAAACGGTCGCAAATTCTCCAACAGGTTAAACGTCATACAAAAGAAAAAGCAGCAATTCAAATCACTCATTATCTAGAAGAACTTGAAAACTGGGCAACAGATTTGCTTGTTCTAGACCAGGGACATTCGGTTTTTTATGGCTCTGTTAAGGCATTTGAAAAGAAATATTCGCATTACAGCCAGATTATTACGGAAAATATCCAACTTAATTTATCTGTAAATGCTTATCTATTTGAGCAAGAAATGTATTTTTACCCACAAACACACGACGAGCATGAACGATTATTAGCAGAATTTCTCAAAAAAAATATCAATTATTCGGCTAGTTTTCAGAGTATAAAAACGACTTATGATTATCTGACAAGTCAAAAAAGGAGGACTAATGGCTTATAAACTATGGCTTTCGCTGAAAACACAGTTTCGTGTGCCAATTTCTATCTTCTTTACTTTGCTCTTTCCACTTGTCATGATGGTCGCCATGCTACTATCCTATGGCAATTTTTCGATTGGTAATGGCCTGCATTTCATCGATAAATATTTTTTAATTAGTTCAAGTATTGGGCTTTTACCGCTCACTTTAATCAGTTTTCCAACTTTTTTAACGGAGCTTATTGAAAAGAAAACAACAAAACGTCTCTATTATTTCGGTGTGAATATACGTACGATGTTGGTTGCTGATGTGATCTCTTATTTTATCATTGCAAGTTTGAGTTTAGCGGTTAATATACTTGTGGCACGTCTTGTATATCGGTTACACCTACCAGATATGTCACATTTTATTGCTTTCTTAGCGCAAGTTTTTTATGCGATTATCCCGCTGTTACTCATTGGCGCTTGCCTTGGTTTACTGATTCATAATAGTAGAATTGTCTTACCTGTTGGTATGTTGTTAATGTTCATCACTTATATGTTAATTGGGATTTTTACGCCTTTTAAAGATTTACCAGAGGGACTAAAAAACATGGGACAATTCCTCCCGATTAAGTATGTTGCTAATGATTTTTTTGATATCTGGCAAGGAAAAACATTTTTTGTCTCACAATTTTTACAACTCAATAGTATTTGGCTACTCATCGGGCTTGTTGGGTTGATCATATTACTCAAAGCCAAGAAAGGACAGTTATGAAACAAGAAATTAGAATTTTGATTGAAGTTTTAATTGGTGTGGTAGTTTCTGCACTTATCAATTTTGGGTTAATCACAATAGGTTATTTTCAATTTGACCAGAAGAACCCTTTGGATGTCCGTTTTTTAGGAATAACCATTTATAAAATTGCAAAAAAAAGCTGGTGAGCCCAACATGATTAATATGATTTTTGTGGGTATTTTATTTAGCACGCTTGCTGTGATAATCGGTGAGATTTGGGTCAATAAGAAAGGAAGTCGCACGTGATTGATTACAAACTAAAAGGAATGATGAACCAGTATGCGCTTATCAAAAACGACCAATGCAATATAGCGAGTGGAGATAACCATCAAGTATATTCTCAAATTATTCAAGAAACACAACTGTTCCTCGATAAAAGGGGACGAGAACTGTACTGATTTTTAAACGCATTCAACAAACTAAACTGATACAGAAATTCGCTTACGTTTAAGGGCACCTTTATTAGCGCATAAACAGTATGATAAAGCAGGCAATCGCAAGTCGGACTTTACACTAGACTTTAGTCAAGAATCAGAAGGGACTCAAAAGTTAATCTATCTTGCCTTGATGATCACATCAAATCAAAACAATTTTGATTGATGAATGTAATCATTCATTTCGCTTTTAATGGCACTACCCTCGCTATAAGTGAGGGTAGTGCCATTAAAAGCGACAAATAATAGAACTCGTTCTACAAATAATAGAACTCGTTCTACAAATAATAGAACTCGTTCTACAAATAATAGAACTCGTTCTACAAATAATAGAACTCGTTCTACAAATAATAGAA
>JAISXW010000024.1 GCA_031270325.1 Streptococcaceae bacterium
TGTAATAAAATTAAACGAGTAAATAGTTGACATAGGAGACAACAGATGGTTCACTTAAACGAACGAACGAACGAACGAACGAACGGCTAATCTTATTTTTTCCTAAGTTGCGGCTGCGTTTTTTAGCATTGGTAAACGCAGTCGTGAGACACTTAGGGGCAAAAAGGAAATGTCTGTTGGGTTTGGCATTATTGGTGCTACTGTTGCCTGTCTCAACACTTGATGCCTTGGCGGAGCAGGTGGAACAGCGGGAACAAGAACTCCAATATATCGTTGGTGAAAAATACACAGTCATCATTCCTGAGAAGATTGTCCTCGAGGATGCGGATGCTACTGGTGTGAAAGGGGCAATCACAGCTGATGTGACGATCAAGGCAAGTCATGAGGCGCTGATGATTCCGCCTGAAACGATGTTGCAGGTTAGCATCGGAGAGGATAATGATTTCCTACTGACCAGAGCCGGCGGCGGTGATCCGACCGCCATGTCCTATGTGGTCAAAAAAGGGAGTTCAGCTGGTCATGAGATTGGAACAAAAGGTCTCGTGGCAGCGGCAGTATCCGGCAGAAACGATAGCGACGTGACGACGACACTCTATTTAGAGTCAACAACAGCGCTGAAATATTCTGGGACTTATACCGACACCTTGAACTTTAGCATTGATGTTGCACCCTATTATGCAGACTTTGGCTATACAGGCGCAGTTCAGACCTTTGTTGCACCAACCGATGGTGTCTATGAATTGGCGGCTTGGGGCGCAGCTGGAGGCAATGGTCAAGCTGAATCCCAAGGTTATTCAACTTATGTTGGTGGCGCAGGCGGCTATGTGTCAGGAGAACTCCAATTGACAGCCGGTCAGGTACTCTATGTAGCCGTTGGTGAACATAGCGATAGCACAACAGTGGCTACCTATGGCGGTGGTGGCAAAGGCGGTTTTGATACTGCAGAACCCGGTGGGGCAGGTTCTGGTGGCGGTGCAACGGATTTCCGATTACTTGGCGGTGCTTGGGATAATGCCCAAAGCTTAAACTCTCGAATCATTGTTGCTGGTGGCGGCGGCGGCAGTGAGTGGGTAAAAGATAAGAACTACGTAGGTGGCGCAGGTGGCGGTCTTCAAGGGTATGAAGGTAAAGCTACTGGTGGTGTTGCGACTAAAGCTCAGGGCGGTACGCAACTCACTGGCGGTACGGACACCTCTGGCAACTCTTCAGGAGTGTTTGGCGTAGGTGGTCATGGTGGTCATGGTAGTGGGAGTCGATATTTCGGCGGCGGAGGCGGTGGCGGCTACTACGGAGGTGGAGCAGCTTTGGGGATAGTACAGCAACGTGCAGCAGGCGGTGGCGGGTCCTCCTTCATCTCAGGCTATTCGGGCTGTGTCGCCATTGCGGATACTGCGAACGATACAGCTAATCCGCGCACAGCCAAAACAGATGAAGATATCTCTGTGATGACCTATGCCGGCAAAGCCTATCAGTTCACGAATGCGGTCATGAAAGACGGTCAAGCAACAGATATGCCCGACTGGCAACACGCAGGCGCAACCATGACAGGCAATGCCGGCAATGGTCATGCGAAAGTGACACTGAAAAGATATACGGACTAAAGTAAAAGGCACTGCAGGCATGCAGTGCCTTTTTATTATGCAGTGTGTTTATTGTGCTGACCTGAGCTGTCTGCGCCCCATGGAGCGCAGTCACAGCCTGTGGGTCAGCTTGGGAAAGATCAGCCGATCGGCAGAGCTGATTAATGTGCCCTGAAAGAAAAGGGCGACAGCCGTTCCGATATTGACGGCAACGATTTGGTGGTAAAGCAAGCCGATTGCGACAATGACGACCGCTGGAATGGCAAAGTTAGTCCATTGCGCCAGCTTGGCATCCCCCTTAAAGTATTGAAACCTGAGGATATTGGTCATCTCATCACCGGGGTGGAGGATGAGGTTTAAGCGTTGATAGACTGAGACGGCAACAGCCACAAGAACAATGCCCAAAAGATCAAGCCCAACGACAAAAGGGAGGGCAAGACTTGTGATGCCTAAGCTCAGGAAAAGCTGTTTAAAGATGCCGACAAAAGGCCCAAAGCAACTGATAAAGAGGAGATTGCCAAAGATCCGTGGCAGATCGACTTGTCGTGTCAGGGCGATATTGATGAGAATCTGCGAAGCGCCGTAAACCACCAGCACCCAAGCAATCTGAAAGTTGAAAGCCTCAGCCATATTGGCAGCAGAAGCCGTCCACATACTAGAGCCCATATTGGCAGCGACAGTCAAGCCATTGCCAATGGCATTGAGCAAAAGCGATAGAACAAAATAGAAGATGGCCTCAAAAAGTGTCGGCTTACGCAGCCCGTTTGGTGTCTTAATCATGTGTTCATTATACTATACTTCTGATGATTCGGGACTCCGAACTCTTTCGGATCGACTAATCTTGTCGTGCGTGTTGTGCGTGGAGAGTCGTGACAGGAGTGACGGGAGTGGCTCAACATTGGCAATCGAAGGCGTGTCGCCACCTTGTTTTGAGGCAAAGATTGGAAAGGAACCTAGGCTGTCAGGATAGGTTGCTCCTTGAAAGTCACTGCTATCTCGTGAGTGCTTTATGCCTTTGCCGTGAGGTCAGAAAGCTCTGCCGCTCGATTTTGACGGGGAGTATGGTAGAATAAGACCATGAATCCTATTTTAGACATGATAAAGTTCCTGATTAGCACGCATTATAGCAGTTTTATCTTTTTGATTAATGTCACGATTTCATTGATTATTATTTTCCGAGAACGAAAAAGTACAGCAGCGACTTGGTCTTGGCTGTTTGTCGTCAATTTACTGCCGATTGTCGGTTTTATTTTATATATTTTAATTGGTCGTGGTATCTCTGGCTATCGGATTTTTGAGTTAAAAACACAGCCGAGACATGGCTTTACCTATGAAATCGAGCAAGTCAAGGAAGCCTCGGTCAAAGATAAGTTTTTGACTAAGCTAACCAAGAATCACGCCATTGGTCAGTTGGTGCACATGCTCTTTGTATCAGAAGCCTCGATTGTCTCAATGAATACAGATGTCCAACTCTTTACAGATGGCCGTCAAAAGTTTGATGCCCTCCTTGCCGATATTGCCCAAGCGGAAGATCATATCCATATCGAGTATTACATTTTCCGAATGGATGACTTGGGACGAGAGTTGACGCAAGCCCTGATTGCAGCCAAGAAACGCGGCGTTGAAGTACGGGTTTTGATTGATGCATGGGGGTCTAATCGCACAAAACTCCGACAGTTTAAGTCCTTGATTGATTTGGGCGGAGAAGTCGTCTATTTCTTTCCGCTCATCTTGCCCTTGATTAATCCCCGTACCAACTATCGTCTCCATCGAAAAATTGTTGTGATTGATGGGACGATCGGTTATACTGGCGGTTTCAATGTTGGCGATGAATACGTCAGCGTGACCAAAAAGTTTGGTTACTGGCGTGACAATCATCTGCGTGTGACCGGTGATATTGTCTACTCCTTGCAAAACCGCTTTATCATGGATTGGAACAGCCAACATCAGCATGAAATCATTGATTCGACCCCTTATTTCCCTGAAACGATTGGTTCTGGTAATATGACGGCACAGTTTGTGACCAGTGGACCGGATAGCAAGCAAGAGCAGATTAAGATGGCTTATCTAAAGATGATCAATGGTGCGGAAGATGAGATACTCATTCAAACCCCTTATTATATTCCGGATGATGCGATTCACGAAGCGCTCAAACTGGCACTCTTGAGTGGGGTCAAGGTCAAGCTGCTGATTCCCAACAAGCCCGACCATCCCTTTGTCTATTGGGCGACTTACTTTTATAGCGCCAGCTTGATTCCTTATGGGGCTGAGGTTTATACTTACGAAAACGGGTTTGTCCATGCCAAAACGATTATTATTGACGGTCATTTCGCCTCAGTTGGTTCTGCCAATTTTGACTATCGGAGCTTTATGCTAGACTTTGAGGGGAATATGATTATTTATAATCAAAGTTTTTCTCAGCAACTGCGGCAAAACTTCTTTGAAGATTTGAAAGTCAGTCAACCATTGACCTATGAACGCTATGCACAACGTTCGATTTTGATTCGCTTTAAAGAGGGGATTGCACGATTGATTGGGCCCATGCTCTAAAACCGAACGTTTCAGAAGAAAACGATTGACATAGATGCAAACACTTTGGCGCTATCTCCAAGGTGTTTTATAATGAAAGATGGAAGTTGTGACACGCAGAGAAGAGCTGGTCAAAGGTGTGAAATCGTTGAGACTCTTCTGTCATAATAGCGAAGTTTTCGGTTTAAACTCGGTCGGTAGCTGCAAATACGATACTTAAATGAGATAGAAAGCAGACAAATAGTTGGAGTCGTTAAGGCTTCGTCCTGTCATTGCTTGACTTCTGATTTGAGTCAACTACTATTTGGAGAACAAGACATGAATAATTTACCCGTTTTTGATTATGAGGACATTCAACTCATCCCTAACAAATGTATCATCGATAGCCGGAGCCAAGCGGATACATCGGTTCAACTTGGCAACTATACCTTTAAACTGCCCGTCGTCCCAGCTAATATGCAGACGATTATTGATGAAGAGATTGCAGAATATTTAGCTAAGAATGGTTATTTTTATGTCATGCACCGATTTGATGAGGCGGCACGTCTGCCCTTTATCAAAAGCATGCACGAGCAGCAGTTGATTGCCTCGATTTCAGTCGGTGTCAAAGATTATGAATATGCCTTTATAGATGCCCTGAAAGCTGAACATGCTGTCCCAGAATTCATCACGATTGACATCGCCCACGGGCATTCGGATAGTGTGATTCGGATGATTCAGTATATTAAACAAGTCATTCCAGAAACCTTTGTGATTGCGGGGAATGTTGGCACACCTGAGGCTGTTCGTGAGCTTGAAAATGCGGGTGCTGATGCGACAAAAGTCGGCATTGGACCGGGTAAAGTCTGCATTACCAAAGTAAAAACTGGCTTTGGAACGGGCGGCTGGCAATTAGCTGCTTTGCGCTGGTGTGCCAAGGCGGCACGTAAGCCGATTATTGCGGATGGCGGTATCCGGACACACGGCGATATTGCCAAATCAATTCGTTTTGGCGCTAGTTTTGTGATGATTGGCTCACTCTTTGCCGGACATGAAGAAAGCCCCGGACAAACGGTCACGAAAGACGGCGAACTCTATAAGGAATATTTCGGTTCAGCATCTGAGTATCAAAAAGGTGAGAAGAAAAATGTCGAAGGCAAAAAGATTCTCGTCCGACACAAAGGAAAATTACAAGATACGCTAACTGAGATGGCACAAGACTTGCAAAGTTCGATTTCTTATGGCGGCGGCAAGGATCTCGAAAGTCTGACAAAAGTGGACTACGTCATCGTCAAGAATTCGATTTGGAATGGGGATAGTCTCTAATGATCAATCCCACGACCACGACAAACGCATGAAACTGTTTGAACACTTTGACTTGCCGTCAGAACGACTGCCGACATTTGATAAACCGAAGGTGATAGGTTTAAGGGACAAACTTTTGCCCTCACTGAATTTGTCGTGCAGTGAAGCGAGTTGGCTTAAAATAGCTGTGGTACAAAGACAAGATGCGAGCCTAAGGTCTCGCATTTTAACTTGGCAATCGTAGCTTGGAAAGCGTATCACCACGCCGTTTTGAGACAAAGATTGGAACGGCACCTACGCTGTCAGGATAGTGATTGGATAGAGTTTAAAACGAATGCTATCATGTCATGCGATTATTTCATGCCTTTGTCGCACACTCTGTCAAGTTTTTTTCTTGACATGCTTAAATAATCTGTTACAATAGTAACTGTAAACAAAATAGAAAAGAGAGTATTCATGTCTGTAAAAATTCGTTTGACTCGCATGGGTTCAAAGAAAAAACCTTATTACCGGATTAACGTTGCTGATTCACGTTCACCACGTGATGGCCGTTTTATCGAAACTGTTGGGACATACAACCCACTCGTTGCGGATGACAATCAAGTGACTTTGAAAGAAGAACGCATTCTTGAGTGGCTTGGTAATGGCGCACAACCTTCTGACACAGTTAGAAACATCTTGTCAAAAGCTGGCGTTATGAAAAAATTCCACGAAGCAAAATACGCTTCAAAATAAGCAAGTCCTGATATTTGTGAAGAAGCGACTCATTTGTTGGTCGCTTTTTGTTTAGGATAGCGCTCATCACTGGATTTTTGTTTTATGTGGCAGAAAAAAAGAGGTGTTAGAGCTATCCTTAGTGATAACAAAACGAAAGAGAAAACTATGGATTTTGATGTACAAGAGTTAGTCTTGACGATTGTTAAACCCCTAACGACTGAACCTGAAGCTGCTAAAATAGAGGTTGTGGATGGCGATGAATTTGTTGAGTTTCATCTCCATGTCGCAGAACACGATATGGGTCGCATCATTGGCAAACAAGGACGAATTATTCAAGCCATTAGAACAATCGTCTATTCTGTGCCAGTAGAAGGCAAGAAAATTCGCTTATTGGTCGAAAAATAAAGTTTAAAAAGTTGCTGTGACGGCAGCTTTTTTAATTGGCATGATGAGGTGTCCTGAGATAGTTGAGAGATAGCTGCCTTTCCTCGAATCGAAGGCAGGCATGATTTTTCCAAGTGCATGCCAGTGTCTGCTGCTCGTCCAATAATCTAGCAGCAAAGCCGTTCTCTTCAGGAGAGCGGCACTTTTATATCAACTTGCAAGGTCGGTTGCCAAACCAATCATGACATAGTGACACCAAATCATACTTGTCTGAGAGGCAACGTTAGGACTTTTATAAGTAACGCTACTTGTCCGAGAGGAAACGTTAGTAGTTTTAGAGGTAAAGTTACTTGTCCGAGAGGAAACGTTAGTAGTTTTAGACCTAACGTTACTTGTCCGAGAGGTAACGTTAGGACTTTTGAGACCTAACGTTCCTTGTCTGAGAAGAAACGTTACTACTTTGAGAACTAAAGTTACTTGTCTGAAAAGTAATGTTACTACTTTTGAGAACTAAAGTTACTTGTCTGAGAAGTAATGTTACTACTTTTGAGAACTAAAGTTACTTGTCAGAAAGGTAACGTTACTACTTTGAGAACTAACTTTACTTGTCCGAGAGGTAACGTTACTACTTTTAGAACTAACTTTACTTGTTTGAGAGGTAACGTTACTACTTTTAGACCTAACGTTACTTGTCAGAGAGGTAACGTTAGTGCTTTTAGTAGTAACGTCACTTGTCTGAGTGGCAACGCTAGTAGTTTTAGAAGTAACGTTCTTTGTCTGAGTGGCAACGCTAGGACTTTGAGAAGTAACGTTGTTGCCGTCGGAATGACAGACAACGTTTGACAAACCGGAGATACTACGTTTAAGGGCTAAACTTTTGCCCTAACTGAATTTGTTGTGCAGTGGAGAGGGTTGGCTCAAAATAGCTGTGGTACAAATACAAGATGCGAGACCGTAGGCTCGCATCTTAGTTGGAAAAGCGCAGCTTTGTTTCCTCGGCAAGCCCAGCCTCGTCACAGTTTTCAACTTATTTTTGGAGGCGTGTCGCCATGCAGTTTTGAGACAAAGATCGGAACGGAACTTCCGCGTTCAGAATAGTGATTGGATAAATTTTAAAACCATTGCTATCATGTCATGCGATTGCTTTCTGCCTTTGTCGTGGTTTTTACTGGCAGTGCTATTGGTCTCCCCAACACTCTGTGGTATAATAAGAGCATGAATTATTACAAAGTAGGCACGATTGTCAATACTCAGGGACTGCAAGGCGAGGTGCGTGTGATTTCGGTGACAGACTTCGCCGAGGAACGCTATCAAAAGCACGCCGAGCTGGCGTTGTTTGACACACAAGATCAATTTGTCAGGGTTTTAAAAGTCAAAACGCACCGCAAGCAAAAGCAATTTGATATTGTCAAGTTTGATGGCCTTTATAGTATCAATGATGTTGAGCAATTTCGTGATTACACACTGAAAATTGCGGCTGAAAATCGCTCAGAACTCGAGAGTGAGGATGAGTTTTATTATGATGATATTATTGGCTTGACTGTTTTTGAAGGGGAAAGGCTGATTGGTACAATTTCAGAAATTCTTCAACCCGGTGCCAATGATGTCTGGGTCGTTAAGCGCAAAGGTAAGAAAGAGTTGTTGTTGCCTTTTATTGATTCAGTCATTTTGTCAGTTGATTTAGTCGGGCAGAAGGTTATCGTTGACGTGCCAGAAGGATTGGATGATGCAGATGCAGATTGATATCTTAACCTTATTTCCGGAGATGTTTTCAAGTCTGGATCATTCGATTGTTGGGCGGGCTAGAAATTCAGGGAAACTAACTGTTAACTTTCATAACTTTAGAGACTTTGCAACGAATAAGCAAAAGCATGTGGATGATATGCCTTATGGTGGTGGTCAGGGCATGCTCCTCATGCCCCAACCTATTTTTGATACCTTAGCGTCATTTCCTCATCAAAACGCTCGCATTTTGATGATGGATCCTGCCGGTCGTCAATTTGACCAAGCATTCGCGGAGGAGTTGTCCAAAGAGAGCCAGATCGTCTTTCTATGCGGTCATTATGAAGGATTTGATGAACGGATTAAGACCTTGGTGACGGACGAGGTGTCATTGGGCGATTATGTGCTGACAGGCGGCGAGACTGCGGCGGCGGTGATGATTGATGCCACTGTTCGCTTGATACCGGATGTCCTCGGTAAGTCAGCCAGTCACGAAGATGACAGCTTTTCATCTGGTTTACTGGAATACCCACAGTACACACGTCCTGAAGTTTTTCGTGGCTTAAAGGTACCGGAGGTCTTGATGAGCGGTCATCATGAGAATATTCGCAAGTGGCGTTTATCAGAAAGTCTAGCCAAGACTTTACGCCTGAGACCAGATTTGTTGGCAAAATATGAGCTGACTGCAGAAGAATCTGAGATACTCAAGCGGTTAGAAGAAGAGTCTGTGGTATAATAAATGAATAAAAAAAATTACATTTGGGATTTTGATGGGACCTTGTTTGATACTTATCCTGTCATGTTGACGGCCTTGCGCCAAACGATTGCGAAGCATGCGATCGATTACACAGGCGATCTTGCTTACTATATCAAGCGCTATTCGATTCGTCAATTTGCTCAAGAGTATGCGACACCTGCTTTTATAGATGACTATCATGAACTGGAGGCGAGTTTACAGACAGATGTTAGGTTTTATCCTGAGATACCTGCTATCTTAAGGACGATTGTCGAGAATGGCGGGCAGAATTTTGTCGTCAGTCATCGAGATGATCGAACTTATGACTATCTCGGCGATTTAGCCGGCTTGTTTACTGATATTATTACAAGTGATAAGGGCTTGGCACGTAAGCCAAATCCGGAAGCTTTGACTTATTTGATTGACAGCTATCATCTGGCTAAAGAGCAGACAGTCATGATTGGCGATCGACCTCTGGATGTCTTAGCAGGGCAAAATGCTGGCATTCAAACGATTTTGTTTGATGAAGCAGGGATTTTTACTGACAACGAACCGCACGCCGATTGGATCGTGCAAACATGGGAGAACTTTAAAAATGAATATTGAACGCGAAAAAGAATTTGTCCACCAATTTCACTATGATGCTAGAAATTTAGAGTGGGAAAAAGAAAACGGGACACCTGAAACGAATTTGAATGTCCAATTTCAGCTAGTTGATAATCTCGAAGCTTTTCCTGAAACGGATACGGCGATTAGTGGGATGTTGTCTTTTGTGATTGTCCTTGAAAATTTGCTCGTTTCAGGTCATCTGAGCCAATTAAGCTACATTCGAGGTGAAGTCATCAAAGAAAGAGAACAGTTGGATCAAGATAAGATGTCAGAATTGGCGGCACCTTTATTTGACTTACTGAAACGTTTGACTTATGAGGTGACAGAGATTGCCTTAGATCAGCCAGGAATCAATTTGGAGTTTTAGGACGGGATGAAAACTGCAATTATTACAGATAGCTCAGCTTTTTTGAGTGATAAACTAATGGATAAAGAAAACCTCTTTGTCCTAGATATTCCTATTTTTATTGATGGCGAGACCTATATTGAAGGTGAAAATCTGACCAGTCAACAATTTTATGACAAAATGGCAGCTTCAGATGAACTACCTAAAACCAGTCAGCCTAGCCTCAGTGATTTGGAGCAATTGCTGAAAGCATTGCAGGAGGCAGACTATACACATGTTGTCGGCTTGTTTTTGTCATCAGGTATTTCTGGATTCTGGCAAAACATTCAATATCTTAAGGATGAGTTTCCAAAGTTGACGATTGCTTTTCCAGATACTCGCATCACCTCAGCACCTTTGGGTTATATGGTGGAGCTGGTTTATCAACGGCTTAAAAGCAAGGCAACGTTTGACCTTATCCTAGCAGAACTGACTGAAGTGATTGAGAAAACAACCGCATTCATTATGGTAGATGACTTAGATCATTTGGTTAAGGGTGGCAGATTGTCCAATGGTGCAGCGATGATTGGGAATTTGTTAAATATCAAACCGATTCTACGCTTTGATCAGGCAGGCAAGATTGTTGTTTATGAAAAAATCAGGACGAGTAAAAAAGCCTTTAAAAGATTGTATCAAATCCTTGCAGAGACGACCAAAGATGAGGATGATAAGGTCTATCTGATTCATGCTAATATACCTGAAAAGGCGCAGGAACTAGCAGCAGAGCTGACAAATCAAGGGTTCGATGTGTCGATTGCGACATTTGGCGCAGTGATTGGCACACATTTAGGGGAAGGAGCACTCGGATTCGCAATTAGTCCGAAATTAAAATAAATGATTAAAGTAATTATTGCAGGCTTTAAAGGCCGCATGGGCGCAACAGCTGTGGAAATGGTCAAAAATGATGCTGAGCTTGAATTAGTAGCTTTGCTTGATCCTTTTGCCACAGAAAAAACACTGGCAGATGTGCCAGTGTTTCGTGATAAAGCTGATTTAATCGGATTTGAAGCGGATGTCTGGGTTGACTTTACGACACCAAGTGTCGCTTTCGCCAACACAAAATTTGCACTTGAGCAACATTTCAGACCAGTTGTAGGCACGACAGGCTTTACTGAGTCTCAAATTTCAGAATTGATTGCCCTGTCAAAAATGGAAAAAATCGGTGGCTTGATAGCGCCTAATTTTGCGATTGGTGCGATTTTAGTGATGGAATTTGCGCAAAAGGCTGCCAAATATTTTCCAGATGTTGAAATTATTGAGTTGCATCATGATAAGAAAAAAGATGCGCCTTCTGGGACAGCGATTAAGACTGCGGAATTGATCAAAGCAACACGTACTTATAAAAAGCAAGGGGCAACAGATGAAGTGGAAACCATTTCGGGTGCTCGGGGCGCTGAGTTTGACGGGATGCGGATTCATTCTGTTCGTTTGCCGGGTCTTGTGGCACACCAAGAAGTGGTTTTTGGGGCAAATGGAGAAGGCTTGACGCTACGTCATGATTCTTATGACCGTGTTTCCTTTATGGGTGGTGTGAACATTGGCATTAAAAAAGTGATGACACTCGATGCCTTGGTATATGGATTAGAACAGCTTTTATGAGACTAGAAAAAATGCCGGCAGAGTTTGTAAAAGCTCTGCCGATTTTACAAAAAATTAGACAGGCAGGTTATGACGCCTATTTCGTTGGGGGTAGTGTCCGAGACGTTTTGTTGAAACGTCAGATTCATGATGTTGACATTGCAACGAGTGCCTATCCTGCTGAAATCAAACAAATTTTTGAGCATACTATCGATATTGGCATTGCACACGGGACGGTCTTAGTTCTGGAAAGAGGTGGTGAGTATGAAGTGACCACTTTCAGAACAGAAGATATCTATGTCGATTATCGTCGCCCAGCTCATGTCAACTTTGTCCGTCAGTTATCAGAGGACTTGTTACGCCGCGACTTCACAATTAATGCCTTTGCTTTGGCAGATGACGGTCAAGTGATTGATTTACACGGTGGTTTGGCGGATTTAAAAGCTCAGTTGCTACGGGCGGTGGGGCAGCCGTCAGAGCGTTTTAATGAAGATGCGCTAAGAATCATGCGTGGCCTGAGGTTTGCGGCAACACTAAATTTTGATTTGGAAAGTGCGACATTTGCTGCCATGCAGACACACGCCCACTTATTGACGAAAATCTCGATCGAGCGCATTTTTATCGAGTTAGATCAATTATTGTGTGCAAGCTATTGGCAAAAAGGCTTTCGTGACTTATTGGCGATTGAGGCTAATCAGTATCTACCGGGCTTTTCAAATCAAAAAGCTTTAGCGGCTTTACTAGATTTACCGAGTGGCTTTATTTTTACTAATGCTGTACAGGCTTGGGGCTATTTACTTTATCAGCTCGGCGATACTGATGGTAAATTTTTGCTTAAAAACTGGAAAGTGTCACGGGAATTCTCAGCTGCTGTGTCCAATTTTCTGACCGCCTATCATAAAAGACTGGCGGGAGACTTTTCATCAGAAGACCTTTACTATCTTGGATTATCCAGTTTGACATTAGTCGAGGAACTGTTTGCAGCGCAAAACTTAGTGACGGATTTTGATAGGCTCAAAAGACTTGATGATCGGCTACAAATTCGCCATAAAACTGAAATTTCGGTTTCGGCAGGCGAGCTGATGACAAGATTTGATCTGCCAGCTGGTCCTCAAATTGGTCAGCTGTTTCATCAAATCGAACTGGCAATTGTCAAAGGGCAGCTTCAAAATACAGCAGATGAGATTTTCAAGTATGTAAAAAAAGCTCGATTAGAAAGTAATAACAATGGCAACAATGACTAATTTTCGTGTAGAACATTTAACTAAATCTGTTGGGGATAAGACGGTTTTTTCGCAACTCAATTTTATCATTCATCCATTAGACAGGATAGGTTTAATCGGTGTCAATGGGACTGGGAAAACGACTCTATTGGACGTTATTTCCGGAAAAGCAGGTTATAACGGGGATAATTCCCCCTTTTTAGGGCACAATGATTTCAAAATCGCTTATTTGACTCAGGAGCCTGATTTTGATGAGCAGTTATCCATCATGGATACTGTCTTGTCTGATGATTTACCACAAATGCAAGCCATTAAGCGATATGAGCAGGCATTGATTGACTTGATACAAGACGCTACTGATGTCAAATTACAGGAAAATTTATCAAGAGTGGAAGCTGAGATGACTGCGATTGAGGCATGGGAAGTTGAAAATCAGGTTAAAACCGTTTTATCCAAACTCAAGTTACCAGATTTAGCGACACCAATTCAAAACTTATCAGGTGGGCAAAAACGGCGAGTTCAGTTGGCACAAGCCTTGTTGAATCCAGCAGATTTACTCTTGCTAGATGAGCCCACCAACCATCTGGATGTGGGGACGATTGCTTGGCTAGAAAATTATTTAAAAACTGTCCATCAGACGGTACTTTTTATCACTCATGATCGTTACTTTTTAGACAATGTTGCGACCAGAATATTTGAGTTGGCCAATGGTCAATTAATCGAATATCAGGGCAATTATCAAGATTATCTGCAGAAAAAAGCTGAGCGTGATGCCAATGAGCTAACGCAACACCATAAGCAACAGCAACTTTACAAACAAGAACTCGCTTGGATTCGGAAATCTCCTCAGGCACGTGCCACCAAGCAACAAGCAAGGATTGATCGTTTTGAGGACATCAAAAAAGATGTTCAAAATGTGACGTCTGCGGATCAATTGTCAATCAACCTTGCCACATCTCGAATCGGCAAGAAAGTGATTAATTTTAATCACGTTGACTTTGCCTATGGGGCGGATAAAGTCATCTTGACAGATTTTAATCTCTTGATTCAAAATGCGGATAGGGTTGGCATTGTTGGCGATAACGGGACAGGGAAATCAACACTGCTCAACCTGATTGCTGGCGAATTGGTGGCTGATGCTGGGACAGTTGAGATTGGTGAGACGGTTAAAATTGGCTATTTTTCTCAACAAATTCGGGGTCTGGATGAGTCAAAACGTGTGATCAATTTCTTGCAAGAGGTAGCAGACAACGCTCAAACGGCAACAGGAGAGACGACATCTGTTGTGAATTTATTGGAGCAGTTTCTCTTTCCACGTGCAACTCATGGAACTTTGATCGCCAAGTTATCTGGTGGCGAGAAGAAACGCTTGTATTTGTTGAAGATTCTCTTGCAACAACCGAATGTCTTGTTATTAGATGAGCCTACCAATGACTTGGATATTGCGACATTGACGGTGCTTGAAAACTTTATTCAACACTATCAAGGCGTTGTGATAACCGTCAGTCATGATCGCTATTTTTTGGATAAGGTTGCGGAGAAATTGCTCGTTTTTGATCAGGGACGTGTGACTGAAATTCACAAAAGTTACTCGGTTTATTTAGCGGATAAGGCCACAGCTGACAAACCAACTCATAAGTCAGAAGCCAAAGCAGTTGTCAAAGAAACCGAGATCAAAAAACCACGGATGACCTATGCCGAAAAGCAGGAGTGGGCGACGATTGAAGCGGATATTGACTATCTTGAGCAGGAAATTGCCAATATTGAGAGCGAAATGCTCGATAATAGCTCGGATTTTACCAAACTCGGCGAATTACAGACAGCTTTAGATGACAAAAACGCAGCCTTATTAGCGAAGTATGAACGTTATGACTATTTGGCAGAGTTTGAGTGACGGAGTAGTGGAAGTTCTCTTCCATCAGGTCTTAACTGCGAATCTGATGTCAAATCAAAGTGTCTTGGCAGACAAGGTCTGATTATGTCGGAGCAACGTTCAGGGCTAAACTTTTGACCTCACACCAGCCATCACGCAAGTATCAAAAATTCAGCCACACGCCACCCTCTCACTAAGACAAAGATTGTTGTGTCGTGTCGCGCTTTGGCTCAAAATAGCTGTGGTGGTTAGACAAGAGTGAGACCTTAGGCTCGACAGTTAGCTTGGAAAGCGGGTTACCACGTAGTTTTGAGATAAAGATTGTCCGCTATCACAATCGTTTGAACCTCTTAAAGCCACTAACTATCTCGTGATTGCGTCATGCGTTGTTGTGTGCTAAAAGGTAGTGACTCGCAAAAATCATAAGGAAATGATAAACTAGAGCTATGAGAAAAGCAGATAAAATTTTTATTGATAACATTCACAACATTTTGGATAATGGCGTTTGGAGTGAAAATGCTCGGCCTAAGTACAAGGATGGTGTCACGGCTAATTCAAAATACATCACGGGTAGTTTTGCGGAATATGATTTAAGCAAGGGAGAATTTCCGATTACGACTTTGCGTCCAATTCCAATCAAATCAGCGATTAAAGAATTGCTCTGGATTTATCAAGATCAAACGAGTGATCTTGATGTCTTGACTGATAAATATGGCGTGAAGTATTGGAATGAATGGGAAGTTGGGGCTTCTGGCACGATTGGTGTTCGCTATGGCGAAACTGTGAAAAAGCACGACATTATCGGGAAATTGTTAGCTGGCTTTGAAAAGAATCCGTGGAATCGGCGCAATATCATCAACCTTTGGCAGTATGATGACTTTGAAGCTTCAGAAGGTTTGCTACCATGTGCTTTCCAGTCCATGTTTGATGTGCGGCGTGTCGGTGAGACGATTTTTTTAGATGCCACATTAACCCAAAGAAGCAATGACATGTTGGTTGCCCATCATATCAATGCCATGCAATATGTGGCTTTGCAGATGATGATTGCCAAACATTTTGGCTGGCAGGTCGGTAAATTCTTTTATTTTGTCAATAACTTGCATATCTATGACAATCAATTTGATAACGCGAGAGAATTATTGAACCGCACACCGTCTGAGAAGAACCCGATTCTCAAACTTAATGTGCCCGATGGGACTAGCTTTTTCGACATCAAGCCAGAAGATTTTGAGTTAGTCGACTACGAGCCTGTCAAACCACAGCTGACATTTGATTTAGCGATTTAAACTGTAAGATCAGCACGTTTGCGACGTGTTTTTTCTTAAAGTGACTTCGTCCGTTTGAGGAGGTAAGGAGAACGTATGGAATGGCTCACAACTGATCTCAGTCATCAAGACCCAGCGAAACAGATACCGGCACATCATCTATTGATGGCGTCTTGTTTACTTGCGGGTAAAATTCTCATGGCCAATGGCTCTGAAATCGCCCGTGTAGAAGATGTGATCTTACGAATTGGTCGGGCTGAAAAGATAGATAATTTGCAAGTTTATGCACTTTTAAATGGGATTACAATCAGCTTTCCAGATCAAGGTCTAACTCAGATGCAGTCTATCCCACCTCGAAATCAAACCATGGATATGGAAAAGATTGTAGCAGTCAATGATTTGACACGACAATTTACGGCACACACCATTTCATTGGAGAGTTTTCATGATAGCCTGAGTCAAGTCGATACAACGATTTCGACTTTTCCGAAATGGCTGCAAGTTTTGGGTGCTGTTTTTGTGTCGCTGACATCAATGGTCATGCTGACTAAAAATAGTGTGCCGATTAATCTTCTATTAACAGCTGGTGCAAGTGGGCTGGCTTATACCATCTACTTAGAGGTTCGGAATCGGTATTATATGCGTTTCTTTGGCTTGTTTTTAGCCAGTTTGACCATTTCTTTTTTGATGTTGGTCTGTTCTAAAATTTTACGCTACCCTTTTGAACCAGATATTGTCATCATTGGGGCTGTTATGCCCTTTGTCCCTGGTGTTGCCCTGACCAATGCAGTAAGGGAAATCATAGCGGGTAGTTTTATTTCGGGGCAGGGACGTATCGTGGAGGCACTCCTCACAGCCCTATCAGTCGGCTTGGGGATTGCTTTACTATCTTTTTTCTATTAAGGGGGCGCAAGTCATATGACAGTTATTTTAAATCTCGTTTACCAAACGCTTCTGGCTTATATTGGCGCTTTAGCCTTTGGTATTATCCTGAATATTCCTAGACGTACATTGAACCGAGCGGGGATTGTTGGGGCAAGTTCTTGGCTGACCTATGAGATCGTGATCTATCTGACTCGGCCTGTATTGGAAAAGAACTGGTGTATTATTGTCGGTGCTTTTATTGCAACAACCGTGATTGGTCTTGTGAGTTTGACCATGAGTCGTGCCCAGAAAGTGCCTATTTTGATCTACAATATTCCTGGTATTTTTCCTTTAGTACCGGGGGCGCAAGCCTATCAGGTCGTTAGAAATCTAGTCACTGGTCATCGGGAGGTCGCTGCCGAAAACTTTGAGTTGGTCGTGATTATTGTCGGTGCGATTGCCACAGGTTTTTGGTTAGCTGAGCTAATCAATCGCCTACGTGGCATGAGGCGACTGTGCTAAATTGACGGCTTGTTTTCGATATCATCTGACCTTGTCCACCACCGAACGCCGCCTAGGCGTTTTTTTGCTATAAAATATAACTATGACAAATCTGCATTTATATATATTTTACAACTATAACAGGAGGTGGTAGGATAGGAATAGATTATATTAGAAATGATGAGGCAATTTATGACGACATCTATTATTGGTTATCCACGTATTGGCGCAAATCGAGAATTAAAGTTTGCTACTGAGAGATTTTTCCGTAAAGAACTGACTGAGGCAGAGTTGCAAGCAGTCGCCGCCCAACAACGTCAATTAAACTGGCAAGGTCAAGCGGCAGCTGGGATTGATTTTATTCCTTCTAATGACTTTTCCTTTTATGATACAACATTGGATACAGCCTTTGCTTTAAATATCGTGCCTCAGCGTTATCAAGACTTGGCGATTTCGCCACTTGAAAGATATTTTGCTGCGGCGCGTGGTCATCAATCTGAGGCTGGTGATGTTAAGGCTCTAGCCATGAAGAAATGGTTCAACACCAACTACCACTACATGGTACCAGAATTTGATGATGACACAAGGCTCCGACTTGATTTGACCAAATTACTATCAGAATACAGGGAAGCTCTGGCACTTGGCATTAGGACCAAACCAGTTTTGCTCGGTCCCTACACCCTACTTAAACTGATCCGTTTCACAGGTCAGACTGGCATTGCTGATGTACAAGCTGACTTTGTGGCACTTTATGCTGAGATTTTTGCTCAGCTAGCTGCAGAAAAGATTACTTGGCTGCAATTAGATGAACCGGCACTGGTCTTTGACTTGTCTGAGGCAGATATCGCTTTGTTCAAAGCCATTTATACGCCATTGTTAGCGCAAAAACAGACGGTCAAAGTCCTCTTACAGACTTATTTTGGCGATGTGCGGGATATTTATATTGAGTTGCTTGACCTCGCCTTTGATGGCATTGGTCTTGATTTTGTCGAAGGGCGTAAAAGTCTTGAATTGATCGAGACTTATGGTTTTCCAGCTAATAAAAAACTCTTTGCCGGCGTGGTCAATGGCAAGAACATCTGGCGTAACAACTATCAACAAACGCTA
The DNA here is from genome assembly GCA_031270325.1 of Streptococcaceae bacterium. Lineage (GTDB taxonomy): Bacteria > Bacillota > Bacilli > Lactobacillales > Streptococcaceae > Pseudolactococcus. Next base: position 18,358 of record JAISXW010000024.1, read on the forward strand.
GAGATTTTAGCCAAACTGCCTAAGGAAGCAGTCGTCATTGGGACCTCATCTAGCCTGCAACACGTGCCCTATACGGTCAATGCTGAGACTGAGTTGTCGCCAAGTATCTCACGTCACTTTGCTTTTGCCCAAGAAAAAGTGGCTGAACTTGCAGCTTTAAATGCGATTTTCTTTGAGGGGGCAGAGGATTACCTAGCAGACAATCAAGCCTTGTTTGCTGACAAGCGCTTTGAGCATAATCTAGCTGTTCAAGCCAAAGTCAACGCCTTATCAGCAGCTGATTTTGTCAGAAGTCCTGAATTTTCGGTGCGTGAAAGGATTCAAAAAGAGGCCTTTAACTTGCCCAAGTTACCCACGACGACGATCGGCTCATTTCCACAGACTGCTGATGTCCGGAAAAACCGGCTCAATTTTAAGCGGGGAGAGATTAGCAAAGCGACTTATGATAGCTTTAATCAAGAAAAGACGAAAGAGTGGATTCGCTGGCAAGAGTCAGTCGGCTTTGATGTCTTAGTTCATGGCGAATTTGAGCGCAATGACATGGTCGAGTATTTCGGAGAGAAACTAGACGGCTATGTCTTTACCAAGTACGCTTGGGTGCAATCTTATGGCACGCGTTGTGTGAAACCGCCTATTGTTTGGGGCGATATTGCCAGAGTTCAACCGCTTTCTGTTGCCGACTCTGTCTATGCCCAAAGTCTAACCGATAAGTTGGTCAAGGGAATGTTGACAGGGCCTGTGACGATTCTCAACTGGTCATTTCCACGGGAAGATATTTCCCTCAGTGATTCGACCCTGCAAATCGCTTTGGCGATTCAAGAAGAAGTCCTAGACCTTGAGAAAAACGGAATCAAAGTCATCCAAATTGATGAGGCAGCCCTGCGGGAGAAATTGCCCTTGCGGCAAACGGACTGGAACAGTGAGTATTTGGATTGGGCGATTCCAGCCTTTCGCTTAGTCCATGCTAAAGTTGCGCCAGAGACACAGATTCATACGCACATGTGCTATTCTGAGTTTACGGACATTATCCCAGCTATTGATGCCATGGATGCTGACGTGATTTCCTTTGAGGCCAGTCGGAGCGACCTGTCAATCCTTGATGCCTTACAGGCAAATGGCTTTAGAACGCAAAATGGTCCGGGTGTTTACGACATTCACAGCCCACGGATTCCATCCATTGATGAAATCGAAGCTGTCATTCGTCGCATTCTGACTAAAGTACCTTTAGAGAAAGTCTGGATCAATCCAGACTGTGGTCTCAAGACAAGGGGCGTGGCAGAAGTGACCGCCTCACTAGAGCATTTAGTTCGCGCAACCCAAGCCGTTCGGGCAACACTATAAGATTAAGCCGCTCTCATGATGAGAACGGCTTTTTTCTTGCCGATTGCTATGTCGAACGGCAATCTTGATCAACAAGTGTGGCAATTCTATAAAAATAGGGTCTCTGTCTTGTAAAAAGATGCCTGCGAGAATCTAAAAGATAGCTGGAGGTAACAAAAAGATTCCTTTGCGTAAGAAAAAGTAACCTGAATGAATCTAAAAGATTGCTAGGGGTATCTAAAAGATACCTGCGTGTAAGAAAAAGTAACCTGAGAGAGTCTAAAAGATTCCCGAAGGTAACAAAAAGATTCCTTCGTGTAAGAAAAAGTAACCTGAATGAATCTAAAAGATTGCTGGAGGAATCAAAATGATCCCTGCATGTGAAGAAAAGCAACTTGCGGAAATCTAAAAGATTAGCCGTGCAAACAAAAAGATTGCTTAGGCAATCAAAAAGGTTGGACGTAGACTTTTATTGAATGCTAGGCGAGTCCTTATCTTCCCAGTCTTGCGCGCAACTTTTCGACAAAGAGATAGGTCGCAGGGCAAATTACGGTATTTTTAAGGGTCAGCGGATTGATTTGATAAATCTTTTTCCGATCAGTATGGGGGAATTCGCGACAAGCTTTGGGTCTGACAGCGTAAATATCACAGAGTTTGTCAGGTGCGAGAAAGGGGCAGGGCATGGACTGGAAGATTTTGTCGCCATCTTCATCGACTTGTAAATAAGTGCTTTCAAAACGACTAAGTTTAAGGCGTAAGTGTTTGGCGATACGGTTAATGTCCGCTTCGCTAAAGAGCGGACCGAGAGTGCTGCAACAGTTGGCACAGTCAGTGCAATCAATTTCTGAAAAAACAGCCTCATGGATTTCTTTTGTCAGTTGGTCGAGGTTCTTAGGTGGTTTCTTTTTGAGTCCAGCCAGAAATGCTCGGTGCGCATCTTGTTTTTGGAGGGCTAAGGCTTTGTAATGTGCAATCATCATGTCTTTCATTTTAATATAAAAATAAAGGATAGCTCTAATCGCTTATATTTCGGCCTGTGGTCAGACGACAAATCCACTTCACAGAGCAAAAATTCAATGATTAGCGCTAGCCTAAAGCAAAAGCCGGATTTCTTTAGAAAATCCGGCTTCTATTTTAATCCTCAATCAGCTTATTTTGCTAATTTTTTTGCCAAACGTGATTTGTCACGGTTCGCTTTATTTTTATGGATTAAACCTTTGGAATGAGCTTTGTCGATTGCAACAGATGCAGCGACATACAATGCTTGCGCATCATCAGAGCCAGCAGCAACGGCAGCTTCAAATTTTTTGATTGAAGTGCGCAAAGCAGCTTTTTGAGCAGAATTCCGTTCGTTTTGAACAATGTTCAACTCAGCACGTTTGATGGCAGATTTAATGTTAGCCATGTGTGTTCTCCTTTGTTAAGATGTGTCAACGGCTTAACCGTTGGTATCAGATGGCAAAGTCGCCAAACACGATACTTGACAAGTATAACATTTCAAATGCTAAAAGGCAAGCTGAAATGACCATCAGACCACGGTCGTTTCATAAATTATGCATGACTTCAAGCAATTTGACCTCATTCATCAATGATTGCAAGAGACTCTTTTTAACACTTATTTTACTACCTATCTGCTTCAAATAAGTGCGAT
>JAISXW010000009.1 GCA_031270325.1 Streptococcaceae bacterium
TCGATAATCGCTAGATAGTTTCCTAAGGTTTTCATTCATGGCAGGATAATGTCTCATACCACGAGCAGTTTGGCAGGAGTGTTTGAAATAGTTTTGTAACAATCTGTGAGACTGCCGTGACTCTGTGACACGGAAAGTGGAGAAATCTGTTTTTTTTTGTTAGAATAAGATAAAAGTATTGTAGGCGCTTGAAAAGCTTGGATAAATTGTTGCGTGAGTGACGGGCTCAAGGCGTGCAGTCTATTTTCGGAGGTAGAATAAACACAATGGTAAATATTTATTTAGTCAGGCATGGCAAGACGATGTTTAATGCAATCGGTCGGGCTCAAGGCTGGTCTGATACACCCTTGACCAAAGATGGAGAGATTGGAATTATAGAGTTAGGGCTTGGCTTTGCGGCCCAAAATATCAAGTTTGACTTGGCCTTTTCATCGGATAGCGGTCGAACGATTCAGACCACGGGGCTTATTTTGAAGTATTCTGAGAATGAGGAGATTCCCTATGAAATGGATCAACGAATTCGGGAATGGTGCTTTGGCAGTCTTGATGGCGGCTATGATGGCGAGCTTTTCGATGGTGTCTTACCACGAACAGATGCTTATCACGGCAAGAAACAGGCAGACTTAACTTATCAAGATATTGCTAATGGCTTGCTTGAAGTTGATACAGCTGGTTGGGCAGAGCCGTGGGAAGTGTTGAGTAAGCGAATTTTAGATGGCTTTTTTGATGCCGCTCAGAAAGCTGAAAAGCTAGGTGCTGAAAATATTGTGATTGTCAGTCATGGGATGACCATTGCTACCTTTATCAAATTGTTGGCGCATGATCAACCGACTTTTCAAGGACTTGACAATGGTTCAGTGACACATTTGACTTACTCTGATGGGAATTTTACAATCGGAGAGATTGGCGATATGCACTATCGTCAACTGGGAAGGGAGATTTTAGATGCCGAATAATTCATATCCTCGTAGAAGGCCACGTAAAACACCACGTTATGACCGGATCATTGGTGCGGTAGTGGCTGTGATTCTGCTTGTTATTGCGGTTGTCTTTCTGGCACAAACTGTCTTAAAAAAATCAGACACGACGGCAAAGCAAACCACACAAACAAGCATCAAATCAAAGTCAACTTCAACAGCTAAAACGAAACAGTCAAAAGAAAAGGCAACAGGTTTACCCAATAGCAAAGTGACGGACTGGGATTTGGTTCTAGTCAATCGTGACAATCCTAAAGAAGAGCTGAATCCAGACCTGACACAACTCGGTAATATTTGGGTGGATAGTCGGATTGCGACAGCAGCTGAACAATTTTTGGTAGCAGCCCAAGCGATTAATCCGAAAGAGCATTTTATTTCAGGTTATCGGAGCGTGGCTTATCAAAAAAACTTGCATCAGCAATATGTCGAGAAAGAAATGGCAGCAGACCCCTCACTTACAGAGGAAGCAGCTGAAAAGCTTGTACAGACCTATTCTCAACCAGCGGGGATGTCAGAACATCAAACAGGCTTAGCGATTGACCTATCAGATGTGGACAGCTTAAATGAATCAACAACAGCAACAGAAATCGCAGCGATTGCCCCTCAATATGGCTTTGTCCTCCGGTTTACTGATGAAGGTAAAGCGAGTACAGGCGTTGGGCATGAAGATTGGCATTTCCGTTATGTTGGCGTTGAAAACGCTAAATATATGACTGACCATCATCTCACTTTGGAAGAATATTTGAAGTTATTGAAATAACTATCAGGACTAACAGTTTTCGATAGGTTTTACAAAAATCGCTTAATCATCCTTTAAAGCTACCTCTCTGTGAGGTGTGCTTTAAACAGACTCATCAAAATCAGAGGAGCTTAAACTCGTATGTTCTCAGGAAAATCCCCATCATTTGTCGTGCTATCAAGTCTCGGCCTATTGATTTATTCATCTTGGCAAATGGTCAATAATATTTTGCCGAATTTACAAATCTTTAATATCGTCTACGACACCTTGGTCAAAACGTTCAATGCTTTTAAATTTCAGTCGAAAGTTTCCATGACTAATATTCAATTTTTAATTTATGTTGTCTTGTTGGTCGCTTTTATTATCCTTATATTTATATTAGTGCAGTTAGCTACTGCCAAAGCCCGAGTGTTAGACTTGGAATATACGCTGTGGATTAGTTTTTTCCTCCAATCGCTTAGACGATTTCCGAAAGGCTCTAACCACAGCTTTTTGTTCAATTGGTAATGAGTTTGATAACGCTTAGACGTTTTATATCGAATAAGGCTACAAGACAAAAAGTGCGTGGGGTTTAACAACAGCGGCTAAATAAATCATTTAGGAGAACTATCATTATGACACTTTATGTTGGGATTGATGTTGCTAAAAACAAGCATGACTTGGCTATCTTAGGGGAGCACGGTGAAATCATCACCAGACACCTCCAATTCGTTAACTCTTATCAAGGGTTCGAAACCTTAAAAGAACATTTAGAACAACTCAAACAACCAACACAGGAAATTCGTATCGCACTAGAAGATACTGGACATTACTCAGATAACCTTGTCACTTTTCTTCAAGATCTGGGCTATCTTGTCTTCACTTACAACCCTTTGCTCATCAAAGAATTTGTGAGATCTTTATCGCTTAGAAAAGCGAAAACTGACAAGAAAGATGCTCTGGCCATTGCTCGAAAATTAAGTACTGATAGCTACGCTGAGCAGTTCCTTGTCGAACCTAGAATGAAAGAACTTAAAGAGCTCACACGTTACCAAAAGCGCTTGATAAATGATCGGGCAAAAGCTAAAATGCTTTACGTCCGAGTACTAGATCTTATCTTCCCTGAATTCGCTAAGATTGTTGGAAATGTTCATAATAAGTACGTCTATGAACTTCTAACAAGCTTTCCGACAACTCGGAAGATAAGTCGGGCACATCTCAACTCACTCTTAAAAATCAAAAGATTAACTTATGATAAAGCTAAACTAATACAAGTTAATGCAGAGCTGACAATCGGGAATGATTCTCTTGCCTTACAGATTGAATTAAAACAACTCATCTCAACCATTCGACACTACTCCGAACAAATTGAAGAGATACAAGAACAGATTAATTCAATCATGCAAGAGATAAACTCACCAATTGAGACAATAACAGGTGTTGGGCAGCGACTAGGGGCTATTATACTAGCTGAAATCAAGAATATACATAACTTTAAGACACCTGCACAACTTCAAGCATTCGCTGGTCTAGAGCCATCTGTCTATCAATCCGGACAAATGGACATTACAGGATATATGGTTAAGCGTGGGTCGTCATATCTACGCTATGCACTCATTCAAGCAGCTAAGTTAATCAGCCGATATTCGCCTCACTTTAAAGCTTATTTGAGACTTAAAATAAGCCAAGGTAAGCATTATAATGTCGCTGTATCTCATGTGGCTAAAAAATTGATACGAATTATTTTCCACCTACTCAAAACAAATCAAACTTTTGACGAAACTAAACTAAGATAGTCTTGTCAAGCAAAATAATTTTTAAAACTTGCTTAGTCGCAAGATTTTTTGCGTCTCGTCAAAGCAATGAAAATAAATTCCAGAAAAAATACACTTTACTCTTGACTTTTAATATAGTTTGTCTTTTGGCTAAGTTTTGGAAGTTTGCTATCTATGCCTTACTGTTTATTGTCTTTATTTTGGTTTGCAATTTTATTTATTACGCTTGGTCAACTGGTGCGACATCAACAGAATGGTTTATCTTTATCGTCATGAGTGTTAGCGCGCTCAATGTCTTTGTGACATCAAAAACAGGCGGGCTTATTTAAAAGTTTGAATGCTATTTTATATCAGGATTAATGAGGCAACTGCCCATCATTAAAAGGAATTAGCACTCTTTTGTATTGAGTGCTAATTTTTTGTGTTTTTTCCTTGACATCCTAGAAAGAGAATTATATAATAATAATTGTAGTTAGCACTTGGTAACTACGAGTGCTAAAAAAGAGGTGTTCAATTTGATTACAAAACGCCAACAACAGATTCTTAATTTAATTATCTCCTTCTATACGCAGACGCATAAGGCGGTAGGATCGAAAGCTCTGATGAGTTCGATTAAGGCTTCCAGTGCGACAATTAGAAATGATATGAAACAACTAGAGGATCTTGGATTTATCCAAAAAGAGCATACGTCATCTGGTCGAGTACCTAGTGTCGTAGGCTATAAATACTTTGTCGAGAATTTTCTCAAACCAGGTAAACTCAACAATAATGATGTTTATCAAGTGATGAAGCAATTTGATGGCGAGTTTTATAAGCTAGAAGTCCTCTATCAGCAGGCTGCTCAAATTCTTTCTGATTTAACTGGTTTTTCAGGCTTTGTCTTAAATGTATCGCTGAAAAATCAAGTCTTATCCAAGTTTGACGTGGTTCAGTTGGACAGTCATTCGGCTATGGCGGTGATGATTTTGGATACAGGTCTGGTCAAGACTGTTCAGTTCACCTTGCCACGCTCGATGACACTAGAAGATTTGACCACTTTCAAGTATATTGCGGATGAGCGCTTGGTTGGTAAGAAGATTTTGGATATTCATTATTCTTTATTGACGGAGATTCCACAGGTTGTCCAAAAATATTTCGTGGTGACAGGTGCTGTCTTGCAACTCTTTGAACATATCTTTAGCGATCTGTTTAAAGAAAATCTTGTTTCGGCAGGGCGGCAAAACTTATTGGAGTATTCTGATGATGTCGTCTCACTTTACAAGATGTTGATGGACGATGAGGCGATTATCCATGAAATACGGGATATGGTCTCGGATGAGGAAATGAGAAGTGTTAAATTTGATGCAGCCCTCACTGAAAATCATCAGATTTCCAAAAATATCACGCTCATGACTCAGCAGTTTGTCGTGCCTTATAGAGGACTTGGTACGCTCGCACTGATGGGACCTGTGGATCTCAACTACCAAAAAGTTGTCTCGACGATGGACTTGGTTGCCAAGATTTTAACGATGAAACTCAGTGATTATTATCGTTATCTGGATGGCAATCATTATGAAGTTGTTTAAACGAAAGAAAAACTAGAATAAGGAGAACTTATGTCTAAGAAGCAAAAAAACAAAGACATTGCAAACGAACAAGATCAAGCACTTGAGCAGGAAACAGTTGCGGAGGAAATCGTTGAAGTAGAAGTGGATGAAGTCACAGAACTTCAAGCCAAACTAGATGAGATGGAAAACAAGTACCTCAAAGCCCACGCTGAAATGCAAAACAATCAGCGCCGTGCCAATGAGGAACGTCAAACAATTCTCAAGTATCGCTCGCAAGAATTGGCGCGGAAGGTTTTGCCAAGTTTGGATAACTTAGAACGCGCACTGGCAGTCGAAGGCCTGACAGAAGATGTCAAAAAAGGTCTGGAGATGACTCTGGAAAGTTTAAAAAACGCCCTCAAAGAAGAAGGGGTGACAGAGGTTGCGACAGATGGCGAGTTCGATCCGAATTTCCATATGTCAGTCCAAACAGCTGAGGCTGATGAGGCGCATCCAGCAGATACGATTGCAGATGTCTTGCAAAAGGGCTATCAACTCCATGAGCGGAATCTTCGACCAGCCATGGTGGTCGTTTACCAATAAGACCACTGACCTCTCACATGATGAGATGACAAAAGACTAAAACTTGACCGAGATGTCGTAAAACTCCTATATAAAAGCGTAATTAAAATCATAAAGAAGAAGGTAAAATAAATGTCTAAAATTATCGGTATTGACTTAGGTACAACAAACTCAGCAGTTTCAGTTCTCGAAGGTGGCGAAGCGAAAATCATCGCTAATCCAGAGGGGAATCGGACCACACCATCAGTTGTCGCTTTCAAAAACGGCGAAATTCAAGTCGGTGAAGTCGCGAAACGTCAAGCAGTTACCAACCCTGACACGATTATCTCAATCAAACGTCACATGGGGACTGACTACAAAGTAGAAGCTGGTGGTAAAACTTATACACCGCAAGAAATCTCTGCGATGATCCTCCAATACATCAAAGGTTTCGCTGAAGATTACCTAGGTGAAAAAGTTGAAAAAGCAGTCATTACAGTACCCGCTTACTTCAACGATGCACAACGTCAAGCGACAAAAGACGCGGGTAAAATCGCAGGTCTTGAAGTGGAACGTATCGTCAATGAACCAACAGCCGCAGCACTTGCTTATGGTCTTGACAAAGTTGATAAAGATGAAAAAATCCTTGTCTTTGACCTTGGTGGTGGTACCTTTGACGTCTCTGTCCTTGAATTAGGCGATGGTGTCTTTGAAGTCTTGTCAACATCAGGTGATAACCACCTCGGTGGTGATGACTTTGACCAAAAAGTCATTGATTACTTGGTTGCCCAATTCAAATCAGCAAACGGCATTGACTTGTCACAAGACAAGATGGCATTGCAACGTTTGAAAGATGCTGCTGAAAAAGCGAAAAAAGATTTGTCTGGTGTGACATCAACACAAATCTCATTGCCATTTATCACAGCTGGCGAAGCTGGTCCGCTTCACTTAGAAGAAACCTTGACACGTGCTAAATTTGACGAATTGACAGCTGACTTGGTAGAACGGACTAAAACACCAGTTCGTAAAGCTTTGTCAGATGCAGGGTTGTCAGCTTCTGAGATTGACGAAGTCATCTTGGTTGGTGGTTCAACACGGATTCCTGCAGTAGTCGAAGCTGTCAAGAAAGAAACAAATAAAGAACCTAATAAATCAGTCAACCCTGATGAAGTGGTTGCCATGGGTGCTGCCATCCAAGGTGGTGTGATTACTGGTGACGTTAAAGATGTTGTCTTGCTTGACGTCACACCTTTATCACTTGGTATCGAAACAATGGGTGGTGTCTTTACAAAACTGATCGACCGGAATACAACTATCCCAACCTCTAAATCACAAGTCTTTTCAACTGCGGCTGATAATCAACCAGCAGTAGATATTCATGTCCTTCAAGGTGAACGCCCAATGGCTGCAGACAACAAAACGCTTGGCCGTTTCCAATTGACAGATATTCCAGCTGCACCACGTGGTATCCCACAAATCGAAGTGACTTTCGATATTGACAAAAACGGTATCGTTTCTGTTAAAGCCAAAGATATGGGAACAAACAAGGAACAAACGATCGTCATCCAATCTAACTCTGGTTTGACAGATGAAGAAATCGACAAGATGATGAAAGATGCAGAAGCAAATGCTGAGGCAGATGCTAAACGTAAAGAAGAAGTTGACCTTAAAAACGAAGTTGATGCGACAATCTTTGCGACTGAAAAAACAATCAAAGAAACTGAAGGCAAAGGCTTCGATGCTGAACGTGATGCAGCCCAAGCCGCTCTTGATGAGTTGAAAGCAGCCCAAGAAGCTGACAATCTTGATGAGTTGAAAACAAAACTTGACGCTTTGAATGAAAAAGCACAAGCTTTGGCAGTCAAACTTTACGAACAAGCTGCCGCTGAGCAACAAGCAGCTGCAGGCGCAGAAGCTAAAGGCGAAGCGCCTAAAGATGACAATGTCGTCGACGGTGACTTTGAAGAAGTGAAATAATGACTAAAAGGCGTCTTAACTGCGATGAGCGGCTAGGGCGCTTTTTTTAATCTGTCGATGTACAGGTGTCTTCCTTACGATATGAGAGAGTTAGGGGCAATGCTGGGCGACTTTGATAGGCACAGCAAGGTAAATGCTTGTTGTGGGTATCTTTTAGCATGTCGTGACATAGTTTTTCTATGCTGCGACATAGTTTTTACATATCGTGACATAGTTTTTCTATGCTGCGACATAGTTTTTCTATATCGTGAGATAGTTTTTCTATGCTGCGGCATAGTTTTAACATATCGTGACATAGTTTTTACATGTCGTGAGATAGTTTTTCTATGCTGCGACATAGTTTTTACATATCGTGACATAGTTTTTCTATGCTGCGATATAGTTTTTACATGTCGTGACATAGTTTTTCTATGTCCCGACTATCTTTTAGCATGTCGTGACCATCTTTTAATATGTCCCGATTATCTTTTAGCATGTCGTGACCATCTTTTGATATGTCCCGATTATCTTTTAGCATGTCGTGATTATCTTTTGGTATGTTTCGACTATCTTTTAGCATGTCGCAATTATCTTTTAGGTGCCTGAGTTTATCTTTGAGATGTCTGCGTTCATCTATCTGCTGACTAGATTAACTTTTAGCTTACGAGGACTTTGTGCCTAGCGTCTTATCGGAGGGGCGATTTGAGCATGAGGGGTGTTTAGGTGCTTAGAAGCAGGTTCTGAAAAAGCCTTGCTTGCCTATCGTCATGTTTATTGAATCAGGAGGCCTTTTGGCGTGCATTTGTTTTGCAAATATACCGTTTGACCCAGAGCCTGAGGGCAGTTGACAAAAAATAGGGATAAAATAAAGTTTATCCTTGACATGATTTTGGATGTTTAGTATACTTTACGTAAAGTCTACTATACATATGATCAATCGTTTGTAAGAACTGGAAGGAGAAAGTCATGTGAATAAAATCAAAGCCTATCGTCAAACCTATGGTATTTCCCAAGAAGCGCTGGCTGAGGCGATGGAAGTGACAAGACAGACGATTATTTCTCTTGAAAAAGAGAAATATACTGCGTCGCTGAATCTAGCTTATAAGTTAGCCCAGTATTTTGGGACAACAATCGAAGATATTTTCTTCATCGAAACTGAGAAGGAGTCATTACCCCATGTTTAAGTATTTATTTAAAAAACAGGTCAAATCAGATCAGGATTATCAGAGGTATCACGTCATTTGGTTTAGCTTAAGCAGCCTTTTTGTGCTAGTCGTTGTGGCCTTATTTGCGAAACTGGACCTTGCGACTGCTATAGGTGGTGCAGTTGACGGAGGCATACCGCTGATTATCTATGCCATCTGGTTACATAAGATTTCAAAGCAGCCAAAACGCCTCCGGCAGGAGCGACTTAGAGTCACAGATGAGCGGAGAAAATTACTGGATCAAGAAATTTGGGCGCAAATCGGTCGTGCCTTGACAGTCTTGTTGGGAATTGTCATGTATGCGGCCATGTTTGCCAGTTTTTTTGCCAAAGCTGAGACAAGGGGCGTTTATGAAATTGAGCTCCTCGTCTCTTTAGGGGTATTTGTTTTGATTATCTTGTACTATTATGTTCGCCTTAGGAAATGAAGCGAGGCAATCAAGGGAACACAGTTTTACACACGAGTTTAGACCGAACGGTCTGAAAGCACTTAAAACGATAAGGAGTAGAGATGTTAGCATTACAGAATCTGACCAAGACATTTGGTGACAAGGTCGCTGTCGATAGATTGAACATGACGGTTGAAGCCGGTTCAATCATGGGCTTGATAGGTCAAAATGGTGCGGGGAAAACGACAACTTTCCGGATGATTTTGGACTTTATCAAGGCAGATACGGGAGTGATCACATGGCAGCAGCAACCGATCACGCAAGAGGTTAAGCAAAGGATTGGCTTTTTGCCTGAGGAACGTGGCTTATATCAAAAATTGACAATTGAGGAGCAGATTCTTTATTTTGCTGAGTTGCATGGGATGAAACGGACGGAAGCCCGTGCTGAGCTGTTGGACTGGATGACGAGATTAGAAGTTATCGGTAAAATTTCCGATAAAGTCCAAACGCTTTCCAAAGGGAATGCCCAAAAGGTTCAATTTATTGCGACCTTGATTCATCGGCCGGAGTTTTTGATTTTGGATGAGCCCTTTACAGGACTTGACCCAGTCAACACCAGTCTTTTGATGGCGGAAATTAAGCAACTGAGGGACAATGGGGCAGCGATTATTTTCTCTAGTCACAATATGAGCGGCGTGGCTTCGCTGAGTGATCAGTTGACCATGCTCAAAAAAGGCAAGGTTGTCCTACAAGGCGGTATTTATGAGATTCGAGAAAGCTTTGGTCGGACACATATCTATGTCGAGAGTGATGTTCCTAGTGCTGAGCTTGCTGCCATGTCTGGCGTTGTGTCGCTTGCGCCACAAGGTCAGGGTCGAATGATTCACGTTTCAGATGAAACTGTCGGTCGAGACATCTTTAAAAAAGTGAGTGAAACTGGGTACGTGCAGGCCTTTGTGCAAGCTCCGCCAACGCTCGATGAAATTTTCCGTCAGGAGGTCGCTGAAAATGTTTAAACAATTGAAGTTAGTCGCAGGACAAGTCTATCGGACTAAAATCAAATCTTTCGCTTTTTGGTCGCTCCTTCTTTCGCCAATCATCATGTTAGCGATTGGTGGATTAATCGGTTCTTTTGTAGCTAAAAGCGATGATAACTCGTCACAACGACTTGCAATCGTGGCAAATCCAGCTCTGTTTCAAACGATTGAAACAAGCAAGCGTTTGGATGTCAAACTATCGGAACTGGCAGATACGACGGCGGCCAAGCAAAAACTGAAAGCTGAACAGATTGATGGTTATCTGGTCAAAACAGATGACCACTATACGCTCGTGACATCAGTCAAGAGTACTGTGAAATTTGATGAAACAGCCATTAAAAGCCTCTTGTCGCAAGTTGAGCTGACAATCAAAGCGACTAAGCTAAACTTAAGCGCACAAGACATCGCTGATTTACAAACGCCTGTTGACCTCAGTGTGCAGACACAGGGCGCTAAGGGTAAAACAGACGGTGGCGATAGTAAAAATTCAGCTAATTTTGTGATTTCGATGTGTATAGGTGTCTTTGTGTTTCTGGTATTAACGACTTACACCGGTATCATTGCACAGGAAATTGCCAACGAAAAATCAAGTCGGATCATGGAAACGTTATTAGCTGCGACGAGTGCCAAAGTACAATACTACGGTAAGATTATCGGTGTGAGTTTACTCGTTGTGACGCACCTATTAGTCTATCTTGTCTTAGGAATTGCGGTCACAGTCATCTTTGGGAAAAATCCTTTAATCAAAGGCCTTACAACTATCTTGAGTGGTGTCGATCCGACTTATCTGATGATTACCGTCTTACTCTTGATGGTCGGCATTCTATCCTATCTGGTCTTGACAGCGATTATTGCCAGTATTGTCAATGATCAAAGTCAGGTCCAGCAAGCCATTCAGCCTATTGTTTATCTCTCAATGATTGGGTATATTGCGAGTTTTATCTCCTCTAGTGTGCCAAGCAATCTATTCTTTAAGGTTTTGGCGCTAGTGCCATTTGTTTCTCCGACCTTGATGCCGAGTCGTTTGGCGATTGAATACGCAAGTCCGACAGATGCTATCATTGCGATTGTCCTGCAGGTGCTTGCCCTAGTGTTAGTGGCTAAGTTTGGTCAAGCGATTTATGCCAAAAATGTCTTGAGTTATTCAGATGAAAAAGTCTTTAAGCAACTGCTTCAAAATTTTAAAAAATAAGTAGAATCCCTGTGAGCAACGGGGATTTTTTTTGCGTACAAGTGTATAGAGGAGAAAAAAGATGATGAAAACTACTGTAATTGAAAAACTAAAAGCACATTGGAAAGTGTGTCTCTGTCTATTGGCGATACTGGCGATAGGGTTTGCCTTTTATCTAAGAAGACCGCCTAATGAAAAGATAAACCCACTCGTTTCACCAGATCAACTGACGGTACCCAAAACGGAACAATCGACTGAAAAAAATCTTGCCAAAAGTTCAGAGGAGATCACAACGGTTGTCGTTGATGTCAAAGGTCAAGTGAAAAATCCTGCCGTTTATCAAGTCGCCAAGACTGCCCGCGTGGATGATGTCGTGAAATTGGCAGGGGGTCTGACGGATCAGGCAGATGTCAAGTCGATCAACCTAGCCCAAAAAGTGACCGATGAGATGGTCATTTATATCGCAAGTATTGGAGAGGCAGTGACGGCTACTCAACCGCCTGCGAGTGTCAATCAGTCACAAGGGGCGACTCTGGTCAATATTAATACCGCAGACCTGACACAGCTCCAAACATTGAGCGGGATTGGGGTGAAAAAAGCGCAAGATATTATTGACTATCGGGAGCAAAATGGCAAGTTTAACTCAGTAGATGAGTTGAAAAATATTTCAGGATTTGGGGAGAAGACGGTTGAAAAACTTAAAGATGATATTACGGTGGATTGACTTACCAGCTATTGTCGTGACTTACTTTTGTGTCATCATTTATTTGATAGTCTTTAGATTTTCTGGTGTATTGGTTGTTTACTTGTTGCTTTCTTTACTGTCTTTCGTTTGGCAAAATGGTTGGCCTTCTTTTTTAAAGCTGTGTCTGGTACTAGTTGGATTTGCCTGTATATGCGGCGGGATTAAGTTTCAAGAGGCAAGAAAGTTTGACCGAGAACAAGCAGTGACAGAGATTAAGCCGATGCTTGATACGATTCAAGTCAACGGTGACCAGCTTGCTTTCCGTGGCAAAAGCAGTGGTCAAAGCTATCAGGTTTATTACAAGCTCACGAGCAAAAAAGAGCAGCAGTATTTTAAGTATTTGGCTAAAAACGTGACGCTGACAGTGTCTGCAAGTCTCGAGCGCGCTAGTCAGCAACGCAATTTTGAGGGCTTTGATTATCAAGCCTATCTCAAGACGCAAAAGATTTATCGTATTTTGACGATTGACAAGATTCATCAGATATCAGAAGAGAGGGGATGGTATCTTCCGCTTTTGCGGAGACGGGCGATTTTGTTTTGTGAGCGACAGTTTCCTAAACCGATGTCAGCCTATATGACTGGTTTACTCTTTGGGTATTTGGGTCAGGACTTTGATGAGCTGGGGGAGATTTATAGGCAGCTGGGGATCATGCACTTATTTGCTTTGTCTGGGATGCAAGTCGCTTTTTTCGTTGATGTCTTACGTCAGTTTTTGTTTCGCTTAGGCGTTAGACGAGATCTGGTTGCACTACTACAAGTCCCTTTTTCAGTGGGGTATGCCGGCATGACAGGTTTTTCTATCTCAGTGATGCGAGCACTCATTCAGAAGTTATTGAGCACTTTTGGTGTCAAAGGTCTTGATAATTTCAGCCTGACCTTGCTGCTGTTATTCATTTGGCAGCCTCAATTTTTGTTGACAGTAGGTGGTAGCTTGTCCATGTTTTTTGCTTTTGTGCTGGCCATGTTTGGCAAACGTTTTGACCGCTTAGGGACCTATCAACGATTATTAGCTGAAAGTCTGGTCTTATCCTTAGCCGTATTGCCCTTGCTCATGCTTTATTTTCATAGTTTCCAACCTCTTTCTATTTTGTTGACGACTGTCTTTAGTTTTCTTTTTGATGTCCTCTTTCTGCCTGCTTTGTCGCTCATTTTTCTGTTGGCGATTGGGACAGGGGTGCTATTAACTCAAGCCAATGCGGTCTTTATCTGGCTTGAAAGGCTTATCCAATGGGTTGATGAGTTAGCTCATTATCCTCTAGTTTTAGGCAAGCCACAACCGATTGTTTTTTTGTTGTTGCTGCTATTGATTGGTTGTTTGATTGATTTTTGGCCATGTCAAAAGGTTAGAGGGTTGCTTATCTTGGGTCTGGTGAGCTTGTTTTGGCTCACAAAAAATCCACTGACACCGACGATTACTATTGTGGATGTCGGTCAAGGGGATAGTATTTTTTTACAAGATCGGTTAAATCAGCGGAATCTATTGATTGATACAGGGGGACGTGTTAGTTTTGGGACGCGTCAAAACTGGCAGATAGGTCAGACAGCCGCCAATGCGGATAAGACCCTCATTCCCTACTTAAAAAGTCGAGGTGTCGGGCAGATTGATACCTTAGTCGTGACACATGCTGACGAAGATCATGTGGGCGATTTATTGGCGTTGAATCAGCAGATTAAGATTAACAAAATTGTGGTCAGCGAAGGCAGCTTGAGCCAAACCGATTTTGTCAAAGTTTTAAAACGGACACAGGCAAAAATTCAGATTGCTCAAGTTGGTCAACAGTTGCAACTGTTTGATAGTTATTTGGAAGTCCTGTTTCCTTTTGACAAGGGAGATGGGGGAAATAATGATTCTATTGTTTTATATGGTAAGTTTTATCAGACCAAATTTTTATTTACAGGAGATTTGGAGGCAGACGGAGAAGCTGCCTTATTGGCACGTTATCCGACCTTGACTGCGGATGTCTTAAAAGTTGGACATCACGGCTCGAAAACCTCTTCATCAGAGTCCTTTATCAAAGCGATCAGACCAAAGGTGGCTTTAATTTCCTGTGGTCAGAATAATCGTTATCAGCACCCCAATCCAGAAATCGTGACAAGATTGCAACAATACGGGGTTAAACTATATAGGACGGACCAACAAGGTGCGATCAAATTTGAAAAAATGACTAAATCTTGGCAGATATTGACGGTAAAATGATAGAATATAAATGAAAGACATCTCTAAAAAGATGTCGTCAGAGGAAAATCAAGAAAGGATCGCACGCATTTAAGGCGTGCGAACACTATGTATGGCAATTTTAAAAATCGATTACTATTCAGAAGTTCTGGGCATGGTTCGCAAAGTCAATGTCATTTATCCTGAAGCGATTAAAAATAAAGAGTTAAATTTTGAAACAACTGATATTCCAGTGCTTTATTTGCTTCACGGTATGTCAGGCGATCAAGATACTTGGTTGAATCGGACGGGCATTGATCGCTTGATTAGACATACCAACCTCGCTATCGTACTGCCGGCGACTGATTTGGGCTGGTATACGAATACGGCTTATGGCTTGCGCTACTATGATGCCATTGTTGAAGAATTACCGCAGGTCATTCACAATTTTCTGCCAAATCTGTCAATGAAACGGGAGAAAAATTTTATTGCCGGCTTATCAATGGGTGGATATGGTGCATTTAAAATCGCTCTGACTTCCAATCGCTTCTCCCATGCTGCGAGCCTATCAGGAGCTCTATCCTTTAAATACAAACCGCTGGTAGAACTGGGTGAGTTACCTTATTGGCAAGGGGTTTTTGGTGATTTGGAGCATTTTGATGATTCTATTCATTCTATCCAAAAACTTGCGACAGATTTTGACCAAAGTTTTGGTACAGCAAAACCTGCGCTCTATGCTTGGTGTGGTCATCAGGATTTCCTCTTTGAAGATAACAATTTTGCCGTTGCCGATTTAAGAGATAAAGGATTTGATATCACTTATGAGACATCAGATGGCATGCACCAGTGGTATTACTGGACTAAAATGATTGAGCGTGTCTTTGAATTCTTGCCAATCACTTATCGTCAAGAAGAGCGTTGGTCCTAAAAATGAAACATTTTCAATAGTTTTTCAGAAAATCAGACTAAGGTCTGGTTTTTTGTTGACTTTTTTAGTAAATAGGTTTAGAATGCTACTGTTAAGTAAAAACATGAGCTTGCTTGTGTAAAAAAAAATAAACTCTTTAAGGAGGCAAATTATGTCACTAGGAATCATCGCACTTGGTCTCGCATGTTTGGGTGCAGGTATTGGAGAAGGTCTCATCGTTGGTAACATTTTGAATGCTATTGCACGTCAACCTGAACTCGAAAGCAAATTGCGGACGTTCATGTTTTTGGGTATTGCATTCATTGAAGGAACTTTCTTTATCGTTCTAGCCATGACATTCGTTCTGAAGTAAAACAGGGCACGTTTTTATTTATAGAAAGGAAGTGAGTAGTCGTGGAAAAATCTTGGTCTTTTCATATTGGACCAGTTTACTTTGATGGTGCTGTCCTTGCCATGATTACCTTGACGTGTACGATTATCTTCGGTCTTGTTTTTTGGGCAAGTCGAAAGATGACCTTGCGTCCGAAAGGGAAGCAGAACGTTTTAGAATGGGTAATTGATTTTGTCAACGGTATTGCCAAAGATAATATGGGCGCGACCGAATCACGTCGTTATTCACTATTTGTCTTTGTTCTATTCGCTTTCGTTTTTGTTTCAAATAATATTGGTCTTTTAACTAAAATTAAAGGTTCAAATGACGTATCCTACTGGAAGTCTCCAACAGCGGATGTCGGGGTGACATTAACACTGTCGCTGATAGTGGCACTGGTGGCAACCTTAGCAGGTATGAGACGTTTCGGCTTTAAAGGCTATATTAAACACGTCTTTTTCACACCAGCAGCTATGTTACCGATGAATATTATGGAAGAATTTGTTAACTTTTTAAGTTTGGCATTGCGGTTATTTGGTAATATTTTTGCCGGAGAAATCGTCATTAACTTGATTGCTCAAGTTGGTAATTCTCATATCTATTATTTGCCGGTTGCGATTTTACTTGAAGTCGGTTGGACGGCGTTTTCAATCTTCATCGGTGCCCTTCAGTCATACGTTTTCGTTTTGCTTTCAAGTATGTATATTAACGCAAAAATCGCAGAAGAATAGTAGAAAGGAGACGTCATGAGTCCATTTATTTTATTAGAAGCAGCACCCAGTTCAACTTTAGGTAACATCATTGTTGTCAGTGGCGCTTTCTTAGTTTTGTTACTGCTAATTAAGACGTTTGCTTGGGAACAGATTACCTCAATTTTTGAAGCACGTGCTAAAAAAATTAATGATGATATTGATAGTGCAGAAGCAGCACGTCAAAAAGCAGAAACTTATGCTGCCCAACGTGAAGCGGAATTAGCGGGTTCACGTGATGAGGCTAATACAATCATCAAGACTGCCAATGATGCAGCCCAAATCAACAAAGTGAAAGTTGCTGCGGAAGCTGCAGAAGAAGTTCGGCGTACAAAACAACGTGCCAAAGAAGAAATTGAACAATCTAAAAAAGAGGCGATTTCAGGTATTAAAGGTAGTGTCGCTGAAATTTCAATTAAAATTGCTGAGAAACTGATTGGTCAACATCTGGATGCGACAGCGCAATCTGAATTGATTGATACTTATTTGGAAAAATTGGGGGAATAGTTATGTCTCTCATCATTGCTCAAAAATATAGTCAAGCTTTGCTAGAAATTGCAAAGGAAAGTCAACAATTAGAGGCGACCTTGTCAGAGATTGCTGTTTTTGACCAAGTGATTCAAGCGACTGATCTTAAGCGTTTTTTGGGAGATGTGGCTTATTCAGAGGATAAAAAAATCCAAGTCATCAGAAGTTTACAAGACGTGTCATCTGATTTAGTCAAAAACTTTTTGGAGACACTTATTGTCAATCAACGGTTATCATTTTTACCTGCAATTTTAAAAGAAGTTCGCAATCAAGCAGATCGTCTTTTCAAAATTTCTGATGTGGAAGTGACCAGTGCCATTGCATTGTCAGAGGGACAACTTAGCAAACTGGAAACAACAATCAAAAAGAAGTTTGACCTCAACGAAGTTACAATCAAAAATACAATCGATGAGAAAATTTTAGGTGGTGTTGTCATCAATGCCCGAGGTAAAATCATCGATGCAAGTATCAAAACGCAATTGAATAAAATTGCGACATCTATTATTTAATGCAGTTACTGAAAGCAAGGCGATAATATCGTCAACTTTAGGGGAGTGGATAAGTGTTTTGATAGTCTGTGTCTCACAGGGGATTAAAAGAAGTATTTGCTTTAAGAAAGTATCAGCTTGAAGTTTCAAATAAGGAGGCGACAATCTTTGGCTTTTAACGCTAATGAAATCAGTTCACTGATTAAACAACAAATTGAAAATTTCACACCTGATTTTTCGGTTGCTGAGACCGGAGTTGTGACATATGTCGGTGACGGGATTGCCCGTGCACACGGTCTTGAAAACGCCATGAGTGGTGAGCTACTTGAGTTTTCAAACGGCTCTTATGGTATGGCACAAAACTTGGAGTCAACGGACGTCGGGATCATCGTACTCGGTGAATTTGTCGATATTCGTGAAGGCGATACGGTTAAACGAACTGGAAAAATCATGGAAGTACCCGTGGGAGAAGCGCTAATTGGACGCGTTGTCAACCCGCTTGGGATACCAGTTGATGGACTTGGTGAAATTAAAACCGACAAAACACGTCCAGTTGAAGCAGCTGCACCCGGTGTGATGCAGCGTAAGAGTGTGGCCGAACCTCTTCAAACAGGTCTCAAAGCGATTGATGCTCTGGTACCAATCGGTCGTGGTCAACGTGAGTTAATCATCGGTGACCGTCAAACAGGTAAAACAACGATTGCTATTGATGCGATTTTGAATCAAAAAGGTCAAGATATGATTTGTATCTATGTGGCCATTGGTCAAAAAGAATCAACAGTTCGGACACAAGTTGAGACGCTCCGTAAATACGGTGCACTTGACTACACGATTGTTGTGACCGCATCAGCATCACAACCGTCACCTTTACTTTATATTGCCCCTTATGCTGGGGCAGCTATGGGTGAAGAATTCATGTACAATGGTAAGCACGTTTTGGTCGTCTATGATGACTTATCAAAACAAGCGGTCGCCTATCGTGAATTATCACTCTTGCTTCGTCGACCACCAGGTCGTGAAGCATATCCGGGAGATGTTTTCTATTTGCATTCACGACTTTTGGAACGTGCAGCCAAACTTTCTGATGAATTAGGCGGCGGCTCAATGACTGCCTTGCCATTTATCGAAACACAGGCAGGGGACATTTCAGCCTATATTGCAACGAATGTCATCTCAATCACTGATGGTCAAATTTTCCTTGAAAACGATCTATTTTATTCAGGGATTCGACCAGCCATTGATGCCGGTTCATCTGTCTCTCGTGTAGGCGGTAGCGCTCAGATTAAAGCCATGAAGAAAGTGGCAGGGACACTTCGTCTTGATTTGGCATCATTCCGTGAATTAGAAGCCTTCACACAATTTGGCTCAGATTTGGATGCGGCAACACAGGCAAAATTAAACCGAGGTCGCAGAACCGTTGAAGTGTTGAAACAACCGCTTCATGCACCGCTTGCAGTCCAATATCAAGTCTTGATTCTCTATGCTTTAACGCATGGTTTCCTTGATACTGTGCCAGTTGATGATATTCTTGCATTTGAGACACAACTATTTGATTTCTTCGATACCAAATATAATGATTTGTTGGATACGATTGTGACGACTAAAGACTTGCCAGAAGAAGACAAATTGGATGCGGCAATTCAAGCGTTTAAAACATCATCAGCGTTCAAATAAGGGAGGTTTGCTATGCCAGCTTCGCTAAATGAAATCAAAGTTAGAATTGCGTCAACTAAAAAAACAAGTCAGATTACCGGTGCCATGCAAATGGTCTCGGCAGCTAAATTAACGAAATCGGAACAACATACCAAACATTTTCAAATTTATGCTCAGAAGGTTCGTGCGATTACAACGGATTTGATTGCCTCAGAATTATCTGAAGGATCAAGCAATCCGATGTTGATTAAACGGCCAATCAAGAAGACAGCTTATATTGTCATCACATCAGACAAAGGTTTGGTTGGTGGCTATAACAGTACGATCTTGAAAGCTGTCACGCAGATGTTGGAAGATGATCATGACAGCCAAGAGGAATATGTGATTATTGCTTTTGGTGGGATGGGTGCAGATTTCTTCAAAGCACGTGGGATTACTGTTTCTTATGAGCTTCGTGGTTTATCTGATCAACCCTCATTTGATGAGGTGCGTAAGATTGTCAACCAATCGGTGACATTCTATCAAAATGAATTGTTTGACGAACTTTATGTGTGTTACAATCACCATGTCAATTCATTGACGAGTCAGGTGCGTGTTGAAAAGATGTTGCCGATTTCGGATTTAGATAAAAATGAGGCAACTGCCTATCATCAATCCTTTGAATTGGAACCGGATCGTGAGACGATATTGGCGCAACTTTTGCCACAATATGCTGAAAGCATGATTTATGGTAGTATCATCGATGCTAAAACAGCAGAACACGCTGCTGGTATGGCAGCCATGCAAGCAGCGACTGATAATGCTAAAAACGTTATCAATGATTTGACCATTCAATACAACCGTGCCCGCCAAGCAGCAATTACCCAAGAAATTACGGAAATTGTCGCTGGTGCGAGTGCTTTGGACTAAAAAATAGCGTGAGTCTTACTCGTTTTTAAAAGAGGGAGTAAGGCTCCAACACATCATAATACAGGAGGTAATATGAGCTCTGGTAAAATTTCACAGGTAATCGGACCAGTTGTAGACGTACAGTTTACAGGTGGAGAAACTCTTCCTGAAATTAATAATGCCTTGATTGTCTACAAAGATAATGGCGATCAGACTAAAACTAAAATCGTGCTAGAAGTCGCACTTGAGCTTGGGGATGGTGTTGTTCGCACCATTGCCATGGAGTCTACGGATGGGTTAAAACGGGGACTGGAAGTCTTAGATACGGGACGTCCAATCAGCGTGCCTGTTGGGAAAGAAACGCTTGGTCGTGTGTTCAATGTTATTGGAGATACGATTGACCTTGAGACACCTTTTTCTGAGGAATCAGAGCGTCGTCCGATTCACCAAAAAGCCCCAGCTTTTGATGAATTATCGACGTCTAATGAAATCCTTGTCACAGGGATTAAAGTCATCGACCTGCTTGCCCCTTATCTAAAAGGTGGTAAAGTCGGCCTTTTCGGTGGTGCCGGTGTTGGTAAAACCGTCTTGATTCAAGAATTGATCCACAACATCGCCCAAGAACATGGCGGTATCTCCGTCTTTACTGGTGTTGGGGAACGGACGCGTGAGGGGAATGACCTTTACGAGGAGATGAAAGAGTCAGGCGTTATCGAAAAAACAGCCATGGTCTTTGGTCAGATGAATGAGCCACCGGGTGCGCGGATGCGTGTTGCCTTGGCTGGTTTGACGATCGCTGAGTATTTTCGTGATGTCGAGGGGCAAGATGTCTTGCTCTTTATCGACAACATCTTCCGCTTTACCCAAGCAGGTTCTGAAGTCTCTGCCCTACTCGGTCGGATGCCTTCAGCTGTTGGTTACCAACCAACCTTGGCAACGGAAATGGGGCAATTGCAAGAACGGATTACCTCGACTAAAAAAGGGTCGGTTACCTCTATTCAAGCGATTTATGTCCCAGCGGATGACTATACTGACCCTGCGCCAGCCACTGCCTTTGCCCATCTGGACTCAACGACTAACTTGGAGCGTAAACTAACGCAACAAGGGATTTATCCAGCCGTTGACCCATTGGCATCTAGCTCACGTGCTTTGACACCTGAGATTGTTGGACAAGAGCACTATGAAGTGGCGACAGAGGTTCAACGTGTGCTACAACGTTACCGTGAGTTACAAGATATTATCGCCATTCTTGGTATGGATGAATTGTCAGATAGCGAAAAGACACTTGTGGGTCGCGCACGTCGGATTCAGTTCTTCTTGTCACAAAATTTCAACGTTGCGGAACAATTCACTGGTCAACCCGGCTCTTATGTGCCAGTGGAAGAAACTGTTAAGGGCTTCAAGGACATCTTGGCTGGGGAATATGATGCCTTGCCAGAGGATGCTTTCCGCTCAGTTGGTCCAATCGAAGATGTGATTGCCAAAGCTAAGAAAATGGGTTATTAAGGGGGTCTGATATGGATTATATGACAGTCCAAGTCATCACACCTAGTGGTATTTGTTATAATCACCACGCTTATTTTGTCCTATTATCAACCGTTGATGGCGAACTTGGCGTCTTGCCTAATATGATTGCGACGATTGCGTCATTGAAGATTGATGAGTTAAAAGTCCGTCGGATTGATGATGAAAAACACGTTGACTGGATTTCGATCAATGGTGGCGTTGCTGAAATTCGGGATAACTTACTGACGATTGTCGCCGATTCGGCAGAACGTGAACGTGACATTGATGTCACACGTGCAGAACGTGCCAAACGTCGCGCTGAAAATGAATTACAAGAAGCAGAGACCAAGCATGATATTGATGCGGCTAAACGGGCAGCAGTTGCCCTCCACCGTGCTTTGAACCGTTTGCGAGTTTCAAGTCACAGATAAGTTCAAACCAAAAAAATTTGGTGCTAAGCAGTAAAAAAGACTTGCCAATCGTGGCAGTCTTTTTTTTGCACTCAGTCTAATTTTTTTTTGCACTGAGTGTCAAATTTTTTTACACTGAGTCTAAAATTTTTTTTGCACTGAGTCTAAAATTTTTTTGCACTGAGTCTGAAATTTTTTTCAACTGAGTCTAAAATTTTTTTGCACTGAGTGTCAAATTTTTTCGCACTGAGTCTAAAATTTTTTTACACTGAGTGCCAAATTTCTTGAGCCACATTGACCTTAATCGAGAGCATATCGTAGAACTATTTTCAAACAGTTCTGCGATACATATCCCTTTTACTGCTGCCATAGATCTTCCCTAATAGGATGATTAAAGATAATATGCTATAAAAAACAAGTACAAATTGATAGCCGCCTACTTTTAATAGCGCACCAGAAATTAGCACACCAAATCCACCAAATAGCGCAGATAGGGTATCAAAAATCCCTTGCCAACCGAGTTTCTCTTTGGGTAGTTTTGACATTTCCATTGTGGCACTTATGTTAATTGAAGACCAAGCTAAGCCAATCACAAAAAGATTGATACCCCCGTAAACCAAACTCTCTGTAATAAAGCAACAGAGTTCAGTGACAATCACAAAGAAAAAAGTGACTGAAATGAGTTTCGCACCTATTTTTTCATAAAACCAACTGACTAAGGGAGAAAACAAATACATCCCAATCATGTGTAGCGACATCATCATTCCTATTATTTCAAGACTAGCGCCATTTTTGGATAAATATAAAGGAATGATCGTCATTGTTCCAGTCATGATAAATTGGATAAAAGCATGCGAAAGACCACTAAAAAAGTAATCAAGACTTATCTTCTCTAATTTGTTTTTGATCACATTTTTGTTGGTCGAAACATTATCTGTACGATCCTCTACGAAATAAAAAGATAGTGTCCCTAAAATCGTCAATAACAGAACGATCAAATAGGTTGACGTAAATTGATTAAGAGCAGCAAATTTCATCCCAACAATACTCGGACCGATGATTGAGCCAATGGCACTTACCAACATATATCTGGCAAGGAGTTTTGATGAACCACTTTTGGTCTCTTCTGTTAAAAAAAAGCGCGTCTGCATTAAGCCGGCAGCTCCCACCCCACTCAATAAAACAGCAATAACCATCACAAAACTACTATTGATGATTGATGCCAATAGGATCAGCAAGGTGCTGATGGTATTCAAGATACAACTCAGCCATATCGCGCGCTTTCTACCTATTTTTATCGCCAACATATTTAAAGGTTTTGTAAAAAGACTTGTCGAGAAAAATGCAAGCGAGCGAATCACTGTCGCCATGACATCTGATGTTGTGATACTTTGTATCAGTATCAAACCAGTTGATAAATTGATACTTCCCGCCATCGAACGAAATAATGTGCTTAGAAAAAATAATTTATTGTGTTTAGTCATCTTGATTCTTTCTTGAATGTTTCGGCTTGTGTCTGGTGGCATAGCGATCATAGCTGCTAAAGAGGAGAAGGGCTATCAGCAAACAGAGACTGCCGGCTTTCAGGCCTTGGGGTAGGAAGGTGAGCTGGACAGTGTGGCTGCCTTTCTTGAGGGGGATGGTCATAAAGCCTGTCTGGGCTTGTTTGATGGCGACTGGCTGACCGTCAACTTTGGCTGACCAGCCCTTATCATAGGGAATGGTCAAAAACAGATCGCCTTTTGTTCGCGCCGTGACAGTTGCTTGCAGCCCGTTTTTAATGGCTTGGGCGCTGACGGGGTTTTCTTTGAGCTTGTGGATGGCTGCTGTGTAGGCTTTGGTATCCAATGACCAAAATTCTGTTGTGTCGAAGGTAACATAGCGGTTTTCTGGAAAGGCGAGGGTGACGGTGACAGGAGTTGCCTGTTCAAAGTAGCCGAGGTTAATCAGCGCACCGGTATCGTTGGTGTGGAGATAAGTTGTCCGACCGTTGAGTGTCAGTTTGACGTACTCGGCATCGGTGTTTTGATAGCTGACATCAGCAAGCTTGAGATAGGCTTGACCACCTGCAGGTGCGGTTGCCGTATAGCTGAGACTAATCTCATCCGCTCCTTTTTTGGTCAGGGTCACTCGACTAGCGTTGCCTGTGATTGTGCCGTTGACTGTTTCTTGGTCAATGTAAAACTGTTTAAAGAAAGTTGATGTCATACCTGTGAGTTGATTGACAAAACGGGTTTGATTGTCAAGGATGGCTTTGTCGGTTAGCTTGATGTCAGTATAGCCATTTTCGACAAAGATAGCTGGCGGTAGGGCATAGCTGTTTTGAGTAAGCGTAGGAATCGCCACATTAGATGGGATAAAGCCGTATTTATCAGGCTCGCTGCTGTTGAGGTTATAGCGGATACCAAAAATAGCATCCATCAAAATCGTGTTGAGCGGATAGCGGAGGTTGAGGTTGGTGCCGGTCGACTGAAAACCTAATAGATTGAGGGTCGAGGAAGACTTGCGGTTGCGAACGGAAGAGAATTGACCGAGGGACTTGTAGCCGTATTTCATGCCGTCATTGGCAGTATCCGGTTCTGTCTCGTCCATGCGGTAAAAGTCGCGATCTTTTGAAATGGCTTGGGCTGCAGGTGCTATCTTTTTGACATTGTCTTCATAAGAATAACGTGAGGCGTAATGCCACTCATCCGCAATCCCCGCTAGCTGATAATAGGCATTGATACTCAGCTCTGAAATCAGGAAAATGGCGATAAAGACTTGAAATTGCTTGAAGGACAACCATCGCTTACGCTGGCTGACGAATAGAATTAGGTAGGCAATCGCAAATAAGGCGGTCAAGGAGAAGTTGAGAAACTTGAGATAGCTGTAATGCTGACTCAAAGCGGTTGCCGCAAAGCCTGTCGTCAAGACAAAGAAGTAGATGAGCAGCCAACGCAAACGGATCTCAGTCAGGCGGGTCAGGGTTTCTGCCGCCATGATCAGTATCAGAAGGCTAAAGACAAAGCTATACCGATGGAGGAACATATTGGGTGTGTGCATACCTTGCCAGAAAAGGTCAAGTGGTCGCAGGTAAAAAGAGGCAATGATGAAAGCCAAGAGCGCCCCAAAGGCAAGCTTGCTCCGCAGACGAATTGAGTTGAGACTGAAAAAGAGACAGGCCAGTAGTAGTGTCACGAGTCCGATATAGATTGTTGGCACAGCACCGTACTGGGTCGTGTCATAGGTTGCAACAAAGTTCTTGGCTAAGAGGTCATAGTACCAGACCTTGTCGGAGATGAGCGAGGTGACTTTGGTAAAGGCTTCGCCGTTAGTCTTGAGGTCTAAGTACATGGGTAAGATCATGACCAGACTCGCCAGCCCTGATAAAAGCGAGGTCACGACAAAGTCAAGGACCTTTCTAAAAGTCCAGCCGACAAGGGTTAAGCGGGCTAAGCAATAGGCAGTTAGGAAAATCGCCATCATAAAGCCAAAGTAGTAATTTTGAATGAATAAAAGCGTTAGGCTGATAAAATAAAGGCGGCGTTTCCCTTGATCCATCAGCTGATGGAGACCGCAGACAATCAAAGGAATCCAGATAAAGACATCTAGCCACATGATGATTTCAGATTGATTGACTAGGAAACTCATCAGGGCATAGGCGCAAGATAAGCTTAGCACTAAACCCTCTGAAAGTGAGCGGTACATCTGTTTAAAGGCGACAAAAGCCGAGAGACCAATCAAGCCAAACTTGAGCAAGGTCAGGAGATAAAGGCAGTCAGGCATACTGGCGGCATCAAAAAAATAAGTGAGCGGCATCAGCAAGCTACCCAGATAATAGGATGAAAAGCTGAGGAAATTGAGCCCAAGTCCGCTGGTAAAGGTATAAAAGAAACCAGAACCAGTGTGCAAGATAGTAGAAAAAAGGGCATGAAAGGCGACATACTGGTGATAGGCATCGCCAGCTAGGACGGTTTTAGGACCACCCCAATAGATGTCATGTAAGGCCAAACAGATTGCCATGACTACCGCCGGTATGAAAAAGCTAAGGATAATCGGAAGTTTAATCTTTTGAATGAATGCTAACATAGGTTTATTGTACCATCTTTTTAAAGACTGGTGGGAGAGCATTGCAAGTGTGCCGAGCCTTGCCTTTGGGTAAGGGGACATAAAAAAACTCTAGGAGCTAGCGCTAAAATCTCTAGGAGCTAGCGCCAAAAACGCTAGGAGCTAGCGCTAAAATCGCTAAGGGCTAGCGCCAAAATCTCTAGGAGCTAGCGTTAAAAACGCTAGGCGCTAGCGTTAAAAACGCTAGGAGCTAGCGCCAAAAACTCTAAGGGCTAGCGATAAAATTTCTAGGAGCTAGCGCCAAAAACGCTAACACTAGGCTGAGATTTGGCTTGACAGTTAGCTGGAAAAGTGTGGCTTTGTTTCCTCGGCAAAACCAGCCTCGTCACAGTTTTAACTTTATTTTGTTTCCTCGGCAACCCGGCCTCGTCACAGTTTTAACCTTATTTTGTTTCCTCGGCAAACCCGGTCTTGTCACAGTTTTAACCTTATTTTTGGCGGCGTGGCGCATACCTTTATCGTGATACGTTGTTTGCTTGCCTTGTTATTTGTCATCATTTTTGATAAAATGACCCTAACATGAGAAAACTACAACCGACATCCAATCAAGCAACCAGTAAAGCTGCAGTCGCAGGTCTTATTTTAGCAATCATTCCAGTGACGGCCCTCTTAGGACTGATTTTTAGTCTGACGGCTTTTGAGCATATTGAGGCGCAGGACCTAAAAGGCCTTCGGCTAGCCAAGCTCGGAACACTTATTTCGATTCTTTGGCTGCTTGTCTTTATCATCACTTTATTCTTCCTCTTTAGATACTTTGCATAAGCAAGGTACTTAAAAGTTTAGCTTGCAAAATGATTGGCTTATACCAATCATTTTGTTATAATAAGATAGTAAAACGTTTTCATCTGTGGCAAGCCGATCAGATGGCTAAATTTTAATAGAGAATGGCGCTTGACGCCTGTGGAGGTATGATAATGGGAAAAATGGGTATTTCGATTTATCCAGAACGCAGTACATTCGATAAGGATAAGGCTTACTTGGACTTGGCACACCAATACGGCTTTAAACGTGTCTTTACCAGTTTGCTTGAAATCAACGGTGAGAAAGATGAAGTGATTGCCGGCTTTAAAAAGCCGATTGCTTATGCCAACTCACTCGGTATGGAAGTGATGGTCGATATTAACCCCGGCCTCTTTGAACAGCTCGGTGTTTCTTATGATGACCTGTCCTTTTTCGATGAGATGGGCGCTGATGGCGTCCGCCTAGACCTCGGCTTTACTGGCGCAGAAGAAGCCAAGATGACCCGTAATCCTTATGGTCTCAAGATTGAAATCAACATGAGTCAAGGGACGAATTATGTCGATAACATCATGAGTTATTCGCCAAATCCTGATCAACTATTGGGCAGTCATAACTTCTATCCTATGCGCTACTCTGGTCTTGCCCTCGATCATTTTATCGCTTGCACCAAGAAATTTAACAAATATAACTTGAACACGATGGCCTTTGTCAATTCACACGATGCCACATTTGGCCCGTGGCCTTTCAATGACGGGCTAGTCAGTTTAGAGGCGCATCGGGATTTGAGCATTGCCACACAGGTCAAACATCTGAAGTTATTGGGCGGGATTAACGACATCACGATTGCCAATGCTTATGCTAGCGAAGCAGAACTCAAGGCGATGAGCGAGGCCTTCTTAGCTGCTGAACCTGCTTTGAAAATCGTGCCAAGCGAGGCGATCACAGCTAATGAGCGCATCGTTTTATTTGAGAGCGAACATAGCTACCGTGGCGACCGCAGCGAGTATATTCTCCGTTCAACGATGACACGTGTTTGGCACAAGGATAAAGCCTTCCCAGCGCACGACACCAGGGATATCAAACGTGGCGATATTTTGATTGGCAATGTTGACTTCGGTCAATACAAGGGCGAGACACAAATTGCTCTCAAAGATATGACCAATCAAGGTCAAATCAATGTCGTCGGGCGTATCTCTGATGACGAGTTATTCTTATTAGACTATATCAAACCGTGGAGTGGCTTTACATTTGAAGAAGTCGTGCAGTAAAGTTGCTACTTTGGCGCATAAAACCCTAAGGGGTTTTATTTTTTTATGACGGTTATAAGTTTTAATAAAGTGGCTTGCACATGGCTTATGATAAAATAAAAGAATATCAGATTTAGGAGATGTATGGATGAAAAAATATCAAAGCGTTGTATTATCAATCTTGGCAGCGAGTGCTGTACTGGTCTTAGCGGCTTGTGGCAATTCCTCAAAAGAGGCGACAGGAAAGCACGTTACAACGATTACTGTGGCAACAGATGCGGATACGAAACCTTTTACTTATTCTGAAAACGGCAAGATAACAGGTTACGATGTCGAAGTTGCGCGTGCGGTCTTTAAAGAATTGCCTGAGTACAAATTAGAGGTCAAAGTTACTGATTTTGATAGCGTGGTGGCAGGTGTTGACTCAGGACGTTATCAATTTGCAGCTAACGATGTGGCTTGGCATGCGGAACGTGAGGAAAAATATTACTTCTCCGCACCGCTTTCTAAGTCTAACAATGCGGTCGCAGTCAAGTCAAAATTACAAGTTAAAACCTTGAGCGACTTGGCAGGCAAGTCAACAGAAGTCTTACCCTCTGCCAATTTTACAACGACTTTGAAAGAACATAATGATGCCCATCCCGATCAAGCAGTCAAGCTGAATTATGTAGATGGGAATTATCCGACTGCTAGTCGGCTAGCTGATGTTGATTCAGGGAAGATAGACTTCCTACTCTATGATGCGATTTCGCTCAAAACATTGTTCAAGGATAAGGGACTGACAGACTTAAAGGTTGAACCGATTGACGCTCAGTCGACAGATTCGCACGCCGGCTTAGAGTACTTCATATTTACCAAAGATGCACAGGGTAAGGAATTGCAAGGTAAAGTGAACAAAGTCTTGAAAAAACTGCAAGCAAATGGTACACTCAAGAAGTTATCAGAAACTTATTTCGGTGGAAATTTTGTGCCATCAGCTGATGCTTATCAATCTAATTGACATAAACATCCAGATTTGAAGAGATTTGGATGTTTAAATTGTTAGCAGGAAAAGTTAGCGAATCAGAAGATAGAAAGGTTGGGTCATGAAAAAGACAACAAAAATAGCCTTAAGCATCTTGGCGGTTATTGTGCTGGCGCTTATCATTATCAGTGTGACGGTTAAGGGACACTATACCTTTACAGCGTTCTGGGGGATGTTTTTTGATAAGATTTTTAATTGGGCTGCCTTTATCAGCGCCTTCAAGCCAATTATTAGTCGGGTGCCAACGTCATTTATCATTACACTGGTTGCCATGGCGATTGGTCTGGTTTTAGGCTTGTTTTTAGCCTTGGTTAAAATCAATCAACTCCCTGTTTTGAATCAGCTCAGAGCGCTTTTTGTGAGTTTCATCCGCGGGACACCGATTTATGTCCAACTTTTATTGACTTATACAGGGATTCCCTTGATTCTCAAAGCCATCAATCTGAACTATGGTACGACTTATAATATCAATGCGATTTCGCCCATGTTCTTTGTCATTTTGACCTTTGCCTTCAATGAAGCTGCCTATAATTCGGAGACGATTCGTGCGGCGATTGAGTCTGTTGATGTTGGACAGATTGAAGCGGCAAAATCATTAGGGATGACCCAAGTGCAAGTCTTTAAACGCGTGATTTTGCCAGAGGCCGCAACAGTTGCTGTCGCACCTCTCGGCAATGCACTGATGGGCTTGCTCAAAGGGACCTCTCTAGCTTTTGTGGCAGGTGTGATTGAGATGACAGCTGAGGCAAAAATCATCGGCGGCTCTAGTTTCCGTGTCTTTGAAAGTTATTTGGCTGTTGCGCTGGTTTATTGGGCGATTAACCTTGTCTTTGAAAACTTAATCAGGCTGTTGGAGAGAAAGTTACAAATCACGCCCAAGCAAAAGAAGAAGAGCGGCTTAATCCAGACAGGCAATCCTTTTGATCACGGTTATAGCACAGGAGAACAGTCATGACCATCAAACTTTCAAATCTATCCAAAAAATTTGGTGAGACAGTTGTTTTGGATAATATTTCCTTAACGATTGAGCCAAACGATGTGATTGCCTTGATCGGTGCTTCCGGTGCTGGCAAATCAACTTTTTTACGTGCAATCAATTACTTAGAAACAGCAGATTCTGGTCTGATTGAGCTAGATGGTTTAAAGGTCGATTATGCTCACATTAGCCAACAAGAGATTTTAGCACTCCGGCGCAAAACAGCGATGGTCTTTCAGCAGTTCAACCTCTTTGAACGGCGTACAGCATTGGAAAATGTGATGGAGGGCTTAATCCAAGTCAAGAAAATACCTAAACCTCAAGCGGCTGAGCTTGCCGCACAAGCGTTGACTGATGTCGGCTTGTCAGATCGGATGACTTATTATCCCAAATTTTTATCAGGTGGCCAAAAGCAACGGGTTGGCCTTGCCAGAGCGCTTGCCATGCAGCCGGCATTATTGCTGTTAGACGAACCGACATCAGCATTAGATCCAGAGCTTGTCGGCGAAGTACAAGCCTCGATTATCCAAGCGGCAAAAGCTGGACAGACGATGATTATTGTCAGTCACGAGATGGATTTTGTCTACCACGTTGCCACAAAAGTTATTTTTCTAGAACAAGGTAAAATTATCGAATCGGGCAAACCAGAGGATGTCTTTTATGCCCCTAAACATCCGAGGACCAAAGAATTCCTAGCCCGTCATACTAAAAATCTCGAGATAGGGAGTTTTCTATAATGCAAGCCATCTTATCGCTTTATTTTAAATCGCTGTTCATCGCAGCAGTTGTTGTCCTGATCATTAGTGGTATTTATTTTTTGGGATTGATTGCACGATATGCGGATCAACCTAAACACATCCGCCAAAATAGGTTCTTTGATCTTTTGTTGATGGACATTTTGACTATTCCTGTTTTAAGTTTTGCTGTTTTAGCAGTATTAATTATTTTAAAGGCTCGATAGCAGATAAGCTGTCAAGCCTTATTTTAGAAAAAAAAGATAAATTCCGTTATAATAGGGTTATCTTTTAAATGACTTGGACAGGGCGTGAGGCCTTTTCCTGTTAAGAGTTAAAAAGCGAGGAATAGAATGTCTTTATATGATACGATTGTCATTGGTGCTGGACCGGCTGGGATGACGGCAGCCATGTATGCAGCACGTAGCGAACTCAAAGTATTACTCTTGGAACGTGGTGCGCCAGGTGGCCAAATGAATAATACAGCTGAAATTGAAAACTATCCAGGCTATGGTAAAATCATGGGACCTGAGTTAGCCATGAAGATGTATGAACCGCTTGCCGAACTAGGTGTCGAACACGCCTATGGGATTGTCGAAAAAGTCACAGTCAATCCTGTTGGGATTAAAAAAGTGACGACAGAAGATGGCACCTTTGAGAGTCATACGGTGATTATTGCAACAGGGGCCAATCACCGACATTTAGGTGTGCCCGGAGAAGAACGCTACGGTGCGCGTGGTGTCTCCTATTGTGCCGTGTGTGATGGGGCTTTTTTCCGAAACCAAGACATTTTGGTTGTCGGTGGCGGAGACTCTGCTATAGAAGAAGCGCTCTTTTTGACACGCTTTGGTCAGTCTGTGACGATTTTACATCGCCGTGACCAACTTCGCGCTCAAAAGATTATTCAAGAACGTGCCTTTGCCAATGATAAAATCTCTTTTATTTGGGATTCTACCGTTGAAGAAGTCTTGGGCGACGAGATGAAGATCACAGCTGTTCGGATTAGAAATCTTAAGACTGGCGCAATCACAGAACGTACCTTTGGTGGCATGTTTGTCTATGTCGGTCTGGATCCAATGACTGAGACTGTCGCAGAGCTCGGGATTACTGATGAAGCCGGCTGGGTCATCACAGATCCTAGCACCCAAACGACGATTCCCGGTATCTTTGCCGTAGGAGATGTCCGTCAAAAAAACTTACGTCAAATTACCACAGCCGTTGGCGAGGGGGCGCTCGCCGGTCAAGGTGTCTATCAATATATCACTGAAAACGTCTAAAAGTAGCAAGAATCGCAAGGTTCTTTTTCTTATTTTTAAACACTGTTACTATTTTTATGATATAATACTAACATGGTGCGATTTCTGGTGTCAGATTTTGTCTTTGTAGTCGATACAAGTCATTTTTTGATCGGAAGAAGCCAATGTATGTTATAGAAAGTCGGAAAAGATGCTAAAAGTTATTTATGATATTTTAATTGTCGTGTTGCTGGTCTTGTCAGCCGTTTTGATTGTTGCGATTATGATTCAACCCTCAAAACAAGACTCAGCAGCCAGTGCCTTTACAGGAGGTGGCGATGAACTGTTTGAACGCCGCAAAGCGCGTGGTTTTGAAGCAGTGATGCAACGTTTTACGGGTGTGATGATTGCCCTTTGGCTACTTGTCGGTTTTGCATTAGTCGTTTTATCTACCAGATAATGCAGGGGGCCTCAGCTCTAGACTTTGTATCGTTTGCCTAGAATTGATCGGGTGGGGCTCTCAGCGCTCATCAATCAGCTCTGTTTCAAAACGACTTAGCCTAGTGCGACAAAGGTAACCCTAAAGAAAAGCTGGGACACTCTCTCAGTTTTTTCTTTTAATGTTGTCACGCCGGATAAAAGTGTGTTCTTAGCAATCAGCTAAAGATAGAAAGAATTCATGAAATTAAGTAAAAAAGTATTACAGTTTTTGGCTCAGATGCCATCGAAATCAATTTCGCCCAATATGTTGGCGACCAATCTTGGCTTGGCAGATGATGCCAACGACTATAAGCAATTGCTCAAAACAATTGCCCAACTTGAAGAAAGCAAAGCCATTGAAGTGACGGCTGGGGGCAATATTACCCTACCTCAACCTGAATCAGCCCTGCTGGAAGGGACTTTTTCTGCCAATCCTCGTGGGTTTGGTTTCGTGCGCATTGGCGAAAATGAGCCAGATGTCTTTGTCAAACGTGGCAAAACAAAGTTTGCTATGAATGAAGATGTGGTCGCAGTCAAGATCATCTCACCCGCCAACTCGCTCAAGGGGAATGAAGCTGAGGGACAAGTGGTGGCCATCAAGTCGCGTGCAGTGACCAGCATTGTCGGAGAATTTTACGAATTTGACGCAGATGAAAAGCAACATAACGGTGCGCTACTTGGCTATGTGGTCAATAAAAACAAGAAGATTCCTTTTAAAACTAACATTTCTCAAAAAGGCTTGCACCCAGAGGCTGGGGATATTGTCCGTGTGGCTATTACGCATTATCCCGATCGAGATTTTCCGGAAGTGCTGCAAGGTCTGGTGGTCGAAATCATCGGTAAAACCACAGATACAGGAATAGATGTCCTCGAAGTTCTGGAATCTATGGGCATTCCTTCGCCATTTCCTGAGGATGTGATGGCAGAGGCCAATGCTGTGCCAGAAGAAATTGATGACAAGGATATTGTTGGGCGTGTCGATTACCGTCAGGAAATCACCTTTACGATTGATGGCGCCGATGCCAAAGACTTAGATGACGCCGTTCACATCAAGGCATTGGACAATGGTAATATCGAGTTGGGCGTGCATATTGCTGATGTCAGCTACTATGTGACTGAAGGCTCGGCGCTTGACCGTGAGGCGCTCAATCGTGGGACATCAACCTATGTCACAGACCGTGTGGTGCCGATGTTACCTGAACGCTTGTCCAATGGTATCTGTTCGCTCAATCCACGGGTTAATCGCTTGACACAATCCTGTGTCATGGTCATCAATCCAGACGGGCAGGTGGTCGACTATCGTATTGATCAGTCTGTGATCAAAACAATTGAGCGGATGACTTATTCAGATGTTAATCAGATGTTAGCAGGTCAGGGCACCACTCTGGAGAAATTTGCCAAGATCGCGGATTCAGTGGCGCTAATGGCGCAATTACACGAGCGCCTCTTGGCCATGCGGGCTAGACGTGGGGCGATTGATTTTGAAACGCAAGAATCTAAAATCATTGTTGATAAACTTGGTAAGCCGCTTGATATTCAGGTCCGCAAACGTGGTACGGCTGAGATGATGATTGAGTCCTTCATGCTGATTGCCAATGAAACCGTCGCACGTGATTTTGCGACCCGTCAATTACCGTTCATTTATCGGGTTCATGAGCATCCAAAAGCTGATAAATTAACCCGTTTCATTGACTTCGCCTCTGTTTTTGGGATTCCTTTAAAAGGCACACCTGAAAAGATGCAGTCAAAAGACTTGCAAGCGTTTATGCTCAAAATCAAAGGGCAAGCAGGGGAGATGGTCTTGGCAACCATGCTCTTGCGTTCGATGCAACAGGCACGTTATGATGAAGATAACCTCGGTCACTTTGGGTTGGCAGCGCCTTACTATACGCATTTTACCTCGCCGATTCGCCGCTATCCCGATTTATTGGTTCATCGCTTGATTCGTGCGGAAAGTCATCCAACATCAGAGACGCTGGAGCATTTCGAGGCGATTATTCCAGAAATCGCCCAGCATACATCAGCCCGTGAACGTCGTGCGATTGACGCTGAACGTGCCGTAGAAGCGATGAAGAAAGCTGAATACATGGAAAGCTATGTCGGTACGGACTATGAGGTCACGATTTCATCAGTTACTCGTTTTGGTTTCTTTGTTTCTCTCCCAAATACAATCGAGGGCTTGGTCCATCTGTCAACACTTGGCGATGATTTTTACAACTTTAATGAACGGGACCTAACGCTCAAAGGCGAACGCACGGGCAAGGTCTTCCGAATGGGGCAACCGATTAAAGTCAAGTTAATCAAAGCTGATAAAATTACCGGAGATATTGACTTTGAACATGTGGCAAGTGAGTTGGATCAGGTAGAGGCGGTCGAAAAACGCAACAGAGGCACTCAGGATAAAAAACCATTTTACAAACATGGTGGCAAACCGACTAGGAAAAAATAGGAGGTTGACAAAATGGCAAAAGAAAAAGCTCAAAATCAGGTCGTGGCACAAAATAAAAAAGCCCACTATGATTATGATATTATTGAGACGTTTGAAGCCGGCCTTGTCCTGACAGGGACAGAGATTAAGTCTGTCAGACAGGCGCGAATCAATATTCGTGATGGCTTTGCGCGTGTCCGCAATGGTGAAGTTTGGCTGAGCAATGTCCATATCTCTCCTTTTGATCAAGGGAATATCTGGAATGTCGATCCGACACGAAGTCGTAAATTGCTCCTCCATCACAAACAAATCGCCAAGATTGAAGCCGAAATCGCTCAGGCAGGCATGAGCTTCATTCCCCTGCGTGTCTATATCAAGAATGGCTTTGCCAAAGTCTTGATGGGGCTTGCCAAAGGCAAGAAGAACTATGATAAACGCGAAACGATCAAGCGCAAAGAACAAAATCGAGACATTGCCAAGCAACTGAAAGCTTTTAATCGCTAACAAGTCGTTCACTTTCTCGCTTAAATAGGATTAACTCAGCACATTTGAGAAAAATGTGCTTTTTTCTTGCGTTTATCAACGAGTTGGTCAAGCGTTTGCCCCCGCTCGGTCTGTTTTGGTGATCATTAATTGGTTCAAAGCAGACATGTCCGAGTTCAGAACTCGGAAGTCGTAGTTCAAAATAGGAAAGTCGTAGTTCGGAACTAGAAAGTCTGAGTTCAGAATAGGAAAGCCGGAGTTCAGAATAGGAAAGTCCGAGTTCAGAATAGCAAATTCCGAGTTCGGAATAGCAAATTCGGAGTTCATAATAGCAAGTTCCGAGTTCGGAATAGGAAATTCCGAGTTCAGAATAGCAAATTCGGAGTTCAGAATAGGAAAGTCTGAGTTCAGAATAGCAAATTCGGAGTCCAGAATAGGAAAGTCGTAGTTCGGAATAGCAAATTCGGAGTTCGGAACTCGGAGATTGGAGTTCAAAATAGGAATTAGGTAGTTCGGAACTCGGAAGTCGAGGTTCAAAGTAGCAATGACCGAGTTACGAATTTGCTCGTCCGAGTTCAAACTAGCAATGAAGCAGGTCAGAATAAGTTCGCCTTGACTTAAAGCCTGTTGCTTGCTTGTCAGTTCAAGTTGACACTTAAAATTAGTGCTTAGCAGTCGGTTAGCTGTTCGCTTGGGCGATTTTGCGACTTGAAGCTGCTGAAATTTTTCGCCTAATTGCTCACTTCATCGTGCCTTGAGTTCTGTTTTTACATTATTTTTACAAAAAATAGACAAAATTTTTACATAAGAATTTAGCTTTTAGGGGTATAATTAATTTTGTAAGGCAATCGTGCCTACATCAAATCAATCATGCGATACCTGATGTGAGGTCAACACTTGGGGACAAAGAGAATTGTGTCAAGCTGTTGCGTCTGTTCAGAAATCGCTCAGAGGAGTAAAGAAAAGTTATGAAGAAATCATTATTGGTTGCAGTTGCAGCGGCATCACTTTTAACACTTGGTGCATGTGGTCAAAAAAATTCAGGCACTAACGCTAGTTCAGGATCTAAGGCTAAAACGGAAAAAATAACCGTTGCAGGCTCTACTGCACTACAACCATTAGTTGAAGCAAATGTCGAAAGTTTTGGACAAGACAATCCTAATCTACAAATCACTGTTCAAGGTGGTGGATCTGGTCTTGGCTTGTCACAAGTCTCAACAGGTGCGATTCAAATTGGTAACTCTGACCTCTTTGCAGAAGAAAAGAATGCGAGCTTGGCAAGTAAAGTCAAAGATCATAAAGTGGCAGTTGTCGGCTTTGCGCCGATCGTCAATAAAGATATCAAAGTATCTGGTCTGACGACAGCACAACTGAAAGACATCTTCTCAGGTAAAGTGACAAACTGGAAAGAAGTCGGCGGTCAAGATCAAACGATCACAATCATCAACCGTGCTGAAGGATCAGGAACACGTTTCAACTTTGAAAAATACGGCCTAGACAATACACAAGTTGTCAAAGCAAGCGAACAAGATTCATCTGGCGCTGTCGTTCAAATGGTTGCACAAACACCTGGTGCGATCAGCTATGTTGCCTTTTCAAATATTACAGATGCTGTTAAAGCTCTGAAACTTGACAATGTGAAACCAACAGAGAAAAATGTGGCAACAAATGATTGGAAGATCTGGTCATACGAACACATGTATACTGAAAAAGGGAACACAACAGATGGTCAAGAAAAATTCATCACAGCAGTTACTAAGAATAAAGCCTTGCTTGAAAAATTAGGTTACCTTGCGATTGATGACATGAAAGTAACACGCGACCAAGACGGTAAAATCAAATAAGTGCTTAGCCCGTTAATCAGCAAGATTAGGCTGATTTTATAGCTATGACAAGCAAAAGCAAATTTGAGTGGTCAAATTTGCTTTTGTTGTTGCTCCAAATTTTTACAAAAAATTTACATTGATGGCCGACATAAATGTTAGAATAGAAGTAATGAATCATTTGGAGGGGATTATGAGGAAAAAAATGGTACTTTTGGTATCAGCCCTAGTCGTCATTGGGACACTATCAGGCTGTGCCCATTGGATAGATAAGGGTGAATCAATTACAGCTGTGGGGTCGAGTGCTTTACAGCCCTTAGTTGAGTCGGCAGCAGAAACATTTGCCCAAGAAAATCCAGGTCAGTTTATCAATGTGCAGGGTGGTGGTTCAGGGACTGGCTTATCACAAGTTCAGTCTGGGGCGGTCCAAATTGGGAACTCGGATTTATTTGCTGAAGAAAAGTCAGGGATTCATGCCAAAAAACTGGTCGATCACAAAGTTGCCGTTGTCGGTATTGCACCGATTGTCAACAAAGATATTGGGATTAACGCCCTGACAACAGAACAGCTTCGTCAAATTTTTACTGGAGAGATTAGCAATTGGCGGGAGGTTGGTGGTAAGGATCAAAAGATTGTCCTCATCAATCGTGCGGCAGGCTCTGGGACACGGACGACATTTGAACGCTGGATTATGGCTGGCAAACAGGCTCAAAAGTCTCAGGAACAAGATTCATCTGGCATGGTCAAATCTATCGTGGCACAGACCCCAGGTGCGATTAGTTATCTTGCTTTTTCCAATATTGATGACACCGTGACCCCTGTCTCGCTGGATGGTCACGACCCAACGACCGCTAATGTGGCCGATAACCTATGGCCGATCTGGGCGTATGAACACATGTACACCAAAGGGAAACCTCAAAGTCTAACCAAATCATTTATTGACTATGTCTTATCTGATGCCGTTCAAGGCAGTTTGGTCAAGAAAATGGGATATATTTCCGTGAATGAGATGCACGTTGAGCGGAACGCCAAGGGGCATATCACAAAAAAATAGCATAGCATTCAGGTGTGACGCTTGCTCAAGGACACACCTCATACTTTAGATAGAAACTGAAACCAAATGAAAAAAGAAACGATTCAAGAAAAACTACTTGCGAACTCTAAAAATTCTAAACTGGAAAAGTTTGGTAAAACCCTTACTTTCTTTTGTATTGCCATCATTGTCTTTGTTGTCGCCATGATTTTCTTCTTTGTGGCACAAAAAGGGCTCTCAACTTTCTTTGTCAATAAGATTAATCCTTTCAAATTCTTGTTTGGGACTTCTTGGAATCCATCTGAGCTTGGCCCTGATGGCAAACCTTTAGTGGGTGCCTTGCCGATGATTGTAGGCTCGCTTATCGTGACCGTCTTGTCAGCGATTTTGGCAACGCCGTTTGCGATTGGTGCGGCTGTCTTTATGACTGAGATTTCACCAAACCGCGGGGCGAAACTCTTGCAGCCGGTGATTGAATTATTGGTTGGGATTCCCTCTGTTGTCTATGGCTTTATCGGTCTGACAGTTGTTGTCCCAGTGATTCGCAGTATCTTTGGCGGGACAGGGTTTGGTCTCTTATCAGGTATTTTCGTTCTCTTTGTCATGATTTTGCCAACGGTCACGTCGATGACAGTTGATGCCATGCGAGCTGTCCCTAGCTTTTATAAACAAGCCTCACTCGGTCTTGGAGCGACACGGTGGCAGACGATTTCACGGGTACTGCTTCGAGCAGCCACACCGGGTATCCTGACAGCAGTTGTCTTTGGTATGGCAAGAGCCTTTGGCGAGGCTTTAGCGATTCAGATGGTTGTGGGAAATGCGGCTATCTTGCCGAAAAGTTTGACTTCACCAGCTTCTACCTTGACCTCTGTCTTAACACAAGGTATCGGCAATACAATCATGGGTACTGTCCAAAATAACGTCTTATGGTCACTAGCGTTGATCTTGTTACTGATGTCTTTATTGTTTAATATTGGCATGCGCGCCATTGCTAAGAGAGGGAGCTTATCATGAATCCAAAAAAAGCTGATAAAATTGCCACAACCATACTCTATGTCATTTCAGGGATTATCGTGGTCATTTTGGCGTCGCTATTACTTTATATTCTCATACGCGGCTTGCCACATATTTCTTTGCATTTCTTAACCAGTCAGTCCAAAGCCTATGAAGTTGGCGGTGGGATTGGCATTCAACTCTTTAACAGTATCTTTCTCTTGGTCATCACGATGATTATTTCCTTTCCCTTATCACTCGGGGCAGGGATTTATCTGTCAGAATATGCCAATCAAAATTCTTGGATCACTAAGCTGGTTAGAACATCAATTGAGATTTTAAGTTCTTTACCTTCTGTTGTCGTGGGCTTGTTCGGTTTCTTGATTTTTGTCGTTCAGTTCGGTTATGGCTTCTCGATTATTTCTGGGGCGCTTGCTCTGACAGTCTTTAACCTCCCTTTGATGACACGAAATGTCGAAGAATCTCTGAAAGCAGTCCATCATACGCAACGCGAGGGCGGTTTGGCACTGGGATTATCACGTTGGGAAACAGTCTTGCACGTGATTGTACCAGAAGCATTGCCTGGGATTATCACAGGTGTTGTCTTGTCAGCAGGTCGGATATTTGGTGAGGCGGCAGCCTTGATTTATACGGCTGGTCAATCCGCACCAGCACTCGATTGGTCCAACTGGAATCCAATGTCAGTCAGCTCGCCGATTTCAATCTTCCGTCAAGCTGAAACATTGGCAGTTCATATTTGGAAAGTCAATGGCGAGGGAACAGTTCCTGACGGTGCAGCTGTTTCTGCAGGTGCCAGTGCGGTCCTGATTCTATTTGTCCTTTTGTTTAACTTTGGTGCCCGCTTTATTGGCAAAAAGATTCATAGCAAATTGACCGCCTCTTAAACGCATCATCTCTCAAGACACTTGTGGTGCTGAGCAAGCAGAAAGGAACTGACTTATATTATGACAACATATGATTGGCAAGAACGTCACATCATCGGCCTTGACGGCTGCGAGATTGCCCTTGAGACAAAAGATTTACATGTCTACTATGGCAACAATGAATCAATCAAGGGGATTGATATGAAATTTGAAAAAAATAAAATCACTGCTTTGGTGGGACCGTCTGGTTCTGGTAAATCGACTTACTTACGTAGCCTCAATCGCATGAATGATATGATTGACAGTGCCAGAGTGACTGGTGAGATCAATTATCAAGGGGTTGATATCAATCAACAAAATGTCAACGTTTATGAAATGCGCAAACATATCGGCATGGTCTTTCAACGGCCCAATCCTTTTTCAAAATCAATTTATCGCAATATTACCTTTGCCCTCGAACGTCAAGGAATTAAAGATAAAAAGACTTTGGATGAGATCGTCGAAACAGCTTTGAAACAGGCAGCACTTTGGGATCAGGTCAAAGATGATTTAGACAAGTCAGCTTTGGCACTTTCCGGAGGACAGCAACAACGTCTGTGTATCGCAAGAGCAATTGCGGTGAAACCGGATATTTTACTCATGGATGAGCCAGCCTCAGCCCTTGACCCGATTTCAACGATGCAATTAGAAGAAACAATGATGATGCTCAAGGAGAACTATACGATTATCATCGTCACGCACAATATGCAGCAAGCAGCACGTGCGAGTGATTATACCGGCTTTTTCTATTCAGGGGATTTGATCGAATACGACAAAACAAGCAAAATCTTCCTGCGGCCTAAACTGAAGTCAACTGGAGACTATGTCTCAGGACATTTTGGTTAAAAAGTGAGTCGCTTGCTTAAGCCCTCCCTATCGTCGTTGAAAGATTAGAATTAAGGAAACAATATGACAGAACCTATTTTACAAGTCAAAGATTTGTCGTTATTCTATGGCAAAAAA
This sequence comes from Streptococcaceae bacterium, assembly GCA_031270325.1. Lineage (GTDB taxonomy): Bacteria > Bacillota > Bacilli > Lactobacillales > Streptococcaceae > Pseudolactococcus. Next base: position 40,925 of record JAISXW010000009.1, read on the forward strand.
CAGTCATTATTTGACATTAACATGGTATTTTATCCAGGAGAAATTACAGCCTTGATTGGTCCGTCTGGATCAGGTAAATCAACACTGTTGCGCTCGATTAATCGCATGAATGATTTGGTGCCTTCTGCCAAAGTGACAGGAGAGATTATTTATAAAGAGCGAGACGTTTATAGTTCAAAAACAGATATCGTGGTTCTGAGAAAAGAAATCGGCATGGTCTTTCAGCAACCCAATCCTTTTCCTTTCTCGATTTATGAAAATGTTGTTTATGGCTTACGTCTCAAAGGAATCAAAGATAAGGCGATTTTAGACGAAGCTGTTGAAGAATCACTCAAAGCTGCTAATATTTGGGATGAAGTCAAGGATATATTACACAGTTCAGCACTTGGCCTCTCTGGTGGGCAACAGCAGCGGGTCTGTATCGCACGTGTTTTGGCAGTCAAACCGGATATTCTCCTATTAGACGAGCCGACGTCAGCGCTTGATCCGATTTCAGCTGGTAAAATCGAAACCATGCTGCTAGAATTAAAAGAACACTATACGATTTTGATTGTCACGCATAATATGCAACAAGCAAGCCGTATCTCTGATCGCACCGCCTTTTTCCTAGATGGTAAATTGATTGAATACAATCAAACTAAAAAAATATTCTTGGATCCCCAAGAACAATCGACTTCGGATTATGTCACAGGAAAATTTGGTTGACGATAGAGGTAACTGTTATTGTGAACAAGAAAGAGCTTAAAGCTATCGCTAAGAAAGGAATTTTATGCTAAGAACACAATTTGAAGAGGAATTGAACAAACTTCACAATCAATTTTATTCGATGGGGACACAAGTCTCAGCACAAGTTAATAAAGCCGTTCGTGCTTTTGTAAGCCATGATCGTGATTTAGCTGAGGAGGTCATCGAAGATGATCAAGAAGTTAATGATCAAGAAACAAAATTGGAGACGAAGTCTCTTGAAATGATTGCCTTACAGCAACCCGTTTCACATGATTTGCGAACAATCATTACCGTGTTGAAAGCCTCATCTGATTTGGAACGGATGGGAGATCATGCTGTTTCTATTGCCAAGGCAACAATCAACCTCAAGGGCGAAGAGCGAATTCGAGAGGTTGAAGAAGACATTTCGCACATGGGGGAACGGGTTAAATCTCTGGTTGATGCCTCACTCAACGCTTATATTCAAGGAGATGCCGAACGGGCACGCGAAATTGCCAACTGGGATGACACGGTTAATCAAATGTACGCTGAAATCCAAAATAAAACGTTATTAGCCATGGAAGAAAACAAAGAGACGATTACGACAGGTAAGGATTACCTGATGACAATCATGTACCTCAAACGTATTGGCGATTACGCTAAGAATCTATGCGAGTGGATCGTCTACCTGAAAACAGGTAAGATTGTAGAATTATAATCGTTGACCTAAATGAACTAAAAACCAACATGACTGAGCATGTTGGTTTTTTTGTATCATTGACGAATCAAAACAGAAGTGCTAACATATTAGTATAAACTGATATGAAAGAGAGGAGATTAAAGGTGGATCACACACAGAAAAGAATGAAATTGATTCATGGTCTGGCAAATGACACACGTTTAGAGGTGTTAGAGGGACTGAAGTCTGGTGAAAAAACAGTCAGTGACTTGCTCACTCAAATCGGCTGTACGCAATCCAATCTGTCGCAACATTTGACCTGTTTAAAAAATTGTGGACTGATTGTCGGCAGACAGTCTGGTAAATATATGTATTACACCCTAGCGGATACCACGCTGTTAAGCTTGCTTGAGCAAATTGATGAAACCATTTTAGCGCTGGAATGGGCACAGGATGAGACATTAGCTTGTTATACACATGAACAATAACACATGAACAATAATGGGAGGAAAAGTAAATGTTTAAATTTTTGAAAAAGAACAACGAGGCGTGTCAAGATACGTGTTGTCAAGAACAAGTCGCAGTGGCTTGCAGCTGTCCTGATTGTCAAGAAACAGCTGTTGCTGAGTCTGGGACAGGAGATGGCATGGGGCTATCGGATGATGATGATGGTGGAGATGATCCCGAGGGAGATAGTGGACATGCCTTGTTTTTGAAGGGCGCCCAATCCGCACCAAGAGCTTATCGTTATCAGGTCTCTGGCATGGATTGTGGCGCTTGTGCCTTGACCATCCAAAAAAGCGTTGCGGCACTGCCAACTGTTGAATCGGCAACGGTCAATTTTTCGGCTGGTAAAATGACAGTGACGACAGCTTCTCAACACACTGCGCAACAACAAATCCTCAAACAAGTGCAACAACTCGGTTATTCAGCGCACTTAATCTCTGACCAAAGGCAAGAGGTAGAAAAGAAAGGCGCGCCATACAAAAGAGTTTTGCTGGCAACGGTCAGTTATGGACTTGCGTTGATGTGTCAACTCTTGTTCAAACAAACCAACTTAGCTAATCTTTTCTTTAGCTTGACAATCTTGGTCGCTGGTTTTAAAATCGTTAAAAGTGCTTGGTTTAGTCTGAAAGCCAAATCATTGGACATGACTGTCTTAATGTCAAGTGCAGCAATTGGGGCAGTACTATTGGGTGAATTGAGTGAGGCTGCGACTGTCTTATACCTGTTTGTCCTTGGGCTGACCTTACAAACGAGAGCAGTTACTCAAACACGTCAAAGTATCAAGGCGCTGATGAGTCTTGCGCCAAGTCAAGCCTTGCTTGCACAAGATGGCGAGTGGGTTCAAGTAGCCGTGACCGAAGTCCAAGCGGGTCAAACGATTTTAGTTCGCTCAGGAGATAAAGTAGCTCTGGATGGTCTGGTCATCAAGGGGACTACCGAAGTCGATCAATCAGCGATAACAGGCGAGTCAATGCCTGTCTACAAAACGGTAGGCTCTGCTGTTTATGCAGGTAGTCTCAATCAATCAGGCAGTATCGAAGTCAGGGTCAGCAACCCATCAAGTGCTAGCACCCTTGCCCGTATCAGTGCCTTGGTCGAAGCAGCGGAAGCAAGCCGCGCCCCAAGCGAAGCTTTTATCGACCGCTTTGCGCGAGTCTACACGCCTGTCGTTTTCCTGATGGCAATCTTGACGATGGTAGTGCCAAGTTTGTTCTTTGCGATCCCTTTGCGAGAGGCTGTCTTTAAAGGAATCGAATTATTGATTGTGGCTTGTCCGTGTGCTTTAGTGATTGCGACACCTGTGTCACTTGTCTCGGCTATTGGCAATGCGGCTAAAAACGGTGTCTTGATTAAAGGTGGTGCTTTTCTGGAGAAGGCTGCCAAGGTAACGGCTATTGCCTTTGACAAAACAGGCACGCTGACAACTGGGTTACCTGTGGTGACAGCTTTTGAGCTAGTCAAGGGCACAAGGCAAGAAGTCCTGTCAATCGCAAGCAGTCTCGAAGCAAAAGCCAGTCATCCCTTGGCAAAAGCGATTTTAGCTTTTACACGGACCAATAAGGTAGAGCGTTTAGTCGTCCAGAATCATCAAACGATTTTAGGCAAAGGTGTGTCAGCAACGATTGCTGCTAGGGACTATCTGATCGGGTCAGCCAAATTGTTTGACTTATCCGCAGCAGAACGGGCACTAAAAGCTAGCTATGAAGCGACAGGGCATACGGTCATTTTTGTCGGACGACAGACCGAAGTCATGGGGATCTTTTTGGTCAAAGATACCTTGAGACAGAGCAGTTTAGAGGCAATCAAGCGATTAAAGACCCTTGGTATCCAACAGTTGGTCATGCTGACAGGAGATAATCACCAAGTGGCCGCCAACATTGCCAAACAAGTGGGTGTCACGGACTTTGTAGCAGAAATGATGCCAGAGGACAAGGCAGCTTATATCGCCCAACTTGGTCAGACGGCAGAGGTCGCAATGGTTGGTGACGGGATCAATGATGCACCTGCCTTAGCCACCAGTGATTTAGGGATTGCCATGGGCGGTATCGGGACAGATACAGCCATGGAGACCGCCGATATTGTCCTGATGGCTGATAACCTCAACAAGCTACCGTTTGTCTTTCGCCTAAGCCGCGCAAGCAATCGTGTCATCAAATGGAACATTGCCCTAGCACTCAGTGTGAAGTTAGCTGCGCTATTTGCGATTTTTGCTGGCATCTTGCCGATCTGGTTAGCGGTCCTAAGCGACACAGGGATGGCAGTTCTCGTGACCCTCAATGCCTTGCGTTTATTGAGGGTCAAAGACCATCAGTCAAACCAGACTTGATCGCCGGAAACAGCTAAGGCAACGCATGATTTAAAAGGACTTGTCCTTTTACCCAAATCCCCATGGGAGTTTCCTCAAATCCCCATGGGAGTTTCCCCAAATCCCCATGGGAGTTTCCCCAAATCCCCATGGGAGTTTACTCAAATTACCATGGTAATTTACCCAAACTACCATGGTAATTTACTCAAGTTACCATGGTAATTTACCCAAGTTACCATGGTAGTTTTTCAAATGGCTTGTTGGTTTAGTTTGTAGCTGACGTTTGTTTCCTTTCAACCTTTTGTTTTATGCTATAATACAAGGTATGGAAATCTTAGAAAAATACGTCGCTTTTGATTTGGAGTTTAATACTGTCGATGAGATTGAGCATTTGATTCAGGTCTCAGCCGTTAGGTTTGACGCGGGAGAAGAAGTCGCGAGCTTTGACTCTTTTGTTTATTCGGCAGTGCCGCTCAATTCTTTTGTCGTTGGGCTGACGGGGATTACGCAGCAGAAGGTGTTAACCGCACCACCCGCAGCTGAAGTTTTGGCAGAGTTGCACGCCTTTATCGGAGACTTTGCGGTCATCGGCTATAATGCGATTCAGTCAGACTTGCCGATTCTTCTGGCGAATGGGCTTGACTTATCAGCGCAATACGCCCTTGATGTCTATGAAATCGCCGACAGCATGCGGGACAATAGGTTGCACGGTATCAAAAACTTTCAGCTCAAATCTTTAGCTGAGTTCTTCAACGTTTCGGAAAAGAATGCCCATAATGCTTTAGCTGATGCCAGAATGACAGCACGGGTTTATGAAGCGATGAAGGAAACCCAAGAAGCAGAGAAGTTGTTGACCAAGCAAAACGAAAAAGAAGTCAACGATGCTGACAATCCCTTTGCGAGTTTGTCAGGTTTATTTTAAGCATCATCGACAAAGTGTCCGTCAAATTGACGGGCGCTTTTTGATAGTTGAGGCATGATGAGCTGATACAAGACAAAGTGCCAGACGAGGTGCTTTGTTTTTGTTTTACGTCAAATCAAGGCACAAAAAGCCGATTAAACTAGCTTTTGGGCAGAAAAGTGTGTCATAGTGTGTCATATAGTGGAATTCCGAACTAATTTCAAATGAATTTCAAAAGGGTGCCAGCCCTTATAACATAAGGCTTGACGATAAAAATACAGTGTTCGTCCTGAGTTTTGGAAAACGTCTTACCCCTTGCTATTATAGGGTTTAAGCGATCTCTGGGAGCTTGTCCACTATATGCACCACCCTATTGTATCAAAGAAGTGGATGTTGTAGAATGTGTACTGGGATAAGGGTTTGGCTTGTATGCAGTTATTGAGTGGGACATAGATCGCAATAAAAAAATTGTAAGTCAAAGGGTAGAAAAAACATTTAGGAGAAGCTCTAATGAGAACAAACACTGTCAAGAAAATGACGACTTTAGCCTTGCTAGGTATTTTGCTCACACCAAACATTTTAGCAGAAGCAAAGGTTATTAGCGAAACGAATGTGAAAGTAGGCGATCGGACTTATACGCACGTTGTTGCAGATAGTGCTGAAGATGTGCCTTTATACGTCTTGGCAAACCCAACAGCTTTTAGCTATGTTGAAAAAGTAATCCTTGGTCAAACGCAATATACGGATGATCTTGACTTTGCCAAAACGCAAGATAACTTTAAACAAGAAGCTAGCACCTACGCTTATCAACTGGGAGATACCGTTTATAACGTTTCTAAAGCAAGCGACATTCCTGACAATGCTCAAAACGTGACCGAACATTCAATCTCTTGCCCCGGCATCAGTGCTGTCGAAACAATGACTTACGATCAAGCCGAAGCCTTAGAAAAAGGCTCGAAAACTAATAGTTATCGAGCAGTCAAACATGAAAATGTTGACTGGAAAGACGTGCCAGAAGCACTCAAAAATATAAACAAAGTCACAAAGACACTGGTCAAAGACGGTGGCAAAGTGACCACAAATAATCAAGCTGAAGCTATTGGCAAAGCTGAGTATCAAGACTTGTCTGTCGATTATGCTGATATGAGCAAAGCTGAAGCTGAAAGCTTATTGGCGAGCTTATCAGAACAAGGGTATCTGGCTCGGATCATTAACGGTGATGTGACTTATACGCCAGAGACTGTGACCTCAGAAGTGTACCCGACAGCTACTGTCGACAAGGCGGCTTTGATTGCGCAATACGGGACTTATGAAGACTCATGGAAGAACGGTGGGACTCATAACTCTTATGTGACATTTGAGGCACAAACATCAGATCAAGAGACATTACCAACAGTTGTCTTTAAAGATCAAGCCCAAGCCACAGCTTATGTCAATCAAAAACAAAGCGAAGGCTATACGATGACAGTTGCTCAACAAGCTGGAGACTGGGTCATCGGCAATACTAAGCACTTTGGTCTGGCACCGACAAATACAGCGACACAACGTTACAGTCAAGGACAACGTGTGTCGCTCAATAACGTGGCAAGCGTGCTAGGGATCACGACATTAGGCGACTATGCCAATAAGACTTACACGTCAACTACTTTGCGTGACCTTGCCAAGAAGGACCTCAAAAACGTGTTAACGTCACGACTCGGTATTTCTGATACGCTGATTACCTTTAACGAAGGCGAAAAAGCACCGCTCGTGAATGACACAAAACTGGCAGGACTGGTCGCATCGCCTAATCAATATCAAACCAATCACGAGGAAGCCATTGCCAACCAAAGCTTTAAAAACGCCGACCAAGCAGCTGCTTATCTGAATCAGAAGTTAGCGCAACTAGCGGCTGAAGGCTATGTCGATGGGACTTACACTGTCAGCCAAGTCAATGGCGAGTGGGTCTTGAATGCAGATGCCCCAATCATCCCAGGCAAGAGCAGCTCAGAACATGCCGTCAATACGACCGAAACGATTCCAGTCTCAGCAACTGTCTTGACATCAGAAGCTGCTGCCAATGACGCAATCTCAGAAATCTTAGCCGCACAAGCTGCACTCGGCTTTACTGGCAATAGTGTTCGGACAAGCAAAGTCGAATTACCAGCTGTTCTGACAGATGATACGAAACGTAACGGCTTAAGCGACTCGCCATATGCTGAGAATCACAGCAGTGTCTTAGCGACAGCAGGGCATTTGACAAGAAGTCAGGCGGATGCTAAGCAATCAGAGTTTGAAGCGACATACGGGACAACGCCACATGTCATCAAAGAAACAGCTGATGGAACGACGGCACATCGTGATGCGGCGACACATTTGACAGTAGCAGAGCGAGATGCGTGGATCAATAACAGACTTGCGCAATACAACAATGACCGTTCAAACTTTACAATCAGCGATCCGACGATTGTCAAAGGCGATAAAATCTCTGGCATCAGTACAGATCCAGCTGCCGAAAACCATACAGCCGTGGTTGATAGCATTGCCAGAGGGACTGGACCAGAAGTCGAAGCCAAGATCGCTGAATGGGAAGCGAAGTATTCTGGCGAGATTAACAGCTCACTCGTCTCAGTTGATGAAGAGTGGGCAGACGAAGAACTACCAGAAGTTGTCGCTTGGACTCACGATAGTACTGGTAATACAGAAATGTCTCACTATAGTTATGACATGATCAGAGCACTCTGTGGGATGACACATTACGATGCGACGATCGGCGAATACTACACGACCGTTGGCGACTATTTAAAACTTGCCAGTGGCCTGCCTTATAGTGAAGCTGCTGCCTACCACAATCAACTCCAAACGTTAAGAAATAGTGGTGTCATTCAGGATAACTCCAGAGTTTATATCAAACACCTCGGCGCAACTGGTTGGCAAAAATATATCAAGACGATCAGCCCAGTCGAATATTATACTGCCTCTATTAAAGAAAGCTACCATTACTTACCGACAAGCTATTATGATGTCAATGCGGCTTACGATGAACCACTTTATCAAGTTCAAGCGCAAGAGAACTATCACTATCTGAAAACGCCGCAATGGCAAGTAGCAGCTGAGCGTGATTTCTACCGATTGAAAGAACAAGTTGTGACTGTCGACTTGAAAGCAGCTTATCATACTGAAAATACACCGCAATATACCTTGGACTTTTACTTGGATTGGTACACCACTGATCAACGTGAAACGCTTTATGATGTGGCTGGTTTCAAGGAGATTGAAAAAGTGAAAGTTGAGATCGGTCAAAGAACACCAATTCAACTTTACAATGTCCGAGGTGAGAAGTATGTCTATCAACCTTATAAAGAAGTTTATAGCTATACGGAATATTTCTATCGTCCTTTGATCGAAGAGGCGACGACATGGTACACTTATCAACTAGAGGAATGGGTTGAAAGCAAACATTATAGTTATCGGATTGACAGCCTGAACTATGAGTGGGACTATCAGTCTGGACCAACACCTGGACCAACACCGCCGCCAACACCAACCCCTCATGTGCCAGACATCCCAACGCCTCATGTGCCAGTGACACCGGAATTGCCGAAGACTGGCACACAACCTGCTCTTCCTAAGACTGGAGAAGCGCAGTCAGCTGTCATGGCGTTTGGTGTTTCAATAGTCGCCTTAGCCCTCGCTGCCTTTGGCAAGAAACGACTCAAATAACCCAGAGCACAAGCTATGATGGCCTAGTTAGCGCCGACAATAAAAAGCAAAATCAGTGTGTGATTTTGCTTTTTATGTTTGGTCTTGGTCAGTTGGTCAAAATATTTGACACTGATAGCGGATTTTTTTGCACTGATAGCGGAATTTTTTCAGACTCATAGCGGATTTTTTTGACACTGAGTGCAAAAATATTTTAGACTGAGTTGAAAAAAATTTCAGACTGAGTGCAAAAATATTTTAGACTGAGTGTCAAAATATTTTAGACTGAGTGTCAAAATATTTTAGACTGAGTGCAAAAAAATTTTACACTGAGTGCAAAAATATTTTAGACTGAGTGCAAAAAAATTTTAGACTGAGTGTAAAAAAATTTTAGACTGAGTTGAAAAAAATTTCAGACTGAGTGTCAAAATATTTTAGACTGAGTGCAAAAAATTTTTACACTGAGTGTCAAAATATTTCGCACTGAGTGTCAAAAATTTTGAGATTGAGCCTGAAAAAAATTTCAGACTGAGGGTCAAAAAATTTGGTGCTAAGCACCAAAAAAAATGACACTGAGTGTCAAAAAAATAGCTTGTCTTTTTAAGTTTGTGTTACAAGAGTAGGGATTCGAGTGTTCTAGCGACACCATCTTGATTATTGGTGTAGGGGATTTGTGCGTCGGCATAGGGGAGGAGACTGTCGCTGGCATTTCCCATCGCATAACCAGTACCGGCGAGTTTGAGCATGTCGATGTCATTGTACTCATCGCCAAAGGCAATCAAATCTGCGGGCGCTTGGCCATTGACTGCCAGCAAATGACGGAGGGCAGATGCTTTCGTGACGCCTTTTGGCACGACTTCTAAGATCCCATTGGGGCCACCCCAAGCACTGACATTAACGGCTTGATTAAAAAAATGATCAAGCTCTTTGGCTAGTGCTAACTTATCTGTGTAGCGCGTCTGGAGTAGGATGGCATTAGGATTATCGCCCATTTTGTCTACGTGTAGCTGATGATAAGGTTTGAAATTGGCAATGCCAAAAAGATTGGGGTTGGCATTGTCAAAGGAATTGATGAAAAACTTCCGGCGAAATTCTGCTGCTAGGAAGTCCAGTTTAAAGGTCTGTTGCTTTTTGATGAGGTCGAAGACCAGAGATTTATCAATGTGTTTGGAGACAGCATGCGGCCAACTTTTACCCGGAATGGTCGTCATGGCGCCATTAAAATTAATCATTGGACTTTCTAAGCTCAAATCCTCGTAGACTTGAATCGCCATTCGATAAGGCCGACCCGTTGCAATGACAATCTGATGGCCTTCTTTTCTGAGCAGGTCAAAGATTTTGTGAGTATAAGGCGAGATGGTCACGCCGTCAGAGTGCAGTGTCGTGCCATCAAGATCAACGGCAATCAGTTTTTTATCAGTCATCTTATTTATACATCTATTGTGTGACTAGGCCTAAGCTAGTCACACAAGTCTTTCTAACATTGAAGCAGGAGGCGTCAATGATCGCTTTAAGTTATCTAGTCCTTATTATATCATCTTTCTGTCTATAATTGGCAGGTGCTGGTCATGATCGGACAATGACAGGAGATAGCGGAGCTTCCGTTGCGATCTTTATCCAGAGACGTGCCCTAAAGAATCCGAACATTGCCACCGAAAGACGTGCCAACTGAGGCAAACAGCTTGCAAGTCTCAGGAGGATAGATTAGACTAAATAGGTACTGAATTATTTATTTTTATAGAAGAGGAACTAGAATGGATCAGTTTTTTAAACTTAAAGCCAACGGCACGACAGTTAGTCGTGAGATTATGGCTGGCTTAACCACGTTTTTTGCCATGAGCTATATTTTGTTTGTCAATCCGGCGATGTTATCACAGACTGGCATGAAGTATCAGGCAGTTTTCCTAGCGACGATTATTGCGTCGGTTATCGGGACGTTGATCATGGGGCTTTTCGCTAATGTCCCTTATGCACAGGCGCCGGGTATGGGCTTGAACGCTTTCTTTACCTTTACGGTGGTCTTTGGCTTGGGATACTCTTGGCAAGAGGCGCTGGCGATGGTCTTTATCTGTGGGCTGATCAATGTCTTGATTACCGTCACAAAGATTCGTAAGATGATCATCAAAGCCATTCCTGAGAGCTTACAACACGCCATCGGCGGAGGGATCGGTGTCTTTATCGCCTATATCGGTATTAAGTCTGCAGGTCTTTTGAACTTCACTATTGATCCGGGGACTTATAAAGTCATCGGCACAGGTGCGGATAAAGGAAAAGCGACAATCGAAGCCAGCAGTTCAGCCGTACCAGCACTTGTCAACTTTAATAGTCCTGCTGTTTTAGTTGCCTTACTGGGACTTGTCATCACAGCAGTCTTGGTCATTAGAAATGTCAAGGGTGCGATCTTGATTTCGATTATTGCGACGACAGTCTTAGCCATTCTCTTTGGTGTTGTCGACCTCAGCACGATTGATTTCAAAGCAAATTCTTTAAGTTCAGCTTTCAATGACTTAGGTCAAACGTTTGGGGCTGCCTTTAGTCATAAAGGGATGGGCTCTCTCTTTTCAGACCCTGAAAAGATTCCCCAAGTCTTGATGACGATTTTAGCTTTTTCACTTTCGGATACCTTTGATACGATCGGTACCTTTATCGGGACAGGTCGTCGCTCAGGAATTTTCTCTGAAGCCGATGAAAAAGCACTGGAAAATGGCTCAGGCTTCTCATCTAAGATGGACAAAGCCTTGTTCGCAGATGCGACAGCGACATCTATCGGCGCCATCTTCGGGACGTCTAATACAACGACTTATGTCGAGTCAGCAGCGGGGATTGGTGCAGGTGGTCGGACTGGTTTAACGTCTGTCGTGACAGCGATTTGTTTCCTTTTATCCTCTGTCTTACTTCCTTTTATCTCGATCGTGCCAAGTGCTGCCACAGCGCCCGTCTTGATTATCGTTGGTGTCATGATGCTCGGGTCGTTTAAAGAGATTGATTGGACAAATTTGGAAGATGCGATTCCCGCATTCTTTGCTTCTATCTTTATGGGATTTGCTTACAGTATCTCATACGGTATCGCAGCAGGATTTATCTTCTTTTCAATCATCAAAGTGGTCAAAGGTAAAGGCAAAGAAGTCAGCCCGATTATCTGGGTCGTGGACGTTCTCTTTATCCTCAACTTCATTATTTTGGCAGTGATTTAGAGTCATTGATTTGAGCCAATGCCTCAGGGCAATATTAAAAACCAGTCAGTCATGGCTGGTTTTTTGGTCAATCTCTTAAGGCAACGGTTTAGCCAACAGCAGCACTTTAGCAAATACTGGTCAGTGCTTTGACAAGTCATGAGCATCACTTTGATAAATCATGAGCATCACTTTGATAAAAGCTCAAGGGAACTTTGGTAAAAGCTCAAGAGCTTTAGGATAAGTTGACTAGCGAAAGTGAAAAAAGCCCGTCAGTCGCCAAAGATCTCTGCTTTGAGACGTTTGCCTGTGGGGGTCGTGGCGAGGCCGCCTTCAGCAGTTTCACGAAAGGCACTTGGCATGGCTTGACCGACTTGGTACATGGCTTGGATGACTTCGTCAGTGGGGATTTTGGACGTAATTCCTGCCAATGCCATATCCGCTGCAACGAGGGCAAGGCTTGCGCCCATCGCATTACGCTTGACACAGGGAACTTCGACCAGACCTGCGACAGGATCGCAGACGAGTCCCAGTAAGTTTTTGATGACCATGGCGCAGGCTTGGCTGGCCTGACTTGCTGTTCCGCCCACTGCGGTTACAAGAGCAGCAGCAGCCATGGCAGCAGCAGAGCCTACCTCAGCCTGACAGCCACCTTCGGCACCAGAGATTGAGGCATTGTTAGCAATGACGAGACCAAAAGCGCCCGCAGTAAATAAAAAGTCTAGTTGCTGCGTTGTGTTGAGGGCTAGCTTATCAATCGCTGTCGCTAAGACAGCTGGGACGCAGCCCGCACTTCCCGCCGTTGGTGTTGCGCAGACAAGTCCCATCTGGGCATTGCTCTCGTTGACCGCCATGGCATTTTTCGCCGCTGTTAAAATCGTTGGTTCAGATAAAGTACGACCTGCTTGGATGTAGCGCTCAAGCTTGAGGGCATCACCACCAGTTAAGCCAGTCCGTGAACTGCGTGCTGTCAAACCATGGTCAATTGAAGCCAGCATGACGGATAAGTTTTCGGACATCAAAGCCAAGATATCCTGTCGAGAACGACCAGATGTCGCCATCTCTGTCGCAATCATTAATTCTGAAATAGAACCCGAAAAGTCCGTCTCAGCTTGTGTCACAAGTTCTTTAATGGTATAAAACATCAGTTGCTCCTATATGTAAGATGAGGGACTGCTCAAAGGTTAAAGAGGTTAGGTGAGTCAATCCGGCTCATCAATCGCAGCGCCTTTTAATCAATCAAAGAAATTGACATGGTGCAAAAGGTCAATCGCTTTGATTTCGGCGAGTGCTTGGTCGGCATCATGAGAGTCGACTTCGATAATCATGATTGCTTTTTCTCCGGCGTGTTCACGTGTGACATTCATCTGGGCGATATTGATGTCATGGGTAGAGAGACATTCTGTTACTCTGGCAATCATTCCCGGTACATCTTGGTGGACGATGATAAAGGTCGGAGTGTTCATATTCAGCGCAATGTCAAAGCCGTTCAGCTCAGTGACCCGAATCGCCCCACCACCGATTGAGACCCCTTTGATCCGCATGGCTTTTGTCTCAGATTTAATCTCGATTAGGGCGGTGTTGGGATGATCCGCTTTTTCGTTTTTGTGAATGCGCCAAAACACCTTGATCTTAGCCTTATCAGCCAGTTCTAAAGCTTGGGGAATGCGAGGGTCATCAGTGTCCATGCCTAAAACACCCGCAACGAGCGCTAAATCAGTCCCATGCCCTTGATAAGTCTTGGCGAAAGATTGGTAGAGATGAAAAGTGACCTCGGTTGGTTTTTCGCCAAAGATCGAATGCACGATTTTACCGATTCGGACAGCACCGGCAGTATGTGAACTGGACGGTCCAATCATGACTGGGCCGATAATATCAAACACAGATTTAAATTTTAAATGTCTCATCGAATACTCTCCAAGAGCTGCTGTGGGTGGGCGATTAAAATATCGCTCCCCGCTTTCGTCAACTCATCTTCATCTCCAAATCCCCAAAGCACCCCGATTGTCTTAGCGACTTTATTGTTGATACCGCCGATGATATCATAGGCACGGTCTCCAATCATTACCGAGTTTTCCGCCCTTGCCTCAGTTGTCTGTAAGACTTTTTTGATGACGAGGCTTTTGTTCATTGTTTCTGGTGTGCTACCATAAATCCCTTTAAAATGGTGGGACAAATCGAGTGCCTGCAACATATTTTGGGCGACAGTTTCTTTTTTTGATGTCGCAATATAGAGCTGATAGTCAAAGTGGTGTAGCTCATCCAGCATTTCCAAGATTCCCTCATAGACTTGCGCCTCAAACATCCCTTTAGCTGTATAGTATTGGCGATAAGTCGCAGTGGCTTTTGCTGCCCAAGCGCTATCCCCTTGAGATAAGGTTTCAAAAGTGGTTTCGAGCGGTGGGCCGATAAATGTCTGTAACACCTGATCAGATAGTTGAGGATGGTTGAGGGCATCGAGCGCATAATGAAAACCATTGATAATGCCTTTTGAACTCTCAACAATCGTCCCATCTAAATCGAATAATAAATGTTTTAATGTCATAGGTCTATTTTAGCACGTTATGGCGGTCTTGACACCTCTCAAATGCGCGTCAAGCGGTTACCATGCAAAGTTGACAAGTCCTGAGTTTATTGTCATAATGGTTTATCAATGTTAGACGATGCACAAGGAGTATCACCTATGAAAAAATTTCTTAAGCCTTTAACCCTTTCTATCGTGATAGGTTTTATCTTAATGGCGATTTCTTATACGGCAATGGCCTTAGTGCCGTTTTTTACGCAAAAATTAGTCTCTCGATCCTTTAAGGTCGCCTTAATTGGCTATGGCAGTTGTACAGGCATCTATCTTTTGATGAATTATCTGTATATGCGTTTGCAATGGTGGCAAAACATCAAGTTTTCAAATTCACTCAAAAACGCTTGGTTCGATAGCCTATTGAATCAAAGCTATCAAACTTTTAGTCAGCGACAAGTGCCACAGCATGTGGCTTATCAAGCCAATGATTTAGATGCACTAGAGAAAGATTATCTCCAACCGCTCCTTAGTATGTACCAGCAAATCATGCGGATGATAATATTCCTCGTGGTAATCGCAAAGACAGTCAATCTAACAGTATCTATTTTATTACTTGTCAGTGGAGTTCTAACGATTCAAGTGCCAAAAATAATCGGTAAGTTGACGGCAACTAAGCGAGGAGAATATCTGAAACAACAAGGTAATTATTATGATAAATTGACAGATTTATTGAGTGGCTTTCATCTGATTAATCAACAAACGATTGAAGGATTTAGAAAGCAACAAAGGAATAGTTTGCACATGTTACAACGCTCTTACATTGCTTACGGTTTTGCCAAAATAAAAGGCTTACTATTAAATGCGATATCTTTTGAAGTGACAGGTCTTGTGCTATTTGTCTATCTGGCTTACGCCTTGTGGCAAAATCAGATTACGACACCAGAAGTTGTCGCAAGTATGGGGTATCTCACAGCTTTTTCTGAACCATTTCAAGAAATCTTATATGATGTGCAAATGTTAGCTTCTGTGCAACAAGTCAAGATGTCATTCTTAGCACTTGTGGGGCAACCAGTTGTTGTGAAACAAGCGATCTCAGATTTTTCGACACTAAGTTTTAAACAGGTTGAAGTGACACGTGAGGCATTTAAACTTCGGATATCTGATTTAGAAATTCATGCAGGAGATAAAATTGCGCTGGTTGGCGACAATGGGACTGGTAAATCAACGCTGTTAAATGTTTTAAGAGGCGTACAGGCTTACTCTGGTTTGATTTTAATTGATGGTCAGGTTGAGCAAGCGCTCGAAGGTAAATTCTCAGCGATTATTCAGCGAGAGCATGAGTTTAACACAACATTTGATGAGAATATCAGTGTGTTTGATTCCTTTAATCGAGATGATGCCCTAGAACAGAGGTTCCAACTCAACGAGATAAGTAAGCAATCTGAAAATCAGACACAGTTATCCGGTGGTCAAAAGCAGCTCGTCCATCTTGTTCGACTTTTAGGTCAAAGAAATCCTATGTTGCTATTGGACGAACCTTTTTCAGCTTTGGATCAGCAACAATTCGAGCAAGCACTTGAGTATGTCTTGGGCTTAGAGCAGACAGTGCTGATGATTATACATCAAAAGGACAGCTATTTAGAAAAGTTTGATCGCGTTTGGAAGTTTTTTGATGGAGGTGTGGTGGAGCGGTTTAGTTGAGTTTATGGAAAACGACATCCAATCAATCAACATCATCAAGGAGTGAGGTGTCTCATCTAGCGCGGGGATACGCTTTCCAATCTTCAATTTCCAAGACCAGCTACAAGTCGAGGGTCTCGCAGCTTGTCCTTTCTCCACAGCTCCTTTGAGCCAACCATCTCCACTGCAATCGGGGTGTTTTGGGGGATAGGTTCAGCCTTTGCCGAAAAGCTCAAGGGCTTTTGTCAAGTCGTCAAGAGCAGTTGCCAAACTTCCCATGGGAACTTGTCCAAACTACCATGGTAATTTAGGCAAACTACCATGGTAAGTTGAGCAAAACACCATGGTAACTTGTCGGAGGCTTGCTGTGGGCATATCCCTTGCCTTGTGTGGGTTGACTTAAAAAGGTGTGGGCTGAATTCTCGGAAGGCAAGACCCGACCTTCCCAAATCACGACCGAAGTGATGGTCATGACTGGTCAAAGTGCTGGCTTTATCGTGGCATGGCGACGCCTAGCACGCCCATCTAGCTTTCCCAATTTAAACATGCTATAATAAACAAGTTAATGACGCCCTTCAAAGCGATTGATTAACAGTGTGGTAGCACGCCTACTGCGCAAATAAAATTTGATGGGAGGATTATTGTTTTGTCAAATGATAATTCAAAAACGCGTGTCGTCGTCGGCATGAGTGGCGGAGTAGATTCCAGTGTCACAGCGCTTTTGCTCAAGGAGCAGGGCTATGATGTCATTGGTATTTTCATGAAGAATTGGGATGATACAGATGAGTTTGGTGTCTGTACAGCGACGGAAGACTACAAGGATGTTGCTTTAGTTGCGGATCAGATCGGTATCCCTTATTACACGGTCAACTTTGAAAAAGAGTATTGGGATCGTGTCTTTGAGTACTTCTTAGCAGAGTACCGTGCGGGTCGGACGCCCAACCCAGATGTCATGTGTAACAAGGAAATTAAGTTTAAAGCCTTTCTTGATTATGCGACTGAGCTGGGTGCAGACTATGTCGCAACAGGTCACTATGCCCAAGTGGTACGAGATGAGTCAGGCACAGTCCATATGTTACGTGGTGCAGATGATAATAAGGATCAGACTTATTTCCTCAGCCAACTGACACAGGCACAACTTCAAAAGGTTATGTTTCCACTTGGTCATTTGGAAAAGCCAGAGGTTCGCAAGATTGCGGAAGAAGCAGGACTCGCAACCGCGAAGAAAAAAGACTCCACAGGGATTTGTTTCATTGGTGAAAAGAACTTCAAGCAGTTTTTGAGTCAATATTTACCCGCCCAACGTGGTCGGATGATGACTTTTAATGGGCGTGATATGGGCGAACACGGTGGTCTCATGTACTACACTATCGGTCAACGTGGCGGTCTAGGGATTGGTGGTCAACATGGTGGCGATAACGAACCTTGGTTTGTTGTCGGCAAAGATTTGTCACAAAACATCCTTTATGTCGGACAAGGTTTCCATAATGAAGCGTTATACTCGACAAGTTTGGATGCTAGTGAGCTATCGTTCACACGGTCGATGCCTGAAAAGTTTGAACTGCACTGTACGGCTAAGTTCCGCTACCGGCAAGCGGATACGGGAGTAACGATTCAAGCCAATGGCGATAAGGTCAAGGTTATCTTCGATGAACCTGTTCGGGCGATTACACCGGGACAAGCAGTTGTCTTCTATGACGGTGCGGAATGTCTGGGTGGTGCTTTGATTGACCACGCCTACAAGGCAGAACAAGTCATGCAATACCAATAAGATAGACCAACCAAACGCTTTCGGGCGTTTTCTGGTATAATCAAGGGTATGAATAATAATGATATTTTAATCCGACTGCGGTATACCTTTGATATTAAAGGCGCTGATATGCTTCATATTTTTGAGCTGGGTGGTTTGACACTGACCTTAGATGACTTGTCTGAGATTTTGAAGAAACAAGCACCTGATACCGAGCGAGATCAGGCTTTATCTCGTGACCATTTAGAACGCTTTTTGAATGGTTTGATCATTAGCCAACGTGGTGTTAAACGGGATAAGACTGGTAAGGCAGTACCAGCTACCTTTGATATGACGAGTGATGCCTTGATCAATAATGTGACGATTAAGAAACTCAAGATTGCCATGACCTATACGACAGATCACCTCCAAGACTTTCTAGCTCAAGCCGGCAAGACAGTCTCGACAAGCGAACTATCAGCTATTTTGCGCAATAAAACTCATCGCAACTATAAGGTAGCAGGCGACCAGATCTTACGGAATCTGCTCAAGGGCATGGCGCTTGAGTATCGGAAGTAGTGGATTAGTAGCAGCAGAAAGGTAAGGCAATGATTCTCTTAATCGGTGGGGCGACACACTCAGGTAAAACGGCACTGGCGCAGCAATTACTTGAAACATTGGCATATCCCTATCTATCCATTGATCATTTAAAAATGGGGTTGATTCGCTCGGGTCAAACAAGTCTGACGGCAGAAGCTACTGATGCTGCCCTGACAAATTATCTGTGGCCTATTGTCGTTGAAATGATTAAGACTGCGATTGAGAATAAGCAACACCTTATAGTAGAGGGCGTTTATATCCCTTTTGATTATCGAAAGTGGTTTGATAGCGTCTATTTGAAGGACATTCAGTACGTCGCACTGGCGTTGACACCAGACTATATCCGAAATCATTTCGATACAATCCTTGCGTATGAAAATATCGTTGAGGCTCGCCAGAATTCTGATGACCTCACAATAGACGAGCTGATATTGGCTAACACGACGAAGATGGAACAGGCTATCCAAAATGACCTAACCTTATTGAAAACTTCGGATGTGTTTGATTTGGATGACATGGTCAAAACAATTTGCCAGCAATTAAGGCAATAGGTAAAAAGGACTTGGCCTTTTGCCTAAAACAACAAGTCCTTTTTACCGAAAGGCCAAGTTCTTTTCATCGAATGACGCGCTCGTGTCAATGTCTTTGCCCAAGTTTGACAAGACCGAGTCGTTTTTGATAAAATAAAGCTATTAAATCATCAAGGTAGTCAAGTACCAAGAAAGAGTGGCGTGGGGCGCTATTTTTCATGTACTTGGCTTTTTGTTTGAAAGATGGAGGTTGGAATGCAAATTCAAGAAACGTATGATGTCATCGTTGTGGGCGCGGGACATGCTGGGAGTGAAGCAGCGCTTGCGGCAGCACGCATGGGCAGTAAAACTTTGCTGGTCACGATTAACTTAAACATGGTGGCATTTATGCCATGTAATCCATCAGTCGGTGGCTCGGCTAAGGGGATTGTTGTCCGAGAAATTGATGCGCTTGGTGGAGAGATGGGGCGCAATATTGATAAGACCTATATCCAGATGAAGATGCTCAATACAGGTAAAGGACCAGCAGTTCGAGCGCTACGTGCACAAGCTGATAAAGAGCAATATGCCCATGAGATGAAAAAAACAATTGAGCAGACTGAAAACTTGACCTTACGACAAGCTATCGTTGCTGAATTGCTGGTGGCAGATGGTCAAATCACAGGTATCAAGACGACGACAGGAACGGTTTATCAAGCCAAATCTGTGGTCATTACGACTGGCACAGCCTTGCGTGGTGAGATTATTATCGGGGAACTTAAATATTCGTCAGGCCCCAATAATTCACTGGCGGCTATCGGACTAGCAGATAATTTGCGTGACCTCGGCTTTGAAATTGGTCGCTTTAAGACAGGGACACCGCCTCGGGTCAAGTCTAGTACCATTGATTACAGTAAAACAGAGATACAACCGGGCGATGAGATGCCTAATCATTTCAGTTTTCTCAGTCAAGATGCGGATTATTTACAAGATCAAGTGCCATGTTGGCTGACTTATACGAAAAATGCGACCCATGAGATTATCCAAGATAATCTGCACCGTGCACCGATGTTTTCTGGGATGGTCAAGGGTGTCGGGCCACGCTATTGTCCGTCTATCGAAGATAAAATCGTTCGCTTTGCGGACAAACCACGCCATCAGCTGTTCTTAGAACCAGAAGGGCGTGACACTGAGGAAGTTTATATTCAAGGTTTGTCAACCTCCATGCCTGAGGACGTTCAGTTCGAGATTGTACACTCGATTCCCGGTCTTGAAAATGCTGAGATGATGCGGTCAGGTTATGCCATCGAATATGACGTGGTCTTGCCACACCAATTGCGCCCGACGCTTGAAACCAAACTGATTTCGGGGTTGTTTACAGCTGGTCAAACCAACGGTACGTCAGGTTATGAAGAAGCAGCCGGTCAAGGCTTGGTGGCGGGCATCAATGCGGCACTTAAAGCACAAGGCAAACCAGAATTTATCCTCAAACGTTCAGATGCCTATATCGGTGTGATGATAGATGATTTGGTCACGAAAGGGACGATTGAACCCTACCGTTTGCTGACCAGTCGTGCTGAGTATCGCCTGATTTTGCGTCATGACAATGCAGATATGCGTCTGACGCCGCTTGGTCGTGAAGTCGGTCTTGTTTCTGAGCAACGCTGGCAAGCATTTAGCATTAAACAGTATCAGTATGAACAAGAAATGTTGCGGTTACGCAAAAATAAGCTCAAACCGATTGCCGAGACCAATGCTAAAATCGAAGCACTAGGCTTTAAACCCTTAACTGATGCGCTGACAGCGGCTGAATTTATGCGACGTCAAGAAATCACTTATGAGATTGCGACGGACTTCATCGGTCCTGCATCAGAAGTCTTGGACTCGAAAATTATCGAACTCATCGAAACCGAAATCAAATATGAGGGCTACATCAATAAAGCCAAAGATCAGGTGGCGAAAATGCACCGTTTGGAAGCTAAGCGCATTCCGAAAAATATGGATTGGGATGCTTTGGATAGCATTGCCACCGAAGCGCGTCAGAAGTTCAAGAAAATCAACCCTGAGACCATTGGCCAAGCCAGTCGGATCTCAGGGGTCAATCCGGCGGATATTAGTATCTTGATGATTTATTTGGAGGGCAAATGACGGGTAGATGCTGATGGTTAACTCAATCATCAATCGCAGATTGGCTAATTTTGCGATTTAAAATGAAAAAAATAAGGGGTAAGTCTTGACTCCCAAGTCAAAACTTGCTATACTAGAGAAGTTGAAAAGCAGAAAGCCCCCGCTTTCTCGCCAATACTGCGCAAGCTACTTGGCCTGAAAATGAATTTAATCTCTGGTAACGGAGTTCATTTATAGCGGGCTTTCTATGGAAAGTCCGTTTTTGTTTTTCAATACTTGATTCCGCTCGGGAGGAATCTTTGATAGCAGCTGGCGCAAGGCGTCAGCAGAATACTCACAGTAAGGAGAACAATCATAGCAAGAGAAAGAGTCACAATGAATCAGGCGATTCGTGCGAGCGAAGTCCGTCTTATCTCGGCTGACGGCGATCAACTCGGAATTACACCGACACGTGATGCGCTGAACCAAGCCTTAGATCAAGATATGGATTTGGTTTTGATTTCAGCACAAGCCACACCGCCTGTTGCCAAGATCATGGATTTCACGAAATTCAAGTTTGAGCAAAAGAAAAAACTGAAGGAACAAAAGAAAAATCAGACTGTTGTCACAGTCAAGGAAGTTCGTTTGTCCCCAGTTATCGACCAAAATGACTTCGACACTAAATTGCGTCAAGCGACTAAGTTTCTTGAAAAAGGCAATAAGGTCAAGGTTTCTATCCGCTTTAAAGGGCGGATGATTACCCACAAAGAAGTTGGTCAAAAAGTCTTGGATGATTTTGTCATCGCCACCCAAGATATCGCCCACGTTGAACAACGTGCCAAGATGGATGGTCGCCAAATGTTCATGCAACTAGCACCCGGCGATAAGAAGAAATAAACTACTATTTTAACTAGAGGAGATTTGAGAAATGCCAAAACAAAAATCACATCGCGCTTCAGCAAAACGTTTTAAACGAACAGGTTCTGGAGGCTTGAAACGTTTTAAAGCTTATACAAGCCACCGTTTCCACGGTAAAACTAAAAAACAACGTCGTCACCTTCGCAAAGCTGGTCTGGTATCAACTGGTGATTACAAACGTATTCGCAAAATGGTTTACTCGCTTAAATAAGCGCTAGTTAAATCAAACATAGACTACATTAAATTAAGATATAAATAAGGAGAACTATCAATGGCTCGTGTTAAAGGTGGCGTTGTCAGCCGCAAACGTCGTAAACGTATATTAAAACTTGCAAAAGGTTATTATGGTGCAAAACATACTTTGTTCCGTACTGCTAAAGAACAAGTCATGAATTCATACAACTATGCATTCCGTGACCGTCGTCAAAAGAAACGTGATTTCCGTAAATTGTGGATTGCACGTATCAATGCAGCTGCACGTCTCAATGGTTTGTCATATTCTAAACTGATGCACGGTTTGAAATTAGCTGAAATCGAAGTGAATCGTAAGATTTTGGCTGACCTAGCAGTAACTGATGCAGCAGCTTTTACAGCATTGGCTGATGCAGCCAAAAAAGCTTTGGCTAAATAAGTTATCATTTAAAAGTGGGCACATCAAGTGCTCGCTTTTTTTGTGTCAAATTTCTCCACGCGACTTAGGAAATAGTTTGAAGCTAAGCTGAGCTGGATTAGTGTCTCTCTCAAGTCCGACCTTGAAAGCAAAAGAGAGGTATTTGGACTTAATCGGTAAAAAGTTTTACCTAATAGGTACGATGTTCTAGCTAAAAGGTAGGAAGTTCTACCTAAAAGGTAGAAATTTGCTCTAAATAAGAGGAATGTTCCTCTAAACCAGAGGAATGTTTCTCTAAACTAGAGGAAAGTTCCTCTAAACCAGAGGAATGTTTCTCTAAACTAGAGGAAAGTTCCTCTAAACCAGAGGAATGTTTCTCTAAACTAGAGGAATGTTCCTCTAAACCAGAGGAATGTTTCTCTAAACTAGAGGAAAGTTCCTCTAAATCAGAGGAATGTTTCTCTAAACCAGAGCAAATTTCCACCAAATCAGAGGAATGTTTCTCTAAACCAGAGCAAATTTCCACCAAATCAGAGCAATCTTCCTCTTCCCAAGCATCTGTTGCCCAATCATCTGAACTCAAAAGATGATGATCAGCTGGTCGCAGTGGCATGTTGTTTGGAAATTGAGGCTCACAAGGAAAGTTAGCTTGCCGTGATTGTTTAAAGGGCTTAAACTTTTTGTTATCTCGTAATTTTCTGCTACCTTTTGCTAGTCTGCTTTAGGGCAAGGTTGATTCATTTCGATTTTGTCTAACACATTTTACTTTTTTTTGCTATAATTGAGTTTATAAACATGTTATTTGAATTTTCCATGTCAATTTGTTATGGCAAACAAGAGAAAGGATTGTGTGTGCTGACTTGTAAGTTATCAGCACCCAAAGGGAACCAATGATCACATTAACGACCTGTCCGTTGAAACAGACTTATTTTGTTTCGGAAATTGAAGGCGATTTAGATAGTAGACAACATCTCCAAAATCTTGGTCTTGTTAAGAATGCACGTGTTGCAGTCATGAACCGAGATAAAAACAATGGTGTGATTCTGATCCACAATTCACGTGTGGCTTTAGATAATCAGCTTTTAGCACGGATTAGCCTAGCTAAAGAACTGATTGGTCATGAACATTTAGCTAAACTATCGGCAGTAAAACCGGGGCAAAAGGCATTGGTCTTGGGGATTGCTGTTGATGAGACAGCCCCTGTCGGCGCAGCATTAAAACGGCGCTTGTTGGATATGGGGGTCACACGTGGCACGCGGATTTTTGTCAGAAAAGTCGCACCCTTAGGAGATCCAATGGAACTCCATGTCCGTGGTTATGAATTGACTTTACGTCGAAATGAAGCTGAAAAAGTGGAAATGAGTGTGCTAGAAGATGACTAAAAATATGCGATTTGCGCTAGTTGGCAACCCCAACTCTGGTAAGACATCGGCCTTTAATCTCCTGACTGGTTCTAACCAATATGTCGGGAACTGGCCGGGTGTGACGGTGGAGCGTAAAACTGGGAAGTACACCAAAGATAAATCAATTGTCATCCAAGATTTACCGGGGATATACTCTCTGTCGCCTTTTACGCCGGAAGAAAACGTCACGCGGGACTATCTCCTATCGGATGATTATGATGTGATTATCAATATTGTCGATGCGACCAATATTGAGCGCAATCTGTATTTGACGACCCAACTCATCGAGATTGGCAAACCGCTTGTGATTGCACTGAATATGACCGATCTGTTGGTCAAAAACAATATTTTCATTGATACTGAAAAGTTAGCCTATTCGCTAGGTGTGCCTGTGGTCAATATCTCCGCCCTTAAAAATCAAGGCTTTGCTGAGCTGGTCGCAATCAGTCAAAAGGCAGCACAACCTGAGGTGCATCTGCATTATGATGAACGCTTTGAGGCGAGTCTGTCAGAAATCCAAGCTGTGATGCAGCTTGACAATCGTTTTGAACTGATTAAGCTCTTTGAGCAAGACCAAAAGATTGCTGAAAAGGTTGGCTTAACGCCAGCGCAAGCCAAGGAAATCTCAGAAATTATTGACATTACCGAGCAGATCTTATTGGATGATCGACAAAGTATTGTCGTCAATGAGCGTTATCAGTATTTGACGACCTTAGTCGCCATGGTTGAGAGTAAAACGCAAGGGATTCGCCTTAACTTTTCAGATAAGGTCGATCAATTTGTGACCTCACGTCTTTTTGGCCTACCCTTTTTCCTCTTTGTCATGTGGGCGGTTTACTATGTGAGTATCCAAACAGTTGGTGTCATGGGGACAGATTGGGTCAATGATGTCTTGTTCGGTGACCTTGTGCCGACTTTTGTGCAAAAAGTGCTGGACTTGTTTCATATCGCACCAATCGGTCAGAGCTTGGTGCTGGACGGCGTTGTTGCCGGTGTCGGCGCTGTGCTTGGTTTTGTACCGCAAATCTTTGTCCTCTTTATTTGTTTGGGGATTTTAGAAGATTCGGGGTATATGAGTCGGGTTGCCTTTGTCATGGACCGTATTTTCCGCCGCTTTGGCCTATCTGGTAAATCTTTCATTCCGATGTTGATTGCGACAGGATGTGGGGTTCCCGGTGTGATGGCTTCACGGACGATTGAAAATGAACGCGACCGGCGGATTACAGTCATGGTCACGACTTTCATGCCTTGTTCGGCGAAGTTGCCAATTATTGCTTTGGTTGCAGGTGCTTTGTTCCCTAAGAACTCACTGGTTGCACCAAGCGCTTATTTTGTCGGGATCTTCACGATTATTATCAGCGGCATTATGTTGAAAAAAACAAAAATGCTAGGGGGATCGGTCACGCCTTTTATCATGGAATTGCCGAACTATCATCTGCCTAAGTGGTCAAATGTGCTGCGTTATGCCTTTGATAAGGGCTTGAGTTTTATCAAGCGTGCTGGGACGATTATTCTAGCGACGACGATCTTGCTCTGGTTCTTAATGACCTTTGATTTCCATTTGCGAGTGGTTGAGACAGAACAGTCGATGTTGGCTGACCTTGGTCACGCCATCATGCCCCTATTTGCGCCTTTAGGCTGGACTTCTTGGCAGGCGACCGTATCAACTTTTACGGGTTTGATGGCTAAAGAAACCTTAGTCTCGACAATGGGTGTGCTCTATCATGCCAAAGGCGGTGCCGCTTTGGACGCTGCCATGCAGAGTCATTTTACACAACTCTCTGCCTACACCTTATTGTTATTCAACCTGCTATGCGCCCCGTGTTTTGCGGCAATTGGTGCCATCTATCGTGAGATGGGAACTGCCAAATGGACCGGGATTGCGGTCGGCTTCCAATGTGGGATTGCCTATATCCTTAGCTTTATCGTCTATCAATTAGGGCATGTCTTGGCAACTGGTACAATGGGGCTGGGGGCAGTCATTGCTATCTTCATCTTGGTCATTGGTTGCTACCTAGTCTTTAGAAAGCCGACTTATCAGCTGGCATCAATTAAAGAAAGTGTGACCGTATGAATCTTCAAACATGGCTAATTTTTGGACTAGCTTTTGCCGGTGCTGGCTTTGCTTTTTACAAGTATATCAAGTCACGCGGCGCTTGTGACGACTGTCACTGTTCTTGTCCAGTAAAAGATGAGATGGAGTGACGTTAAGCGTTTGACTTAAGGCCACCTCTATTAACTCATGATCCGCCTGTGATCAGATTTCACGTCTGAAGTCGTTAAGCTCCTCCCCCATGCACCACATGGCTCTTGTTGCTTGCCTATTCAGATGAGAAATCTGTCTCACAGAGCAAAAATCCAGTTAATAGAAGTGCCCTTAAAACCGAAATCAGATGCTGCTAGTTAGGTATCTGATTTTTTTTGATCAGGAAGCGGTGTGTTATAATAAGAACATGAAGATAGTTATCCTAGCAGGTGGGCCTGCTCTTGCATATGACACGCTTATTCCTGATGATACTGGTCGGGACACTTATTTTATCGGGGTCGATCGTGGTGCTTATCGACTGATGACGGCGGGCTTTCCCTTGCATTTGGCAATCGGCGACTTTGATAGTTTGAGCGATCAGGCATTTGCCGAGGTTGCTAGTTATGCGCTTGAAGTTCGCAGAGCCCCTGCCGAGAAAGATGATACCGATTTGGAATTAGCCCTGATGGCTGTCAAAGATCGCTGGGCAGAGGCGCAAGAGATTATCATTTTAGGCGGCTTGGGGGGGAGATTCGACCATGAGATTCAGATCTTTTACCTGATTTTGCAGGCGAGGTTTGCCGACTTAGTTGATAAGATTAGGCTAGTCGATAGGCAAAATGTGATTCGTTTTGTCAGTGCGGGTAGCCATCTGATTCGTAAGCGTGCTGGCATGACTTATCTGGCCTTTGCCAGTCTGACACCTGTCCGGGATTTCTCTATCAACAATGCCAAGTATTCCCTTGAGTCGACCAACTTTCCAAGCAATTTTTCCTTGTCCTCTAACGAATTTGTCGCTGACCAGCCTGTTAGCCTCGCTTTTACACAAGGAATCGTTGCCATTATCCAATCTAAAGACGACCTACCTATCTGAGATATAGGGGGATATAGTAATGAAATGATTGTGCTGCTCATTAAGCATACGCCTTGACATTCTGGGTTGACCTGTGTAAACTGTTTGGAGAGGTGATGATGTGAAAGTAACAATTTCGGATTCAGAAATGATCGTCATGCGGGCGATTTGGACGTTAGAGCAAGCGACTGTTGATCAGATTGCTTGTCAGATAGCAGCCGCAAATCAGTGGTCTGTGGCGACAATCAAGACCTTGCTAGGTCGTTTAGTAAAAAAAGAAATCTTGACCACGACCAAGTCTGGTCGCAAGTTTATCTATACCCCGACTTTGTCAGAATGCCAAGTGGTTGGGATGTTAGGACAAGAGCTATTGAGCAAAGTTTGTGCCCAAAAACATGGGGATGTGCTAGTGACCTTGCTTGCAAGTGCCAAACTGACAGCAGCTGATTTGCAAAAGATTTCGGTAGCCATCGCTAGCAAGCTCCCTGCTTGTCATGTGGCCTGTGATTGTTTAGAAAGTGCAGCTGTCTGTCAGTGTGACGAGCCACAACAAGCGCTCAGTAGACAATTATTGGAGGCAATATAATGGAAAAAACAACTTTAAACATAGCCGGTATGACCTGTCAGCACTGTGTTGCTCAAGTGACGGAAGCACTAGAGGCAGTGGCAGGCGTTCAGTCAGCCAAAGTCAATCTCAAAAAAGGTCAGGCAGTAGTCAAGGCAGAAGCGATTCAGCCTGACACCCTGACAGCAGCAGTAGCTAAGGCTGGTTATCAAGTCTTATAGGGCAAGTCACAAGCGTTGGTGTGGGACAAGAACCTAACGCTTTTTTGGGTATCTCTATTAACTGAATTTTTGCTCTGTGAGACAGTTTTTTCGTCTGACAAGGCAAGCAACGAAACCCATGTAGTTCATGGAATGAGGAGCTTAACGACTTCGGACGAAAATTCTGTCTACACAAGGTTTTACCTGTGATGAGTCGATCTTTGACAATGAAACAGGCGGATCATGAGTTAATAGAGGTGCCCTTTAACTAATGAAAGGAAGAATGCCATGAAAACACAATCTTTTGTGATTACAGGCATGACCTGCGCCAATTGTGCGACGCGAGTTGACAAGGCGCTGAACGCTTCAGAAGCAGTTGTCGAAGCAACGGTGAATTTGGCGACCGAAAAAGCCAAAGTGGTCATGCGAGATGCGGCTGATCAGGAGATCGTGATAGCAGCGATTCGTCAGGCGGGTTATGGGGCAATTGTTGATGATCAAGCCCACAGAGAAAAAATCCGCCTTGCCAAAGTGAGAGCTGAAAAGCAACTCTTGTGGTCATTTATTCTATCAGCTCTCTTGACCTTGCCGATGGTCGCGGGAATGGTTGCTGGGTTAGTGCATCATCATAGCTTGATGTGGCTGCATCAGCCTGCCGTACAGCTGATACTGGCAACGCCGGTGCAGTTTGTGTTTGGCGCGAGATTTTACAGGGGCGCTTATCAGGCGCTGAAAAGCAAATCAGCTAATATGGATGTCTTGGTCGCACTGGGGACAACAGTCGCCTACCTTTCTAGTCTTGTGTTTGGCTTACTACTAGATCAATCGTCCGCTGTGAATTTTGAATCTGCGGCAGTGATTATAGCCCTTGTGCTGCTTGGCAAGAATCTCGAACTGCGTGCCAAAAAAAATACATCGGCAGCGATTGATAGTTTGCAAAAGAAGCGTGCTAAGTCTGTTCACGTCATGATTGATGGCAAGGAACGGTTGTTAGCAATCGAAGAAGTTGTAGAAAACCAAACGATTCTCGTGAAGCCCGGGGAGAGTGTTCCTTTGGATTTAGAAATTCTATCAGGGACCGCTAGCTTTGATGAAGCCTCATTGACAGGCGAATCCGTCCCAGTGATTAAGACACCTGGGCAATTCGTGATGGAAGGTGCGATTAATTTGGACGGCGTGATTACAGCACGTGTCATTCATTCACTTGAAGACTCTGCCATTTCACAAATGATGCAAGCGATGGCAGAAGCACAAGCGACCAAGCCCGAGTTGCAGAAAACAGCCGACCGCATCTCAGCTGTTTTTGTCCCAGTTGTTTTAGGGATTGCCTTAGTGACCTTTGTCTTGACGGCATGGGTCACTAAGGACATTAGTCTGGCACTCTTACATGTCACGAGTGTTTTGGTGATTTCTTGTCCCTGTGCATTAGGATTGGCAACGCCAACAGCGATTATGGTTGCGACAGGTCTGGGTGCAAAACACGGCATTTTAATCAAAGATGCTAATGCGCTTGAACATAGTAAAGATGTCGAAACAGTCATCTTTGATAAGACGGGCACGATCACAACGGGCAAGTTTCAGTTAGAAAATTGGTCTGGTTCAGTTGCTGATTTTAGCATCTTAGCTAGTTTGGAAAAGCTGTCTAATCATCCGCTTGCCCAAGCAATCCGCACATCCGAGACCTTTCCTGTCGATGACTTTCAGGAGTTAGCAGGCCGTGGTCTAATGGGCAAAATAGCAGGTCAAATCTATTTTGCAGGGAATGCGCATTTGATGATGTCGCAAGGGATTGAAGTCGACCTTGCATCAGATACAAGTATCTTTTTAGCGACAGCTAATCAGTTATTGGGGGTTGCCACATTTTCATCTGAAATCAAAGCAGATGCAGCCCAAACAATTGCCCAACTGAGACAAATGGGCATTAAAACAATTATGTTGACGGGGGATAACGCCCAGTCTGCAGCCAAAATCAATGCCCTTGTTAAAGTAGATACAGTGATTGCCGAAGCAGACCCTGTCACAAAAGCAAGTGTCGTTAAGGAGACAGCCAAAGCAATGATGGTTGGCGATGGCATCAATGATTCCGTTGCCTTATCCAGCGCCTTGATTGGTGTTGCTATGGGATCGGGTAGCGATATTGCCATGCAGTCTGGTGACGTTGTCATCACTTCAGAGCAAGCTTTGGCAAGAATTACCAGTTTGATTCGACTCTCACAAAAAACGGTCAGAAAAATCCACCAAAACTACTTTTGGGCTTTTATCTATAATATTGTGGGGATTCCACTGGCAGCCTTTGGGCTTTTGAATCCAATCTTTGCAGCACTTGCCATGAGTTTATCAAGTGTGAGCGTCATTGCCAGTTCATTGTTATTGGGTAGAAAGAAAATTTGAATAACCGCCTTTTTGGGTTACGACAAATACATGAAAATGATTTAATATTTTGGCTTGTCATTGTATTGGCAGACAAGGTCTGATCAGGCAGCAGGGCTGCGTTCAGAGCTAAACTTTTGACCTCACACGAGTCATCACGCAACTGTCAAAAATTTAGCCACATGCCCCCCATAGTAAGACAAATTTTGTTGTGAAGTGGAGAGCTTTGGCTCAAAACAGCTGTGTCGTAGAGACAAGAGCGAGACCTTAGGCGCGACAGTTTGCTGGAAAAGCATCGCTTTGTTTCCTCGGCAATCCCAGCCTCGTCACAGTTTTAACCTTATTTTTGGAGGCGTGTCGCCATGACGCAGTTTTGAGACAAAGATTGGAACGGAACATACGACGCTGTCAGGAGAGAGTTTGCCTTTTGAAAGCCACTGCTATCTCGCGATTAATTGATGTGTTTGTCGTGTTTTTGTTTAAAACAACTTTATTTTTTGAAGCAAAGCGGTATAATAGAACATAATGAAAAAACAAAAATTAACTTTTGATAGTCGAATTGATTACGCCTTGATATTACCAGCTTTTCTGCTGAATTTGATTGGCTTATTGGTTCTTTATATTGCCACAAGTCATGATTATCCCCAACGTTTAACAAATGTTATGGCGCAACAAATTACTTGGGGAATTGCTGGTATTATTATTGCGCTGATTGTCATGCACTTTGATGCTGAGATGTTGTGGAAATTTACGCCTTTCTTATATGGTTTGGGGATTTTTCTGATGATCTTGCCTTTAAAGCTCTATGATCCCTTGACTGTTTCTTTGACAGGGTCTAAAAACTGGATTTATTTAGGTGGGTCAAATCTCTTTCAACCCTCGGAATTCATGAAGATCTCTTATATCTTATTGATGGCACGTGTTGTTGTCAATTTCCAAAATCGCCTTAAGCAACGTCTGCTCAAAGATGATTGGCACTTGCTTTTCTTGATGTTCTTGGTGACACTTCCTGTTATGGTACTCTTGGGCGCTCAAAAAGACTTCGGTACGGCTTTGGTATTCATGGCAATATTTGCCGGCATCGTCCTTGTTTCAGGTATTTCTTGGCGCATTATTTTACCTGTTGTCGCTTTTGTGGTGATTATCGGCGGTGGTATTATTTATCTCACGACCTTTGAAGCTGGTCGACAGTTTTTGCAGTCTGTTGGTATGGATAAATATCAAATCTTACGAATTGATGCTTGGCGTGATCCTTTTACTAATGCACAAGGATCAACCTATCAACAGGCACAAGGATTGATTGCCATAGGGACAGGTGGCTTATTTGGACATGGCTTCAATGTTGCGAATATCAGCGTCCCTGTTCGTGAGTCGGATATGATCTTCACGGTAATTGGTGAAGACTTTGGCTTTGTTGGTTCTGCATTTGTGATTTTACTTTATTTCGTCTTGATTTATCGGATGATACACGTGACGATTCGTGCCAACAATCAATTTTATATTTATGTGTCAACAGGTATTATGATGATGCTCCTTTTCCATGTCTTTGAAAATATCGGTGCTAATATCGGAGTACTCCCACTGACAGGGATTCCCTTACCTTTTATTTCGCAAGGGGGCAGTTCTCTAATTGGTAATCTGATTGGGGTTGGTTTGGTTCTATCAATGAAGTATAACCAGCTACCGACATTTCCTTCAGATACACTCAGGAAACAATCGCTAAGAACTACGCGTTATAAAACAGATAAAAACATTGTGTAACAAACAAGATGAATACCACTTTGAAAAGTGGTATTTTTGGGCTATAATTAAACTATAAAAAAGGAAAGCGTTTGCAATCTGAAGCATTGTAAACGAAAATGGTAACTATTTCATGACAACAACAGTAAAATTATTTTGTTCAGCAGGCATGTCAACATCACTTTTTGCCCAAAAAATGCAACAAGAAGCGGAAAAACGTGGTCTTGACTATGATGTCAAAGCGTATGGTCTGGCTGAAGTTGATGCAGAAGGTCCAAAAGCAGACGTTATCTTGATTGGCCCACAAGCGCGTTACATGGTTAATGAAGTGGCTGGTAAATTCCCAGAAACACCTGTTAAAGACATTCCAATGCAAATGTACGGTCTGATGCAAGGAGACAAAGGACTTGATCTTGCAATCGAACTAGAAAAATAATTTTGACTAGCAGCAGACTTGAAAAAGTGTGCTGCTTTTGTTAAACTAAATAAAAACAAAGAAAGCATCAGCGCTCTGCGCTGATAAGGTGAAGGTCAGTGCGCATTTAAGTGATTGAAAAATAGTTCAATTTTTCTTAAGCTTATTTGTGCGGACTTTTCACCTTGGTATGACAGCATTATCTCATTTTTTTGGAGCTAATGAGGTATTTGGAACAAGGCTTTTTGAGGCACTTTCGGCTTAAGCTATGGAGGTGCCTTTTTGATAGACTTACAACATGTGACATTCGGTTACGATGAACAAACGATTTTTGAAGATATGTCAGTTACTTTTGATGAGAGCTGGAAACTTGCTTTGGTTGGGAGAAACGGCCGTGGCAAAACGACTTTGATGAAACTATTACTGGGGGAGCTGGCTTTTTCAGGACAAATTCATTCAGATAAAGCCTTTATTTATTTTCCGCAGTCGGTTGCTGATCCGACCATGCTGACGAAATATGTCTTGGATGAGTTATATGATGCGCCTGACTGGCAGATACAACGTGAACTAAATTTACTAGACTTCCCACTTGATAGTTTATGGCGACCATTTGAAAGCTTGTCAGGAGGCGAACAGACTAAAGTTTTGCTTGCAGGACTGTTCTTGGATGAAGGTAACTTCCCCTTAATTGATGAGCCGACAAATCACTTGGACTTGGCAAGTCGAGCCAAGATTGCCCAATACTTACAAAGTAAGAAAACAGGTTATATTGTCAGTAGTCACGATCGACAATTTTTAAATGTCGTAAGCGACCATCTGCTTGCGATTGAACGTCAAGACATCACACTGTTAGCGACGAATTTTTCGACCTATGAGTTGGAAAAAAAGCGGCGTGATCACTTTGAACTGGCAGAAAACGAGAAACTCAAATCTGAAATCAGTCGGCTCAAACAGACCGCAAGGGAGAAGGCAGAGTGGTCAAGAGACCGTGAACGGGATAAGTATGGCAATCCGAATCAAAAGGGAAGCGGTGCGATTGGCGGTTCAGGTTTTATCGGGGCGAGAGCTGCAAGGATGATGAAAAAAGCCAAAGTATTGGAACACCGCATGACTTCAGAAATTGCTGAAAAAGAGAAACTTCTGAAGAATTTGGAGAAAGTAGACCAACTAGCCATGCATTACCAGCCTTCACATCATCAAGTCTTACTGTTTGAGGAGGAGCTGACCGTGACTTTTGATGGCAAAGCCTTATTTTCTCCGATTAAGTTGGGCCAAAAAGCAAGGGAAATCACGGCGATTACGGGGCCTAATGGGGTTGGGAAGTCACAATTACTCCAGCAGTTGATTGCGTCGGCTGAAAAGCGACAGCTTAGAATTTCTTGTGTGCGCCAACTATACGGTGACAATCAAGGTAGTCTCAAGTCATTTGCGGACAAACACGGCTTAGACTATCCTGACTTTCTGAATAACCTTAGGAAATTAGGCATGCCCAGAGAAGCCTTTAGCAAAAAGATTGAGCAATTGTCAATGGGACAACAAAAAAAGGTTGAGTTAGCAAAGTCGCTTGCGACACCAGCTGAACTCTTTATTTGGGACGAGCCGCTCAATTATTTGGATGTGTTCAATCAAGAGCAGATAGAGGTCTTATTACAGACAGTTAAGCCAGCCATGCTAATCGTTGAGCATGATGCCCAGTTTATCGAAAATGTAGCAGATCAGGTCATTGAGTTGAAGACTAGCGAGGATTAAGTTGTGTGCCAACCTTGGCAATGACAAACGCTTGAAAACGATTGAACACTTTGACTTGCTGTTAGAGTTGCAGATGATGTCTGATGAATCGGGGCTTGATGTCATGGGCTAACCATTTGCCTTCGTACGACCAATCACTCAATTATCAAAAAATGAGCCGCACGCTATCCCTCAGTCAAATAACTTTTGTCGTGACGTACCACAACCTAAGGCAATAAATCTCAAGATTTGTGTTAGAATATAAGCATGAAAAATATCAAGTCTCATATTTTTAAGGGTACGATTTACGCCATATTAGCCGGTGTCTTGTGGGCTTTTTCTGGTATTTTTGGTCAGATTTATTTTGAACACTTTGACGGGAATGCCATGTGGATGACGTCATTTCGTCTGCTGGTCGCTGGGATCATCTTGCTTGTCATTTCTTTCCGTCAGAAACCTTCGGAGTTTTTCGCCATTTGGCGTGATCAAAAGAATTATCCAGAGCTGTTGAGTTATGCGGTCTTTGGTGTCTTGATGGTACAGTTGACCTTCTATGCTTGTATCCAAGTCTCAAATGTGGCAACGGCGACAGTGCTTCAATTCACGTCGCCCATCTTTATCTTGGCTTACCTCGCTATTTTTCGCCATCAAAAGCCGAATCTCAAGTCGCTTCTCTTGGTCGTGATTGCCATGGTTGGTATCTTTTTATTGATGACCCATGGGCATCTGACGACGATTAGTTTATCGCCACAAGCCTTGATTTTGGGGCTGTTATCGGCAATCGCTGTCGTCTCTTACTCGATCTTGCCCAAGCGTTTGTTGCAAACCTACGCAGTCATCAATGTCGCAGGCTGGGGCATGTTGGTCGCAGGTTGCCTGATGAATCTTGTTTACCCAGTTTGGCGGTTGGACTTTAAACTAAGCCCTGAAAGTATCTTACTGGCACTTGGGGTCGCAGTTATCGGGACAGCGATCGCCTTTATCTTGAATATGAGTGCGATTAAGTACGTCTCGCCGATCGTTGCAGCGGTCTGTGCGGCAATGGAACCGATTCTAGCGACGGTTTTCAGTATTATTTTATTTGGGATGTCGTTTGATACCTTGAGTGGTCTCTCGATGATTGCTGTCTTGGTCAGTGTCATCTTGCTCTCATTGGAGGAAGGAAAGTCATGAGTTATACGGACTATATTTGGGATTTAGGTGGTACTTTGCTGGATAATTATCAGACTTCGGCAACAGCCTTTGGCGCTGTCTTGGCAGAGGACTTTGGCCTTGAGGTCTCCTACGAGGCCATTTATCAGGCACTTCGCGTCTCAACTGAGTTTGCCGTGGCTCAATTTGCAGCAGATTTACCAGATTTTACAGCGATTTATAAAAAAAGGGAGTCGAAAGCTCTGAGAGATCCGGTCTTGTTTCCAGATGCAGCGCATGTTTTGGCGACGATTGTGGCAGCAGGACATCGGAACTTGATGATCTCGCACCGCAATCATCAAGTCCTAGACATCCTTAAAGCAGCCGGAATTGCGGAGTATTTCACAGAAGTTGTGACCGCTAGTAATGGCTTTGCCAGAAAGCCAAATCCCGAATCGATCCAATACTTATTGGCAAAATATCAGCCCCGACGGCCAGTCATGATTGGAGATCGAGCGATTGACATACTGGCAGGACAAAACGCTCATATTGAGACGATTTATTTTGCGTCAAATGATCAGGAGACAGTCCAAGCCACCCATCACATAAAAACATTAGCCGATATTCTCACCCTATAAAGACAGACCACTAAAAAGGACTTGTTGTTTTGTCTAAAACAACAAGTCCTTTTACCTAAAACAACAAGTCCTTTTCCGAACTACCATGATAACTTCAATAACTTCCCATGGGAACTTCGACAAACTCCCATGAGGATTTCGATAAACTCCCATGGGGATTTGGACAAACTCTCATGGGGATTTGGATAAACTCCCATGGGGATTTGGACAAACTCTCATGGGGATTTGGATAAACTCCCATGGGAACTTCGACAAACTCTCATGGGGATTTGGATAAACTCCCATGGGAACTTCGACAAACTCCCATGGGAATTAGGATAAACTCCCATGAGGATTTCGATAAACTCTCATGGGGATTTGGATAAACTCCCATGGGGATTTCGATAAACTCCCATGGGGATTTGGACAAACTCCCATGGGAAGTTGACCGAAAGGACAAGTCCTTTTTGACCAGCTCGCAAATCAAAGTGTTGTGCGTGATGGCGCATGTCTGTCGAGCGGTAGGTCGGGCATGAATTTTTGAGCAAAATATGGTACAATATGACTAATGTATCTATCATGAAAGAGGCTAGAAGTGACAGTAGAAGAATTGCAAGCAATACAAGACAAGAAAGAAAAAGCAGCAGAATATGATGCCAGTCAGATTCAAGTTCTGGAGGGTTTAGAAGCTGTTCGGATGCGTCCGGGGATGTATATCGGATCGACTTCGTCAGAGGGACTCCACCATTTGGTTTGGGAGATTGTTGATAACTCGATTGACGAGGCTTTAGCAGGGTTCGCCACACATATCGAAGTGTTTATTGAACCTGATAATTCGATTACCGTTGTGGATGATGGGCGTGGGATTCCGGTTGATATTCAGGAAAAAACAGGGCGACCAGCTGTTGAAACGGTCTTTACTGTCCTCCATGCTGGTGGTAAATTTGGCGGCGGCGGCTATAAAGTATCCGGAGGGCTTCACGGTGTCGGCTCATCAGTCGTGAATGCCTTGTCAACTCAGCTAGATGTCACGGTCTTTAAACAAGGCAAACAGTACTATCAAGCCTATCGGCGTGGTGCGGTTGTCAGTGATTTGAAGCTGATTGGCGATACGGATAAACATGGGACAACAGTCCATTTCATACCAGACCCAACAATTTTCACTGAAACAGTGGTCTTTGATTTTGAAAAGCTTGCCAAGCGGGTGCGAGAGCTTGCCTTTTTAAATCGTGGTCTCCAGATTTCGATTACGGATAAACGACTGGATGAGGCTGAGGTACGACATTATCACTATGAAGGCGGGATTAAATCCTATGTCGAATACCTCAATGAAAGCAAAACAGTCTTATTCGAGTCGGCGATTTTCACAGAGGGCGAACTTGAGGGGATTACGGTTGAAGTCGCCATGCAATATACGGGCGGTTACCAAGCAACGATTTTATCATTTGCCAATAACATCAGCACCCATGAGGGTGGGACCCATGAACAAGGCTTTAGAACAGCGCTGACGCGGGTCATCAATCACTATGCCAAAGCCAACAAGCTCCTCAAAGAAAATGAAGAAAACTTGACAGGGGATGATGTCCGTGAAGGTCTGACTGCTGTCATCTCTGTTAAACACCCTAACCCACAGTTTGAAGGACAGACCAAGACGAAATTGGGGAATTCTGAAGTATCAGGGATTGTCAATAAACTCTTTAGTGAAGAACTCACGACCTTCCTCTTGGAGAATCCACAAGTCGCCAAGCGTATTGTTGAAAAAGGGATACTAGCCAGCAAAGCACGTATCGCAGCTAAGCGTGCGCGAGAAGTGACACGTAAGAAATCAGGCCTTGAGATTTCTAATCTACCTGGTAAGTTGGCGGATTGTTCGTCTAATGATCCGACGCAAACGGAGATCTTTATCGTCGAAGGAGATTCAGCCGGTGGTTCTGCTAAGTCAGGACGCAATCGAGAGTTCCAAGCAATTTTGCCGATTCGTGGTAAGATTTTGAACGTTGAAAAAGCCAGCATGGAAAAGATTTTGGCTAATGAAGAGATTCGCTCGCTCTTTACTGCTATGGGGACAGGCTTTGGTGCTGATTTTGATGTTTCTAAAGCCCGCTATCAAAAGCTCGTCATTATGACCGATGCCGATGTTGATGGGGCACATATCAGGACCTTGCTTTTGACACTGTTTTACAGATATATGCGACCTGTCGTTGAAGCAGGCTATGTCTATATTGCCCAACCGCCAATTTATGGGGTCAAACTGGGAGATAAGATTAGCTATATCCAGCCGGGTGTTAATCAAGAAGTTGAGCTTCAACAAGCCGTGACAGAGATGACTGTCGGTAATCGCAAGCCTATCGTTCAACGGTATAAAGGACTTGGAGAAATGGATGACCATCAACTCTGGGAAACAACGATGGATCCTGAGCAGCGCACAATGGCAAAAGTCAGCGTTAGTGATGCGGCAGAAGCCGATCAGATATTTGATATGCTGATGGGGGATCGTGTCGAGCCACGGCGTGAGTTTATCGAAGCCAACGCCCAGTATTCAACAATTGATATCTAACTGATGACGATTATAAAGATGACTTCTAGCAATTAGAAGGCATCTTTTTATGCGATTGAATCGCTAACTGGTATAATCAAACTAACTAAGGCGTTTGAGAGAGGAGAAATGTATGTCACAATTTGAACGGATTCATTTAATCGTGATGGATTCTGTTGGTATCGGTGCAGCACCGGATGCCCATGAATTCTTTAATCACAATGTGACCGACAGCAAGTCTGACACACTCGGACACATTTCGGAACAGGTCAAACTTGACCTGCCACAGATGGCGGCGATCGGCTTGGGCCATATTCCACGTGAGACGGCACTTGTCGGTATTGACAAAGTCGCACAGCCGACTGGCTATGTGACCAAACTGGCAGAAGTGTCACGTGGTAAGGATACGATGACAGGTCATTGGGAAATCATGGGTTTGAATATCCAGACACCTTTTCGTGTCTTTCCTGATGGCTATCCAGAAGACTTGCTTGAAAAAATCGAAGCATTCTCTGGGCGAAAAGTGATCCGTGAAGCCAATCGGCCATACTCTGGGACGGCTGTCATTGAGTACTTTGGCGCACGTCAACTGGCAACAGGCGAGTTGATTATTTACACGTCAGCTGATCCGGTCTTGCAAATTGCTGCCCATGAGGACGTCATCCCACTTGAGGAGCTGTATCAAATCTGTGACTATGTGCGCTCAATCACTCTGGATGACCCGTATATGATTGGTCGGATTATCGCGCGACCTTATATCGGCAGATCGGGGCAATTTACCCGAACAGCTGGTCGGCATGACTATGCCTTGTCACCCTTTGGCCATACCGTGCTCGATAGCCTCAGCGAAACAGGTCTTGCAGTTTATGCGGTTGGCAAGATTAATGATATTTTCAATGGCGTTGGCATCACGCATGATCAGGGGCATACGGCTGACAATATGGCAGGCGTTGACAAATTACTTGAGACCTTAGCCTTGCCTGAGTTTGATCGGGGGCTATCCTTTACGAATCTAGTTGACTTTGATGCGCTTTACGGTCACAGACGTGATGTTGCTGGTTACGGTGCGGCACTCAATGACTTTGATGCCCGTTTGCCAGAAATTTACCAAGCCATGAAAGCCAATGACCTGTTGTTGATTACGGCTGACCACGGTAATGATCCTACCTATCCGGGAACAGATCACACCCGTGAGTATGTGCCTTTATTGGCTTTTAGCAAACAGTTTGCGGGCAATGGGGTCTTGCCGATCGGCCACTTTTCCGATATTTCAGCAACCATTGCTGA
This sequence comes from Streptococcaceae bacterium, assembly GCA_031270325.1. GTDB lineage: Bacteria > Bacillota > Bacilli > Lactobacillales > Streptococcaceae > Pseudolactococcus. Next base: position 80,636 of record JAISXW010000009.1, read on the forward strand.
AAACTTTGGCCTAGCAGCGACCGAAAACGGCCACTCATTTTTAGGAGGGTTAAAATAAGATGACACTGATCGATAAAATCAAAGAGACAGCTCAGTTCTTGCAAGCACGTGGCGTAGGTCAAGTCGATTTCGGCTTGATTTTAGGCTCAGGTTTGGGAGAATTAGCAGATGAGATCACAAATGCGATTCAGATTGACTATGCCGACATCCCAAATTGGGGGCGTTCAACAGTCGTTGGCCATGCGGGCAAGTTGGTTTATGGGACATTAGCAGGCAAGCAAGTCTTGGCGCTGCAAGGTCGCTTTCACTTTTATGAAGGCAATTCACTAGAAGTCGTGACTTTCCCAGTGCGTGTCATGGCGGAACTCAAGGCAACAGGGTTGATCGTCACTAATGCCGCAGGCGGTGTCACTTATGGCCCCGGCACACTCATGTTGATTACGGACCATCTCAATTTTACAGGACAAAATCCACTAATTGGTCAAAACCTTGAGACCTATGGCCCGCGTTTCCCAGATATGAGCCATGCCTATGATCCGGCCTATCAAGCCAAAGCACATGCAGTCGCTCAAGCTGCCGGTATCGCCCTAGCAGAAGGTGTTTATATGGGCTTCACAGGCCCAACCTACGAAACGCCAGCAGAGATTCGCTTTGCTGAAACAATCGGTGCGGACGCTGTCGGCATGTCAACAGTACCAGAGGTGATCATCGCCGTTCATTCTGGACTGCGAGTTTTGGGCTTTTCTGCCATCACCAATCACGCCACAGGAAAACAAGCTGAGCTTAATCATGCTGAAGTTGTGAAAGTGACGACACAGATCAAAGACAACTTCAAAACCCTAGTCAAATCAACCTTGGCGGAGTTGTGACTGATGTCAGGAACAAAGAAAGAAATCATCCTGTCGTGCCTTTAAGCATGACAGGATTTTTTTCGCTTAGAGAGCGAAAAAAATTTTAGACTTAGTGCAAAAAAATTTGACACTGATAGCGGAATTTTTTTACACTCATAGCGAAAATTTTTGACACTGATAGCGGAATTTTTTTACACTGATAGCGAAAAAATTTGACACTGATAGCGGAATTTTTTTACACTGATAGCGAAAATTTTTGACACTGATAGCGGATTTTTTTCACACTGATAGCGAAAAAAATTCACACTGTGTGTCAAAAGTTATGCTAGCCTATTAAGATTGGTGGGCTAGGTGGGGCGGCTGGGGCTGACAGTGTTGGGAGGGAGAGTGGCAAACCTAGCCTTGCTAAATGTCAAAGATAATGAATTTTCTGATAATTCACTTGTTTTTTAGTCCGCTTTCTGATAAAATGAAACTATATCTTTTGTCGAAAACCCTTGAAGCAAATGGTTTTTGACATGATCTGTGAGAGGATGAAGGAATGAATAAATTACAAGCAAAACAGCTGACACTGTGGGACCAATCATTTGAGTCTGACGCCTGTGGCATGGGCTTTATTGCCCAAATCGATGGCAAACCGACACATGAGTTAGTTGATTATGCGATGACGATTTTAGAACGGATGAACCATCGGGGTGGGACAGGTGCTGAACCTGATACAGGTGATGGTGCAGGGGCGCTTTTTGCCATGCCTCATGCCTTTTTTGCTAAAGTCGCGGCTGAACAAACGGTTAAGCTGCCCCAACAAGGGGACTATGCCGTTGGTCAATTTTTCTTACCCAAAGAAGCTGATAAAAAAGCTGCCCTTTGCCAGTCGATCACGACTGAAATTCAAGCGGATGGCTATCAAATCCTCATGTCCCGTGATGTCCCGTTCAACTTTGATAATTGTGGTCCGGGTGCGCAAGCAATTATGCCGTCATTTGTCCAATTTATCATTGCTAAACCTGCCGATAGTCAGAGCGGGCGTGACTTTGAGGATCGCTTGTATCGCTTGCGGCGGAAACTAGAAAAGACCTTTGCGACATCTGAGATGTTCATTTGCTCTTTGTCCAGCAAAACAATTGTTTACAAAGGTATGCTCCATGCCTTTCAAGTTCGGCTCTTTTATCCGGACTTATCCGACCCAGACTTTAAATCGACGATTGCCTTGACGCACTCGCGTTTTTCAACGAATACTTTTCCATCATGGGATCGGGCGCAACCTTTCCGTTACCTTGCACACAATGGTGAAATCAATACCTTGCGTGGTGCAGAAAACTGGATGACCTCGCACAAGATTGAGATATATAATGAAGAAAACTCTGATTCGGCGAAACTTGAGAACTGCATGGAGTACCTCTATCGCAATGGTCGCGACATGTCTCATGCCCTTTTGATGATGATTCCAGAGGCTTGGGGAGAAGAAGCGGGCTTGTCGCCAGAGTTGACCTCATTTTATGAGTATAGTTCCTCCTTTATGGCGCCGTGGGATGGCCCAGCAGCTTTAGTCTTTACAGATGGCGATACAGTCGGCGCACGTCTTGACCGAAATGGGCTGCGCCCGAGCCGTTATAGCATTACCAAAGATAATTTTATCGTCTGTTCATCAGAGTCTGGGGTCGTGGACTTTGAACCGAGTCGCGTTGTTGAAAAGGGCGTGCTCGGCCCTGGTAATATGATGCTGGTCGATACCGTTAATGGTAAGATTCTACGCAATGAAGAAGTCAAGAAACGCTATGCGGCGCAGTTTCCTTATGACAAATGGTTAGCCAAAAACTTACGCCATATCAATGAGATGACTGAACAAGCGCACTTTGACCCGATTTCTGAAGCTGAGCGTCAGACCATGCACAAATTGTTTGGCTACACTGAAGAAGTCATCAGAACAGTAATTGTGCCGATGGCTGAGAAAGGGCAAGAGCCTGTGATTGCCATGGGCTATGACAGCCCACTTGCTGTCTTGTCGCAAAAAAATCAATCACTCTTTACTTATTTCAAGCAACAGTTTGCCCAAGTGACCAATCCACCGATTGATGCCATTCGTGAAAAGATTGTGGTCGGGACAGAAGTTTATCTCGGTCGTGACGGTGATTTACGTGTCGACAATGAGACAAACTGTGTCAAACTGAAATTAGACAGTCCTGTTTTAACCACGGCTGATTTTGAAAAGATCGCCTTTGTTAAGGATAAAAAACATCGCTCGCAAATGATTTCGACCCTCTATGATGTGACTAAAGACACGCCGAATCGACTGGAACACGCTTTGATCGATATGTTTAAAGTAGCAGAAGCAGCGGTTGATAAGGGGGCTAGTATTATCATCCTCAGTGATCGGGCGCAAGCGGCAGGTATGATGCCGATGCCGATTCTCTTGGCAACATCAGGCTTCTATAATTATATGGTAGAAAAAGGCAAGGGCAGCCAATTTTCGATCGTTGTCGATACTGCCGAAGTCAATGAAGTCCATCATTTTGCAACGATTATTGGGTATGGTGCCAGTGCCATTCATCCCTATGGTGCTTATGAAACACTGAAAGATTATCACTTATCTGATCGGGCTGAGACCTTCCGTCAAGCTGCTGAAAAAGGGATCATCAAAGTCATGAGCCGAATGGGCATTTCAACGATTTCAGGTTATAAAGGGGCACAGCTCTTTGAAGCGGTTGGCCTCTCCAATGCGGTTGTTGATAAATATTTCCGTGGCACTGTGACACGGATCGGCGGTTTGAGCTTGAAACAAATCGAAGCAGAATATTTGGAACGTTATGAATTTGCTTACGGTCATCGGAGTCATGAGACCTTGCCATCAGGTGGTGCTTATCAATTCAAAGCAGACGGCGAACATCATATCTTTAATCCCCTGACCATTTACAATTTCCAAAAAGCAATTCGTCAAGGGGATTATGACCTCTATAAGACTTACTCGGATGAGTTGGCAAAAGAGGCAGATGAGACACCTTCAAACCTCCGGCATATTTGGGAATTTGATCAAAAACGGGTCGCCGTTGCTCTCTCAGAAGTTGAACCTGTCGATAATATCGTCAAACGCTTTAAGGTTGGTGCCATGAGTTTTGGTTCCTTGTCAAAAGAAGCTCACGAAACGATTGCCCAAGCGATGAATGCAATTGGCGGCAAGTCCAACTCTGGTGAGGGAGGTGAGAACCGCGCCCGTTATCGCCGACAAGCAGACGGTCGCAATCTCAACTCTAAGATTAAGCAAGTGGCATCCGGTCGTTTCGGTGTGAATGCGGAATATCTGATGAGTGCGGAAGAACTTCAAATCAAACTTGCGCAGGGCGCTAAGCCAGGGGAAGGTGGCCAGTTGCCAGGTGGGAAAGCATTCCCGTGGGTAGCAGAAATCCGCGGCTCAACACCTGGTGTGACGCTGATTTCGCCACCACCTCATCATGACATCTATTCGATTGAAGATTTGGCACAATTGATTTATGACCTCAAAGCCATCAATCCCTATGCCAAAATCAATGTCAAACTCGTGTCGTCAACGGGTGTTGGGACAATCGCAACAGGTTGTGTCAAGGCGGGTGCAGATAAGGTCGTCATCTCAGGCTATGATGGCGGGACAGGTGCGTCACCACGTAATTCGGCAAGGGATGCTGGCTTGCCGTGGGAAATGGGACTTGCCGAAGCGCATCAGACCTTGACGATGAACAACCTACGCCAACGGATGACCTTGGAAACAGATGGTAAATTGATGACGGGTCGTGATGTGGCAGTTGCAGCACTTCTTGGTGCAGAAGAATATTCCTTTGCCTCGCTTGCTTTAGTCGCGATTGGTTGTGTGATGATGCGTGTTTGTTCTTTGAATACCTGTCCGGTCGGTGTTGCGACACAAAACCCAGAACTTCGGGCGCACTTTGCTGGCAAACCAGAACACGTCGTGAATGCAATGACTTTCTTAGCTCAAGAACTCCGCGAAATCATGGCAGAACTTGGCTTTAGGTCAGTCGACGAGATGATTGGTCATGCCGAAGTCTTGCAACCTAAGTTTATTGCCAAAGGGAAAGCCAAGTCTCTTGATTTCAGTCGCATTATCGGCTCAACGATGCCGATTGAACGGAAAGTCGTCGATCCTTTTATCGAAGAACGGCAGTGGCAAGAACTTGATGGCTTTGCCCAAGCTGCGATTGATAGTGGCACAGGCGTGACGGTCAAGGCAAAAATTAACAATGTCACACGGACTGCTGGTGCCAGAATGGCAGGCTGGATTGCTGAGCGTTATGGGAACTATCAACTGGCGCCGGGCTTGCTCAAATATGAATATACAGGGATTGCGGGTCAATCCTTTGCATCGTTTGCGACACAGGGCATGGAGATTACCTTGATTGGGGAAGCCAATGATTACATCGCCAAGTCCTTATCGGGCGGTCGTGTCATCGTTAAACCACCGGTTGATGCTGGCTTTAATGTCGAAGCATCACCAATCGTCGGGAATGTGTCCTTGTTCGGTGCGGTCCGTGGTGAAGCCTACTTCCGCGGTCGTGCAGGCGAACGGTTCTGCGTCAGAAACTCAGGCGCTAAAGTCGTTGTTGAAGGTGTCGGCGAACACGGTTGTGAGTATATGACAGGTGGTTTAGCTGTGATTCTCGGGAGCACAGGTCAAAACTTCGCTGCCGGTATGAGTGGTGGTGTGGCTTATGTTTACGATGCTAAAGGTGACTTTGCCAGCAAGGTCAATATGGAAATGGTTGACCTCTACCGTCTTGGTCAGACACGTGGCGATGAAGTCCTGAAAGAAATGGTAGAAAACCATGCAGCCTATACAGGGTCTGAAAAAGCTAAAGCCTTGCTAGCTGATTGGGAGAATAGCTTGGATAAATTTGTCAAAGTCTATCCAAGAGAATTCCACGAGATTAAAGAAATCGAGCATCGTCTGTCAGAAACTGGCTTGACAGGTGCAGAACTCGAGATGGCAACATTTGAAAAAGCGATGAGTACTCCTGCTGAGGAAAAAGCTGAATTAATTAAAGTAGGAGGCAACTAAAATGGCAGATCCATTTGGCTTTATGACATATCAACGCAAAAGCAACCCTTATCGACCTGTTGCAGAACGCGTATTAGATTTTGAAGAATTACAAGTGCCACTTGATGTGGTGGAACGCCAAGAACAAGCGGCACGGTGTATGGGCTGTGGCATTCCCTTTTGTCATGCTGGCGAATTTTATGGTGGCGGTCGTGCTGTATCAGGCTGTCCCAACGATAACTTGATTCCAGAATGGAATGATTTAGTTTATCGTGGTGAATTTAAGAAAGCTTTTGATCGTTTGGCTCGGACTAATCCCTTGCCCGAAATGACAGGACGTGTCTGTCCTGCACCTTGTGAAAAAGGCTGTACGGAAGCACTCAACGGCAGCGGTGTCACCATTCATGATAATGAACGGTTTATCATTGACAATGCGTTTGACAATGACTGGGTTGCGGATAGTGGTCGGCCGAAAGAACGGACTGATTTTAAGATTGCGATTGTGGGATCTGGTCCTGCGGGACTTTCAGCTGCATGGCGCTTAAACCAGCTGGGGCACAATGTGACTGTCTTTGAGCGTGCAGATCGTTTTGGTGGTCTCCTCATGTATGGGATTCCCAACATGAAACTGGACAAGGAGATTATTGAACGTCGGATTGACGTGATGAAAGCCATCGGCATCGAATTTGTTGCCAATACTGAAATTGGTCGTGATATTGCTTTTGATACCTTAGTCGCAGACTTTGATCGTGTGATTATCGCTACTGGTGCGAGTGTGCCACGTGATTTGAACGTGCCGGGACGTGAACTGAGTGGTGTCAAATTTGCGGTTGATTTCCTGACAGACATTACCAAAATCGTGCTTGCCAATGGCAATAAAACAATGCGTCAATCTCTAGCTGGTAAAAATGTCGTGGTCATTGGTGGCGGGGATACAGGAAATGACTGTATCGGGACGGCTGTTCGACTCGGTGCTGCAAGTGTGACCCAACTTGAAATCACACCGCAGTTACCGGAACAACGGCTGACGTCTAATCCTTGGCCAGAATACCCAATGGTTGACCGTCAAGGTTACGGTCAGGAAGAAGCGATTGCGGCAGGTAATCTGAATTTGACCCGCTATGCGACCTCGACGACTGAATTTATCGGTGCTGAACGTGGGCAACTGATTGGTATTAAGACTGTGCAGGTCGGACCAGGATTCAAACCAATTGAAGGCACAGAAGAAACCTTGAAAGCGGACTTAGTCCTCTTGGCTATGGGCTTCACTGGTGCAGAACAATCTGTTTTCCAAGGTTTCGGCGTGACTCAGATTTTTGATGACAATACGACAGACAACGAAAAAGTCTATGTCGCAGGCGACGCCAAACGCGGCCCCACTCTTGTGATTTGGGGAATTCGTGAAGGTCGTAAGACAGCTGAAAAAATTGATGAAACCCTGCGTGTGATGGTGATGCAGTGAGATTGAAAGATTGCCTTTTGGGGCAGTCTTTTTTTCACTGTAAAAGCTGAATATTGCAAATTAAAACCTAAAATGTTAGGATTTAACTAACTAAAAATTTGACAAACATGGAAAAGAGACGATATGAATTTCAAAGAGCGGCTTAGTTTGAATTATGGGAAATTGACACCGACTGATAAAGTGATTACCACATCTGTTGTGAAACAGCCTGAGTTCTTTTTTACACATACGATTCAGCAAGTGACGGATGAGATTAATGTTTCACCAGCCGCTATGAGTCGTTATGTCAAGAAACTAGGTTATCGTGGATTTAAGGAATTTGTTTTAGCACTTGAACAACAACAGGATGAAACAAATGGTACGGCTCAGAAAAAGACAGAAAACGAGACGCTGTTCTCGAAAGTTTTAGAAACTTACACAGAATCTCTTGAACGTAGTCGCAAAAAAGATTTTGATAATGACTTACGTCTGGCATCAGCTATGATTTTGGATACACCACATGTTAAAGCGATCGGAATTGGTAATTCAGGGTTACCAGCGAAGCAATTAGTTTATTCTCTTTATACGCAAGGTCTTTTTATTGAAGCTATTACATCTCAGACACAGATTTATTATCTAAAAGAGCTACTGGATGCAACTTATTTATTAATCATCTATACGGTTAGTGGCATTGATGATTACTATCGCGAGATTGTTGAAAATGCTCAAAAAGTTGGTGCTAAAACAATTATCATTACGCTCAATGATGAAAGTCAGGCGGCAGAATTAGCGGATATTGCTTTTATTTTACCGAACGGTCAAGCTCAAGTTTCAGAAAACGGTTCTCTTTATCAAGTCGATAATCGGATTTTGTTTTTTGTTTTATCTGAAAGTATTGCTTATTATGTCAAAAATGAGTTGGATCAACGACATCAGAACAACTAGAATCATAGGAAAGATTAAAGGCTATACTCTGATAACACGACAGAGTGATTTTTGAGTTAGTTGGGCATATCAATTAGATGTTTAAAGTAGAGAAAAGAATCTCTTCTTTTTTTGTTTCAGCATTTATTGAAATTTATTTCAATAAATGCTTTACATCTGAAAAAGTTTTTGCTATATTAATTATAGCATGATAATGAAAGCGTTTGAAATTCGTTTAATATTATTACTGTCTACGTGAGAAAAACTTTGTTATTGTGCGTTTCAATGCTCTTGCGTAGATTCGGAAAGTTACGTCGTGACTAATTATTTTAGATGGAGATTTATTAATGAGTAACAAAAAAAGTTTTTCTGACAGCTTCTCTAACGTTGTTGCCAAGATTTCAGGTAATCGATTCTTAATGACATTGCGGGATTCGTTTGTCTTGGTTTCTGTCACAACAATGATTGCAGGATTTGCTATTATGATTAATTCTGTTTTTCTAGATCCAGCAAATGGATTGATTTTTTCAAAATCCGGCTTACATCTTGGGTCGTTGATTTTTGGCAGCGAAAAAGCTTGGCTAGCTAGCAGCTTTGCTGAAAGTTTATTGCACATTCAAACAGTCATTAATTTTATCAATCAAGGAACTCTGAGTGTCTTTGCTATTATGGTAGTTGTTGTCTTCTCATTTGTTTTGTCTCGTAATTTCTTTTCGGATAATTCAGAGCATCTCACTAGTATTCTTTATGCAATGGCAGCCTTCTTCATCTGCTTACCGTGGAATTGGGATTACGCTAATGGTGATAAGACTGTTTCGTTAGTAAATGTTGTCAATCCGAAATTTTTTGGAACTCAAGGCGTTTTTTCAGCTTTATTGATTGGTGGCTTGGCGGTATTTCTCTATAATAAATTACTGCGGACCAATTTTAAAATTAAACTCCCTGATTCTGTACCTCCAATGGTAGCTTCAAGTTTTGAAAGCTTACTACCGGGAACGATCACACTGCTTGTTTTCGCTGTATCAACTGCGATTTCAACCTCTTTCTTTGGTTTAACTTTACCAGAACTTTTGCTTGCAACACTTCAAAAACCTGCAGAAATGATTTCAGGAACAGCTGCCTTTGCCTTTATATCACAATTCACTTGGTTACTATTTTTCTGGTTTGGGATTCACCCCTCATCAATCTGGGGAGCTATTTTCGGAATGACATGGAATGTCAATGACGTACAAAATATGGCAGGAGAAGCGCATCATCTTTACTCAACCATGTTCATGAACTTCTCAACAATTTCTGCAGGAACAGTTGCACTTGCCCCTGTTTTAGCTTTAATCATTGCCGGTAGAAGTGATGCGTCAAAACAAGTCTCTAAAATTGCTTTAATGCCAGCTATCTTTAATATTTCAGAACCAATTGTTTTCGGACTTCCCTTGGTTTTGAACCCAATTTATCTTGTACCAATGGTTATTTCACAACCGCTATCTTTCTTCATTGGTGTTTTCTTCACAAAAATAGGGTTCATTGATGTGATTACTATGAACGCTCCGTGGACTATGCCACCGATTATTTCAGGAATTTTGTTCACAGGATCAATTAAAGGCGGAATTGTGCAGGCAATTATCTTAGCAGTTGCAACCTTACTCTATATTCCGTTTGTCCGTCTGGCGAATAAATTAGAAAAGCAAAAACTAGGACTTGAACTGTAAAAATAAAAATTCAAAAAAGGGAGGGTTTATAATGTTAGAGTTAAATCCACTCATCACAGATGGTGCAATTTTACAAGGGGAGCAAACAGTTTTAATTAGCGGAACTAGTCAAAGCGAGGCGTTAGTCGAATTGAAGTTTGGTAATGAAAGTTATCAAACGCAAGCTGATGAAACGGGGAAGTTCTTGTTTGAACTACCACCTCATGATTATGGCGTAAATGGTGAGTTAACAGTTATGACTGAAAAAGATGAGCCACTTATCATTTCAGATGTCACTTTCGGCGAAGTCTTTCTATTAGGTGGGCAGTCCAATATTGAGTTCAAAATGTCGCAAGAAAAGTATTTTGAAACAAGTCGTATTGCTAACGACTTTGATTGCTATCAGATCTCCTATGTTAATGTCCCACAAATCGAATATTTCGATGAAAATGGTCTGACAAAACCTGATGATGCCAACTGGCAAGGTTGGTTGCCGCTCAATCAGGAGACCCTTGCTGAGTTGTCAGCAATTGGTTACTACACTGCGATTGAATGGATAAAAAATCATCCCCATATCCCAGTCGGTCTTGTTGCCTGCAACAAAGGTGGTACTAGTGTCACGGCATGGATTGATGAAAAGAGTTTGGATAAATCGCCATTAGCTCAAAAATATGTCGTTGAAGTTTATCAAGCAGCCCTTGCTGATAAAACAGCAGAAGAATTTGAACGCTTAACAAGAGAATATCGTGAAACAGCAGACACTTACTATGATTTGCGAGCCAAATGGGTGCGCGAACATCCAGAGTTATCACTGGGAGAGATAAAAAATGTGATTGGTGGTAGCCCGTGGCCACCGCCAGCGACGCCGTCTATTTTTACACGGCCGAGCGGTCTTTATCATACCATGTTTGAAGGCATTACTCCATATAGTTTTAAAGCAGTGCTTTGGTATCAAGGGGAAGAGGATAGCCTCTATCCAGATATGTATGCGGAAACCCTCCCCATTTTGCTAGAAACTTGGCGTCGTGATTTAAAGAACCCTAAACTCCCCTTTTATATCGTTCAACTCCCGATATTTGACGAAAAACACCCTAAATCATGGTCGGGAATTCGTCAAGTCCAGCTCAATACAACACTATTGGATAGCAATGCTCACATTATTGTTAGCGCTGATACAGGCGATACAGATAACGTCCATCCTATTGACAAATCAGTGATTGGTAAGCGTATCGGCGAAATTATCGAAGAAAAATACTACGATAACTCGCCCTATGCTATCATTTCTGAACACAGGGAAGACAAACTGATTTTAGAGGTCAATCATGCTGAGACGCTAGCAGTCAGAAACTATCCGCTTGAGATAAGAGCAGATGACGTGGCGACAACCAACCATATAGACGGTACGCAACTCATCATTAGCGTCACACCAGAAACTAGAGTTGTTAGATATGGTTGTCAAAATGCGCCGAAACTAAGCCTTTTTAACGAAGTTGGTTATCCTGTATCACCGTTTGAATTTATTTTAAATAAGGAAGTGGAATGAATGGGTCTATTTGGAAAGAAAAAGAAATCAGAAACAATAAACGAACCGATTGTAACACCGATTATATCAGAAGAAACAGCTGAAAAAGATGTCGTAAAGCCGATAAATTCTGAAGCTAAAGAACTTGTGATTAAGATTTTTTGTGCAGGAGGCTTTTCAACTTCTTTGTGGGCTTTGAAGACGGAAGAAGCCTTGCACAAACAAGGCATTACAAGTAAAGTCACAGCATATCCTGTGGCGAGTATTGAAATAGAAGGAAACAATGCTGATGCCATACTGATCGGACCACAGACAAGATATGTTGAAGCAGACGCTAAAAAAGCATATCCAGAAAAAATCATTGAAGTCGTCCCGTTTACAATTTTCGGACGAGTTAATGGGGATGAAAACGTTAAATATCTGAAAGAAATCGGCGTGATAAATTAACGACATGCCAAATACAGTACGCTATCTTGGAGCAAAAGTCATCAATCGTTAAATTAATAGGGTTTTCCAAAATTTGTATGCAATCAAGCAATCATTAGGCGAGCTTCAATCAAACACTCTCGAACTGGAGAGTGTTTTTTTCGCTAGACCTGTTAGCCAGACACTCAAAACAATTGAACGAGTCACCACAAGCTATGTCCAAATTCGCCAAAGGGGCTTTAAACATAATTCTGAATTAGAATCAAGGTACAATTTCAGGAGCTATTATTAATGAAAGGTAGTGTCACTGCCTTGCCAGATAAAGCAGCGCAAGGGGAGGATAAGAGGGACTTTGTCTTGTGTTGCAAACAGTGTTGATAGAGGTAACTGACACGGAAAAGTCAGAAATCATCAAGCCATTTCTGAAAATAAGCGCAAAATATGATAGAATTGAGTGATTAAGTATCACAGTTAAGTAGCTAAAGGAGCAGGATAAAATGGTAATCATCCAATGGTTTCCGGGTCATATGTCAAAAGCCCGACGACAGGTCCAAGAAAATTTAAAACACGTTGATTTGGTCATGGAGCTAGTGGATGCTAGGTTACCTTTATCCAGCCGTAATCCGATGTTAGATAAAATCATCGGAAATAAACCACGTCTCGTCATCATTAATAAAAAGGACTTGGGTGATGCGACAGAAACGCAAAGATGGGTGCAGTATTTTGACTCACAAGGCATTGCGGCTGTGCCAATCAATGCTAAAGAACAGCAGACAGTTAAAAAACTCACGCAGGCTGCAAAAGAAGTACTAGCCGAAAAATTACAACGTGCCGCTGAACGCGGCATCCGGAACAAAGCGATTCGGACAATGATCGTTGGTATTCCAAATGTTGGCAAATCAACGCTAATGAATCGTTTAGCAGGCAAAAAAATCGCAGTTACTGGGAATAAACCCGGTGTCACTAAAGGACAGCAGTGGCTCAAAACAAATGAAGCATTGGAAATTTTAGATACACCAGGTATTCTTTGGCCGAAATTTGAAGATCAAACAATCGGTCTAAAACTTGCGCTGACAGGTGCTATCAAGGATGATTTAATCCCTAAAGATGAGATTACGCTCTTCGGTTTAGCCTTTTTTCAGCAATATTACCCCTCAATACTAGAAAAACGATATAACTTATCGGATCAGGAATTCAATTTGCCAGCAGCTGATCAAATTATGCTTTTGACTAAAAAATATGGCTTTAAAGAGGATTACGATCGCTTTTATGACCTATTTATCAAGGATGTGAGGGACGGTAAACTAGGGACTTATACTTTGGATCACGTTTCAGAGCTTAAGCACGAGGAAGATAATCAATGACAACACTTAAAGAAGTTGGTGAGCTTTTAAAAGCAGCAAATAACTTATCAGATCCACTTTTTGACAAGTGGTCGCAAGATTCACGTCAAGGGGTTCAAAAACTGATTGCAAGACGTCAGCGTGAAATCCAGAACAGTCTAGTTGAAGACCAGAGACTTGAGAGAATGTTAAGTTACGAACGAGAGTTATACGTAAATAAAATTATGTCAATTGCTGGGATTGACGAAGTAGGTAGAGGGCCTTTAGCGGGACCAGTCGTGACTGCGGCAGTGATTTTACCTCAAAATTGCAAAATCACGGGTCTAAATGATAGCAAACAAATCCCAAAATCACAACATCAAATAATCTATAATCGGGTCATGCAGGCAGCAGTAGCAATTGGGATTGGGCGTGTTGATCATCAGGTGATTGATCAAATCAATATTTATGAAGCGACAAAGCTCGCGATGTTACAAGCGATTGAAAACTTGGCGATTCAACCCCAACATCTCTTAATTGATGCTATGACCTTACCAATTACTATTCCTCAAACCTCTCTCATCAAAGGAGATGCCAAATCAATGTCGATTGCTGCAGCTTCTATTGTTGCCAAAGTCACACGAGATAAGATAATGGCTGATTACGACTTGAAATATCCTGGTTATAATTTTGCTCATAATGCTGGTTATGGTACAAAAAAACATCTGCAAGCACTTGAGAGACAAGGCTACACAGATATTCATCGTCAGTCTTTTGAACCAATTAAATCCATGATTAACGGCTAAGCATTAGTCGTTTTTTCATAATATTGCGTCAGCAGTTGCAATTTTTGATCAGAGATTTCACGATATGCCCCTGTCAATCGAGTTCTCAAATAGACTTTATCTTCAGTTGTATGAATACCTAGAAATTCAGCGTTGGTATAATTTTGATTGACCACTAATATTCTATTTTTCAATCTTTCAATCGCTTCAGAGCTAGCAAAGGTAATAGGTAGGTCAATAAAAATACTGTGCTCTAATCTTGAAAGATTATGGAGTGCTGTAATATTGCGATTAGGAATAAATACCAAAGCACCTGTACTATCAGTCAAAGTCAAAGACCGAATACCGATCACAGTGACAGTGCCTGTGATATTTAGAGTTTTGAAATTGACAACCTCTCCGACATTGACTTGATTTTCGACAATGATGAAAAAACCGTTGATAACGTCACTCATCAAATCACGACCAGCAAATCCAAGTGCGACACCGACAATACCTGCCCCTGTAAGAAGAGCGCCGACAGGTAAGCCAAATATGCCTAAAATCGTATAAATATAAAGAAAAACAGTGACATACTGAAAGAATGATAGGCTCAATCTTGAAAGTGTCAAGACGCGTGCGCTATCAGCAATATTGATGCGCCGATAATTATCAAATAGGTGCTTAATCACAAGCTTTAAAATACGATAGAAAAGATAAAATAAAACGCTAGCAATAATCAGCTGTATTCCTTTTTCTATTGTATGATCTAAAAGTGATTCAAGGTGTAAAAATTTCAAGTGCTGTCTCTCCAAATCAATAATTTTCAGAAAATTGTAGTAAATTTCTTGCAAAAAACTACAAAATAAACTAAAATAAGTATAACAAATTTTTAGAAAAGATGGCAGTTTGACTGTCGTCTAGAGATGAGGGTGTGTTTATGACGATTGATATTGATTGGGCAAATCTTGGTTTTGACTATATGAAATTGCCTTATCGTTTTATTGCTCATTTTAAAGATGGGAAATGGAACGACGGAGAGATAACAGAAGATGCGACCTTACATCTCTCTGAATCCTCACCGGCTCTGCATTATGGCCAACAAGCTTTTGAAGGCTTAAAAGCCTATCGCACAAAAAATGATGAGATTCAACTTTTCAGACCAGACCAAAACGCTGAGCGTTTACAAAAAACAGCTCGTCGTTTATTGATGGCAGAAGTCCCTACGGATTTCTTCATCCATGCAGCTAAAGCAGTGGTTAAAGCTAACCTTGAGTATGTCCCACCTTATGCAAGTGGCGGCAGTCTTTATTTGCGTCCTTTGCTAATTGGTGCGGGAGATATCATCGGTATTCAACCGGCAAAAGAATATATCTTTACCATTTTTGCGATGCCTGTTGGGAATTACTTCAAAGGTGGCTTAGCACCAACGAAATTCATCGTCTCACGTGACTTTGATCGTGCTGCACCACATGGCACTGGCGCAGCAAAAGTTGGCGGGAACTATGCAGCCAGTCTCTTACCGGGATATAATGCGCATGAAGCTGGTTATTCAGATGTCATTTATTTGGATCCGGCCACACACACTAAGATAGAAGAAGTTGGTTCAGCTAACTTCTTTGGGATTACAAAAGACCATGAATTTGTGACTCCTCTCAGCCCATCAATTCTGCCCTCGATCACTAAATACTCCTTACTTTACCTAGCAGAGAAACGGTTAGGGCTCAAAGCAATAGAAGGAGATGTGCCCATAGATGACTTAGATCGTTTCTCAGAAGCAGGAGCGTGTGGCACAGCTGCAGTCATCTCGCCGATAGGAGCTATCCAAAATGGTGCGGATTATCATGTTTTCTATAGCGAAACAGAAGTCGGACCAATCACCCACCAGCTTTACAATGAATTAGTCGGCATTCAAAAAGGTGATGTCGAAGCGCCAGAAGGCTGGATTTATAAAGTAGAACTTGATTAAGCAAAGACCATTCTTTCTGCATAATTTAATTTATGTAAAAAGAATGGTCTTGTTAATGATAGGAGTAATATGATGATACCTGAAAAAGATGATTTGAGTTGCTATTTGGAAAATCACTCATATCTTCAGATGCAACATCCAGCAATACAAGCTGTTTGTCATCGATTATTTAATCATACAGATACCGAGTGGTCTATGATTCAGAAAGGGTTTCAGTTTGTATTAGAGGAAATTGAACATTCTTGGGATATTCAAAATCACGATATTACAATTTCAGCAACGGATGTCTTGGCTCTCGGTCATGGAATTTGTTATGCCAAGTCTAATTTGCTCGCGGCTATCTTAAGATGTATGGGAATTCCTACAGGATTTTGCTATCAAAAATTATTGTTGTTCAATGAAACGGATGGTAGATATTGCATTCATGCCTTAAATGCTGTCTTTTTGAAATCACAAAATAAATGGTTAAGGCTTGATGCACGAGGCAATAAAACAGGCGTTCAAGCCGCCTGTTTACCTAATCAAGAAAAATTAGCTTTTGTACCTCAGCTGGATTTAGGAGAAATTGATTATCCTATCATCTATTCAGAGCCTAATCTGCTGACAATGTTGGCGCTAGAGCAAGCAACAGATACACTAGAGATGTATTTAAATGACCTTCCAGAAACACTCTTCTAGTAAAAAGTGCAATTAAGCGAGAGTGATAAGGAAAAAGATAGCTTATCAATTTTTCCTTTGACGGCGCGACTTGATGAAAGCAACAACACTTGGGATTAAGGTAACCAGAATAATACCTAAAATGATGATAGAAAAGTGTTTTTTGACAAACGGAATATTGCCAAATAAGTAACCAGATCCTGTCGCAATCAGCGACCAAGAGAAAGCTGCAATGAACGCCCGTTTCATAAAATCATTGAATTTGAACTGACTAATTCCTGCAACAAAGGGGACAAAAGTTCGAATAATTGGGACGTATCTTCCCATAATAATCGCAATAGATCCTTTTTTCTCGAAATAAGCTTCTGCCTCGTCGATATGTTTTTTATTGATCAACTTCCCGGATAATCGATGTTCCAGTAATTTAGTCCCTATCTTATGGCCAATGAAGAAGTTGCAGGTATCCCCCAGAAACGCTGCAACGAAGAAGAGCGGTAGAAAGATGCCGATATTAAACGGCATATTGGGATTAGCAGCTAAAGCACCTGCCGCAAAGAGTAAGCTATCTCCAGGTAGAAACGGGAGAACAATCGCTCCAGTCTCAACAAAAATAATGAGAAACAAGATCAGATAGGTCCAACCACCAAACGTTTGTGCCATGTTATAAATATGTTGATCAATATGTAAAATAAAATGAATCATTGTGTGCTTTCTAGACTTTAATCGTTAATGACTTCGGAAGAAGTAGAAGTTAAATTGTTGTAATAGAGCTATGCCTTAGATACATCATAACTTGTCTAAGGCATCTTTTTGTTCCTCATTGACAATATGCGTATAAAGGTCAGTGACCTGGGTAGAAGCGTGTCCCAATTGATGACTGACCAAGACTTGAGAGTTTGTCTCTGCGTACAGTCTCGTTGCCAATGTATGTCGTAATTTGTGGGGGGTGACACGGACTTTGAATACTTTTGAGTATTTAGCGACCATTTTTTCAATACTTGAATGATCAATCCGATTGGCTTGCCCTTTGTAAGTTGTCAGAAATAAGCCCGTATCACGTTTTGTGGTAGGATACCGTTTATCACGAATGCTCAAATAATTAGCGAGATAAGGTTTGGCAAATCCTGCAATATTGACCGAATCGCGTTTGCCACCTTTGCGCAAAACATCAACAACCATGGTGTTGAGATTCAAATCATTTAAATCAATATTAACAGTCTCAGATAAGCGAATACCTGAAGCTAGTATCAAGGCAATGATCGCCAGATCACGTTCCTTATTTTTGATAAAAGACGACTTGGCACGATTAGATAGGTCATCCTCATAATCTGTTTCGATAAAATCCAAGAAAGCTTGCGTTTCATCCCCTAAAAACAATTTATTTTTGATCTGTTCTGCACGCGATGCTAAAGTTTCTTTTTTCTTTTGAGTGGTGACTTTTTTCATAACATTGCGATAGAAGTAGGGTTCACCATTTCTATCCTCGACTTCCTCTGTCAAATATTTATAAAGGCTCGATAAAGCAGACAAAGTCCGATTGATTGTTGTTTGCGAGACACCATATTGATTGGTGTAGGTATTTAACCGTGGACGTTCACGCAAATATAAAATAAAACTTTCAAGGTCTGTCTTGCTCAAATTTTCCAGTGTTTCGAGTGAAATCTCTGATATATGTGTAACATCGGTCACGTCAGCATCTATCAGCCAAGTAAAAAAACGTTGATATTCTTTTAAATACTCATATAAAGTTGTCAATGAGTAAGGCACAGCAGACTTAGAGCGGTAATAAGCTAATACAAAATCAGGCATGAGTCCTTTTAAAATTTCAATGTTTTCAATTAAACGTTCTCTATTCATACCTAATAGTATAAGGGATGCCTGAACTTTTGTCAAGAAAATTACAGTTTTTCGGAAAGATGTTATTGGAACTAGCTAGGGACAGTCTTTTCAAACTACCATGGGGGGTTACCTAAATTCCCATGAGGGTTTGTCAAAATCCCCATGGGAATTTTCCTAAATCTCCATGAGGGTTTGTCAAAGTTCCCATGGGGATTTTACCGCACCCTCCTTTCGATCAGCTTCTGAGAGTTTAAGCATCAAAAAAAGCATCCATTAAGGAATGAACGCTTTTTCCTATCACAATTGATAGATTGATTATTTAAGAGCTGCTGAACCACCAGCTGCTGCGATTGCTTCAACGATAGCTTCAGCATCAGCTTTTGGAAGACCTTCTTTGATAACAACTGGCGCGCTGTCAACAAGATCTTTAGCTTCTTTAAGTCCAAGACCAGTTGCTTCGCGAACAGCTTTGATTGTAGCAACTTTTTTGTCGCCTGCTGAAGTCAACTCAACGTCAAATTCAGTTTTTTCTTCAGCAGCTGCGCCGCCTGCAGCACCCGCTACAGCTACTGGAGCTGCTGCAGATACGTCAAATTTTTCTTCGATTGCTTTTACAAGCTCAGAAAGTTCAAGAATAGTTGCTGTTTCAAGTTCAGCAACGATGTTTTCAATGTTCAATGCCATTGTTGGAATCTCCTTAGAATTTTTAATTTAGTGTGCAAGGATTAAGCGACTTGCGCGCAAGAATAAAGAAATAGCTTACGCTGCTTCTTCGGCTTTTTCGGCAACAGCTTTGACAGCATATGCAACGTTTCGGACTGGTGCTTGAAGTACTGAAAGAAGCATAGAAAGCAATCCTTCGCGGTTTGGCAGTGATGCGATGGCAGCAATTTCTTCTTTTGAAGATACTTTGCCTTCGATAATACCGGCCTTAACTTCGAGTTTGTCCGCAGTTTTAGCGAAATCTGATAAGATCTTCGCTGGCGCAATAGCGTCTTCAGTTGAGAAAGCAATGGCAGATGGCCCTACGAATTGATCCGTAAGCGCAGCATAACCAGCTTTTTCAGCAGCACGACGCAAAATTGAGTTTTTGATGACTTTGAATTCAACACCTGCTTCACGTAATTGTTTACGCAATTCAGTATCTTGTCCAACTGTTAGACCACGAGAATCTGCGACGACAACACCAGTTGCATCAGCAAATTTTTGGGCAACAACGTCAACTAACTCAGCTTTTTTAGCGATTGTAGCTTCACTCATTGTTTGTTTTTCCTCCTCTATTATTTGATGACGTAAAAAAACGCTACGTCAACCATAGACATAGAGCGTACAAAAATTCATTATAGACTAATAAATAAATGTCCTCGGTTGGAATTACGACGTTAGTCACCAACTGTCTTAGGTCACGTTGTTTACACAACATCATTATTATAGCAAAGTGTTTTTTATTTTGCAAGTATTTTTTTTAGAATAATTCAAAAAAAAGCACAGTGCTAGTGCTTTGCTTTGGTGAATCACTTAAACAACTGGAATTTTTTGACTGTGAGACAGATATTAGCATCTGACTACAAGTGTGCATGATTAGTGGTGGGCTTTATCTTTTAGTCATCATCCATGCTCAACACGCTCAAGAAAGCTTCTTGTGGGACTTCGACATTGCCGATTGCTTTCATACGCTTCTTCCCTTTTTTCTGTTTCTCAAGGAGTTTCCGTTTTCGGGAGATGTCTCCGCCGTAACATTTAGCAAGGACGTTCTTGCGTAGGGCTTTAATATCCGAACGCGCAACGATTTTTTGACCAATGGCCGCCTGAATCGGCACTTCAAACTGCTGGCGTGGGATGATTTTTTTCAATTTATCAACGATGAGCTTGCCACGTTCATAGGCAAATTCCTTATGCACAATGAAACTCAAGGCATCGACACGCTCGCCGTTGAGCAAAAGGTCCATCTTAACCAGAGAACTTTTACGATATTCTGAAATTTCATAGTCAAAGCTGGCGTAGCCTTTGGTACTCGATTTGAGTTTATCAAAGAAATCAAAGACGATTTCTGACAAGGGCATTTGATAGATGACATTGACACGATTTTCATCCAGATAATCCATGGTCACAAAATCGCCACGTTTGCGTTGGGCTAGCTCCATCACTGCGCCCACATAGTCCTGAGGTACCATGATTTGCGCTTTGACAAAGGGTTCTTCGATCGTGTCGACCCGTGTCGGATCAGGAAACTCTGATGGATTGGCAACTTCTAGTGTGTCGCCATCTGTTGTATTGATATGATAGACCACGCTTGGTGCGGTCATGATCAAGTCGATATTGAACTCTCGCTCCAGCCGCTCTTGGATCACATCCATGTGGAGCAAGCCTAGGAAACCACAGCGAAAGCCAAACCCTAAGGCTTGTGACGTTTCAGGTTCAAATTGCAAGCTGGCATCATTGAGCTGCAGCTTGTCTAGCGCTTCACGTAGGTCGTTGTATTTGTTAGATTCGATCGGATAGATACCGGCAAAGACCATCGGGTTGAGCTGTTTATAGCCGTGGAGTGGCGCATCGGCAGGTCGATCCGCCAGCGTAATCGTATCGCCAACTCGTGTATCCGCTACTGTCTTAATCGCAGCCGCGATATAGCCGACATCGCCAGTCGCCAAAAACTCCCGCCCGACTGCTTTTGGTGTGAAGATACCGACTTCGGTTACATCAAAAGTCTTGCCATTACTCATCAGCTGAATCCGATCACCGGGCTTCACAATCCCATCCATCACGCGCACTTGGAGGATAACCCCGCGATAGGCGTCATAAACAGAGTCGAAAATTAAGGCTTTGAGGGGGTTGTCAATAGACCCAGACGGTGCGGGGACTTTCTCAACGATTTGCTCCAGAATGTCTTCGATACCAATCCCTGATTTCGCCGATGCCAGAACAGCTTCACTGGCATCAAGACCAATCACGTCCTCAATCTCCTGACGAACACGCTCAGGGTCAGCTGCTGGCAAGTCAATTTTGTTAATGACAGGTAAAATCTCGAGGTCATTGTCTAAAGCCAAGTAAACATTTGCAAGCGTCTGCGCCTCAATCCCTTGTGCCGCATCTACGACTAGAATCGCACCCTCACAAGCCGCAAGAGAACGAGATACTTCATAGGTAAAATCGACATGACCCGGTGTGTCAATCAAATGGAAGGTATAGTCTTGGCCGTTTTTAGCCGAATACTTCAACTCAATTGCATTAAGTTTGATCGTAATCCCACGCTCACGCTCTAAGTCCATGGAATCCAGCAATTGCGCCTGCATCTCCCGAGCTGTCACCGTCTTTGTCTGTTCTAAAATCCGGTCAGCTAGGGTCGATTTGCCATGGTCGATATGGGCAATAATCGAGAAGTTCCGAATGTTTTTCTGTCTGGCTTTAAGGTCATTTAAGTCTATTGTCATAAAGTTTATTCTACCATATTTTCGATAAATAAAAAACCCGCGCATCATGACAGCGGTGGGTTCTGTTCCAATCTTTGTTTCCAAGCCAACTGTCGAGCCTTTGGTCTCGCACTTGTCTTTGTACCATAGCTGTTTTGAGCCACTCCTCTCCACTACAATCGGGTGTTTTTAGGAGATAGCTTAATATGCTCAAGCGCTTTTTCCCAAGTCGTCAAGAGCAGTTGGCAAAAACCCCATGGGAATTTGAGCAAAACCCCCATGAGGATTTGTGGAAACTCCCATGAGGATTTTGGAAAACCCCCATGGGGATTTGAGCAAAACCCCATGGGGATTTGAACAAAACCTCATGGGGATTTATCCGAGTCTTGCTCGGGCTATTCCTTATTCAAATCCTCCGACTTTACCTTCCGTTTCATGCCTATGGTATAGCCTTCTTCCCAGTATCGTCGAAACCATTGAGATTTTGAAAGCTTGATTTTAAGTTGCTTCCCGATGTTTTCAAATGCTTCTGGATTAGTTGCTTTTTGAATCAAGAGTAATTTTTTGCCATTTATTTTTTTGAATGATGTCGTTAAAACTAATACGTCAGTCAAACGTACACAGTGAGTTATTTTTTGGACATCTTTTTCAGACACTTGATAGGTTTCGTCTACACTTTGTTTTGGGAACAACGCTAGCGGATAAAGATGCCCTATTTTATAAAGTTTGTAAACTCCTGTTAAAAAAACTAGCATCACTAAAACCGTAAAAACATCACTAATATCATCTCCCCTGGTACCATGTGTCTTAATTACCCTATATAAACCCACAAAACAAGTGTAGTACCCTAACGACAACAACACAATAATACATGTTTTTCTTACTTTTTCAAGCTGTGGCAGTTTTTGAGTCTCAATCGTATTTTTATATCGCTCTTTTATCATCGCAAGTTCTTCATTGCTTAAGACCGTTTTTATCTCCATGACTTTTATCCACCCATCTCTTTTAAGCCTCATCTACTCTATCATCTTTTATGGATTTTCAAGTTGACGACTTAATCATGACCAAACCACAACGCGATTTCACGTGCGGCTGATTCCGGACTATCTGATCCGTGGACGATATTTTCGATACTAGCGCCTTCAGCGCCGTGTGCAAAATCGCCGCGAATCGTGCCCGGCAAAGCGTCAGTTGGGTTCGTCGCCCCCATCATCTTGCGCCAAGATTGGATCACGTCAGCGCCTGTCAAGACACCAATCACGACTGGACCTGACATCATATAGGCCTCGATACTTGGATAAAACGGTCGATCGACCAATGCTTCATAATGTTGTGCCAACAAGTCTTTGGTCACCTGGCACATCAATAGGTTTTCAATGACAAAGCCTCGATGTTCCATCCGATCAATGACTTGCCCAATCAAAGCTCTGCGCACGCCATCAGGTTTAATGATGAAAAAAGTCTTTTCCATGCTTTCTATACCACCCCTTCTTCTACTGCCTCATCTAAATGCTGCAATTTATGGATAAACCAATATTCAAAACCTAAAATCAAACAAATCAAAAGCGCCCAACCTGTTAAAATCGAGGCTAAAATCAATAGACTGGTCGCACCGGTTTTGATATAAATATGCTTTGGTTGATGGTTATTGACATAGACAGTCACGCGATCACCAACTTTGCCAAATGTTTTCAAAAAGTTGGCGATTGGTACTTCTTGGTAAGCCTTGCCTTGATAGGTGTAGGCCACCATCTTTTCGCCATCGTCAGTTCTGATCACGCGACCGACGACAGCTGTTTTGGTATCTCGATGTTCTGTCAAGTAGCGCTGAAAGCTCATGCCACCGATAAAGAGTAAAATAATCGCAAAAAGTGCTAAGGTCATGCGTGAGAGTCTTTGTAATAATTTAGTCATCTAATCAAATATCCTATAGAAATCTTCCAATTTCATCTCTTGTTTGTCAACTGCTGCCAAATCTTGAACGATTTGACCCTGCTTCATGACAATCAAACGATTGCCGTATTTCAGAGCATCTTCCATGTGGTGTGTAATCATCAAAGCTGTCAACTGCTGCTGGCTGATCAGCTCATCGGTCAAAGTCATCAGGGCTACTGACGTTTTGGGGTCTAAGGCTGCCGTGTGTTCGTCCAATAACAGTAGGTCAGGGGCAAGGATTGTCGCCATCAACAAACTCAAAGCCTGCCTTTGTCCGCCAGATAGATTCCCTGTTGGTGTGTCCAAATGCTGCGCCAAACCGTTGCCGATTTGAGCGACAAATTCGCTAAATTGCTGCTTATATTTACTGATTTGTCGCAATCTGAGGCTTCTTTTCTTGCCACGATAGGCGGCAATCGCTAGGTTTTCTGCGACCGTCATCCGTGGCGCTGTCCCCATCTTAGGATCTTGGAAGACACGGGCAATGTGAGCAGCCCGCTTTTCTGGTGATTGTTTGGTCACATCAATCCCCTGAATCCAGACAGAGCCAGAGGTTAAGGTCAAGTTGCCCGAGATGGCATTGAACAAAGTTGACTTGCCAGCACCGTTACCTCCTAATATCGTAATGAAGTCGCCAGCATAAATTTTCAAAGAGACATCGTCTAAAATGACTTTTCTTTCGTCACCAGTTTCGATAACTTTCCTTGCCTGTTTCAGTTCGATGATTGGCTGCTGCTGATTATCCGTTGGCATTTAATCGTACCCCCTTGAAAACTTTGGCTTTGATAGTTGGAATCATCAAGCAAATCGCCAAGACAATCGCACTGAAAAGCTTGAGATAGTTGGTATTAAAGCCGAGTGTAATCACCGCTAAAATCAAAAATTGATAGAAAACCGAGCCAATCACAATCGCTAACAAGCGCTCCAACATGGAGACATTGCCAAAGAAAACTTCGCCAATGATGATACTGGCAAGCCCAATCACAATCACACCAATCCCTTTAGAGACATCAGCATAGCCATCGTTTTGGGAAATCAAAGCACCAGATAAGGCAATGATTCCGTTGGATACGACAAGCCCCAGAAGTTCCATCCGGCCAGTATTGATACCGAAAGACTGCGCCATATCGGCATTATCGCCTGTGGCAATGAAAGCCTGACCCAGATTGGTCGTCAAGAAATAAAAGAGAATTGCGAGGACAAGTCCGACTGCTAGGACACTGACGCCGGTACTTTTGAGTTTATCAGCGCCCAATAAGCCTAAGTTAGCCCGCCCCATAATCATAAGCATGATTGAATGACATGAAGTCATGACCAAAATCCCTGCCAAAAGTGTTGGGATTTTCCCCTTAGTATAGAGCAAACCGGTAACCAGTCCTGCAGCACACCCTGCTAAAAAGGCGACAATTGTTGCCAATATCGGATTGACGCCTTGGGTAATCAGTGTGACTGCCACTGCGCCACCAAGTGGGAAAGACCCTTCCGTTGTCATATCTGGGAAATTAAGAATGCGGAAAGTCATAAAAATCCCCAGACCGAGTATCGCCCACAATAAGCCTTGATTAATCGTTGCTACTATCATACTGCCTCCAAATTCATCAGCCACGACTTGACCTATCAGTCGTTGCGCATCAAACCACGCCATGCCAGACTAAAATCAGTTTTGCTCTTGCCCCTAGCACCCTGACACCCCCCTGACTATTTCTTGCGTGATCATCGGATGACTGGCTTACTTCGCTTCCTTTTCCTTAGCGGCGTTGGCTGCTTTGACGACAGACTCTGGGAGGGTAATCTCTAGCGTTTGCGCTGTTTTTTCATTGATGACTGGTCGTGTCGTATCATAAAATTCGACTGGTAAGTCGGAGATTGGCTTCCCTTTTAGGACTTGCGCCGCCATCTTACCTGTTGCGACTCCCAATTCATACTGGTTGATCGTCACAGCTGCTAAGCCACCTTGCTCGACCATCGTATCAACTGAAGGAAAAACTGGGATTTTGGCAGCATTGGCTAGGTCGATAACCGTTGGAAAAGCGGAGGCAATCGTATTATCCACTGGGACATAAAGCGCATCAACTTTTGATAAGGCGACATTGACTGTTGTTGTAATGTCATTCGTCGATGAGACGGCGTATTCTGATACGTCATACCCTTGCTTGCTGGCATATTTTTTAAATTCTGTCACTTGAGATTTGGAATTATCTTCTGATGAACTATATAAAATCCCAATCTTCTTGACGTTAGGTGTCACTTGTTGGATGAGTTCAATTTCTTTATTGACGGGGAACTTGTCGGACACACCGGTCACATTGCCTTCTGGATGAGTGACTGTTTTGACCAATTTCGCACCAACAGGATCTGAAACTACACCCATAATCACAGGTATTTTGCTTGTCGCATTGGCTAAACCTTGCGCGGCGGGCGTTGCAATACCGATCAGGACATCATTTTTTTGTGTCACGAGCTGACTTGCCATCGTACCGACTTTGGACTGATCAGCTTGCGCATTATAAAAGTTGAGTTTGGCGTCCGCATAACCGCCATCCGCAAGCCCATCTTTGATACCGGCATAAATCTCATCCAAAGCAGGATGCGTGACAAATTGTAAGATCCCAACTTTAACATCTGCGGACTTGATCGTATTTTGTTGTTTGACAAACTTGGGAATCAAGACCGAGCCAACGCCCAAAACAGCGATAATTACAAGGATAGCTAAGATTTTTTTATTTTTCATTTTGAATTCAAAACTCCTTTCGAGTAAAAGCCCTTGAGCTTTCGAGTAAAAGAACTTGTCCTTTTTGATGGTGGCAAGTCGAACAGCTCGTGAACGAGAGCGCCTTATGTTGCCGCCATTTGCTTGAGTTGGTCGATCAGTGTCTGACTAAAGCCTGACTCAGCCGTTAGTTCATAGTTACCAACCATCTCTTCTCCATTAAACTGAACCACATTAATGGCGCTTTGATTCAGTTTGAGCGAGTCAACAAAGGCGTCGTGGTAAAGCTCTTGGAAGATATAGATCGGTTTGGTCAAGCCTAACTCTTGGTGTTGCTTGATGAAATGTGCCATTTTTTGATTGAGCTCAACAGTCTGAGGCGTTAAAAAGATAATCGTCGTGCTGGTCCGGTCGGCTAGTAAAGCCTTGATGTCCCCATCAGGAACAGCTTTGATTTGCGCCGTCACAGCAAGTTTAGGCACAATCTTGCTTTCCTGCAAACGAATCTGCCGGTGAAGTCCCGGCGTAATTAGCAAAACAAACAGAAGAATCGCGAAACAAATACCCCAAATGCTATATTTTTTATTCATGGTCTCATTCTACCATAAAGTCATAACAAATCTCAACAGACAGGCAAGCAGGCTATAGCTAATCATTATTGACAAATAAGGTATCGCTACCAATTGTCATGTTCACCCGTCAACATTGCCGTGATTTATCATGTGTTATAATAGAAACACACACTCCCACTTTAAATAGAAACAGGTGAACTATGTCTTTTGACGGTCTTTTTTTACATTATATGACGGCAGAGCTGTCTGAACAGCTGACAGGTGGCAGGATTCAGAAAATTAATCAAGTATTCGAACATGAGCTGGTCTTGCAGATTCGCAGTAATCAGCGCTCTCATAAGCTATTATTATCCGCCCATCCGACCTTTGGTCGCGTCCAACTCACGCAAACGACTTTTGCAAGTCCCAAGACACCCTCCACCTTTACCATGATTTTACGCAAGTATCTCAACGGGGCATTTATTGAAAAGATTCATCAGGTAGACAATGACCGCCAGATTATCTTTGAGATTTCTGCTAAAAATGAAATCGGCGACCAGATGAAGATTGCGCTAATCGTTGAAATCATGGGTAAACACAGTAATAT
This sequence comes from Streptococcaceae bacterium, assembly GCA_031270325.1. Classification (GTDB taxonomy): domain Bacteria; phylum Bacillota; class Bacilli; order Lactobacillales; family Streptococcaceae; genus Pseudolactococcus. The sequence continues at coordinate 108,272 of JAISXW010000009.1, forward strand.
CTTGCTCATGGATACCGAGTCCAATAAAATCCTCGAATCCGTCAAACACGTTGGCTTTTCACAAAATCAGTATCGAACGATTTTACCTGGTTCGACCTATATTGCCCCGCCTAGTGATGAGAAACTCAATCCATTTACGACCTCTGATGAGAAATTATTTGAGATTTTGCAGACCGAGACGAGCTTGCAGCAAGTCTTTCAAGGTCTCGGACGAGATAGTGCAACTGCCCTGACAGGATTGAGCTTGGCAGACTTCAAGTCTGTCTTGACCACAGTCCGCCCCTCTCTCTATCCGAATGATACTTTTTCAGCCATCCAACTATCAGACGACTGCCTTGCTTTTGAGACCTTGTCAGAACTGCTTGATGCCTACTATCTCAATAAGGCTGAACGAGACCGTGTCCGTCAAATCGCCAGTCAAGTCATTCGCAGGGTAGCTGGCGAGCTAGACAAGAATCGCAAGAAGTTAAAGAAACAAAGACAAGAACTCCAAGCGACTGATAAGGCTGAGGGCTTTCGCCAAAAGGGCGAACTGCTGACAACCTTCCTCCATCAAATCCCCAACAATAAGACATCCGTCACTCTGGACAACTACTACACAAACCAACCCCTCAACATTACCCTCAATCCAGCCCTGACACCTAACCAAAATGCCCAGAAATATTTCCACAAATACGGCAAACTGAAGCAAGCGGTTAAGTTTTTAGGGGAACAAATCGCTAAGACCCAGCAGACGATTGCCTATCTGGAGTCTGTCGAAACGGCTTTAGAACAAGCCTCGGTCTCCGAGATTGCGGACATCAAAGAAGAATTGATTCAAACAGGCTTTATCAAGGCAAAATATCGCAAGAATAAGCAACAAAAGCTCCTCCCACCTGAAAAATATCAGGCGACTGACGGGACGCTAATCCTTGTCGGCAAGAACAATCTGCAAAATGAGCAAGTCAGCTTTAAACTGGCACGAAAAGGAGACTTGTGGTTTCACGCCAAAGACTTACCAGGCTCGCACGTCATCATCACTGGCAACCCCACACCGTCTGATGAGACGATTACTGAAGCTGCTGAATTAGCCGCCTATTTCTCCAAAGCTCGTCTGTCTAATCTAGTCCAAGTTGATATGATTGAGGCCAAAAAACTTCACAAACCAACAGGTACACCGCCGGGATTTGTGACTTATGTTGGTCAAAAAACACTCCGAGTCACCGCAGATGAAGCTAAAATTCGTGCCATGAAACGATAAGTCACAGCAGAGCTTTGAAAGCTAACACAATTAAAAATAGTCCATCACTTTCATCTGTTTGGAAATCAGATGAAACAATCATGAAACTCGACCCTAAAGCATGACAAAACGCTGCTAACATGATATAATTTAACTGTTTGAAAAACTTGGCATGCCAAGAATTTGAAAGGAACTCATCTCATTATGACAGATGTAAAATTGCACAAAAAAGTTATTCTCGTTGGTGATGGTGCCGTAGGATCATCTTACGCCTTTGCCCTTGTCAACCAAGGCATCGCCCAAGAGCTCGGTATCGTGGATATCTTCAAAGAAAAAACTGAAGGAGATGCTGAAGATTTGAGCCATGCGCTTGCTTTTACTTCCCCTAAAAACATCTACTCAGCGACTTATGCGGACGCCCATGATGCTGACCTCGTTGTCTTGACCGCTGGTGCACCTCAAAAACCAGGCGAAACACGTCTTGACTTGGTTCAAAAGAACCTCCGGATCAATAAAGATGTTGTGACACAAATCGTTGACTCTGGTTTCAATGGTATCTTCCTTGTCGCAGCTAACCCAGTTGATGTCTTGACTTACTCGACATGGAAATTCTCTGGTTTCCCTAAAGAACGTGTCATTGGTTCTGGGACATCACTCGACTCTGCACGTTTCCGTCAGTCGCTTGCCGAAAAGATCGGGATTGACGCCCGTTCAGTCCATGCCTACATCATGGGCGAGCATGGCGACTCTGAGTTTGCCGTTTGGTCTCATGCCAACGTAGCCGGTGTCAAACTTGAACAATGGTTACAAGACAACCGCGACATTGACGAACAAGGTCTTGTGGAACTTTTCATCAACGTGCGTGATGCGGCTTACTCGATCATCAATAAAAAAGGTGCAACTTTCTACGGTATCGCAGCTGCTTTAGCACGGATTACCAAAGCGATCCTAGATGATGAAAATGCGGTTCTCCCACTTTCAGTCTATCAATCAGGGCAATACGGGATTGAAGATGTCTTTATCGGTCAACCTGCTATTGTCGGCGCACATGGTATCGTTCGTCCTGTCAACATTCCTTTGAATGATGCAGAACAACAAAAAATGGAAGCCTCTGCCAAAGAATTGAAAGGTATCATCGACGAAGCTTTCTCACAAGAAGAATTCAGCTCAGCTGTTCGTTAAGCAACAGCACTCATCCAAACAAAAAGCGATAGGATAGATGGCCTATCGTTTTTTTGTCTTACCGACTGTTCTGTCAAATGCTAGTGTTGACAGAGAAGCAGGCAAGTACGCAAAAGTCACGAAGGGTCGACTAACGGTTAGCACAATCTCTATCAGACGTCTGAGTATGTCCTGACCCCGACAGAAGCTAAAGAGGTTGATCGCTTTTGCTTTGTCGCTGCAGTAATCTTTCGCTAGTGCAGGTGGATACGATACATCAAGCGGCAGCTGATAGCTATTCGTCTCAATTGACTCTCAATACAGGAAAATCAAAAGTCCGAGCAACCCTAACTGGCTCGAACTTTTGATTACAGGATGATTGTTTTGCTCCCAAGGGTGGCAGTTCTTTTAGTGAAGTGTTACCACTAAAGCGGGGCGGACACTCTTAAGCTTGGAGGCATCAACTGTTGTAGTATTGACACTGTTTTTCATATTGGCATTGTAAATTAAACCAGCCTGAGCGGTGTTCGTACCGGGCGACCGCAGCCAATATCTCGGCGGAAGAAAGGTTCTAAAGTCTAATAAGGGAGCGCTAAGATCACCTGTAAATGTCTCTGAATCCAGATAACTGTGAATATCCCCATAGGAGAGGGCGAAGGCTTCTTTAGTGCTCCCTAGCGTTGTCGCAAAGCGCTCATCTTTGTACCAGGACGTACAGCCCCAACTGCTAGCAGTAGCCTCAGCGGAAATAAAAGGAGCCTCTCCTTCTGCCACAACCTTATTCTTAAACGCCTCAAAGGTCGGATTGTTGAGCTCAACCCCATTGACGTATTGGGCTTCCGGCGTATTCGCAATGAAGTGCGCATAATAATTGCCAATCTCATGTTTGAGTAGACTATGGTCATAGCCGTTGTCGCCATTGCTATCGAAATAGTTCGCCTGACTATCAGAGAATAGACTGGCTGCCCCAGGTGTATCTGTGCCAGTAGCGCCGTCGTCTGACATTTCTTTTTCGCTTAAAGCTTCTTGCTTGATGATTAGCGCTTGATGGCCAGGGACGGTGGCGTCAATATCTGGGTTCAGAATCCGCCAAGTCGCTCCGGCAAAGGTAATCTCTTCCCCTGCTTCTGGCGCAACAGTAATCGTGAAGTCGGCTGTGCCCGTGTAAGTCCCTGAAAATTTCGGTGTCCCACTTGCTGCGAAGTGAAGTACTTGCGACACAGGATCGCCGGTTGCGCCTGCCGATACTCTGATAAAGCGGATGCCGTCAGGCGCTACTTCATCACCTTCCGAATCATTTTTATTAACCGTATAGCTGATGCCCTCGATATCATCTGCTGTGGTCAACTTCTGGCTTCGACCAGCGGTGAGGGCGACCGATAGCACATTGCCAGGCGGAATTTTCAAGTCCTCCCCTGTCTTGATCGTCACTATGCCACTTCCTGTCCCGCCATCAGATAAGTCAACGCTCAGCGGAATGGTTACCGTGTACTTCTGATTTGACACGTAGCTGACAGGAGTTGCCCCAGAAGTAGATGGTTCTGTAATACCATCATCCGCCAAGACAGGGTGCAAGGTCATGGGTAACAGCAAGCCCAATAAAGCCAAGCCCACCAGGTATTTGCGTGTTGCGCCTAAGTTTTGTACGACTACGTTTGTGACTGCTAACAAGCGCAGCCGCAGCTTAGGAAAAAATAAAGTTAGCTGTTCGTTCGTTCGTTCGTTCGTTCGTTCGTTCGTTCGTTCGTTCGTTCGTTCGTTCGTTCGTTCGTTCGTTCGTTCGTTCGTTTAAGTGAATCA
>JAISXW010000020.1 GCA_031270325.1 Streptococcaceae bacterium
CAAATAATAGAACGAGTTCTACAAATAATAGAACGAGTTCTACAAATAATAGAACGAGTTCTACAAATAATAGAACAAGTTCTACTAAATATAGAACGAGTTCTACTAAATATAGAACGAGTTCTACTAAATATAGAACGAGTGCCACAAAAAATAGAACGTGTTCCACAAAATATAGAACGGGTTCCACAAATAATAGAACCAGTTCTATCTCAGGCCTTTGTCATGTTAAAAAAACCGACATCACCTGACGTCGGTTTTGAGGTTGTCCTCTTGTCTATGTCTGATTTGACTCTGGCGTAAAGTGAACGCTGAGGGCATAGTCGGCAATCTTACTGTCTCCTTGCCAAAATTGATAGTGGGTCTTAAAGCCAGTCGGCACTTGTTGATGGCGCTGGGTTTTAAGCTCAAATTTTTGAGGGCCGATAGGGGTGGCAATCGCTGTTTGAGTCGTCACTTTAGGGTGCAGTTTCATCACTGTTGTCGGATTTGAAAACCGTGTCATCGTCAACATCTCTGCGTCATACTTGAGGACAACTTTTTCAGCAAGGTCATTGTGATAAACCAAAAAGTGACTGCCGTTTTTCTCGTAGTAGTCGCCGCTATAAACTTCATGAATCTTTTCTGTTTCATGAGCCATTGTGATCAGATTATCTAGGGTTATTTTGACCATCCGCCTATTCCCCCAAAAGCTGCGCAATCGCTTCAACAATCTCAGCTTGACTTGGAACCTGTGCGGCTTCGGCAGATTTAGCTGCCGAGACCGGCATGAATTTCCCGCCCAAACGTTTGATCTTGCCTGCAAAGCCAGCTTCTATCAGTTGTGATAAGATTTCGCCTGAGATACCCGACTGTGCAATTGCTTCTGTCAAAATCAAGACTTTTCCTGTTTTTTGAGCAGCGCTTGCCAAGGTCGGCACATCAAGGGGGGAGAGTGTGACCGGATCAACGATTTCAATTGATACTGACGAGTTTTCAGCCACCGACTTGGCAACTTCGACCATTCGACCGACAGCAATAATCGTCACATCATGCCCAGTCCGGACAGTCTTAGCTTGACCGAGCGGCACTTCATAGAGTTCTGACGGGACTGGCATGGCAGTCTTATAAAGCGATTTGGGTTCAAAGATCAGGACAGGATTATTATTTTTGACAGCCGCAACTAAAATTCCTTTGGCATCATAAGCATTGGATGGCATGGCCACAATCAATCCTGGGACATGGGCAAACCAATTTTCAAAGCTTTGCGAATGTTGAGCACTTGCGCCTGTACCTGAGCCACTTGCAGCACGGATAACGATTGGTACTGTCTGCTTACCATTTGACAAAAAATGAATCTTGGCAGCTTCATTGACAATCTGATCAACCGCAACTGTCAGAAAGTCAGAGAATTGAATTTCAAGAATCGGGCGCTTGCCCAAGAGAGCCGAACCAGTCGCCACGCCTGTAATCGCCGCTTCAGAAATCGGGGTATCCAAGACACGATCTGGAAAGTCAGCCACCAGTCCTTTAGTGGCACCAAAGCCACCACCATAAGTCCCGACATCTTCGCCTAGAATATAAGCCTCTGGCAGCGTGGCTAGGATCTGACGAAGCCCCTCATTGACAGCTTCTAAGTAAGTTTTAGTCACTATAAACCGCCTTCCAAATATTTTCTGGACTGACCGCATCTTCGTCTAATAAAGCGGTCTCTGCTTCCATCGACAGCTGGCGATAGATGTTCTCATCTATCAAAGCAATCTCCTCCGATGAGACGTCATAGTCCGTCAACAAGACCTCACGCAATTTTTTGATGGGATCTTCCCAATTAAAAAATTCATCAGGTGTCCGATATTGTTCACTATCAGAGCGCGAATGTCCTTTAAAACGATAGGTCACCGCTTCTATCAGTACTGGACCATTTGCTAAAGCTTGACGTGCTTGGCGAAAGACATCATTGACCGCAAACACATCTTGACCATCGACCTTAAAGGCCGTCATCTGATAGTTTTTGGCACGCTCAGAAATACTACCGGCAATCATGACTGAAGCATCACTTGACATGGCATACTGGTTGTTTTCGACCACAAATATAATCGGTAAGCGCCAGATACTAGCAAGATTGAGACACTCATGGAAAGTGCCTTCATTGGTCGCACCATCTCCTGAAAAACAGACGACAAGCCGATCCGAGCCATCCATTTTAATCGCTTGCGCCAAGCCTAATGCCACCGGATAATTCCCACCGACAATCCCGTTGCCACCAACATTGCCAACGGTCAGATCACTAATGTGCATTGACCCACCATGGCCTCCGTTAGTCCCCGTTTGTTTACCAAAGATTTCCGCAAACATTGGATAGGTTGGCGTGCCTTTGGCAATGGCATGACCATGATTGCGATGAGTTGAGAGGATCAGATCAGTCGTCACTAGCTGGTCACAAATTGCAGTCGCAATCGCTTCTTGCCCATTATAGAGATGTGTTGTCCCGTATAATTTACCTGCTCGATTTTTATCATCAATGATATTTTCAAAATCTCGAATCGTCACCATTGTTTGATACCAACTCAAAGCTCTTTTTTTATCAATAGGTTGCATAATACCTTTCCTTTTATTTTTTATTTATCAGGAAACTCTCTGTCTCAATGACTGAAGAGATTCACTGCAGAACACATGTAGTTCTATTATACGATAATTTTGAGCAAAAAAACGTTTCTGTCTTATAAAATTTACAAACTGGCTTTGACAGGTCCGTTTAAATTCAAAGCAATCAGTGTGCGAATGCTTGATTTAAGGCTAAAAACAAGCAAAAAGAGAACCACAGACCATTGTCTGTTGGTTCTCATCTGTTTAATAGACTTTGTGGCGCTTGCCTCAACATCAGATACTTGCAAAACACCCCTTAAAGCAAGGCTTTGTAGCGTTTGATATAGAAATGCTTCACAACTGTGACCAGCATCAGATAGGCTAAAATCGTGATCGCTAACCAGAGCCAATAGTCTGCTGGTAGACCAACTAAGCCAAGATTTTGACCAAAAGCAGTGAAAGGCAAGACTGTCCCAACCAAGATACCAACTAAGGTAATCGTGGTCATGATAAAGGAGGCATTGCTTTGGATAAATGGTAATTTTTCTGTTCTGAGCGCATGTAGGACAAGTGTCTGTGACCAGAGCGACTCCACAAACCAGCCGGCATGGAATAAAGCGATAAATATCACTTGTTGGCTCGCATTCAAGCTATGGTAAGACCCGCCAAGAACAGCTGGACAAATCACAAAGTACATCAATAGATAAGTCGTCACATCAAAGATTGAGCTAGTCGGCCCGAACCAAACCATGAACTTACCGATACTAGACGCATCCCATTTTTTAGGTTGCGCCAAATACGCCTTATCCATTTGATCCCACGGAATTGAGACACAGGAGATGTCATAAATGAGATTTAAAAAGAGGATTTGCAAGGGAAGCATCGGCAAAAACGGTAGAAACGTACTCGCCGCCAAGACTGAGAACATATTGCCAAAGTTAGAACTTGCCGTGGCTTTGATGTATTTCATGATATTGCCAAAGGTTTCACGACCCGAAACAATCCCTTTTTCTAGCACCATCAGGTCTTTTTCTAGCAGAATGACATCTGCAGATTCCTTGGCAATATCAACTGCTGTATCGACTGAAATCCCAACATCCGCATCTTTCATGGCTGGTGCATCATTGATGCCATCTCCCATAAAGCCGACAGAGTGACCATTGGCTTTTAAGGTCTTGATAATCTTTGCTTTTTGTTGGGGATTGAGCTTGACAAAGATATGATACCTTTCAACCGCTTCGGAAAACTCACGTTCAGACATGGCAGCTAAGGTTTCACTCAGGATAATCGCTTCATTGTCCAGCCCAACTTGTTTACAGACTGAACGGGTCACCAACTCATTGTCGCCGGTCAAGACTTTGACATCAACCCCATTATGTTTCAAGGCTTCTAGGGCTTGTTTGGTCGTTTCTTTTGGTGGATCAAGAAAGGCAAGGTAACCAATCAAGACCATGTCCGACTCATCAGCGATTGAAAACTCGCCGACAACACTTGGGTTCGTCTTTTGCGCCACACCGATAACCCGCAACCCATCATCATTTAATTCCCGCACCTTAGCCAAGACTTTTTCTTTTTCAGCCTCAGTCAATGGCATCACATGACCTTGATAGTCCACATAGTTAGAGATGGCTAACATTTCTTCAATCGCACCTTTGGTGATCATCTGTGTTTTGCCATCTTGATCAGCAACGACGACACTCATCCGCCGGCGGTCAAAGTCAAAAGGAATTTCATCGACTTTTTGATACTGCTGACTGAACTCGGGTAACTCGGCTTCTTTTGCGGTAATAATCGCCACATCCAAGAGGTTCTTCAGACCCGTTTGGTAATAGCTATTGAGATAGGCATGCTTGAGCACGCGCTGATCTTCCTGACCATTACAATCCAAATGGTACTCTAAGATAATCTTATCTTGGGTCAAGGTTCCTGTTTTATCGGTACAAAGGACATCAATCGCACCAAAGTTTTGAATCGCATTGAGATTCTTGATAATCGTGCCTTCTTTAGACATCTTGGTCGCACCTTTGACCAAGTTGGTCGTGACGATCATCGGCAACATCTCAGGTGTCAAGCCAACTGCGACTGACAGGCCAAATAAGAAAGCCTCCATCCAATCGCCTTTGGCAAACCCATTGATGACAATAACCGTCGGCGTCATCAGCGCCATGAATTTAATCAATAAGATAGACGTTTTGTGGATACCAATCTCAAAACTTGTTTTAGCTGGCGCTTGTGACAAGTCGTCCGCTACTTGACCAAACAAGGTCTCATTCCCCACGGCAACGACAACAGCCTCGCCTGTCCCACTGATGACATTACTTCCCATAAAGACGAGGGTGTCATAACTCGTGTCCGAATCGACCTGATCACTCGTCAATGTCGCTCTTTTTTCGACCGGATAGCTTTCGCCAGTCAATGCCGACTGCGAAATGAATAAATCTTTACAGGCAATCAACCGCATATCAGCTGGCATCATATCGCCGGCAGAAATTTTGACAATGTCGCCACAGACAATCTCTGACATTGGAATTTCATTGTATTGCCCATCTCGTTTGACATTTGCCGTGACCTTAACCAAAGACTTCAGTTTTTCTGCTGCCTGATTGGAGCGCACGGACTGAATCAAGGTCATCGTACCACTAACCACGACCATCGTAAAGATAATCGTCACGCCAAATAAATCACGATCCTCTGGTGCTGCAATCACATAATCTGTGATAAAAGAAATAATCCCGAGTGCGATTAAAACCAATGTAAAGGGTGTGATATAGGCTTTAAAAAATTCGACAATAAAAGGTGTCTTTTTGCCATGCGAGATGACATTTTCGCCATATTGTGCACGCAACTGCTCAACTTTTGTCTCACTCAACCCTGTCAACTCCCCGCCGAAACGGTCTAAAATGGCTGAGACAGACGAGTTGGCAAAAGTCGTGTAGTCTGCTTTGTTTTTGTTGATGTCTGTCACTGTTTCTCTCCTCATATCCTGACCAAGCTATCGGAGTGACCCAAGCGCTTGGTTGTCAGTTTAGAAGTCGTCACAAGCCACAGGCACGAGGCTCGGTAAAGGGCCCGTTCCAGACGGCTCTGCTACTTCCTGTTGCTTTTTCTGTTCCGAATGACTATCGTCCATTTACCTCACCCCCTCAACTGTTAAATGATTACCGGCTTTTCAAATGCTTGCTGATTGAACAAGGCTCTAAAAGCCCATCGTTGACTCAACGACAGGCGATTAATTGCATTCTAAAAAGCAAGTCTTCGATCTAGTCGTTGAGCTTTGGCACTATACAACGTAAAACCGCTGATGCGATTTAGCTACCTTATGGAAAGCCTTGTCGTCGACAATCCCTGTTCTACCCATTGGCGTCTCTCGACATTTTTGGGCAGTAGCCTGTGTTTGTATAGGAGCCTCACCTAACAAATCTTATTTAATTGACACACTCATTCTAACAGGAATTTAGGAGACCGTCAAGGATGAGTTGCATATTAATTGAACTTGAGTCAGTGCAAGGCTTTCCCCACCAATCACCTTGCAAAAAAGCTATCCGACAAAAACAACAGTTATTGACTTCAATCTATTCACTAAGAAAAGAGGCGGGTGACTCCGCTGCGAAGACTGTTATAAGCTGATGAAATCTTATTGCTGATTGAACTGAGTACTTCTATTGCCTCTCGTCTAATTTTTTGCCTGACTTTAACGACTGTTTCACCCACCTTTGACCCAGCCATATAGCCAACGGTGCCTCCAACAAACCCACCGACTACGATCCCGACTGGTCCAAATCCGATCCCTATTGCTGCACCAACTTCGGCACCATTGACGCTAGCGGCTATGCCAGCCACAGTAGATACAGTGACTTGCTCCATTTGGTTGATACCTTCTATTACGGTTAATTCCTTAGTGGCTATTTTCCTAAGCACTTTTGCATTCTCAACACCAACAAATACAATGTTGGCAATGGTACCTGCCGGTGTGCCTTTGGGAATGGCTGAAATAATCCCCTTTTCCGAACCGACCTTCAAGGCTCCTGCCGCTGCGGCCTTTACACCAAAATCCGCACCAGAGATCAGCGCCGTTTCAATGATCTCCTCACCATCAATTTTTTCACCATGCCAAACCTTTTGTGCAACATTGAAACCTACACCAATTGCCGCACCCATGAGAGCGGCTTTACCTGCCTGCTTGCCGATACCGATAGCTATGTCTTTTGTGCGATACTCATTCCAATTTAAGTCGTTCCAATTGCCACTTTGCGCTTCTTTTTGCAGGTCTTTTGCCCCTTGCTTGGTAAGAGGCGTGCTCGTTGTCCCATCAGGCGCTTCAAGGACAGTGGTGCATTTCTTCTGAATATCCTTTGCTTGGTCTTCTGGCACTAATTTCTGTTGCCCACGATAATCCCCATTTTCAAAAGCCTTTGCTGTCGATTCGGCATCTTTGCAATATTTGGCTTGGTAGCGATTTTCAACCTTCCCGTTGCCATCCTCGATAACAATGTCTACGGAGTTTTTTGCATACCCTTTACCTTCTGGCTGTAACACTTTTGCACGATACGGGCTACCTGTTGCTGCTGCGTTTAGATTAAATGTTTGCGCATGATATTGTTCGGCAATAAACCCATCTAAACTAGGATTTAAGTTCACAACACCTGCTTGTGTGAGAATGGTGCTATTCAGAGATTCATTTGAAGCCTGTAAGGCACTGTCAAGTTTCTGTAAGTAGGCAACTGTTTCCTTGGTGGACATAAGTGAGGTAGCAGTTTTTACTTCGCTGGCAAACCAAGATTCCTTGCTTCTACCACTTGCAATAGCCTTCCCCAAGGAGACCGATTTTTCTTCACTAATCTCCAATGTAGAAATGATCTCAGCACTTATTGTTTTAATTTCATCTTCTGTTTTTTCAGGCAGATGTGCTTTCATTTCCATAGGTAACCACTCTGCCACGGACATCTCATCCTTGTGGGCAATGTAGCTCTCCATAAATTGTTTTTGAATAGGTTTTAATTCCTCGCCCTCAGCGGTCACGATTGGCGGCTCAAGGCTATCATCAATTAGTAAAATACTATCATTTGTCTTTTTATCCATATTATTCATTTCCTTATTCTATTTTGAGTCAGCTCTGCTGGCTGGTTTAAAATCAAATTTGCTGATGGTATCTTTTATCTGTGTAATCTTTTCCTTTAATGTGTCGGAAATTGATTTGGTATCTTTAATGGACTGAATTAAATCCTCCGTTGTGAGAATGGCTTTCTCTTCAATAAAAGCTCGCTCAATGGTATCTTTAATTACAGCCTCTAAGTCCGCACCATTAAAACCGTTTGTTTCTTTAATCAAGGCGATAGAATCTATCTGCTTGTTCCATTTATTGCGTTTCTTGAGATGGATTTCAAGAATCTTTCTGCGTTCCTCGCCATTGGGAAGGTCAACAAAAAATAGTTCGTCGAATCGGCCTTTCCGTAAGAACTCAGCCGGTATTCTCGAAACATCATTGGCAGTCGCAACAATAAAAACCGTGTTTTCTTTTTCCTGCATCCATGTCAGAAACTGCCCAAACAGGCGAGTCGTTACATCACTGCCGCCACCATCTCCGCCAACACCCGCAAAAGCTTTTTCAATTTCATCAATCCACAACACACAGGGACTAATAGCTTCTGAAAGCTTTAGTGCCTTTCGCATATTCTCTTCGGATTCTCCAACATATTTACCCAATAGTCGCCCTACATCTAGCCGAACCAAAGGAATCTGGAATAAATCTGCAGTTGCTTTTGCGGTTAAGCTCTTACCGCAGCCCGGCATGCCGATGATCATAATACCTTTGGGAGTATCAACACCGAACTTGATTGCCTTATCTAAATTCGCAAAAATCTTTGCTTTGTTTCTCAACCACTCTTTCAGATTTTCCAAACCACCAATATCATCAATCGTTTCCTTAAAATTTATAATTTCCAGCATTCCAGCCTTTTTAATGATTTGCTTTTTTTCTTCTAAAATGAGGGCCTTGTCCTTCACGTCAATCTGACCATCGTTATGATAGGCTAGTCTTAGGACTCTTTTTATCTGTAATTCATTTAATCCCTTTAAAGAATGGGCAATCTCGTCGAAGACCTCCTGCTCCACTTGGATTTGATAATCATTGATAAAGGCTGTCATAATCTGTATAATTTCTGTGCTGTTGGGGAGGGGGATATCAACAAGTGTAATATAATTTTCCAGTTCAAGGGGAATCACCGTTTTAGAGGAAATAATAAATACCGTACACTGATAACCGTCCCGATATAAATGATCCTCGGCAATCCGCTTTAACAAGGCAATAATTTTAGGATCTTCCATTTCACTGTGGATGTCCTTTAGCACGATGAAAGTGTTGTTGTCAAAGCCATCATCCATTGATCTCTTCAAGAAATCGTCCAGATCAGCTGCCTCCACCCCCATGGGACTTTTAGTTTCAAAGTCAATTGCGCCAAGGGCATTATTAAATTCTACAATTTTCGCCCCCTGCCTAATATTATTTAGAACCTTATCAACACCTAAAAAATCAAAATGGTTGATATAGATAATAGGGTGCAGTGCTTCCACATAAGAGACGAGAATAGCTTCATATTTTTCCAACATATCCTATACCTCCATGTAAAACAGTGTGTTCTTTGAATAACTGCTTTTATAATCAATGCCATTCAAAATTACGAATTGGCATTTGTCTGTCCATATCTCCCCACCTGATACTCCTGCGGAACGAATGCCAAATTCTTGCATTTTCTTCAAGATTAGATAGCGCTTCCTTTTGGATTCAACCGTCTTCCAATCGCCCTTCGTATATCCAGCGGAGAACTCAATCAGGTTTTCACCCAATATTTTGCGCAATGAATCGGTAGTGGTAAGTTTTATTATATGATCATACATACATTTTTTAACTTTATCTTTGTTCAAATCAGTCACATATTTACCATGCTCGTCTATGGTTTGAATAGGCAAATATTTTTGACGCATACGTTCATTCATCAGCATTACAAAAATCGCTGCAGGGGCATCTTCACGGAAACGATAAAACAGATCGATGTAGTTTAATTCATACATAAAATAATAATACTTATCAATTTCTGTTATGGCAACTTTAATTTTAGCAATATCGGTTTTGTTTTCCACAATTGTATCAACAAGAAACAGATATCTTTCCTGAGCATTAGAAATACTCTGCTGATACCTTTCAAAAGAATCAAGAGTACGTTGTTGATACCCTGAACTAGAATCAGAATTAGCTGGCTCAGGTGATGGCTTTATAGACGAAACTTTCTTAGACTGCTTTTCATACTCAGACACGATAGCTTCATCAAACTCAACTTCAAAAATGTCACTCAACCTTTTTATTAAGGGCAAATCTTCAGACTCAGTAATTGATTTTACCTTTTCTAACTCCTCAGCATATTCTCGGTCAGAAAGCCACCTATGAAGTAATCCATTGCGGTAGCATTTCAAGACATCCTCAATAAAAAAATTATCTTTCAACTCCTCTAATGTACGAATTGTCTTACCATCGAAGTTAAGATTAAACTTAATTGTCTTTTCCATTTTATATCCCTCCGTTTTCTATTAACCTCATTACTTCTAATCCAACTTGATTTCCGATTTGTTTAACCACCTCATCAAAAACTGTTTTTCCAAGCGAATCAGGATTTTCAATTTTTTCTCTGTCCTCTTCAAGCAAATCCAACTCAGAAACACTCTCCTCAAATTGCTTGGAAAGCTCTGCTTCCATCTCATCAAAGTTAAATTCTTGAATATCAGGTATTTCCTGATTTTGTAAATTATTTTCGTTTGTCATATTTTCTCCTCCTACTCAGAACAATCAGCTACACCACCTTTGTAAGCTATCTCATCAAAATATCTTTCAACAATTGGAGTTATTCCAAAAATATCTATCGCACGCTGATTTAACGCTACATTGTCTTGCCTGATATTCTCATCTATTTCATACCGCTGAAATTGATATACATTTTCTATTTTTTTATTTTCAGTTAATCGCTGCTTTATTGCATCCAAGATATCTGCATCACATTGCAAAGAATGTCCTATATTGATTATCTCTATATCCGATTCAAAAATATCTCCAGCATCAATTAGTAATGGTAGATACTCTCTTTCTTTCAGATACTCCTGCACATTCTCAGTAAAAGGTGCCATCAATTCTTCGGGATCACCTGTGACATCTATTGGTTTTTCTTTATCATTGCAAGAGGCAAATATAGGATTCTCTCCCAAAAGGGCATCGAAGTAGGAGTTCTTATTTTCTCGATTGTATTTACCATGGTTTTTTCGGTAAGGTTTTTCTTCGGACATTTCTTCTGTTTTCGTTTTCGTAAACCATTCCCACAAATCCTGAATATCCTGTTCGCCAATTTCCGTTCCTTTCTTTTTCCCCCAATTCTTAAAATCAAGTTCCTGTCTCTTCCAAAGTTTACTTCCCTTCCATTTTTCAGTAGTTTCCACTGCAGAGTTTCCTATCGGATGAAACTTGATATTCTCTCCAGGATTTTGCAATTCCTGTATGCCTTTTAAGTTTTCTGAACTGTTATAAGAAAAGGTATTTGAAAAGCCAATAAGAATATTTTCATCGTTTAAGCTCCCATGAATTTTTATGTGCTTGCATTTTTTCGGAATTTGATAAAGACGCTCTAAAGTATTTGTATAATTGAAATCCAAAATAATATCCGCTTTACAAATCCACTTTTGAATCATTGAATCTTTTTGATACCTCGGAAACTCTCCTGAGATTGCTCTTGTTTCAACGCTTCTCAAATAATTGATGAATTCATTTTCAAATTGGTTAATCGTTTTATTATATGCCCGAGATTTAGAAAAATCATTGTCAAAATTCTTATAATCATACGCAATTTCATTTTCAGCTGACATATACAAGGTTTCAACGTTCGACCAGTTCACTATTTTTGAACTGCAAATCCCGCTTATCATCTTCAATAAACCTTTTGTTACCTCTGAACTGCAAAAAGTGCTGTCTACAAACTCATTAAATGTTGTCGGAAGACCATGATGTAAGTCAAACCCATTCCCAATGATAATCAATTTATTTGTCATATTCATTCCTCTTTATCCCATTCGTCAAACAACACAAAAACGCCGTCAACTGATATGACGACGTTTTTTGAACACCAGAAAAGGGCAGGTATAAGCGCTACCTGTGTCTGCTCTGCTCTGCTCTGCTCTGCTCTGCTGAAAGATTGTACATGCCGGTCTCCTTCCTGTCAACTATTAAATATGCGAAAAGCACTTGTAATCGGTTACATTTTATAACTTTATTATACGCCTATTTCTTTTTTGGTGCAAAGATTTACTCAACAAATACTCAGATTTTAATAAATGATTAAATTTTAGTTTAACTTCTCGTCCACGTTGTTTGTTGATACAAGCAGGTCAGACCAAGCCCTAGAACACTTCCATCGAAACTGTGCCTTAGTCTAAGAAAATAAGCCGGTACAGGGCAACTGAAGCGCCTTTGTCTGTCTCTCCAGCAGCAAGACCACTCCAAATCGCAAGACAAGCCTATTTTAAATGTGCTCAGGCTGTGATTGAAGCTCCCTGACCTTGTTCGGAACAGGGGCGGGCTATGATTAAAGCTCCTCGTTTTAGTAAAAAAACGAGACCAGCCTAGCTTTTTACTAGGATGCTTTCACTTTTTTCGAGAACAGCCTAGCTTTTTACTAGGACGCTTTCACTTTTTGCTAGGACAACCTAGTTATTTACTAGGATGACCTAGCTTTTTACTAAGATAACCTAGTTATTTACTAGGACGACCTAGCTTTTTACTAGGATGACCTAGTTATTTACTAGGATAATCTCGTTTTTTACGAGAACAGCCGTCTGATTTACGAGGGCGGGCTGATTCTGAACTAGATGATTAGCCCCCAAAAAGTCCCGTTTCAATCATCAGATGGCATCTAGTTGCTTTTGACATTCCCGTCAGTCACAATAGGGCGGTTTCCTGCCAATAAAAGCGCAAAAAACTGCCTACTTTGCAGTAGACAGTTAGCTGATAGCTTTAGACTCAAAACAAGGAGGTCGAATGGGCGTGTTTCAAGCGGCCTTGATGTCTTTTTTCCATGATTTGATTGATGGCGTGCGGACCTTCTTTGAACCCTTCAACGATGAGACCGAGCTTGCCCTCGTATTTAGCAGTATCGCCGATAGCATAGATGTTCTCACTGCTGGTCTGATAATGACTATCGACAACAAAATGGTGGCGAGTCATCTCCAGCTTAACTGACCAAGCACGAATGTCTTGATTGTTGCTGAGAAAGCCATACTGGACGACCATCTGATCAACCTCTAGTTGTCGTGCATCAGACAAGGTTAAGCGTAAGCCCCCTTGATGATCTGAGATCTGCCGAATCGTGACGGGGGTCAGGACTTGAACATTTGATGCCATAAGCCGATCAACAGATGATTCATGCGCTCGAAAGGCATCTCGCCGATGAATCAAACTGACCGATCGCGCCACATCTGCTAACATCAATGCTGTATCAATCGCCGAGTCGCCACCGCCTGCAACCGCCACATCTTTGCCCGCAAAATAGGTTTTATCCGTCACGCTATACCGTAATTTAGAGCTGTCAAAGTCTGACGGCTCATCCGTTTTTAAGGCTTTGGGCGTAAAAGCACCATTCCCAGTCGCAATCACGACCGATCGGCTGAGATAAGTTGTTTTTGTCGTCTTGATCTGATAGACCTCTGGGTCTGCTGTCTGGCTGATGTCAACGACTTTTTCAGATAGGCGAATCGGCACACCAAACTGACTGGTTTGCTTGACCAAATCCGCAACCAAGGTCTCAGCCTTAACCGCAAAATAACCTGGGACATCATGAATCGTCTTTTCAGGGTACAATGCCGTCAACTGCCCGCCCGCTACTTCTAGTGAATCTAAAATCTGAACTTTATTGTTACGCATACCGGCATAAAAACCGGCAAATAAACCGCTAGGTCCAGCGCCGATAATCGTAATATCATATATATCTTCTATCATATTGACCTCTTTTCAAATGTAGTGTCAAAGATATTTTACCACAGACAAGACAAAAACGCCCTGTTGAGCGTTTGGGTGGTTTTAAGGGACCTCTAATCACTGGATTTTCGACCTGTGGGGCAGATGGCTCGTGTCTGACAAGGCGATCGAGGAAAACCATGTGATTCATGGATTGAGAGTCAGACGAGCCATCTGACCACACAAGGTTTTAACTGTGACGAGTCAGTCTTTAACGAGGAAACAGGCGGATCATGAGTGATTAGAGGTGCTCTTAACGTCAATGACTTGCTGGCTTGCTGATACGGAGTAGCTCACGACTCTCAAGCATTTCAGTAAGACTGATTTGCCCCGGTGCGCTGGCTTGTTCGACTGAGGCAAAGGTCCAATTGCTGCCAAAATTCTCGCCAGCTAGGCGTGTGACTTTGCCAAGCTCGCCCATCGCCATCGTCACAAGCAGTTGCTGAGGGTGCGCTTCCGCAAAAGTCAAGGTGTCAGTCATCAGCCTCAGGACATCACTTTTCCTACGGGGCATGCCAGCAAACTTAATGACTTTGGGAGTTGAAGCCTGTAAGCGCCGCAAAAGTCCCACAAGGTCCTCTGGTATCTGGTCAAAGTCATGATAGGAAGCAATGGCATTGTCAGGTAGCGCAACATGAGGAAAGCGCAAGACTTCAATGTCGATATAGGCAAATTGGTCGGCGAATTGCGCAATCAAAGCCGCATAGTCAGACTCAGAAATCAGCGGCGCTCCCTTATCTTCTGTCCGATAGGTAAAAATAATGGCTTGATTGGGAAACAGTGCCTTGATTGCTTGGGCTGCCGCTGGCAAATCAGCGATAGGTAAATAGTCAGCCCGCCATTCAATCAAGTCAGCACCTGTATATTTTGCCA
This sequence comes from Streptococcaceae bacterium, assembly GCA_031270325.1. Taxonomy (GTDB): domain Bacteria; phylum Bacillota; class Bacilli; order Lactobacillales; family Streptococcaceae; genus Pseudolactococcus. The sequence goes on from JAISXW010000020.1 coordinate 14,483, forward strand.
CATCAAGTGCTGCAAGCTCCGCCAAGTCCTTGGGCATGACAGGCACAACAATTTTCAGCATTTAGCTTACCTCCAAAACAAAGACTTTCAGATAATCAGACTGAGGATCTGCTGGGTTAGTCGCAAAATCTGTGGGCAGTCGAAATTCTTCAATGATTTCAAAATCTTGCCTGCCAAAGCCTTTCGATAGTTCGGCTAAAAACGCTGCCCTGCTCAGTCTGGCATGATTGGTCGACGCAATAATTTTGCCATAACGATTTAAAAGTGGCAGGACTTCTGCAATCAAGTGATGATAATCTTTGGCAACTGAAAAATTCATTTTCTTATTCCGAGCAAAACTTGGTGGGTCAATCACAATCAAATCAAAGGTCAAGTGCTTTCTCGCCGCATATTTGACGTAGTCAAAAACGTCCATGACGTGACAGTGATTGGTCTCAAGTGACAGATGATTGGCTTGGAAATGTGCCTGAGATAAGTCGCGTGAGCGTTTGGCTAAGTCGACAGAAACGGTTGACTCAGCACCACCAAGTGCAGCTGCGACTGAAAAAGCAGCCGTATAAGAAAACAGGTTGAGTACCTTTTTTCCAGCTGCCAAACCATCTAGCAAGGCACCCCGAACTTCATGTTGATCCAAAAAGATTCCCGTCATCAAGCCATCATTCAAGAAGACTTGGTAGGCCACCCCGTTTTCCAAAATCAGAAACTTATCTGCTGCCAGTTGACCGGCAATATGACTCGAAATCGGTAGCTTGCTGTCAAACCGAACCTTTTCATAGACACCCAGAACTTCAGGAAAGACTTGTTCAAAGGCGGCTAAAATGTCTGCTTTCAAAGTATAAATAAAGGCATTGTACCAACTGAAAAGGGCATAATCGCCATAGATGTCAATGGTCATACCGCCAAAGCCGTCTCCATCTTGGTTAAAGACTCGAAAGGCTGTTGTCGTCTCGTCCTGATAATAGGGCTGACGTTTTGCTTTGGCACTTGTCAAGAGTGCCAAAAAATCAGTCGATTGAACCGCCCAACCGATACCTTTATTTTGACGTGAAAAATAAGCAGTGCTGAGCCACCGCTGCTTAAAGTAGAGGTCGGCAAATCCCTCAATAGAGGACTGGTCAGGAAAATCACGTGGCTCTAAAACTGAAATTCCCTGCCGAATCTTTTTGGCGGCGTATTGATTAATCGTTAGTTTAGTCATTACCTTAAATTATACACAAAAAAAACAGCCTTAGTGTCAATATTTGCGAAAAAGATTGAAATAACGTAAAATGGAGGAAGATATTTTAGAGAAAATTTATTGCCTCATCCAGACCAAACTATGCGCAGGTCGCATGTAGGATGAGGTAATACTTATAAAAGGAAAGTGATCACTTGTTAAAGAAATTTTCAAACACTGTCTCAACACGACTAGGCTTTACAGCACTGCTGGTCATTTTATTTTGGCTGAAATCGCTGTTTGCCTACTTCGTCAAATTTAATCTTGATTTTGATGATGGCTTTCAGATCTTTTTAGCGATTATCAATCCCCTACCAAGTGCCTTACTTTTCATTGGCCTGGCACTTTATATCAAAAATACGAAACTTTATTATAGTCTGTCAGCCATTCTCTACACCTTATTAACTGTTTTACTATTTGCCAATGCGACTTATTTCGGTGAATTTACCGATTTCATTACGATCAATACGATGTTGGCCTCAAGTAAAGTCTCTGCTGGTCTTGGCAAATCAGCCATCAACCTATTCACACCAGCAGATCTTTTATTCATCATTGATTATGTATTGATCGGGCTTTTGATTTGGCGCAAAAAACTGCGATTTGACAAACGCGCTTTCAACAAACGGGCAAGTTTCGCCATTACTTCTCTTTCTATTCTAGCCTTTACGGTCAACTTGTTCTTGGCTGAGATTGACCGGCCTGAGCTTTTGAGTCGTGGCTTTTCTAATACCTATATCGTCCGTTATCTAGGACTTTTGCCTTTCACAGTTTATGATGGCGTCAATACCTACAAAACCAACCAAGTCCGCAAGGAAGCCAAACCGGCAGATATTAAAGCCGTACAACAATACATCTCGGATAACTATGCGCAACCAAATCCTGAAACCTTTGGCATTGCCAAGGGACGAAATGTCATCTATATCCATCTGGAAAGTTTCCAGCAATTCCTCATTAACTACAAACTAAAAGTCCCTGACAAAGAAAGCAAAGTAGAAAAGGAATACGAAGTCACCCCCTTCCTCAACTCGCTTTTTAGCTCCAAAGAAACCTTTGCTTTTGACAATTTCTTCCACCAAGTCAAAGCAGGCAAGACGTCAGATGCCGAAACTTTGATGGAAAACTCTTTCTTTGGCCTCTCTCAAGGCTCGTTTTTCGTCAGCAATGGTGGTAAAAACACTTTCCAAGCGGCGCCCAATATTTTATCCCAAGTCGGCGGCTATACCTCTGCTGTCTTTCACGGCAATGTCGGCTCGTTTTGGAATCGGAACGAAACATACAAACGACTAGGCTATAACTACTTCTTCGATCAGACCTACTTTGATGTCGACAAATCCAATTCTTTCCAATACGGCCTGCATGACAAATATATGTTTGGCGATTCGATTGAGTATCTGGAACATTTACAACAACCTTTCTATACCAAATTCATCACGGTATCCAATCATTATCCCTACGTTCAATTTACCGGTAATGAAGCAGGCTTTCCTTTAGCAGAGACCAAAGACGAGACCATCAACGGTTACTTCGCCACAGCCAATTACCTCGATACAGCCGTTAAAGAGTTTTTTGACTACCTCAAGGCATCCAATGTCTATAAAAATTCAATCATTGTCCTCTACGGCGACCATTATGGCATCTCAAACTCTCGCAACCCTGACCTTGCGCAACTGCTTGGCAAGGATAAGGAAACTTGGTCCAACTATGACAATGCCATGCTCCAGCGTGTCCCTTACATGATTGTCGTACCGGGTATGGATAAAGGTTACGTGAGCCATACTTTTGGTGGAGAACTTGACAATCTCCCGACCTTGCTACATCTGCTAGGCATTGACAGTAGTCGCTATCCCGAACTCGGTCAAGACTTACTCAGCACAGGTCACCGCAACTTGCTGACCATGAGAACGACTGATAACTGGGTTTCTCCTAATCTCACCAGTTATGCTGGTAGAATCTACAAGACAGCAACAGGCGAAGAAATTACCAATCCTGATCCTGAAACCAAGAAAGAGATTGATGGTAATAATCAAAAATCTGAAACACTACTCAAAATATCAGATGAGATTACGACCGGAGATTTGACTAGATTCTGGCCAAATGATGGTCTGAAAACAATTGACCCTAGTGATTATCAATATACCAAAGGGCTCAAACGTGCCAAAGCAATTGAGAAAAAACTAGGTAGTAAATCGACCTCTATCTTCTCTCAAAATGGCAACAAAACAACCAAAAACCTCTGGCTGACTCAAAGCTTTAAAACACTACACCCAGAGTTATTTGAAACGACAGAGAGCACGTCATCAAGCAGCAGCAGCAAGAAATAAACCTACACGTCCCAGACGAGTGACCAAAAAACAGATAGGTTATGGTTGACCTATCTGTTTTTTGGTGGTGTTTGATGCGGCCAATCTTGTTTGGGTAAGGGGGCTTGTTTGTATTTTGCTAGCTTTGCTTAGTTTTTTTGTTGCCTTCTACGCCTTGTCTCAAAAGGGCGTGACGACACGTTCCCAAAGCTTTGATTTTTCATCCAAGTGGCGAGCCACTTGTCTTGATGCCACAGCCCTTTTTTAGCCAAACCGCGCCCCTTCACTTGGGCGTCTAGCGACGTCTGATCCAGAGGTTGGTTCTTTTCAGAAAATGCTAGGATGTCCTAACTTTTTTCGAGATCGTTCTCACTTTTTGTGAGATCAGCCTAGCTTTTTCTAGAACGATCTCGCTTTTTCACGAGCTTGGCCGCCGTATTTTCGAGGACAAGCGGGTTTTATTGTAACAACCAGCCGCCATCTACTGCGATGAGTTGGCCTGTAATGTAATCAGCTTCTCGGCTTGCTAAGAAGACTGCCAAATGAGCAATATCAGCGCCTGTTCCCCGTTTAGATAGGGGCAAACGGTTGACTAGGGCTTGATAAATTTCTGGATGACTGTATTTTTCTCGGGTCATGTCGGTATCAATGCTGCCTGGTAAAATCGCATTGACTCGGATGCCTTGCTTGCCTAATTGCTTGGCTAGATTTTGGGTCAGTTTATTGATACCTGCCTTGCTGACGCCATAGATCAGATGATTGGGGTCATCAAAGCGGGAAGCGATAGAGCTGATATTAATAATGCTGCCAAAGCTAGTAGGTTTACTGACGAATTGTGCCGCAAAGGCTTTCGATAGTAGGATTGGGGCGATCAAATTGACCTGGAACACCTGCTGTATTTGCTCTGATTCAATCTCTGCCAATGGCGTTTCATCTGAAATCCCCGCATTATTGACCAAAATATCCACGGACTCGCCATTAAATAGTTCTTGGACTTTATCCCAGAAGCTGTCGATTGCTAAAGGGGCTGATAAATCGAGGACCAGTCCTTTTACTGCCTGCAACTTTTCGTGTTGAAAGAGGATCAAGGTAGTCTCAAGTGTTGAGGCTGTGGTTGCTGTAATCACAACACGTGCACCTCTTTTAGCAAATTGGTGGGCAATCGCAAGACCAATCCCACGCGATCCACCGGTCACGACGACATTTTTGCCATCAAATTTTTGATACATCTGACATCTCCTATCTTATTCCTTTGACTGAGCCGCACCGCCCTATAAAATTCGTGCCAAAAACTGTTGGGTTCGGACTTCTTTGGGTGTGTCAAAAATCGCACTCGGTTTCCCTTTTTCGACGATGATACCGCCGTCCATAAAGACAACTTCGCTGGCAACTTCTTTGGCAAAACTCATCTCGTGGGTGACAACGACCATGGTTTTTCCAGCATCCGCAAGGGCCTTCATAATGGCTAGGATATCGCCAACTAACTCGGGGTCCAAGGCACTCGTTGGCTCGTCAAAGAGGATGACTTTCGGTTCAGCCGAAATTGCCCGAGCAATGCCGACACGCTGTTGTTGGCCTCCTGAGAGCTGACTGGGATAATAGTCTTGAAAGTCTTTGAGGCCCACCTTTTCCAAGACATCTTGGGCAATCTGGATACTTGCTTTTTTGGAACGACCTAGACCGTAAATCAACCCCTCGGTAATATTGTCAAGTGCTGTCTTATTAGCAAATAAATTATAATTTTGGAAAACGAAGCCTGTCTGTTGGCGGATGACTTTGATGTCTTCCTTTGTGGCTTTGGCAACGTCAATCGTCTTGCCATCCAATTCAATCTCGCCTGTATCGGCTTTGGTCAGGAAGTTAATGCTCCGTAATAATGTCGTTTTGCCAGAGCCTGAAGGCCCCAAAATCACGACGACATCCCCTTTTTTGACGGTTAAGTCGACGCCTTTTAGCACCTCTTGGCTGCCAAATTGTTTATGCAAGTTCCGAATATTCAACATGTAAGACTCCTTTTTCTATCCCCGCTGTTTCAGAAGGGATTGGCAACTTTTTTGGGGCAGTTGGCTGATCCACAGTCACAAACGCAGCCAGTTTTTTGAAACCATACTGGATCAAACTACACACGATGATATAGATGATAAAGATGACGACATAACTTTCGGCGTAATTATAGCCATAACTGGCTTGAATTTTGGCAATGGCTGTAATATCCTTAACTGTCATCACAAAGACCAGCGAAGTCCCCTTGACCAGAGTAATCGTCAGGTTACAGAGGTTGGGCAGACTGCTGACCAAGGCCTGGGGCAGGATGATCCGAGTATAGAGATGAAAAGCCGACAGATTGGTAACCTGACCCGCCTCAAACTGTCCTGAATCCACAGCAAGCAAACTCGATCTGAATATCTCTGCCACTGCAGCCACTGCGACTAATAAGAAAACAGCACAAGCATAGACTAGGGGATTGACCTTGAAAATATCAATGCCAATCTGATGTGCTTTAAAAAAGGCATTGAGAAAACTTGGGACAAAACTATAAAATAATAAGATCAAGAGAATCAAGGGTGTCCCTCGGATGATCAGCGTATAGAGACGGGCTAACTGACTGAGGACCGGGATCTTTTTGAGTCTGAGTAAAGCCAAGCCAAAGCCCAAAGGGAGCGCCACAATCAAGGCAAAGAAGGTAATGAAAAGCGTGACTGGAACGCCTTTGAGGCTGGCTAGAAATGTTGAAATAAGATAGGTAATTGACATTAGCTTTTGACCTCCACTCCTTGACCTTTGTAGCGACTAAGCCCTTTTTCAAGCTGCAAGCTACCGCCCTCAATCACGATCGCGACAGCCCAGTAGACTAGCGTCACCGCCACATAGGTTTCGAGACCATAGTTGCCTAGGTTCCTCGAAATGATATTTTGCGCCTCGCCCATGATGTCGACATAGCCTATCATGTAGGCCAGCGTCCCTTCTTTGAGCAAGGTCAGTAAGTTATTGGCAATGTTTGGTAGGGCAACCACCAGCGCCTGGGGTAAAATAATTCTAACAAAAGTCCTCGTTTCAGATAGGCCACTGACTAGCCCCGCCTCTGTCTGTCCTTTGGGGATCGCTAAATAAGCTGCTTCAAAAGTCACCGCAATATTGGCGGAAAACAGGAGGGTTAAGGCGCCGATCACAAACAGACCTTTGGGCCAACCGTTGATATCGATCAAAAAGACTGCCTCAATCAATTTTGGTAGGGCATAAAAGACGAGAAAAATCAGAACGATCGGCGGCGTACAGCGCATGGCTGAAATATAATGACTGGCTATTTTTTGCCGAATGGTGCCCGCTTTCAAGTGCCAATTGGCCAGACCCAGACCTAATAAAGCACCCAAAATAGCTGTGACCAAAACGATTTCAAGAGTCTTGGGGAATTTGGAGAGGATATCTGGCAACACTGCCCAGATTCGCTCGGGATTAAATGGTATCATAGGATTGCCTCACTCACTAGTCGCTCAATCTTTCAAGTATGAGAAAACATCTTCGCCAAAATATTCCTTGGATAATTTGGTCAGGGTGCCGTCAGCTTCTAACTCTTTGATGGCCTTATCATAGGCTTTGGCAAAGGTTTCATTGTCAGAACTCTTATGAATCAAGGGATAAGTCGGAATCCCTTTGTAAGGGACATAGGACAATTTATCCGCATAGTCATGATAAGGCCCGTCTTTAGCTAGGACGGAGTTATCAAAGCTGAGTTTGATGTCGAAGAAGCCGTCATAGCGTCCTTCGAGAATCCAAGCATAGGCGTCACTAATGGTAAACTGATCCGCCGCATCGAGCTGGATTGGCGTTTTGGGATGGGCTTGATTAAAGTCCACAATCACTTGGTACTGACCGCTTTGCGGGCTGATTGGAATCAATTTGCCTCCTGCTTTGGCAAAAGATTCCAGACTTGAGTATTTGGCCTTATCTGCTGTCCGGAATGTCAAGCCAATGACTGAAGCTGCGATTTTTTCTTGGGGAATGATGAACTTTTGTTCGCGTTCTGCCGTTTTCCATGCCCCCTTGGTTCCGATGTCGTACTTGCCTGACTCCAGACCGATGAGCAAGTCCTCATCACTTGTTGGATTGTATTCAAATTTGTAGTCTGGCAATTTGGCATCGACTGCTTTCAGGACTTGAACCTCAAAGCCATCGGACTCGCCCTTATCATTGACATAGTCATAAGGCTTGTAGCTTTGGGTATGGGCGACTTGTAGGACTTTTTCGACTGTCGGCTTAGCAGCTCCAGAGGTCGGCAGGGTGGCTGTTTTGCTCTGTTGAGTTGCTCGGATAGCTAGGACGCCGCCCGCTAGCACCACGACTGCTGCTGCTCCGATAATAATCTTTTTGTGTTTTCCTAATTTGCTCATATCTTATTCTCCTTGTATTATATTGTAGGGGTATCGTTGTCTTGAACTGACTTTTTGATGAAGTCAGTTTTAGGCCGTAATGACAACTCTCTTAGCTGCCTGTCGGGCAATTTCCAAATGGGCGAGTGACGTCCCGCGCGGTACGGTGCAATCCGCACCAATGAGAAATCGATTCCCAGCTTGACCAAATGACGCAATAATCGCCTGAGTTTCAGCAGCAATCTCATCTGGCGAGCCAGCGTACAAGACATCTTTAGTGGTGTTGCCAAAACCACCAAGCAAGACCTTATCTGGGAAAATCTGTCGTCCCTCAGAGAGGCTAAAACCCTCTACAGCTGTTGCCCAATTGACGATATCAGCTGGGTAATCAGTGAAGTCTCCCAGTTGGTTGCTGGCACCTTCGTAGCCACAGATATGGAGGACGTTCGTCCCGCCGGCCCCTTGTGCTGCGGATAAAACAGTGAAATCGCTCGGCTTGACATAGGTTTCAAAAATGCTTGGATCCGGCGTGCTTTGGATGTTTTGCGTGCTGTAATAAATGCCATCTGTGCCCCCTTCTTGAATCACGGCAACTGCTAAATTCGCAATCGATTGACTAACGACGTCAAAGACGTGCGCCACGACTTTGGCATCATGCTGCTGGATAAACGCAACAAGCTTGTCATCGCCATCAAAGCTAAACTTGAGATAGGTCGCCGGTGCAAAGATGTTATAAAAAGAAAAAATGTCTTTGATGAACTGGGCTCGTTGTGATTTGACGAGGTCGACCTGCCCACTAATCCAAGGGTGGTCAGCTGTCAGCGGCACCAGCGCCAATAGCACGTCATCCGCTGCCGTTTCAAAGTCAGCTGATCCAGGATAAATAAAAAAGCCATCACTCATTAGCTTGATAAAATCCGGATCAAAGGCCGCAATATAGCCTTTGTGGCCATTAATGTTTTCAGCAATCAGCTCCGGCTCACCAGAAGCATCGACTAATTCATCTCTAAAGAAATGATACCAAAAGCCCGTTGGGATCTGGTCAACTGTCTCGCCGTCCAAGACGGCTTGAAATCTTGCTCTTTTATCTGTCATTGTATCTCCTCCTATACTATAAGTGACAAACCTTAATAAATCAATAAATTCGATTTCGATTTAAAATTCATGACTGAACTTTTTAAGCTTGTTATTATTCTACCCGCTTTATTAAATTTTGGCATTTTAAATTTTTTATCTTGGCTTATCGTTTTTTTATTGTCTGACAGCTTGTCTTGCTTTTTGTGCTTGCTGCTCGTGCCTTCCTTTGGCTCAAAATAGCCTGGTGACAGGTTCAAAGTCTCGCCGCTGGTCTGATGGCACAGATCTTTAGAGTCCAACATGCGTCAATATCACTGTCAGATTTACGACGCTAATCATTACAAAGACGAGCCAATTGCTCAAATATTCGGTTTTTCATAATCATATCCAGCCAAGCAAAACAACCCAGACCATAAGTCTGAGTTGTTGGTGTGCAATCAAGTGGTTTGAGCCTTCGCTTGCTTGACCTTATTTTTTAGCATAAGCAGCCGCTTGTGTGCCTGCTTGGCGCCCAAAGATGATGATATCTGCGACAGCGTTGCCACCAATTCGGTTGCTGCCGTGGAGGCCACCGGTCACTTCGCCTGCTGCATAGAGACCTGGAATTGCTTTGCCATCTTGCTTCAAGACTTCTGTATTGGTGTTAATCTTGACACCACCCATGATATGATGAATCCCTGGTGAGACAGGAATCGCATAGTAAGTCCCCGTGATCGCCTTGCTCATCCCAGTGCTACGACCAAAGGCACTATCCGTTTTGCTAGCGACCGCTTCGTTCCAGCTCGCCACTGTTTTGTCGAGTTGACTTTGGTCAACGCCAATCTTCTTAGCTAATTCAGTCAAAGAGCTTGCGGACGTGACTATCTTTTTAGAGATATATTGATCAATCGCTTTGACCGCTGACTTGGTCGCATCGCCAAAGATGATATAGGCTGTTTGCCCAGTCTGTTTGAGCTCAGCAGCAGAGACTTTATCGCGTGTATCCATTTCATTGACAAAGCGTTTGCCGGCTTTGTTGACCAAAATCGCCCCTTCGCCACGGACAGCCTCGGTGACCAAGTAGCCCGTTTTCTTGAAAACAGTCGGATGAATCTGAATCTTATCCAAGTCAACCGTCGCCCCACCGAGCTTTTCAATCATTTTAATCCCATCACCTGTTGCACCTGCCGCATTGGTCGACACATAGTCTTTGAGGTCTGGGCGATACTTCTTGATCATAGCTTTATTAGCACCAAAACCACCCGTCGTCACGACCACAGCTTTAGCTGAAATCGTCTTGGTCTTCGTCTCATCAACCTTGACCTTAACGCCAGATATCTTCCCGTCTTTTTCCGTAATAGCAGTCACATCACTATTGACAAACAAAGGAATCTCTCTGCTTTTGATGTTTTTCTCGAGACCTGCTACCAGATATTGACCAATGGCTGAACCATCTGATGGGCGGTGAGTTCTGGCAACACTCATACCACCCGTTGTGGTCAAGTTGTCTAAGACAATCCCGTTGGTCGCCAGCCAATCAATCGCACTGGCTGAGTGATCGACAAAATAACGGAGCAAGGCTTGGTCATTAGTGCCGCCACCGCCTTTTAATGTTTCATCAAAAAATTGTTGATTGCTATCGGCAACCCCCTGTGCGTGTTCGACCGTTGTTTCAGAAGCATTCATCCCAGCAGAAGACTTCGAGGTATTGCCACCAGCCACCGGCATTTTCTCAAGAATAACTGGATTCATTCCAGCATCCTTAGCTTCGATTGCTGCGGTCATCCCCGCCCCACCTGCGCCGATGATGACCACATCATAGCTAGACTTCATCTCAGATGTCGGGGTGTAAGCCGACTTAGCAGAGGCTGCTGCGGTCGCATCTGATGTCGATGGCTTCGTTTTCTTTACTGCCTTTTGACCACCACAAGCTGCCAACGTCAACACAGCCGCCACAGTCAGCGTCCCAGTGACAAGTTTTTGCCATTTCTTCATTTCCTTTTCTCTTCCTCCAAATCAACTATTGAGCCGAAACTCATATCTTTTCCCTACCATACGCTAGAGAATCCTTATTTATTATAACAAAATCTCCAGCAAAAACCGACTCCGATCTGACACTTGCTAAAATAACTGACCAAGACTTTGGCAAGTGCAGGCCTACACTTCGGTAAGTCACGGCCAACACTTTGGCAAGTCATGCCATCACTTTGATAAGTCATGAGCATCACTTTGGTCGGGGTTTGGGGAGGACGGGCGTTGCGTTCTGGGTTTTGTCTCAAAACAGCGTGGCGACCCGCTCTCCAATCTGCGATTTCCGAGCTAACTGGCGAGCCTGAGTCTCGCCAGTTGTCTGGATGCCACAACTGTTTTGAGCCAAAGCCCGCCACTTCACTTGGGTGGTTGGCGGGCAAGTCTTCGCATCGACTTGTCCAAGTACTCGCATCGACTTGAGCAAAGACTGAACACACCCATAAAAAACACCACTGAATAGCGTGAAGAGGGTTGACTCAAAAGAGCTGTGGGTAAAATACAAGTTGCGAGACCTAGGCTCGCAGCTTAGCTGGAAAAGCGAACCTTTGAAAGCGTGTCCCCACGCTGTTTTGAGATGAGCCTCGGAAGGCAACGAGTCAGCCAGCACACCGATTCGAGACCAATCTCGCAAGACAAGGAATATTAGCCTAGCAAGACTCGGAAAACTCCCCATGGGAGTTTTGCCAACTGCTCTTGACGACTTGGCAAAAAGCTCGCATACTTTTGAACAAAGACAGTCATGCCACCAAAATCACCTCGGAACGAAACGGTTCACCTACCACACCGATTCGAGACCAATCTCGCAAGACAAGGAAAAATCCCCAGCAAGACTCGGACAAGTTACCATGGTAGTTTGCTCAACTTACCATGGAGGTTTGTCCAAATTACCATGGTAGTTTGCCTAACTTACCATGGAACTTTGTCCAAGTTACCATGGTAGTTTGCTCAACTTGCCATGGCAACTTAGGCAACTGCTCTTGACGACTTGGCAAAAGACTCAAGAGCTTTCGGGCAAGTCCTCCTAAGCAGCAACAGCGCCCTCGCTGTCTAGTCGGGAGACTCAAATGACCTGTGACAGTCATTTTAAGGCCAGCGCTCACGACCAGTCAGGGTACTCTATCAAAATATCCTGTCCTTGATAAACCAATTTCGCCCCTTCCTGAATCAGATGATGGCAGCCATCAGACAACCCATCCGTGATATTGCCCGGAATGGCAAAGACATCTCGGCCTTCCTCCATCGCACGCTCACAAGTAATCAAACTGCCTGAGCGCAATTTCGCCTCTGTCACCACGACCCCACGCGATAATCCCGCAATAATCCGGTTACGCTCAGGAAAATGATACGCTAAAGGCTTTTCACTAGCGCCATACTCCGTCAATAACAGCTGATGTGTTGCCAGATACGCCTGCAATTGACGATTCTCCCGTGGATAGCTGACATCGAGACCTGTGCCGATAATGCCAATCGTTTGCCCACCATTTTTCATGGCAGCAATGTGACTAGCCGTATCAATCCCCCTAGCCAAGCCACTGACAATCACACAGCGAGCGCCCAAATCTTTAATGATTTTTTGAACACTGCTAACCCCTTTCCGGCTACACGCCCGACTACCGACAAAAGCGAGCTTCGGTTGCTCTAGCAAGGTCAAGTCCCCTTGATAAAATAGCAGAACGGGCGGATTGTAGATTTCTCGTAAAGACTCTGGATAGACCGCATCATTGATTGAAAAAGATGGAAACTTCAAAAATTCTGCCCGCAAGGCCTTGAGATCCAATCGTCGATACTTTTCCCAAAACTGTGCCTGATGGGACATGGCAGACAGGCGAATAAACTTGGGTAAATGCAAGAGTGGCTGACCCTTTTGCCCATCAGCTTCGATAACAGCGAGATAAGCCAGAAATCGGTTAATCATCAGATTACTCATTCCTGCTTTTTTCAAACGGTAAAGCTCAAAATTTGTCATTATTTTTTCCTCCACTTACTTATACGAAAAAAGCAACGATTGAATCGCTGCTTTTGTCAATTTTTTATTTTATCGGATGGCGAATGACGGTTTTGAGCTTCTCTGGTGCGGTCTTGCGTGGGTCGCTGAGGTAAATCTCATGATGTCGCCGATGACCAGCCAGATCTTCCTGATAACCACTCGCCTTGACAAACTCTGACAAGGTCACGATCGTGGCAGGTTCATCGTCATAAGGACCGATATGCATGACTTGTGCGCAAAGACCCTCGGTCAATTTTTCCAAGCGCACAGCAGATAAGTCGAGTTGTGGCTTTTTCTTGGCCAGCACTTGCTTGGCATTCTCAAAGATTTCCGGCGTCACAAAGTTCGGTTGGCGAATCATCATCGTCCACAGAAACTGGCCCTTGTCTACTATCGCCTGCCCACCGCCTGTAAATGCACCACCATCATCAAGTGTCCACAGCCCCTCAAGCGGCGGCACGACATAAGCGAAGTAACCGGGTAAGGTCTTATTCATGCGAATCGCATAAGACAGGCCATAAAGTGTTTGAATCGCAGCTGCGTAAGCCTCGCTCGTGTTGGGGTCACCTTTGCCAGCAACCGCCAAAAAAGTCATTTCCGGAATATCAATGACTTGCGGTGTCGTTTTCGGCAGATAGAACTGTTTCTCCGTTTTCTTATAATCCATTACCATCCGGGTACCACTTTCTTTCGATAAAATTACTTAGGATAAGTCCTTAAACTGATAAGGTAACAGCTCGCCAACAGTTGTGACTTTGACGTCACCAGACTTGGAGAAGAGGTAGACCGGCATCTCAGCTGAGCAAAACTCACTCAGCACTTGGCGGCAAGCTCCGCAGGGAGAGATCGGCGTATCTGTCTCCCCATAAATGCCAATCCGCTCAAAGTCGCGGACACCGCTAGAAACAGCTTTGAAAATCGCCGTCCGCTCGGCACAATTGGTCAAGCCAAAGCTGGCATTTTCGATATTACAGCCTTGAAAGACCAGACCGTTCTTAGCCACTAAGGCTGCACCAACTGGGAAATGAGAGTAAGGCACATAGGCAACACTCGCTGCATCGCGCGCTTGTTTAAAAAGCTCAGTATCCGTCGCCATCTGCCACGTTCCCTTTCATGATGTCGACCCCGTTTGACGTTCCCAGACGTGTGGCACCAGCAGCAATCATGGCTTGTGCATCTTCGATTGAACGGACACCGCCTGAGGCTTTGACTCCCATGTCTGGTCCGACAGTTTGACGCATTAATTTAATATCGGCAACTGTTGCACCGGCAGTCGAAAAGCCTGTCGATGTCTTGACAAAATCAGCACCCGCCGCAACTGCGGCTTGACAAGCCTTGACTTTCTCATCATCTGTCAAGAGTGACGTTTCGATAATGACTTTAGTCGTTGCCGCACCAGAGGCTGCGACAACGGCTTCAATGTCAGAAGCAACCAATACCCAATCGCCATCTTTAGCAGCCCCGATATTGATGACCATATCGACTTCGTCTGCACCATTTTTGACAGCATCAGCTGCTTCAAATGCCTTAACTTCTGAGGTATTAGCACCTAAAGGAAACCCGATAACTGTACAAACCTTGACATCTGTATCAGCTAATTTTTCAGCTGCAAATGACACCCAAGCTGGGTTAAGACAAACACTCATGAAATCATAGTGAATGGCTTCATCAATAATTTGTTGAACCTTTACTTGCGGTGTGTCAGCTTTTAAGACGGTATGATCGATATACTTGTTTAAATTCATTTGATAATCTCCACGATTTCTTTTAGTTTAATTTTTTCTTCTGAGATACTGACGGCTGCCAGCATTTGTGCTGCGGCTTGATCCGCATCAAAGTCTGCATGATTATAGACGATTTCAAAAAGTGGTTCGCCTTTGACGACTTGATCGCCGATCTTTTTAAACAGGCGAAGCCCTGCGTCTAAGTCCAAGACATCCGACTTGGTCGCCCGACCTGCGCCAGCTCTCATAGCGAGATGACCTGCAGTCAAGGCGTCAAACGCTGTCAAATAACCGCTTTGCTGACTCAAGACGACTTTGGAAAATGCCGTTTGATGTTCAGGTGTTGTCAGCAATTCAGTCACATCCCCACCTTGTGCGACAACCAGTTGCTTGAATTTCTCCAATGCTGCACCATTTGACAAGTGTGCTAAAATCTCATCAAGAGATTTGCTAACCCCACCCAATTGCAACAGCATTTGTGCCAACTCAGCGATAAATTGTCGTAGCTGAGGGGAGCCAGCCCCCTCTAAGATAGCCAGACTCTCTGCGATTTCAAGACGATTGCCAATCGTTGTACCAAGTGGCTGTCTCATATCCGTAATCACTGCCACAGTCTGACGACCCACAGCATTTCCCAAGTCAACCATCGTTTGCGCGAGAACACGCGCATCTTCCAGATTTTTCATAAAAGCACCGCTGCCGACCGTCACATCGAGCAGGATAGCATCACTACCAGCAGCGATTTTTTTAGACATGATCGAGCTGGCAATCAAAGGAATGATGTCAACCGTCGCTGTCACATCCCTTAGCGCGTAAAGGAGCTTGTCAGCCTTGACCAGCTCATCTGACTGGCCAATGACCGAAATGCCAATGTCTTTCACTTGGTCGACAAAGTTTTGCTGGGTCTGCTCGACTTGGAAGCCTTGGATACTCTCTAGCTTATCGAGCGTACCACCAGTGTGACCAAGACCACGACCACTCATCTTGGCAACTGGCACACCAAAGCTTGCGACCAAAGGTGCCAAAATAATCGTCACCTTATCTCCAACACCACCGGTTGAATGCTTGTCAACCTTAATGCCCGAAATACTTGATAAGTCAATCTGCTGACCACTAGCAACCATTGCCATCGTCAAGTCAGCAGTTTCAGCCATGGTCATCCCCTGAAAGTAAACCGCCATTGCCCATGCCGCCATTTGATAGTCTGGAATCTCCCCCTGTGTATAATGGTCAATCATCCAAGTTGTTTCACGCTTTGTCAACGCCTGACCATCTCTTTTCTTCTGAATGAGGTCAACCATTCTCAACATCTGCCACGCTCCTTAATCTTCCAACTTGACCAAACTCAAGAAAAAACAGCCTGAAAGCACTATTTGCTTTCATAGCCATTTTCAATCTTGGCCGCATCATTTTCAACAAACCCAAAATCACTGACAGGCGCATACTTAAACTTGAGCTCTCCGAGGATATCATCTTTAGGAATCGCACCAAAAGTCCGACTATCTTCTTTGACATCACGGGAATCATTTAAAATCCAATAGGTATCTTTTGCCAATCTATCTTGGCGGAAATCTGTCGTATAGTTCTCATCATGCGTGGTCAGATAGGTCATCTGATTACTCTTGATATAAGGTTCTTTTAGAATCTTTTGATCGACATAGACGATATTATCCATAGCAATCACACTTTGACCTGGTGTGCCAATAATCCGACCGACATACTTTTTGCCACCATGTCGGTAAGCCACTAAATCGAGATTATCAAGTTTTGTCCGTTTAATCGCCAACACCTGCGTTTTTCGAGGCAAGATCGGTGCCATGTTATTGTTGTGAATCCGAATCGGCTCCAACACAAATACGCGTAAGAAAACCAACACTGCGACAATTACCAAACCAAACAAAATATTGCTATATAAGTCTCTCTTAACCATTTCACTAAAACTTTCTAACACAAAAGCGAACCTTTGTCGCCGCCTTTTTTACCGACAATCCTGTGAGCCGCAAACACAAGGTCTCTCAACTACTAGACTATTTGCCACATCACTTGATTGCTAACCGCTATCGCTATTATGATAATAAATGATACAACTGGGGTAGCTGGATTCGAACCAACGCATGAGGGAGTCAAAGTCCCTTGCCTTACCGCTTGGCTATACCCCAAAAACGAAAAGACAGGCGATAACGCTTGCCTACAAGCTCAAGTTGTAAGTCTTGATCGCCGTCTCCAAAGCATCTGAATACGCTTTGACAGTTTTAATATGCTTGCCATTAACCAGCACATCAAATGCCTCATCAGCAGTCAGCTTGATTTCAGCAACTGTTTTTTTACCAACCGTCAAAACAACACCCGTTTGACTATCCACAATCTGAATCTCTGTTTCTTTTTTCTTACTCATGTTCTCTATTATATAGCAATGTCGCCAACTTTTCAAGAACTTACCAGCCTCTGCCTTGGGTCTAGGTGCTGCTTCGCTTTTCTAATTTCTGGTTTTAAGCGGCTGATTTCGAGTTGATAGCTTATCCGCTCATCAACTCTTGGCTCGGATGAAGTTCTAGCAGTGAAGGTTAATAACCTGTCAAATGCTTCTTCTTCTTCTTCTTCAGTGCTTGCCATGTAATAACGCATTAAACTTGTTGTAAAGTCCAGCCGATCTAAATCATTGTCGGGGACAAGCAAATAATCCTGTGTTTTAAGTGCACCGATTGCAGCGTTGGCAGCAATCAGTGCGGTCCGTTTGTTGCCATCTTGAAAAGGCTGGAGTTTGGCGAGACGAGCAAATAATCGCCAAGCGTCCGTTTGATCTTGAGGCAAGTGATGAAAAGTGTCGACTATTTGTTGCAAATCATCTCGAGTAATCACTTCCGGCGGAAAATAACCTTGACTTGCATTTTTACCAATGATGACCGCAATTCGATCCGCTTCATTATGGTAAGCGTTTCTGAGATATCCCGGAAGTGTGGGCTGTTCTGGTGAGGGGGTATCAAATGCTTGATTGATCGCAATAATACCAGCAACGCTAAAGCCGATTTTTTCAATCGCATGGATACCTTTAAGGGCATCTTGAAAGATGGCGACATCTTCTCCCTCTTGATTGAGCGGTGTCGTTGTCCCTGTTTCTAATGCTTGTTTGGTTTGAAGCACTGTACTCCCATAATCATTCAAACTTCCCAGTGACGTGATAAAGTGTGCTAGTTTTGTATTATCTACCATTTTTTGACCTTCTTCTTTAGGACTGTTTTCTCATTAGCGACTTTCTCAACGCCAATGCTTGATGTCGTGTTTTTATTGTAGCATTTTCTGCCACCAATTCAACTCTTGCTATCCGTCATCTGAACTCAGACAGACAAAGGCTTTTTTCCAACAGAAAAAAACGCCGAGGCGCTTTTATCTGGTCTGTGCTGAACTAAGACCTTATTTTAAGAGGGAAGAGGAGGAGGATAAGGTGCAATAGGTGAAAGCGGGGTAATCGTGTTATCTCCGTCAATCGTGTAAACCAGAGCCGGTCTAACCAGTCGCTTTTGAGAGCCTTCGCCTACTAGCTCACCGACCAAAGAACTGTGGTTATAGACGGAACCATTCACACTATTACCATTGACTCGACCCGCTCTTTGAAAATCGGCACCGACCGACCGTGTCCAAAAAGAGAATGGGAATAGAAAATTGAATACGTCAGCCTTCACATCCATCCCAATGCTGTTAAGGTCGCCATAACTGAGGGCAAAGGCTTGTTTGGTACCACTTGTATTATCCACGCTTGTCTTAAAGTTAGTATCATTATAATAGTGACCAAACTCATCACTATCATAGCTACCACTATTGTAAGTCCAAGATAGATTATGAGCTGTATTCCACTCCGCTAAGGTCGGATTGTTAAGTAAGACCTTATTGACTCTTGAGTCAGCTTCAGTGTCCTTGATGTAGTTGTTGTAATAATTGTCAATGGCAGCTTTTAAGCCATATCCTGCTGCCAAGCCACTATCCTCATAGCCGTTAGAACCATCATTATCAAAGTAGTAATACCCACGCTGACCCTCACTATACCCTGCTCCTAAATCACCCGTGGCAGTTTCGGATAAGAAATTAATAGACGGTCTTGATGTCTCGCTAGCTCCTAGTCCCATCTCTTTCTCTGTCAGGGCATTTTTCCTGATAACCAAGGCTTGATTGCCGGCTGTATTGGGATCAATATCCATCGATAAAATCCGCCAAAGTTCTCCCGCAATCGTGATGTCTTGTGGCACAACATTAACCGTGAAATTCAGTGTCCCTGTGTAGTTGCCGGCAAGCTTTGGTGCGCCACTTTCGATATACAGGGATTGCGTCACATCAGTGGTCGTTCTTGCAGGTGCTGAGACAAAGCTGACAGCATTAGCCGATACTGGCGTTCCGTCGTCCTTCTTGACTGCGTAAGCCAAACCAGGGGCATCATCTCCATCTGTCGTCAAGTACAGCTCTTGACCCGTGCTTAGAGCGACCGCCAAAGTGTAGGCAGACGGAATCTTCAAGGCGTTATCGCTTGCCTTGAGCGTCACGTTAGCTGTCCCTGTCCCCCACTTGCCATCTGTGCCGGCCTGATCGGTTAGGCTAATCGTCGTTGGAATGACAACTGTATATTTTTCACCGACGGTGTAACTGAGTTTTGACTCGCCTGATGTCGCCGGCGAGTTCACCTCAGTATCATCCGCCAAGACAACAAATAGTGTCGGTGGCAAAAACAAGCCCAATAAAGCCAAACCAATGAGATACTTTCGTGTCTCTCCTAAATTTTGTGCGACTGCATGGACTACTGTCGAAACATACAGCCGCAGCTTAGAAAAAAATAAGTTAGCCGTTCGTTCGTTCGTTCGTTCGTTCGTTCGTTCGTTCGTTTAAGTGAATCATCTGTCGTCTCCTTTGTCAAGTGTTTTTATCTTTTTATATTGATTACATCACGCTTTTTTCTTATGTTTTAACCATTATACTATAATTTGAAAACGGTGTCAACTCATACTCTAACGTTCAAGTCCAAAACTAGAGCAAGTCATCTCCGGACAAGATCGAGCTAGCTCTGAATTAGCTCGACCGAGGTCGAAACCAGAAAGACTTAGTTTGGAACTAGAAAATCCATGTCCCGAGCTCGGGATTTGATAGTTTGAACTCCGAAGTCGGTGTGCCGAACTCCCTCTTTGATACGTTTAACTCCAACTCAGGAGTTCGGAACTCGGACTTCCGAGTTTAGAACTCGGGATTTGCTAGTTTTAACTCCGGCTTTCCTATTCTGAACTCCGACTTTCCTATTCCGAACTCCGAATTTCCTATTCTGAACTCGGAATTTCCTATTCCAAACTCCGACTTTGCTATTCTGAACTCCGACTTTCCTATTTTGAACTCCGACTTTCCTATTCCGAACTACGACTTTCCTATTTTGAACTCGGAATTTCCTATTCCGAACTCCGAATTTCCTATTCTGAACTCCGAATTTCCTATTCTAAACTCGGACTTTCCTATTCTGAACTCCGACTTTCCTATTCCGAACTCCGACTTTCTAGTTCTGAACTGCAACTTTCTAGTTCCGAACTACAACTTTCTAGTTCTGAACTACAAATTTCTAGTTCTGAACTACAACTTTCTAGTTCTGAACTTCGTCTTTCTAGTTCCGAACTACAAATTTCCTATTCTAAACTACGAAGTCCGAGTTCAGAACTCGAACTTTGCTAGTTTGAACTCCGACTTCCAAGTTCTAACTAGCAATTAACCTAATCTCAACTGGTCATCCGCCTCTGTCTACTCCCAATTCCCCTACTAAAGAAAAAAAGCAAACGAGTGGATCATGACTGATCATCGTTTGCTTTTATGGTTGCTAACTTGTAACTCTTGCCTTTAATAGTTTTTAGGCGTTGAGTTCTGCCAAGATCGCTTTGATTTGATCTTTTGTATGCACGCCTGCGACTTGCTTGACGACTTCGCCGTCTTTTTTGAAAAGCAGGGTTGGAATACTCATGATGCCGAAAGATTGCGGCGTTGCTGGATTTTCATCCACGTCCATCTTCAAGATTTTGAGTTCGCTTTCGTCTAGTTCTTCTGAAAGTTGATCCAAAATCGGTGCCTGCATCCGACAAGGGCCACACCAAGTTGCCCAAAAATCCACGAGGACCACACCCTCTTGTGTTGCCTCTTGAAAAGTTGCATCCGTTACTTCTACTGTCATTAGTCTCACCTCTATCTATATTTACTACTACCATTTTACCGCAAATGATAACATTTGTCCTAAAATTTGCATTCACCATAGAACAGCTAAGCGCAACCTTTATTCCACACTCTTGAGCGCTTCAATCATGTCAATCTTTTTCAGACTAAAATGCGTGATTGCATTGACAAGGACAGTAAAACTAATCGTCAAGACTGTCGCATAGACAAAGCTAAGCGGCTTGACGTGTCTGACAAACATCAGACTATCCGTTTCCCCTGTACTAATCATAAAGTAGCTCAGATAGATTCCGGAGACTAGCCCGAGCAAAATCCCGATAGCCGTAAAGATGACCATCTCTTTGATGATATAAGCATCAATTTCTTTGTCCTCAAATCCCAGTACCTTGAGCGTTGCAATCTCTCTTTTGCGTTCACTGATATTGATTGTCGCTAGATTATACATGACGACAAAAGCTAAAATCGCTGATGAGACGATTAATATCAGAACGACCAGATTAAGCGAGGTCATCACATCATCGACCATATTGGCCATGACTTTGGCATTAAAGACATTCGCCACAGCTTGATCGGACATGAGTGTTTGGTCAAAGGCTTGATTATCTGCCGCACTCAAGGCTTGTTTTAGGCTGATGACCAGTGTATTCGGAGCATAAGTGTCGAATAATTTTTGATAACTTGCCTTTGTAATGTAGACATAGTTTTGGATATAATTTTCGACAATCTTACCAACTTTGATCTGAACCGTCTGGTCTTGTGTCGTCTTGAAGCCAATCGTCTCCCCTTCTTTAACCCCTAACAAGCGGGCAAGTTTTTGGCTGACAATGGCGGTCTGATCTTGGGGGGAAACTTGCTTGCCATTATGATGAATCGCATTTAAACTGATGACTTTGTTAAAAGCTGTCAGGTCATCAGCTACCATCAAGTTAATCGCATAGGAATGACCGTGGGCGGTGACTGTTTTGGTCGTCATCTCAAATGTCGCAGTCTGTCGGACTTGACTGTTCTGTTCTAACGTTTTTTGCAGTGAACCGCTTGCCGCCCCCTCTTTTAAAGCCACTAACTTATCATACTTGAACACATGACCGTACTGATAGGAGACAATATCTGTGATCGCATCTTTCAAACCAAAGCCTGATAAGATCAAGGCAGTACAACCGGCAATCCCAATGATTGTCACGATCGCTCTAGTCTTATAACGAAAGAGGTTTCTAATCACGATTTTGTTGGAAAACTTGAACCGTTTCCAGATAGCAGGCAGATATTCTAGCAAAATCCGCTTACCAGCCTTAGGTGCTTTGGGTCGCATCAAGACACTGGGCGTATGCACCAGTTCCTGATAAACCGAGACTAGCGCACCACCGCAAATGCACAGAATCGCAATCAAGAGACCGACTAGTGCATAAAAAGGTTGGAGCGCAGCGCTAAAATTCGGGACATCAAAGATAGTCGTGTACATCCGCCAGATCAGGCTAGGAATCAACCGAATGCCAATCACTGTCCCCAGAACACCACCGACAACTGTCGCCAACATCGAAAAGATGACATAAGTCAGGCTGACACTGTGATTTGAAAAGCCTAATGCTTTGAGCGTGCCAATCTCGCCTCGATCTTCCTCGACCAGTCGCGCCATTGAGACCAAGCTAATCAAAACTGCAATCATGTAGAAGACAATAGGAAAGACATTACCAATCTTAGCAATACTTTTCGTTGCCTCTACAAAGTCCCGATAGCCTGCATCATCCTTTCTATCAGCTAAATACCATTTCGCAGCCGGTAAACGACTGCGGTCAAGCTGACCTTGCGACTGTGCCAGATAATCAGCGTAGACCGTCTCAAAGCGCTGCTTTTCCTGTACTTTCTGTATCCCGACAACTTCCTTTTTAGCCGCTGCAATCAACTTAAGATAGGCGTCCTGATCCGTCATTGTTGTCGCAGCACCTGATACCGTCAACTCAATCGAACTGTAAACGCCTTGCCGAAACACTTGCGGTCGGACATAGATAAAATCATCAATTTGACCATCGCCAAGACTGGTCGTACCTCGCTGAGTCTTAGCAACATAGAGCGGACTTTTGACCGTCCCTACGATCCGAAAGGTCGTCTCTGACAAGTCAGGGTCAACCATTTTGATTGTGTCCCCGACTTTGAGTTTTTGACGAAACAAAAAGGTCTCCGCCACGACAAGTTCATCATTTTTTTGTGGCAAACGTCCTTTGACCAGCGTGACCCAATTTAACTCTTGCGAGAGCCCGATAACTTTAGCGATAAAATCTTCTTTATTTGCGGCCTGTTTCCCCCTAGTCACTAGCTCAATGCGCTCATCTTTAGCATAAGTCCCTTGAGCTTTGGCAATACTAGGTAATTGTTTAAGACTTGTCAAATCCTGATCTGTCAACCCTAAAGTTGATTGAACCCGTAAATCATAAGTCTTTGACTGATCTAGATACCTATCAAGCGTCGTCAGCATATTGGGCGCAGTTGATTCGATACCCACAAAAAAACCAACACCCAACAGCGCCATGACCAGCAAGGGCAGAAAACGTTTGGATGATTTGGTAATTTTTCGGAGACTACTGCGGATTAATGTTTTGTTTGTCATCGCTTTACCATTCAATTTCTGAAACAGGAACCGGCTTATCGTTGCGTGTGACCGATTCGACCCGACCGTTTTTAAATTTAATCACCTTATCTGCCATCTGACCAATGGCACTATTATGCGTGATGATGATAACCGTTATCTTTTCTTGGCGACAAGTCGCTTCAAGCAAGGCGAGAATTTGCTTACCGGTATTGTAGTCCAAAGCACCTGTCGGCTCATCGCATAGCAAGAGTTTTGGATTTTTAGCCAGCGCACGTGCAATCGCCACACGTTGCTGCTCTCCGCCGGAAAGTTGGGCCGGAAAGTTTTGTTGGCGCTCAGCCAAGCCGACTTTGTCAAGCACCTCTTCTGCTGATAGAGCTTGCTGGCTCAGCTCAACCGCAAGTTCAACATTTTCAAGTGCCGTCAAGTTTTGGATCAAGTTATAAAATTGAAAAACAAAACCAATCGCTTGGCGGCGATAGCTTACCAATGCTTTCGGTTTAAGCTCGGTCAGCGACACCCCATCAATCAGCACTTGACCACTGGTCACACTATCCATGCCACCCAAGATATTCAGTGCAGTTGTTTTACCGGCTCCCGAAGGCCCCAGAATACAGACCAACTCACCTTTTTCAATCTCAAATTGTGCCTGATCTAAAGCGTTAATCGTCATCTCACCCATTTGATAAGTCTTTACCACGTCGTTAAATTCAATATATGCCATCTCTTAACTCCTCCTGCTCTGTCGCCTAGCGACTGCTTAAAACTCGACCGTTGACCGCTCGGGGGCTTTCGCGAGCTGTGTCGCTCAAAGCTTCCTAGGTTTACTTATACTTTTCTCATGTTTTGTTTCTGATTTAAGTATAGCATTTTCAAATGGTTTATCAAAGCATCAGTCGACTAGCGTGCTAACGTCGGGACTTCTTTATAATGTCAAAAAAATAAGACTTGCGTCTCACTTTCTCCGTTGACTACCCCTTATAAATCGGCTAAACGACTTTTGTCGTCCACGCTTCACAATCCACAATGTCCGTCAGAATCTCTTGGTAAAACTCTGGTTCGTGGCTGACCATTAAGATCGTCCCTTTATAAGCTTGCAGCGCCCGCTTGAGTTCTGCTTTGGCATCCACGTCAAGGTGATTCGTCGGCTCATCCATGACCAGTATGTTAGATTCATGGTTCATGATTTTCCCCAAGCGTAGTTTAGATTGCTCACCACCTGAAAGCACATAGACCCGACTTTCGATTTGTTTAGTACCCAAGCCACATCTTGCCAAGGCTGCACGAACTTCCGCTTGATTTAACGTTGGAAACTCATCCCAATAATCATCTAAAACCGTTTTTTGACTGGGATTTTTATCTTCTTGGGCAAAGTAGCCAATCATTTGAAACTCCCCTTGCACGACTTGACCCGATAAGGGTGGAATCTCGCTGAGCAATGACTTGAGCAGGGTCGATTTACCAATCCCATTTGATCCCGTAAAGGCAATTTTTTGCCCTCTTTCAACTAACAAATTGATGGGGCTAGACAAGGGTTCTGATGCGTCATAACCTAGCACCAAGTCCGTCGCCTCAAAAATCAATTTACCAGATGTTCTGCCTAGCTTAAAGTCAAAACTTGGCTTAGCTTTCTCTTGGATCGTCTCGACAAAGGTCATCTTGTCGAGCTTTTTCTGACGTGCTTTAGCCTGACCAGAGGTCGCCACATTTGCCTTTTTCTTGGCAATAAATTCTTTCAGCTTAGCCGCTTCTGCTTGCTGAGATTCGGCAAGCGAGGCCAGCTGTTTTTTCTTTTCTTCAAACAAACGCTCAAAATTGTGATAATCCCCGACATAACGATCGATTTTGAGTTGATTGACATGGTAGACGATATTGATGACCTCGTTCATGAAGTCGACATCATGCGAAATCAGAACAAAAGCATTCTCATAGTTTTGCAGATAAATTTTCAGCCAGTTGATATGGTCCTCGTCCAGATAGTTGGTCGGCTCGTCTAGGAGGAGAATGTCTGGTTTTTCTAGCAATAGCTTGCCCAGCAAGATCTTGGTTCGTTGACCTCCTGAAAGCTCTGCGACATCTTTTTCCAAGAGGTCACTCAGCCCCAAGCCGCGCGCAATGTCATCGACTTTGGCATCAATCAAGTAAAAATCAGAGTGATCCAACGTATCCTGTAAGGCTGCTGCCTGTTCAAGCGCTACCGTCATCTCATCATCAAACATCTCGCCCATGCGGGCATAAATGGCATTCATCTCATTTTCCGCATCTAGTAAATACTGAAAAGCCTCCGACAAAGCTTGACGGGTCGTCTTCCCCTTGCCGAGCACCGCGTGCTGGTCCATATAGCCCACACGGTGTTTGCTCGACCAAGTAATCTTCCCCTCGTCCGGCTGCAAAGCACCTGTGATAATGTTCATAAAAGTCGACTTGCCCTCGCCATTAGCCCCGACAAAGCCGATATGCTCGCCTTTCAATAAACGAAAGTTGACATCATCAAAAATCGCCCGATCCCCAAACCCATGACTCAACTTCTGAACTGTTAAAATACTCATCTCTTCTACTCCACTCCCTTAAAGCAACTACTACGCCTGCGACACTCTTTTTTGCTTTCTCTAGTTTAACAGATTTTTGGGGAATGTAAAAGGCGTGTGAGTGTCAACAGCATTGGATAGGGGGATAGAAAACCCTCCCCACGCTAAGCGTGAGGAGGGACATGTCAAAGATCATCTGTTTTATCGAGTCTATTGACTATTTCATAACACCAAAGCCAACTACACCTGTGTAGCTGGGGTTTTGATAATCTTGAAGGTGGTCAATCCGCTATCTTTCATCCTCTTCGATTTGGAATAAATCTGCTAAAGCCACATTGATCACTGGCACATCATTTAACTTAATTTTTTCTTTTGTAAATAAGTAGCGTGTCACAACATATTGATCAAACAATTTTGCTCGTTGGTCTAACTTTTCAAGCGTTTGCTCAATCTTGACTGAATTACGCCATTTACATTCGCCAACGATCAATTCCTTACCATCAACCGATGCCACCACAATATCAATTTCTTGGGGTTCCCCTTTTTTACCTCTCCCCCACCAAGTACCATAGGATTTGGCAATAAAAGGTAACGCCTCTTTAACATTTAATCTTCGTAAATATTGCCTAATTACTTCTTCAAATATATGCCCGATATAGTCAGAGAGATTGCCTAGTGCTAGTTTATAATAAACATCTCCGTTGCCAAGTTCAATTTCAGAACGAACCGAAAACACATACCGATACCAAAAGGCAATAAAATTTTCTGATATGTGATATTGACTTTTCTTCCCTTTTAACAGATTGGTACCAAACGGTACCACCCTGTCAACATAGTTCAAGTCTTGCAAGGTCATCAGATACCTCGAGACAAGATTGCTTTCAAGTTTTGTAAATCCAACAATCTCATTCAGCGTGTTGGCACCACTTGCGATCGCCTGTAAAACTGCATTATAATTCGCAGGTTCCCTGAACTCCTGTTTCATCAATAAAACACCTTCATTTAAGAGATAGCCATTAATTTCGAAATAAAGCGCTCGAATATTTTCATCAAAACTTAAATGGGGGTCAATCAATGATAAGTAATAAGGCGTACCACCTACACAAGCATAATATTTAATCTTATCTTCATCACTAACCGTTGGATAAAAACGTGCAGCATCATAATAATCTAGCGGGTGTATTTTGAGTTGTCCAGTTCGTCTGCCGAATAATGGACTTTTTTCACCTAATACTTGATTTTCCATAAAACTCATGCTAGAGCCACACAATATCAAAAATAGATTGGTATCCTTAAACTCATAGTCTATGATATGTTGCAAAATCGAATTTAATGATTTATTGGCAGATGCTGCATAAGGATACTCATCAATAATTACCACTGCGTGTTGTTGACCCAATTTTTCTTTGATAATTTTAAAGAATGCCTGCCAATCGCTCACAGTTGGAAAATCCGGAAAGTCAATCGCCTTTCCTAATAATCTGGAAAATTTCTCCAGATTTAAAGCATCATTTACTTCCTCAGCGGGTAAATATAAGGATGTTTTTCCTTTAATAAATTCATTCAAGAGCGATGTTTTTCCTATTCTTCGGCGACCATAAACAATCGCCATTTGAAATGTCTCTTTACGATACATCCCTTCCAAAGCTTCAAGTTCTTTTTTTCTTCCTAAAAACATTAGGCCACCTCCGTTTTACTACTTATGATTATTATAATCTAGTTTAGTAAAACAAGCAACTTTCAATTGTTCAAAATTCATGAAAGAATCGTACCATTCTCATTTACATGTTCCTAACTATTTTTACATTAGAAAAGTGCTTATCTGCTTGATAAGCACTTCTTTTTTTTCTAGTCTTTTGTTAAGTCATCATTAATTACGGTGTCGTCCCGATATTTGACAACCAGTTTATCAGTAAATTCCTTGGCTTTATCTCTTTGGTACATGGTCTTCAGCCACGTTTCAATTCCATCAGCCAATTTGGCATTATTGATGACATTATTCGAGTCTTCCCCCACTTTCGCACTGGCTAAATCTGGAATGGTAATCGTCACTGTTTTGTAAGGTACTTTGGGACCAATCAATGGCACTCCCGTCAAGAACTTAGGCTGCACTCGAACTTGTCTACCATTGATATTATTTAGTATTGTATTTTCAAAGTAATAGGCTCCCGTAAACGATCTGATACCGAAGAACACACTATATCCTAAACTAACAATAACCACCACCAGAAAAACATATTTCATAATTCTATATTTATTTTCTTGTACTTTCATTTATTTCACTTCCTTTATCGAATTTATTTTCAATAATTGATATTTATTGTTTTCTTCCTTAAAATCGGCGATCACTGTATATTTAGGTTTGAAAGGAACCCATCCTGGTAGCTTGCCTTTTCTCATTTCAGCTGTCGCTTCAACATGAATCAGTGTATTATCTTGGTCATCCTTATAAGATTTAAAATCTTTTTCATTTAGATGGTAACACAACCCAACTGATACCCACATATCCTTTTTTAGACAAAGCATCTATCAATGCTTTTGAAAGCGCCTTTTTGTCAGGATCACTTTTCTCCACTTGTCCCGCAGGTGCGATAACCGCACCATCGTATTTTAACTGCCAGTTCTTCGTCGTGCCTTCAATGGCCTGAACATCAATCGATTTGGTCAAAGCATTCTTAATTGCTTCTTTAGCCTCAGGCAATTGATCGTTAAAAATCGGATTATCAATCTTGAATTTGGGAACATTAATGTAGACCATCGACTGAGACTTACCCGTTAGTCCGAAAAGTGCTTCTATTTTATTGAGAGGAACCGTATCAACATCCACACCGTCAACCGTTGAAAAGGCATCATTTACCATGGCATAGTTCATTTTGGCAAGACGTTGCTGGGTCGTTGGATTAAAAGATTTGATAAATGCTCCTGTCAATTTCGGTACACCAAATAAAATCAGGCCCACTAGAACAAGTAAGAAAGCGATAAAGAGAAAAATGTTCGTCATGATCCTGATAATGAAAGAGGTTGGCCCTGCTAACAGTTTCATACCGATTTGAGCGGCGGCTAATTGTGGGCTAACCATACTAATCGGACCCAGCCCTTTGAGGTCATCGACTAACCTTTTTTCCTTGTCAGGCGTCAGCAACCCATCTTGTGTTGCTACTATTTCCCTTGATTTTGTCGTCACTTCAGTCATATTATCTCCAATTTCTAGTTTATTATGTGGTTGGGAACGATGACATTTTGGATTGTTGAAGGTTGCAATCAGTCACCTTTCTTTCATCATCTTCGAGTTAGAATAAATCTGCTAAGGAATTAGGTTCCTTCCATTTTACGTCCAGCCTGTTGTGTAGTGCTGCCGTTTTGAGTTAAGTCTGCCATGATTCCTCTATTTCACCTCATAACTATTAATGCTTGTACTGCGCTATTTGTATCATTTGTTATTACAAAATTTTATTTTTCCACCGTAAAATAATCTTTAACTATTTTTAACGTTGAAAATACTTTGTCAGTCGAAAAATCAACTGTTACTTTTTGATTAGTCGCCCAATCGTTAAGGTATATATATTCAGTATCAACCCTAGTCCCTGATTCATCTTCAAGATAAATTTTAGCAGAAAAAGATTTAAAGTTTGTACCTGTTTCGTTAATTACCACAGCTTCATAATCTTTGTAACTTGATTCATATTCTTTTGGTTTTTCAGAAAAAACAATTTTAGACAAATTTGTTTCTATTTTATCTTCTAATTCCTTATTCTCTTTTACCTCGCTACCGTTATTGATCAATTCTTTAAAAATTGTTTTGTTTTTTACAGGTATTCCCTTAACTTCATTTATTTCAGATAGTAGTTTAGTTCTATTATTGTAATGAATCGCCCATTTCCCGTCAGATTCATAGAGGCTTGATTTAGTTGCTTTTTTAAGAATTTCTATCCCATTCTTAAGTTCATTGTTGTAAGATAGTGCCAATTCTTTTAATTTACTATTTTTGAATTTTTTTTCGGAAAAATTACCTTTTTTTAATCCATCATACTCTATTGTTAGTGCTTTAGTTAAACTATCTAATAGGTCGGCATCTTTTGCAGATTTACTTTCAGAGTATTCCCATCTATCATCTAGTGAAATGGCTAGGGTTTTAATATATTGTTCATCATAATATTTTGTTTTTTGAGTTGTTTTTGAATTACATCCAACAAATATTATGATTGAAAATACAGCCATTACTACGGGTATAACTTTTTTACAGATACTTTTTTTCATAACGTCTCCTTATTTACTAAATTTTTATCAACACTAATAAATTCGTTGATTTACTCTACAATCCATATTAATCAACATTGGAAATCATCCATGTCTTTAATACAACAATTATCTTTTGGTTACTCCCTGTGACATAATGTCATATCTCCTCCTGTCGTAAGTTCTTGTTTGAATTACTCTTTCTCTATCAATCCCAATATCCGTCAGGTGCATCACCAAACGGATCTTCTACATCAGCACCTGCTTCATAATCATTCACATCTTCTTCATACTGATCCTGTAAACAAGATTTACAAGTAAAATCGAGGTTGCTACCAAAAGCTTCATATAAAAACATAATCCAAGGCTCTCCAAGCCTCACATAGTAATCCTGTGCCGTCTCTAATTTAAACCTTCTACCACAATTTGTACAAATCTCCATAACTAATCTCCTCGTAAATATTTCCTTTCCCTCTCCTAATCCCATTCCATTAATTGTTTTTAGTTCATCATAAGCAGTAAGATAATTTTCCTCCTCCTTTCTCTCCAAACCCAAAAAGCCAAGCATCACACACCCTCAAACAAGGCGTATGTGACACTTGGCTCATGAATCATCAACAAAAAGACGTGCGCTATCGAACGAGACGTGTGCTGTGCTGTGCTGTGCTGTGCTAAAAGATTATACACGGTCATTTCCTTTCGATCAAACTTTTTATATTCTCAACTTATGAAGAAAATGTAAATATCAAATGGGCGTTATTTATCTTTATTATACCCTTTTGCTTTATTTTAGACAATTAATCTGCTCAGTCGCACCAGCCTATACAAAAAAGCTACCGTAATGGCAGCTTTTTTAACTGATTGGCGCTGATAACGCTGAGTAATCTCCTTGCGTGAAGCCATTACTATCAGCAACCTTGAACTGAGAGACAAGGGCATGAAAATGCTTGAATCGTTTGCCTTGTCAATGTCCTTGCAAACAAGGTCTAAGCAGGCAGCGGAGCTGCGGTCAGGGCTAACCTTTTGACCTGACACGACCCATCAGGCAAGTGGCAAAAACTTAACTAAACGCCGCCCCTCAGTCAGACGATTTTTATTGCGGCGTGGCGAGGGTTGGCTCAAAACAGCTGTGGCATAGCGCTAACTGGCGAGACCTTAGGCGCAACAGTTAGCTCGGAAATCGCAGATTGGAAAGCGTGTCGCCATGCCGTTTTGAGCCAACGATCGGAACGAAAGCTCCGCTATCTTGTGATGACGTCATATCTTTGTCCTAGCATGAGGGGGTGTTGGCGTCACTGTCTGGCCGCACGACTAAGCGCTAGGACTGGCGGTCAGAGTCAACTTTTGTTCAAACTCGGAACAAAACGCCTGTTTGACATGGCGACCAGCTATCGGAGCGCCAATCGGTCGCAAAAGCGCGATTGACTTGGCAACTTATTGTCCAATGTCCTATCGCTAACCCTTGAAAACGGTGATTTTAAAAAAAATTTGATTTTTTTTGATAAAACGGACTACTTTTTATCGTATATAAGAGTGACCGATAAAAAAGGTCTCATCGTGGCAGCAGCCCGATGACGCAAATTATTCTTAATTAGAGGAGGTTTCGTATGAAATCATCACACCACTCTCAAATCCCAGCTGATGTGCTGGCGGATGCTCAGGAGGCGATTGATCGGGCCAATCAACTGCTCAAGCCCTATCTGATTCATCTCTCTGTTCAGGAGCGGAAAAAATCGCTCAAACTCGGGGACAAGACCTTAGCCTTCGTCGCTAAAAGCTATGACTTTGCCAAACAATACCCTGACATCGTCCCACCTTTTATCAAAATGTCAGACTTTGCGGGAGATATAGCGGATAGCAGCAACCTGCGTGCCCTGACCCTCAGCTGCAAAGAACTCACGACCGGCCTTGATGACACAGCAATGGCTGCTGGCGGCGAAGCCTACAATACGGCGCTGATTTTTTATCAAGCAGCCAAGGCTGCGACTAGACAAAATGTCTCTGGTGCTAAAGATGTTGCCAAAACATTACAAGAGCAGTTCGTAAGCCGCAAACACCGTGTCGCACCTAGCACAACAGAAGCAGAAGATTAAGTCACCACCCAACAGCTAGTAAAAGGGCTGCGCTCATGATGAGCGCAGCCCTTTTTTTTGCTCGACGGCGAGGCTTTTTGGGACGACCTTGCATCTTTTTTGACCAACGCCGCATCTTTTTTACACGACGACGACTCTTTTTTGCTCGACGGACACTCTTTTTTAATCGACGGCGACTCTTTTTTGACCAACGCCGCATCTTTTTTAATCGACGGCGCATCTTTTTTACACGACGACGACTCTTTTTTGCTCGACGGACACTCTCTTTTGACCGACGACGACTCTTTTTTGACCAACGACGACTCTTTTTTACTAGACGGCGACTCTTTTTTGCTCGACGGACACTCTTTTTTATTCGACGGCTCATCTTTTTTGCTCGACGACCCTTCTTTTTTGCTCGACGACGCATCTTTTTTACTAGACGGCGCATCTTTGTTGACCAACGCCGCATCTTTTTTACTCGACGAGCACTCTTTTTTGCTCAACGGACACTCTTTTTTATTCGACGGCGTATCTTTTTTACTAGACGGCGACTCTTTGTTGCTCAACGACCCATCTTTTTTACTCGACGAGCACTCTTTTTTGCTAGACGGACACTCTTTTTTATTCGACGACGACTCTTTTTTGACCAACGCCGCATCTTTTTTAATCGACGAGCACTCTTTTTTGCTCAACGGACACGCTTTGTTGCCCAACGTCACTTCTTTTAAGACCGGCGTCCCTCTCCCACAGGGCACCACCCGCCGTCATGCGATCTCATGACCTCACTGTCCTTGCTTCATCACAGGTGTCAAAAACCCTCCCCACGCTTTGCGCAAGGAGGGTTTTTGATTAATGTCTCACAGCATTACTGACATCTGGGACTGGGATTGGGCGTACCTGATCGAAAATATCGGCAGTGTTGAACAAGTCGCCTAGCAGCTGATGGTTGGGGTCGATTAGATCGTGCCATAAGCGGTAGCCATCTAGGTTACGCCGTGCTTGGCGGATATAGGTTTGATGGAGCTGAACCCATGCAGGTTTGGAGGCATCAACGTTGAAGAAGAACCGAAAGCCGTGTTGGTAGAGAATCTTGAATTTCTCATTGCTATAATTCTCCACGCCGTGAATATCTTGACCAAATGGATAGACAAAGAGGTCTGTCGCACCTGTCACAGGCTTGATTTCCTTGTCCCAAGCGGTAATGTCATCTTGGACTGCTGCTGCCGTTGCCACACCGTAGCCGATATGGGCATAGGAAGTGCGAGGCAAACTCGTAACCATCTGCTTTCATCGCATCAGCGACCGCCTTAGCCGCCTTAAAGTCAGCGCTACCTGTCGTCTTGACATCATGGTAGCCGAGCGCGCCTTCATAGCCTGTCTCACAAATCACAGCCTTGTGATTATGATAGGAAAACTCAGGATGTTCCTCAATAAAGGCATCCAAAATCGGCACTAAATCATAAGCGCCAACAGACGTTTTCTTGGTTTTGGGATCAATGTATTCAGCCTTAACCGCACCGTCCTTATCAACCACTAACTTATCGGCAAAGCCGAAGCCGGTCATATTTTTATAGTAGTTGACATCATCTTGGGACATGACCATTGGTTTCTTGCCTTCTGGCAACAGGATATCGCCAGCGGTAAAGGTTTCCGTCCCATCAGCGGCAGTGACTTTCTTGACCATATCATGAGGGGAAACTAAGACAAAACCGCCCGCATAAAAAGCCTTGAGCATTCTTTTAAACTCCGTCACAGTCGTCATGTAGTCATTGTAACCATCAACATTTGCCGGTGGGTTAAAGGCAAGCGCCGGATCGACAATTAGCGAGTGAAAAAAGACGTGCGTGATGTCGGTCACATCTTCATGGCGGACGAGCTGTGATTGCGCAGTCTTGTAGGCTTCGATTTTATCGGTAGCCTCGCTGTCATGCGCAAAGACAGGGTCTTGCAGCTGCTTGATCGCCGCCTCATAATCGTATTGTTTCGCATGGCGTTCGGCTTGGGCTAAAAGGGTCTGACGCTTGCCCGCTGTCTTTTCCTTTTTGCTAGCTGGCACACTTTGACTCGTCTTAGGCGTTGAAGTCGGCTTAGCTGCTGGCTGATTTCCCCCTTGAATCAAGAGATGCGCACCTCTAGCCAGACCAGCCACGATTAAAATCGCCAGCCCTATTTTGAGATAGCCTTTAACTGAGGCTGCCCGACCCCTTACTTTCTTGCCGTGGTTGGTGCGCTGCTTTGTCTGTCTATTTGTCATCTCATCCCCTTTTCAAATCTATCAGTTTGCTACTATTGTAACACGTTCTAGCTCAAACTAATAGCATAACCCACATACCCAGACCTCAAAGGCATGAAAAGGATTGAACACTTTGACTTGTCATTGTCTTTGCAGATAAAGTCTGATCATGTCGGGGCTGACATTCAGGGCTAAACTTTTGACCTGACACGACCCACACGCAACTGTCAAAAGTTTAACCACACGCCACCCCCTCAAATCGTTCTCTTTTAAATAAAAAAAGCAAAGTGTCAGACACTCTGCTTTTGGGGGTATCATTAAAGTTCTTTGGACTTCTTGCTGTTCGTTTCTTCTATAAACTCATCCGGAGCTGCCAACACTTCTTGTTGTTTTGAAGAGTTTAACAGGTCGAACTCCTCATCATAAATCCTTACCATGTCCTTTATGACAGCGCTGTTAAATTCACGTCGGTCTGCTGTGCGGTTTTGACTCAAAACCTCATACTCAATAAGATCAACGTGGCGACCGAAGTTTGTCTCCAACTCTTCTTCTATATCAAATAAAATATCATAATAGGGGATATGAGATGATTCAATTACCAAATCAACATCACTCTTTTCGGTGGGGGTGTTTCTTGCATAAGACCCAAAAAGGAAAACTTTAGGGATCTTATATTTTTTAGCAATAGGTTCAATCTTTTCCTTGATTTCATCAATTGTTAGGATTGCCATTTAACTTCCCTCCTGATCTTTATCTTTTCTTTACTTCACTATCTCTTGCTTGACAGACAATCCTGTCAGTCTCCTAGTGCCTCTGACTTTTCTAGCCAGAGTTCTTCTGTTGCTTCTTTTTCAGCTAAAATGAGCGACAGGTCAGCTTGCAACTCACCTAACTTGACAAAGTCTTCTGCGGCGGCTGCCATTGCGGTATGAATCTCTAGGATTTGCTTGTCAAAGGCTTGGAGCTTGTCATCAAGCGCCTCGATCTCCCGTCTTAATTTTCTGCGCCATTTTTGATCGTCTTTTGAGGCTTGATAAGCTGACGGCTGCGCTTGTCCTGAGCTTTCTTCAACTTCCCTTGCTAACAACTCAGCGATTTCAGCTTCCTCAGCCTTTTTTTCCAGATAATAATCATAGTCACCCAAGTAAAGTTTACTGCCACTAGCCGAAAGCTCCAGCACCTTGTCTGCGACTCTATTGATGAAATAACGGTCATGACTGACAAATAAGAGCGTGCCATCAAAGTCAATCAAGGCATTCTCTAGCACCTCACGACTATCAATATCTAGGTGGTTAGTCGGCTCATCTAGGATCAAAAAATTATCCTGCTGCATGGCTAGTTTCGCCAAAAGCAAGCGTGCCTTTTCGCCACCCGACAACATACCCACTGTTTTTTGGACATCTTCTCCTGAAAACAGGAAAGCCCCCAGACGGTTTCTGATTTCAAGCTCTGGTGTCGTGCTATGGTCGCGCCAAAGTTCTTCTAAGACCGTGTTAGCAGGGGTCAAGCCACCTTGTTCCTGATCGTAATAGCCCATTGCGACATTAGCGCCTAGTTTGATAGTTCCCTCGATTAAAGGCAGTTTGCCAACGATTGTTTTAATCAGGGTTGATTTGCCGATACCATTAGGACCCACAATGGCAATCGCATCATACTTGCGTTCGTCTAAATTGATCGGACTGGATAAGACCTCTTGATCATGGCCAACGGCAGCATTTTCAATGGTCAAGACGACATTCCCAGAGGCAGTAGCTGATGAAAAAGTAAAATGCGCTGACTTCTCATCAGCTAGCGGCTGATCCAGACGTGTCATTTTTTCAAGTTGCTTCCGCCTTGATTGCGCCCGTTTGGTTGTTGAGGCACGGGCAAGATTCCGATTGACAAAGTCTTCCAGACTGGCAATCTCTTTTTGCTGTTTATCGTACTGCTTGGCCTGTGTCGCTAGCTTTTCTGCTTTCAGCGCAATGTATTTGCTGTAATTACCGGCATATCTCTCAAGCTTACCACGAGACAGTTCTAGTGTTTCGGTCGTGACTTTGTCCAAGAAATAGCGATCATGGCTGACGATTAGAATCGCACCCCGATAGTTTTTCAGATAAGTTTCCAACCACAACAACGTGTCGATATCCAAGTGGTTGGTCGGCTCATCTAAAATCAAAAGTTCAGGGGTTTCTAGCAAGATTTTAGCTAGGGCAAGCCGTGTTTTTTGCCCGCCTGATAAGCTCGTCACCGCTTGTCCCCAAAAAGTCTCAGTAAATTTAAAGCCATTTAAGACATTTTTGATCTCGGACTCGTAGGTAAAGCCTCTGTTGTGACGAAAAGTCTCGGTCAATGTATCATAACGTGACATCAGACTTGACAAGTCTGCACCCGTTAGCTCAGCCATCTCAGCTTCCATCTGTCGCAACTGTCTTTCCTGATCTTGCTGCACCTCAAAAACAGACAGCATCTCATCATAGACTGTCCGCTCAGATGAAAAGCTGGTTTCCTGTGCCAAGTAAGACATGGTCACAGTTTTAGGCTTTGAAATCTCCCCTGAACTCGCGGTCTCAACACCGGCGATAATTTTTAGCAAGGTTGATTTGCCCGCACCATTACGCCCGACAAGCGATAGACGTGAGTTATCTTGAATCGTTAAAGTGATGTTTTCAAATAAGACATCTGAGCCAAATGTCCGTGAAATGTTATGTCCTTGTAATAAAATCATAGCTTCATTTTATCATAATTCAGTGTCTTTATGGAACCTCTGGGACAGATTCAAAGGCATGAAAATGCTGAAACATTTTAGCTTGTCTTTGGAGTTGTAGACAGAGACTGATCATGCTGCGGAGTTGCGTTCAAAAATAAACTTTTGACCTCACACAGCCATCAGGCAAGTGTCAAAAATTGAGCCACACGCCGCTCCTTCAGTCAGACAAATTTTGTTGTGACGTGGAGCGCTTTGGCTCAAAACTGCTGGGGCATAGTGACAAGAGCGAGACCTTAGGCGCGACAGTTAGCTCGGAAGTCACAGTTTGGAGAGCGTGTCGCCACGCTGTTTTGAGCCAAAGATTGGAACGGAACCTCTGCGTTCAGGATAGTGGTTGGATAGGTTTTAAAAATATTGTGATCATGTCATGTGATTGCTTCATACCTTTGCCGTGCCTCTGACCGAGTTTTGTTTGACAGGTTCACAAACTTTTGGTAACCTATTCACAAAGAATGTTTCTGGAGGGGGCTATTACAATGGTTATCACAAAATTCAACGAGGTCTTGCCAAAAGCTACTGCCAAACGCTTGCCTCAGTATTACCGGATCTTCAAACAATTTGTGGCAGATGAGGTCAGCCGCACAAATTCGCAAACGATTGCGACCAAGCTAGGTATTGATTCTGCCACGGTCAGACGAGATTTTTCGCTGTTTGGCGAACTCGGTAGACGGGGCTATGGTTACGACACAGCAGCTCTGCGTGACTTTTTCTCTGACTTATTGGGCGACTCTGCTGAGACCAATATTGCCCTGATTGGTGTCGGAAACTTAGGGCGTGCGCTGATTCATTACCGCTTTCACGACCGCAATAAAATGCGGATTACCCAAGCCTATGATGTGGCAGGTAATCCGCTCGTGGGCACACGGACAGATGATGGGATTCCAGTCTATAATATCTCCGACATCAAAAAGAACTTACCGGAGTCCAATATCGAGACGGCTATCATTTCTGTCCAAAGCGATCGGGCGCAAGAGGTTGCAGATATTTTAGTAGCCGCTGGCATTAAGGGCATTCTCAATTTTACACCTAGACGTTTAGAAGTGCCAGAGAATATCACTGTCCAATCTATCGACCTGACAAGCGAACTCCAAACACTCTTGTTTTTCATGCAAGATAAAAAAGAAACTGCGACTAAACTATGACAAACTTACAACCTATTATCGGTGTTGCTGCAAATGAGCGCCGTGATGCTGGGGGGGAGATGAGCCACATGGCGATTTCCTACAATCCGTCCGGTTATATTAAAGCTGTACAGCTGGTCGGCGGTCTCCCCATCATGCTGCCAATCGGCGATCCCATGCACGCCAAACGTTATATTTCAATGATTGATAAATTGATATTAGCTGGGGGTCAAAATGTTGCCCCTGAGTTTTATGGTGAAATCGAAACGATCAAATCAACCAATTATAATCGGGAACGAGATGCCTTTGAAATTGCCCTCATCAATGAGGCGATTAAACAAAATAAGCCAATAATTGGTGTTTGTCGTGGTATGCAGCTGGCCAATGTGGCACTCGGTGGCTCTCTCAATCAACACATCCCTAATCACTGGCAAGACAAGGCGATTTATCAAACGTCTCACGATGTTCAGATCCAAAAACACTCGCCATTAGAGCAAATCTACGGTCTACGAACCCATGTCAATTCTTTCCATCGCCAAAGTCTCAAACGAGTTGCTCCGCAACTCGAAGTCATTGCGAAATCAATAGGCGATCACATTGTGGAGGCCGTCCAATCTATCGATCCCAATTTACGTTTTCTTGGGGTTCAATGGCATCCAGACTTCATGTACAATGTCCGTGACGAAGACCTCGATTTCTTTCGTTACGCTGTCTACAATCTTTAACCACACAAAAAAACCTTCACGCCAACTGATTTGCCCGTGAAGGTTTTTTGTGTGCTCAGAATAATAAGCCATATTCTTTGAATGAAAAATAGCGTGTCTGACCGACCACAAGATGATCAACAAAGGTAATACCGATTAAATCGCAAGCCTGACTCATCTTTTCTGTGAAATTGATGTCGGCATCTGACGGTTTGGGATCACCTGATGGATGATTGTGGGCAATCAAAATACTAGCTGCTAACATTTTAACTGCAAAGTGTAAAATTTCCCGCGGATTAGCACTTGCTGAATTGACAGTCCCGACAAAAATCGTCCGTTTTTTGATGATTTTATTTTTACCGTCCAGATAAACCGCAACCAAATGCTCCTGATCAAAATCCGACATCTCATCCATTAAAATCTCAGCAAACTGTTTTGCACCTGTCACTTGACCATACCGTGTGCGCTCTGTCGTCTGGATTCGCTTGCCTAATTCGATCATCGCTCGGATTTCTACTGCCTTAGTCATCCCAATACCAGAAATTTCCATCAGCTCTTCAACACTTGACCGTCGGAAATTTTCCAATGTTTCAAAATGTCTCAGAATTTGACCTGACAGCTCAACAACTGAAGTTTTTGTTGTCCCTGTTCGCAGTAAGATCGCCAATAATTCTTGGTCAGATAGATATTTTTCGCCTAATTTTTTCAACCGTTCCCTCGGCATCATGGGATAGTCTGTTTCTTTGATTGTATACATATTTTTTATCCTCTCTAACTATTTATACGCAAAAGTTCGGAGAGGGTTGGCTTTCTTTTTAATATTTTCTGACTATTGCTAAACTAAATCGTTTATGATTTAATAGAGGATGTCAAATACTTTTGACAAAAGATAGAAGTTGAGGCCTCACTTTTATTGCTACAACTTATCGTCGGAAAGGAAAAACGTTATGACTAAACGATTAGGAGTCATCATTTTCTTTTTCATCCTCATCCTCACATCCACTTTCATTGGATTAGTTGATTTACCACCTTTCGAGGTCAGCACTTGGACAAGCCAACAACATCTTGTCCTACTTGCCTCTAGATTACCTAGAACATTAAGTTTAGTGATTGCAGGTGCCAGCGTTAGCGTTTCGGGACTGGTCATGCAACACTTACTTCAAAATAAATTTGTCTCTCCAAATACTGTTGGGACAATGGATAGCGCCAAATTAGGCATCGTTTTTGTGATGATCTTGCTGCCTAATGCGCCCGTTTTAACACGGATGTGCGTTGCCTTTGGCTTTGCATTGTTAGGGACTGGGGTATTTTTACTCATCTCCCAATACTTACCTCGTCAAACTAGCTTGATGCTGCCTTTGGTCGGTATCATGTTTGGCAACATTATCGGTAGCCTAACCAGTTTCTTTGCTTATCGCTACCAACTCATCCAAAATATCACCTCTTGGCTACAAGGGAATTTCTCTACTGTCATGCGGGGGTCTTACGAATTACTCTACCTCTCGCTCCCCTTATTCATCGTTATCTATGCTCTAGCTTATCAATTTACGATTATGTCAGCTGGGCAAGATCTGGCGACAAATTTAGGGATTAATTATCAAAAGATGCGATTGTTGGGCATTGGCATCATCGCTTTATCATCTAGTATTGTACTTGTCAGTGTGGGCAATATCCCTTTTTTAGCTATTGTCGTTCCCAATCTTGTGACCTTAAAATTTGGTGACCAGATGAAAAAGAATCTACCGCTGACTGCCTATTTCGGTGCCTGTCTCCTCTTGATTTGCGATATCATTGGCCGTTTGGTCATCGCACCTTACGAAGTCTCTGTGAGTTTGATCGTTGGTATCTTAGGTAGCGTGGCGTTCATCGGACTCTTGCTCAAAGAGAATCGAGGTTAAGCACCATGACTCATAAATTAACTTATGTCATCTTGCTACTTGCCCTATTGGCTAGTTGCGCTTTGTTTATGAGCTATCACACCTATGGCAATTGGGCTTTTGCATTCGCCTTACGAGGCAAGAAAATGTTGGCCTTTGGCTTAGTAGGGATCGCTTGTAGTTTTTCAACGCTCAGCTTTCAAACCTTGACACAAAATAAACTCTTAACCCCTCATATCTTAGGCATGGATTCACTCTATGTATTCATGCAGACACTCGCTATTTTTGGGCTGGGCAGTCAAACGCTATCAACAACGACAACCATTAGCGGCTTTCTCATCTCTATCGGCATGATGATGTCTGTCAGCACTTGCTTGACCTTTGCCTTGTTAAAAAAATTCAAGTCCAATCTCTTTCTATTTCTGATGATTGGCATGATTTTAGGCACATTTTTTGATCAAGTCAGTCGCTTTCTCCAAATCATTCTCGATCCCAATGAGTATGATAAGTTACAAGGTAAACTTTTTGCGAGTTTTTCCAATGTCAAAGTCGATCATTTGTTGCTTGCTGCTGTTTTAATTGCAGGACTCTGCATCATTTTATGGCAACTTGCACCACAGCTAGATGTCTTGCATTTAGGTCATGATCAAGCGATTAATCTGGGTATCGACCTGAGACAGTTACAATTACTGACATTAGTCGCCATTACTGCCCTCGTCGGTATCTCAACAGCGCTTGTTGGCCCGACAAGTTTTCTTGGCTTTATTGTGGCAACGATTGCCTATCAAGTGATGACAACCTATCGCCATCGGCAGCTCTTTGTGGCTGCTAGCTTAATCGCCATGCTGTTTTTGATTTTGGGTGACTTTCTCGTCACACATCTTTTTACATTCAACACAACCTTGAACGTCATCATTGAGTTCACGGGTGGTTGCTACTTTATTGGGCGACTTTTATACGAAAGAAATGGACATCGCTGATGAAAATCGAAGGCTTATCCAAGACAATTGGGTCACACACAATTCTAAAAGACATTGACCTGACCATCAAAAAAGGGAAATTGACCGCCTTAATCGGTCCAAATGGTGCTGGTAAATCCACTTTACTTGCCAGCATGAGTCGCTTAATCCCCACAGAAACGGGCCATATCTACCTCAACGGTCAGGATTTGAAAGGCTTTAAATCCAGAAACTTAGCCCAACAACTCGCCATTCTCAAACAAATCAACCATTTGAATCTGCAGCTTTCTGTTGAGGAACTCGTTGCCTTTGGTCGCTTTCCCTACTCTAAAGGACGGTTGACCAAGCAAGACCGTGACAAAATTCAGATGGCACTTGATTATCTAGGCTTACAGCCCTTAGCAGATGAACTGATTCAAAACTTATCCGGCGGCCAGCTGCAACGTGCTTACATTGCCATGGTTTTAGCTCAGGATACAGACTATATCTTACTCGACGAACCGCTGAATAACTTGGACATGAACTTTGCGCTGCAAATGATGCAGCTCTTACAAACTTTAGTCCAACAATTTGGTAAAACGGTCATCATCGTCCTACATGATATTAATTTTGCGGCAAGTTTTGCGGACGACATCATTGCCATGAAATCAGGACAGATCGTGGCTCACGATACGACAGAACGCATCATCACCGAAGCGGTTTTAAATCCCTTGTACGAGATGACCGTTAGAATCAAAGAGATTGACGGTAAAAAGCTCTGTCTCTATTTTTAAAGCAACTGCTCTTGTAACCAAGACGCTCTATTAATACAAGAATTAAACTCATATATAAAGGAAGAATTATCATGACATTCAAAAAACTTTTTACTACTTTGACTGGTGTCCTACTACTTGCCACCCTACTGGTTGCTTGTGGGACTCAAAAAGAAAACACCACGACTAGCAGCTCAAAAGCTAAAACAACTCAAAAATTAGCCAAAACAATTGAAGTGACCGATTCAAATGGTCAGAAAATCACTGTGCCCACACACCCTAGCAAAGTTGTTGTCTTTGACAATGGCTCCCTTGATACGATTGAGGCTTTAGGTCAAGGTCAATCTGTCGTTGGTGCGGCAACCAGCAACTTGCCCGACTATCTCAAAGCCTTTAAAAAAGTTGACAACGCTGGTGGCTTGAAAGAACCCGATTTGGAAAAGATTAATGCTTTACAGCCTGAGCTGATTATCATTTCAGGGCGTCAAGAAAGTTTCAAAGCTGATTTGGAAAAGATTGCCCCTGTCTTATACTTATCAACAGATGCCAACAAAGTCTGGCAGTCCACACAAAAGAATGTGCTGACACTTGCCAGCATCTATGGGCAAGCAAGTAAAGCCAAAACACAACTCGCAAGTCTGACGAAAAAGATCAACGCCCTTAAAAAGAAAGCTGAAGCATCCAATTTGACGACCCTAACCGTCATGTCAAATGAAGGGCAACTCTCTGCTTTCGGACCGGGCTCACGTTATGGCATTATCAACCAAACCTTTGGCTTTAAGAGTGTTGATGATAAGATCGAGGCGACAACTCACGGCCAAAGCGTATCTTTTGAATACGTCCTTGAAAAAAATCCTGATTTGATCTTCGTCATTGACCGGACTAAAGCCATTGGCGGTGCATCAGACGGGACACCCCTTGCTGATAACGACTTGATTAAACAAACCACTGCGGCTAAAAACGGCAAAGTCATCGAACTTAATCCAGCTGTTTGGTACCTGAGCGGCGGTGGTCTAGAATCCACTCAGCTCATGCTCGAAGAAGTCGAGAAAGCCTTGAACTGACCCTAGTCATCTGATAAAACCGAAAGAACCCCCCAATACGTTGATTTGGGGGGTTCGTTTGAACTGGACATCGCAAGTGCAGGTCTACACTTTTGTAGGTACAGGTCTACACTTTGACAAGTCATGAGCATGACTTTGGTCGGGGCTTGGGGTGGCCGGTCGTTTCGTTCTAGGCTTGGTCTCATAACTGCGTGGCGACAAGCCTCGCAAGGCAACGCAACAACCTACACCATTTTGAAACAAACCTCGGAAGGCAACGGGTCAGCCACCACACCAATTCGAGACCAAACTCGCAAGGCAAGGGATCAGCCCAAGCAAGACTCGAACAAACCTCCATGGTAGTTTGCTCAACTTACCATGGAGGTTTGTCCAAGTTACCATGGAGCTTTGCCTAACTTACCATGGAGGTTTGCTCAAACTCCCATGAGGGTTTTGCCAAACTCCCATGAGGGTTTTGCCAAATTCCCATGGGGGTTTGCTTAAATCCCCATGGGAAGTTTGCCAACTGCTCTTAACGACTTGGCCAAAAGCTCAAGAGCTTTTCAGCAAGTACCGAGCATCTCTTCCCAAAACACCCTGAGTGTAGTGGAGAGGGGTGTCTCAAAACAGCTGTGGCACAAAGTTAAACTTTGCAAGCGTGTCGCAAGGCAACGGTTCCAGCCTACACCGCTTTAAGCCAAACCTCACAGAGCAACGAAGGATAGGGTAAAACAAAACGGGGCTTCTCCCCGCATCATGTCGCACCAAACTCGCCACTGCTAGCGATTAACCCTCTTTTTCTACTCTGACTGCTGTCCCGTAGGCGACCGTTGCGCCAACACCTTGCACGATCGCTTCCGTATCAAACCGCATCATCACAATGGCATTGGCACCTTTTTCCAGCGCCTCTTGCTTCAACTTGCGCAAGGCCTCTTCCCTAGTTTCTTCGATCAGTTGCGTAAATTGTGAAATCTCACCACCCACAATCGTCTTCAAACTGCCCAAAAAATTACTCGCCACATTCCGACTTCGAGTCGTCACACCAAAGACTTCCCCATACACCTCAACTACCTTGTAA
Source organism: Streptococcaceae bacterium (assembly GCA_031270325.1). Taxonomy (GTDB): domain Bacteria; phylum Bacillota; class Bacilli; order Lactobacillales; family Streptococcaceae; genus Pseudolactococcus. Next base: position 59,289 of record JAISXW010000020.1, read on the forward strand.
CCTGGAATATGCTCAGTCGTTACCGTTAAAAATTCAGCCATTTGCTTTCTCCTTTTCTATTGCTCGTTTTAATCTTAACACACGCAACCTTCAATAACCAACAGTTACGAGACTCCCAAACAAATAGACTAAGGACACCCCTAGTCTATTGGCTTACCTGACCCTATTTAGCCGCTTCTTCAGTAGCTGTTGTCTCCACTTGTGCGACCAATTCGTCTGCTTTAGCCGAGATGACAGCCGCTTTTTTAACCAAGTCTTCTTGCTCTAATTCAAGAGAAAAGTCCTCATCACTATGGTCTTGTGCCGCCTCTGGTGCATCATCTGCCGCTTTAAAATCGCTGACTGTCTCACTAATCTTAGCTTTGGTCGCATTCAGAAAGTCTAAAACTTTTTCTTTTGACAGGTCACCTGCCTCAACCTTTGCCTTGATTTCATCCTTTTTAGCCAGTAAAAAGGCCTTCGCTTTGTCAGCTGTGATATCACCATTGTCAAACTTTTCTTTGATGTCATTGAATTTCTCTGTCGAAAACTCAACCACTTGCCCTGATTTCTCGTCATAAAAACTCAAAGCACTGTCCTTGACTTCATCCAGTTTGGCTTTGGGATCCTCTTTATAATCCTCATAAAAGTCCTTAATATCTTGGCGGAGTTTCTTGCCTTCCTTTGGCGCTGCTGCTAAAGCTGCTGCTGCACCCGTCAACGCACCTAGAATCGCACCTACTAAAAATCCTGTTTTCTTAGCCATTTCTCTCTCCTTTATGCTCTACTCACCTCGAACGACTGAGGCGCTGTTAGTCTGCTTGTTTTTTCCTCAACCATTTACTTGCACTGCGACCTAAAGTGACGACTGCCGCCGCTTTTCCGGCATTGCTTGCTCTGCCCTTAACCCGTGTCACAAAGGCATTACCGGAACGATTCAGTTTAGACACACTTTCAGATAAGTCCGCTACTGCCGTGAACAAGGGATCAATCGTGGCCACTTTGCCATTGACATCATCCAGCAAGGTATTCGTCTTGGCCATCAAAGTGTCTGCTTGTTTGAGCAACACATCTGTATCTTGCGTAACGATGACAATCGTCCGATTGATTTCCCTGACTGTTTTCATCAATTTAACAAGCAAGATCACTAAAAACACGACTAAAGTGACAACGGCAAGCGCAATGATAAGTAAGGCGATACTTCCGATTATACCCATAAGTTCCTCTTTCTATTACCCTTCAAAAAGGTTTCAATCGCATACATCAATTATAGCAAATTACAACTTGTTACGGAAATATTTGCTCACCTGATGGTTGACAAGCACAAAGCCCAGACCAGCCACAACTAATAAGAGTGATAAGGCTTGGGACACACGGAGCGGCCCTAACATCAGACTATCGGTCCTCATCCCCTCAATCACAAATCGCCCCGTACCATACCAAAGCAGATAGAAGGCAAAAATATCCCCTGATTTAAGCCAGTTGAGTCGGTGTCTAACCGTCATGATCAGGGTAAAGCCAACCAAATTCCAAGAAGATTCATATAAGAAAGTCGGTAAGCGATAGCTATGCTCAATCCACATCTGTTGCTTGATAAATGCTGGCAGCAAGTGCAAGTCGCTGACAGCCTTACCAAAAGCCTCTTGGTTGAAGAAGTTCCCCCATCGCCCCATTGCCTGTGCGACCAAGACTCCTGGTACTGCAATATCCAAAAAGTCAAGCGGTGCAATCAGCTTATAGTAAGAAAAGATGAACAAGGTCACCGCACCAGCAAGCAAGCCACCATAAATCGCAAGCCCGCCTTGCCAAATCGCAAAAATCTCACTGGGATGTTGTGAATAGTAGCCCGCCTCAAACAGCACATAGTAGAGCCTCGCACCGATAATCGCAATCGGAAAGGCAATCAGGATAAAATCCAAGACATCATCTGGCTTAATCTTTTTCCTCGGCGCTTCTCGCATGGCAAGCCAGACAGCCACGATAACACCCGCCACGATACACAAGGCATACCAGCGAATTTCAATCGGTCCTAGTCTGAGTGCCACTGGGTCAATCGTTAATAATAAATTTTTCATCTTATGAATTCTTCGCAATCAAATTGGTCAAGCGTTCCTCAAACATCTTAGTCGCATCAAACCCCATCATCTTCGCTCGGAAGTTCATGACGGCGGCTTCGATAATGACTGAAACGTTTCGACCTGTTGTGACCGGAATCTTGACTTGAGGGACGTCAACACCTGAGAAGTTAATAGTCGTCTCACCATTGCCGAGACGGTCATAGTCGTTGCCTTTTTCATAGTGTTCCAGATAGACAGTGAGGTCGATCTGAGCGCTATCTTTAATAGCACCAGCGCCAAAGAGACTCATGACGTCAATAATCCCAACGCCTCGTAATTCAATCAAATGACGTAATATCTCAGCCGGCTCGCCTACCAGACTAAACTCATCTTTCTGGTAAACATCAACACGATCGTCAGCAACTAAGCGGTGACCACGTTTGATCAACTCCAGACCAGTCTCCGATTTCCCAATGCCTGATGAGCCTTGAATCAGCACGCCAACACCAAATATATCCATTAGCACACCATGTACCGTTGTTCTGACGGCTAACCTTTCATCTAAAAAGGCTGTAATGGCACCATTAAGTCGGCTGGTCTGCTCGCTCGACTGCAGGAGCACAGTGTCTCTTTTTTTAGCCACGCAAATCATTTCATCAGGCACTGACAAGCCTCTTGCGACAATGATTGCAGGTGTCGCATTCGTCACGATGTTTTTCAACAAGTCATAGCGATTGTCCCCGATAACGTTTTGAGCATAAGACCATTCCTTCATGCCAAAAAGCTGTATCCGCTCAGGTGTATAATAATCCAAGTAGCCCGTCATTTCTAATCCCGGACGGGTCACATCAGACGTTTTAATGACTTTCTTGAGCGCCGTTTCAGACGCATAGACGACATCACATTTAATCTTCTCCAGTAATTCTGCGACTGTGACTCCCATAGTTACTCCCACTTTTCTTTTTCTGCTTGAACAGACCGGCTTCGCACCAGCCGAACTTGTTTTCATTATAGCAAAATTTAGTAAAAAACGCTTTGTCTATCACTAGACCAAGCGTTGTCTTATCGTTCTTAAAATCGTGACCAGTCCTCGTCATCATCAAAAGGTGTCACATCTTTCCTTTTCTGAGCCTTGGGCGCTTCCCCCGGCCACTTTGAAAAGCCTGAAAAATCCTGTTTATTTCTCCAGTCATTTCGTGGCGCCTGTGGGATGATAATGGCAACGATAATGTAGATCAGCAGAAGCGATCCGTAGCTTGTCAGGGCTAAAACCGCATAGACAATCCGAATAATCGTAATCACATCCGAACTCCAGCCAAAGTATTCCCCAAGGCCACCGATAACCCCCGCCAATTGCTTATTCGTTCTTGATTTTGTTAATTTTTTAGTCGCCACTTGTTTTGTCCTCGCTTTCTTTGTCGCTCGCTTGTTCAGAAGTCTTTGCCTCAGCTACATACGGTGCAGGCTGACCGTCTTTTAACCAGATTGTTCCGGTAACCATAGTCACATCTAAAGTCAAACTGTTGATTGCCGTTCTGACTAAAGCGGCACCTTTTATACCGATTGCCAGTGGATTGTCTAGTTTAAGACGTGTTTTATAACCACCAAATATTGTTTTGACATAACCAACTAAACCAATATTAGCAGGCACTGAAATCTTAACCTGCCCATTGACGTTCTCAACTTTAAGGTTTTCTGCCGCAAGAGATGTGACTGTCACCAAAACTTCCCCGTTGACATTGGTAATGTCTGCTGTATCAAAATCAGTTGACACCTTAATTTCGCCATTGACATTTCTAATCGCCGCTGTGCCAAACTTACCTCCTGCGACTGTCAAGTCGCCATTGACTTTTTTGACTGTCAAGTTTTCTGCGACGAGATCTTTCAGCGTCATCATCCCATTAACCACATTAAATTTAGCAGCTGCTAGTTGATGTCTTGCTAAGGTAATCGTTAACTCAACAACGATCCGTTTACTCTGAACGGCCACACGCAACTGACCTTCGTCTAAAGAGATGATGACATTATCTCGAATAAAATCAGCCAAAGCCTCTTCTGCCACGCCACCATACACCTTGTAAGTCGCTTCGACAATCGTTTTTTCGACATCTTTTACCACAACTGTGACATCTCCAGACGTTGCTGTGACTGCCAATTCTCTGATCGGTTGATCAAATGCTTTAAACTCTGAATGTGTCAAATGTTTGAAACTGGGAAAACCACTGCTAAAGTCAACCGTATCATCAACGGATTTCTTGGCTGACTGAAACAAACCTTTCATCAGGCTACCAGCTTGATTGACGAAATGTTTGACCGCCTCAGATGAATCGGTTTGATAGCCTTCTTGATCGGTTGATCTGGCTTGCGTTTTGCCTTCATCTTTAGCAGCTCCTGTATCGTCCGCCAGTCCGGCTTTCTCCAGCAACTCAATGGCCTCGCTCTCGGTGATGATCCCCTGACGCATCAAGTCGAGGATTCTTTCTTTTTTGTTGGTCATCTCTGCGCACACTTTCTTTTATCTGACTGTGTCAAGTTAGCGACACAGCTTGCCTAGCATATCAGTCAATAGTAGGCTGTCCACTGGGACAAAGACCGTGACTGTTTTTTGATCACAGTCTTACCTACTTCCTTATTATCTCATATTACCCAGAAAAAAAATCAGGCCTAAGTCTGATTTCAAGATGGTCACAAGAGCAGATGATGACGCACAAGAATTTTGAACGCTAGCGCCTAGCGGTTTTAACGCTAGCCCCTAGAGATTTTAACGCTAGCTCCTAGAGATTTTAACGCTAGCCCCTAGAGATTTTGACGCTAGCTCCTAGCGGTTTTAGCGCTAGCTCCTAGAGATTTTGACGCTAGCGCCTAGAGATTTTAGCGCTAGCTCCTAGCGGTTTTAACGCTAGCCCCTAGCGGTTTTGGCGCTAGCTCCTAGAGATTTTGACGCTAGCGCCTAGAGATTTTAACGCTAGCCCCTAGCGGTTTTGGCGCTAGCCCCTAGAATTTTCAGCGCTAGCGCCTAGCATTTTCAGCGCTAGCGCCTAGAGATTTCAGCGCTAGCGCCTAGGGGTCGCAACTTTCATCTTAAAAAAGCAGTCAAAACCGACAAAGCGGCTGCCCCGCTTTGTCGGTTTTGACTGCTTTCCCTTGCCTTAGGGCATCCTTAGTTCGTCTCGAAGCCTGTCGTGGCAAGCTCAGGAAATTCTGTGGCGACGATAGCGGTACAGTGGTCGCACAGTTCCGCAAAGTTCGGGTTACTGTTGGTGCCGACTGTCTCGTCAGTACGCCGACATCTTTGGCAGACATTACCGCTGGCATGGCGAACAAACAAGGCGTTACCGCCAACTGTTACCGCCTCAGCCGGTGCAGGTTGATCAGAGACACGCAACTCAGATACGATGAGCAAGGTCGCCACATCTTCTGACTGAGCGACGCGCGCTAATAACACTTTGGTCGGTTCATCAGGATAAACCGTCACGCTGGCTTCCAGAGATTTACCGATAACCTTGTCTTCCCGCGCCATTTCCAAAGCCTTATGAACACCCGTCCGGAAGTCCAAGAACGCTGACCAAAAGTCAAGGATTGCCTCAGCATCTGCTATCTCGACCGCCTCCGGCATTTCCGTCAGATAAGCATAGGCTGCCGTCTCCTGATCGAGATAAGTCCAAATTTCTTCTGCCGTATGTGGTACAATCGGCAAGAGCAGTTGGGTCAATTTGACTAAGACTTCATACATGACCGTCTGCATACTCCGGCGTGCTGCTGAGTTTGCTGCCTCGATATAGATGATATCTTTGGCAAAATCAAGGTAAAAGGCTGATAAATCATTGGTCAAGAAATTGAAAACACTCCGATAGACGTCCATAAAATTATAGTGGTCATAGGCCTGACGAACTTCTTTGATGACTTGATTCAATCTCACCAACAGGTACTTATCAGAGCCGTTCAATTCTGCAAATGCCACAGCATCATTGACCTTATCAAAGTCAGAGGTATTGGCGATAAGGAAACGCAGCGTATTTCTGATCTTACGGTAAGCCTCAGAAGTCTGCCCGATCAAGTCCATTGAGACCCGAACATCAGAGGTGCTGTCAACACTAGCCACCCAAAGCCGCAGAATATCCGCCCCATATTGTCTCGTCACATCCTTTGGTGCAATCCCATTGCCCAATGATTTAGAGAACTTGCGACCCTTGGCATCTTGGACAAAACCTTGTGATAAGACGGCCTTATAAGGTGCAATCCCATTAACAGCAACAGATGTTGTAATCGACGAATTAAACCAACCACGGTATTGGTCTGAGCCTTCCAAGTAAAGATCGGCAGGATAGGTCAGTTCCTCACGTTGATTGAGGACACCATTCCATGATGAACCCGAGTCAAACCAGACATCCATAATATCAGTTTCTTTTGTGAAGATACCGTTGGGCGAACCGGGGTGGCTAAAACCTGCTGGCAACAAGTCTTTGGCAACACGTTCCCACCAGATGATTGAGCCATGTTCAGCAAACAGTTGGGCGATATGTTCTGTCGTTTCAGCTGTGATAATGGCTGTCCCGTCCTCCGCATAAAAGATTGGCAGCGGCACACCCCAAGCCCGTTGCCGACTGATGACCCAGTCGCCACGATCACGAATCATGTTGTAAAGGCGCGTTTTGCCCCAAGGCACGATCCAATCAACTTGCTCAACTTCACGCAAGATATTGTCACGGAATTGATCAATTGACGCAAACCATTGCGGTGTCGCTCGGAAAATCACAGGCTTCTTAGTCCGCCAGTCATGAGGATAACTGTGTGTGAAGAACTCCAGTTTGAGCAAGGCATCATTTTCAGCTAGCAATTCCGTGACTTTTTTGTTCCCCTCATCATAGAAAAGTCCCTCAAATCCCGGTGCTTCATCTGTATAGTAGCCTCGGTCATCAATCGGCGATAGGACTCCGAGTTTATATTTACGGCTGTAGAAATAGTCATCCTCACCATGACCCGGTGCCGTGTGTACCAAGCCAGTTCCTGAATCAAGTGTGACATAGTCCGCATTCATGACCAAGCTTTCGCGATCATAGAAAGGATGTTTGGCAACCATGCCATCAAGGTCTGACCCTTTAAGCGTTTGAAGCACCTGATAGTCAGCCCACTCTAATTTTTCTGCAACAGCCTTTAGCAATTCTGATGCAATGACAAATTTGCGTTCCCCAACCGCAACCAAGACATAGTCATAATCAGGATGCGCAAAAATACCAAGGTTAGAGGGGATCGTCCACGGCGTTGTCGTCCAAATCACAAATTCAGTATCTTGGGGTAAGCGACCTTTGGTATCAATCGCTTTAAAGGCAACATAAATCGACGCCGACCGCACGTCTTGATATTCAATCTCAGCTTCTGCCAGTGAACTTTCTGATGACGGTGACCAGTAAATTGGCTTCGCACCTTTGTAGATGTAGCCTTTTTCAGACATTGCGCCAAACACACGAATCTGAGCCGCTTCAAATTCAGCTTGTAAACTCAGGTAAGGATGCGCCCAATCGCCCATAATCCCTAACTGTTTAAAGCCTTGACGTTGCCGTTCAACCTGAGAAAGTGCATAATCCCGACACATCCGCAGATAGTCTGCACGGTCAAGTTCCTTGCGTTTAACGCCTTGTTTGGTCAAGACTTGTTCGATTGGCAAGCCGTGTGTGTCCCAACCCGGTACAAAGGGTGCACGAAAACCAGCCATGTTTTTGTAACGCAGGATAATATCCTTCGAAATCTTATTGAGGGCATGACCTACGTGAATATCGCCATTAGCATAGGGTGGCCCATCGTGTAGTACAAAAGATGGCTTGCCTTCATTTTCTTTCAAGCGATAGGCATAGAGGTTGGCATCATCCCAAACCTCCTGCATTTTAGGTTCTTTGTTAGGTAAACCAGCACGCATTGGAAAAGCGGTTTGACCAAGATTCAAGGTTTCTTTAATTTTCATAATTGAGTGATGAGATGACTGAACAAGCAGTCGATTCTCATTGCCTCACTTTCTTTTATTTTTGATGAATAAGTATAGGAAAAAACAAAAAAGCTTTTCGTAAGGGACGAAAAGCCGTGGTACCACCCTCATTCGCTTGATGACTCAAGCCTCAATAGTCCAGTAAAGCGGACCAGTCTGCTAGCTTAAAAATATCAACTATCCTCTAGGACTAACTGTTCCTAGCAAATAGCTGAGACAAGACCAAGATGATATAAACACTAGAGGGATTGCAAGGCTTCCACCATCTCTTGCTCGCTAAACATATCTCGTGTCAACGTGTTCTGGTCTTATGCTTCGGTTTCTGCTTGGTGTTCTGAATCTGTTTCAGTAACAAATTCAGATTCAGAGACAACTTCGCTTTCATCAGTATCTACTGCTTGACTTGCCGCTTCTGACTCAAGGATTTCTGAGACCTGAGTCACAGTCTGACTAATCTGAACTGTATTGGCCTCATGTGATTCAATAATCGCTTTGAGTTTGTCTTCCCCATCTCCAATGTAGGTCGCAGTAGGTTTAAGGATTTCTTCCCATTCATGAGATTTAATGCCTTCAAGCTGTGACTCCACCATCAAGGTCATCCGTTGATGGTAAATACGCATCTTACGTTTCAACTCATCTGTTTCTTTAACCAGACGTCGTGCATCGTCTGAAGCTGAATTGAGAATACCCCCGGCCTCTTTTTTAGCAGATTCTAAAATATACTGTGCTTTCTGTCCTGCTTCTGCCGTAATACTATTGGATTCGTTGATCGCTTGTTCCTTCAAATTGTCTGCTGCACTTTGTGCGACAACAATTGACTTATTCAGCGACTCTTTCATGCCTTCAAAGTACTCTACACGTTCACGTAAACTTTTCAGCTCCCGATCTTGATCTCTGAGTTTCCCAGAAAATGCATCATAATCTCTGATGATCAAATCAAGAAAATCATCAACGTCCACTTTATTATACCCACGCATTTTAGTTGGGAACGTTTTGTTTTGAATATCTAAACTGTTTAAAGTCACTGTTATTACCTCCTAGTATCTATGAATGACTAATCACCTTGTCATTCTATGCTCTGGCTACCTTTGTTTGATTGAGATGAGTTGAACCTCAACTCTCAATTTATCTTTTTTTGTCAACCCAAGTTCTTGAACAATTTTAAACCGTCCTAAACCTCGAACGCTAATCAAGTCCCCTTGATCCAGCTCAAAATCATTGCGTAAGACGTCACTATAATTAACCTTTGCTTGTCTTGATTGTATCAAATTTTGGACTTGACTACGAGATATATTAAAAGCACTCGCAATCGCTTTATCTAAACGCAAACTCGACATGGTCAAAATTTTATCAACCGTTTGCTCAGGTGGCTTGACAAATTCTGCCAAGCCAATCTCTCTAAGTTTCACACCACTACCAGCAATCTTATCAATACTTGCTATCATTAAGGGTACTAGCTTAGCATTCACCAAGACTTGCGCAAATGTTTGATGGGCGACAATATCACCGATTTTGGAGCGGTCAAGACCAGTTTCACCAAGTAAAGTTCCTAGTATTTGCGAATGTTTCAACGTGACAAACTTACTAGCAAAGTCTATTTGTAAACAAGCCAAATCAAAATCGGTTACGTCTAATTCATAATAGCGAGGCGCTAAAATGACCTTCACATACTCCGATTGGACAAGAGAGGAGCTAACAAACATCTGAACTTGATCCTCTCGATAGCCATTGACTAAAGTTTTCAAAATAGCTAACTGTCTCGGATTTAAAAAATCAGTCGTCACCAGACCATAGTGATCCGAAACGCGACTTAGCCAATCGCTTGCTTTATCAATAAATGTTTTTTCACTCGCACGAAAATGCTGGTAAATGGCTTGTCTCATCAAAATATGATTAACAAGAAACGCTGTATGACGTCCAAAGCCAATAAGGCGACAATAATGGTAAAGTCTAGACCAGCAAACTGAAGTGGGAAACGGTCAAAAAGCGAGAGAAAAGGTCGTGCCAGCTGACCGAGCAATCGACCTACTTGACTATTCTGTAAATTTGGCACCCAACTCATCAGTGCATAGATAATCAAAATCCACTGATAAAATGTAATCAAACGATACAAGACATAAATCATATTAAAATGCATCCAAACCTTCAAAATTTCGACCAGATAAAATACTCAATTCCTTCTCTGCATCTACAGTCATACCACTTGGCGTTAACAAGAAGATCTGTCCACCCACATTTTGAATATCGCCATCCAAAGTAAACACTACACCCGTCAAAAAGTCAATAGACCGACGCGCTTGTTGATCGCCCATGTTTTTGAAATTCACTAAGACACTTTCGCCATTGCGAACAATGCGGGCTGACTCCATAATATTGTCATACGCTGCTGGTTCTTTGATTGCGATAGTTGGTACAATCGCAGCAGAAGATTGACGTTGAGGTGTTGCTTGACGTGTCGAATTACTGACTGAATCACTTGATCGCCCTTGCTTACGTTCAGGTTTTGATTCAGCTTGAACTGATACCGCTTGCGCCCTCACTTGTGGCTGCGGTTGATTTGACGTCTGATTTGGCACTGCCACTTGTGGTCGAGCAACCGGTGTCACTTCTTCCTCATCCCCTAAATTGAAATAATCTTTTGCTTTTTCAATGTAATCTTTTAAAGCCATTAATTTTTACCTACTTATTTTAGTTATCTCTATTATCTAGAGGCTGTTTCGTTTTAAAAAAACTTGCTACCGATTCTGACAAAAGTCGCACCGTGCTGAATCGCTTGTTGATAATCCTGACTCATCCCCATTGACAATTCTGTACACGGGATATGAGGGAGTTTTTGACTGGCAATTGTTTCTTGTAAGTTTTTTGCTTGAGTGAAAACATCTGCCAACTCATCATCCGTTGCATCAATTGGTGCCATTGTCATGAGTCCAACAACGTTCACTTTTGACAAACTAGAAATTTCTGGCAAAACCTGTCCCAATACCTCGGGAGAAAAACCATGCTTACTCGTTTCACCAGAGATATTAACCTGTAAAAAACAATTAATCACATGATCCGCACGCTTGTCAATCTCCCGTGCTAATTTGACGGAATCCAAGGCATGAAAGTAATCGACCGAGTTAATCACATCTTTAACCTTGCGACGTTGCAACGTTCCGATTAAATGCCATGTAATTGGCAAATCAGACAGCTCTTTCTGCTTATCCAGAAAAAGTTCTGTCCGATTTTCAGCGATATTCGTGATGCCTGCCGCTACAAGTTCTCGTGCTACTACCGCATCAACATATTTGGTTACACCGATAACAGTTGTCTTCTGACCAGTGTTTAATCCAGATTTGCTTTCTGCGAGGGTAACTTGCGCCAAGACAGTTTTTACATTTTCAGAAATTGTCATACCTTAACGTTTTAAAAATGGTGGAATATCAAGGTCATCATCTTTGGATGCCGTTGCTGTCCCTCCAAAGGTACTAACTCCTCCGGAGTTAATCGCCTCTGACGGTGTTTGACGAACTGTGTTTTCTTTACGAATGTCCCAGTTCCCAAACGCTGACTCAGATGATGGCGTTTCTGATTTTGCTGCTTTTTGACGAGAGACGAAAGCCTCATTTGACAAATCCAAATTTGATGCCCCGAGAACACGACGACGAGGCTGTTCTGAAATCGGAGCCGTTTGTGTTTGACGAGGAACTGTTGTCTGAACATCTTCTTCAGAAACACCTGTTGCCACAACTGTGACACGAATCTCATCTTTCAAGCTGTCATCAATTGATGTGCCCAAAAGAATATTGACATCATTACCAGCTGCTTGAATCACAAGCTCTGACGCATCTTGTGCTTCTGTCAAGCTCATATCCATGCCACCTGTCACATTCAAGAGCACATTTTCAGCACCTTCGATTGTCGTTTCAAGCAATGGCGAATAAATAGCTTTTCGAGTTGCTTCAATGACACGATCTTCTCCAGTCGCTACACCGATTCCCATCAAAGCATCACCTTTATTGGCCATAACAGTTTTTACATCCGCAAAATCTAGGTTAATCATACCAGGATTTGTAATCAAATCCGTTACGCCTTGAACGCCTTGACGCAAAACATTATCTGCTTCTTGTAGGGCATCTTTCAATGGTGTCTTTCGATCCACAAGCTCAAGCAAGTTGTTATTTGAGATAATGAGCAACGTGTCAACAGATGACTTCAACAGCTCAATACCTTCGGAAGCAAAATAGCCTCGTTTTGAACCCTCAAAACCAAATGGTCGCGTGACGACACCAACAGTCAAAGCACCCAACTCACGAGAAATTTGTGCAATAACAGGTGCAGCACCTGTGCCTGTTCCGCCGCCCATACCAGCAGTAATAAAGACCATATCTGCACCTTGAAGCGCTTGTTGAATCACTTCTGCTGATTCTTCAGCAGCTTTCTGACCAACTTCTGGTTTCGACCCAGCGCCTAAACCACGTGTTAGTTTTGGTCCAAGTTGAATCACTGTGTCAGCTTTTGAAGCGCTGAGTGCTTGAACATCAGTGTTAGCTGCGATAAACTCGACACCTGAAACACCTTCTTCAACCATTCGATTAATGGCATTCCCCCCTGCGCCACCAACACCGATAACTTTTATAATAGCTCCTTGCGGAAGCTCTTCATCAAATGAAAATTCCATTGTTTTATATCTCCAAATTTAATTTTTGTTGCAACCTAGCAAAAAACATCTAAGGCTACTGCATTGAGACTAGGTATCAGTCTCAGTCAAACATACTGCCAAAAATGTTACGTACCTTGTCCACAAGACCATCTTTTGGCTCTGAATCTTGTGTCGGTACAGTCGCTTGTGGTGCAGTCGCAGCATAAACAGTGTCGTCCACAGATTGACCATAAGCATTATCCGCAAATGTCGCAACAGCTGGTTCTCGATAAGATGGTTCATTCTCAACAATCGGCTCTGAATAAATTGCATTGCCGGCTGTTGCTTCTGTTACTAAAACCTCAATATCAGAACGGCTGCCAACATAGTCCACAATCGAAATCACTTGTGCAAATGTTGGATTTCGGAGTCCCATCTCGTTTGGTACGTACAATCGAACATTGAAACCGATAATTTGTGTCGCAAGTTCAATTACGCCTGGCATTGCTGCCGCACCACCTAACACAACAATCCCGCCTGGCAATTCCAAACCACGTGATTTTTCTAAATCTTGACGAACCCGTGTGAAAATTTGTGTCAACCGAGCTTCAATGACTTGTGATAAATAATACTCTGTAATTTCAATCGGTTCTGTGTGTCCCACAACATCAACCGGGAATTTTTCTTCTTTACTTGCCCGTTCAGTCGAAGCCTCGCCGTAATTCAATTTCAAGCTATTAGCTTGATCAAGCGACGTATTTAAGACAGTCGAGATATCCTTGGTAATGTAATCACCACCCTCAGGAATGATATGTGCGAATTGTAATTCTTGATCACGAACTGCAGTCACAGTTGTTTGTCCTGCACCAAGATCAATCACAACAGTCCCAAATTCACGTTCTCCTTCATTTAACACATGATGTGCTAAAGCTAACGGTGAAATCACGATGTTGTCAACTTTCAACCCTGCACGCTCAACAGCACGGCGGATATTATGAATAAGCGTCTTAGGACCCGTGTAAACAAGACCTTTCATTTCAAGACGAATCCCAAACATCCCGCGAGGATCTGAAATACCTGAAAAACCATCAACTGTAAATTCTTTAGGTTCAACAGCAATGATTTCCCGCTCAGGCATCCGGCTTCCCATCAATGCACTCGCAACAACTTGACGAATATCAGCTTCGACAACCTCTTTTGATTCACTATTAATGGTAACCATGCCTTGACAGGTATCCACTTCTAAACGATTCGCTGGAACTCCGACATTAACACCCGTAATTTGAATTCCCGCACGTTCTTCGGCAGCATTGACTGCTTTCTGAATCGCCTGTGCTACTTTTTCAATATCAACAATTATGCCATTTTTCAAACCGTCAGATTTGGCATTTCCGACGCCGATTATATTCATTTCACCAGAGACGTATTCGGCTACAAGTACCTTGATGGTACTCGTGCCAATATCAATTCCCGTATAAAGTCCACTTTTGGCCATTAAAGTGACTCCTTCCATTTATCCATTCATCATTTTTAAAGTTTATTTATGCTACAAATACTCAAGAGACATTCCAGCATAAATACTCTTCCTTATTTTAACACAAAATCACAGCAAAACAAGATATTTACTGTGATTTTTTGTTTTCTAGCTTCTATTTTTCAACTTCGATTAGATTTTCCTATCGAAAATATCGCAATTGTCCCTGTCCCAGTATGTGTCGCAATTGTTGGTCCCAGTGGGGTTAAGATGACTTCTTCAACCAAATCTGATTGCAGTAAGTCTGCCTTGACCAGCTCTGCCACGTCAATTTCACCAGAATACCCCACAAGTATCGTCGGGTATGCCGGATCGATTGCCGTCAACGTCTTGTCAATGAGTGTTTTCAGTGCTTTTTTCTTCCCACGAATCCTACCGACTTGGCGAAGTTTACCAGATGGATCGACATCTATCAACGGCTTGATATTGACTAAAGTACCGACTGTTGCCGCTGCTTTGGTAATTCTCCCGCCACGTGCCAAATGATATAAGTCATCTGCCATCACCCAACTGCGTAGTCGCGGTATCAAGTCTTGGATTGCTGCCGTCACTTCCTCTAGCGTCGCACCTTGATCACGATATTTAATCGCTTCCCTAATCAAGTAGCCCTCTCCAGATGCTGCTGCTAAGGTATCGACTAATGCGATCTTAGCCGACGGCAACTCCTCTTGCACAAGTTGTTTAGCCATTTCTGCACTCTGAAAAGTTCCAGATAGACCTGAAGAAAATCCAAGATAAAGCACATCTTTGCCATCTTGCACAAGTGATTTAAACACTTCTGAAAACTGGCCGACATTGATTTGTGACGACACCGGTTGCGCACCCTCAGCCATTTTGGCTAACAAGACGTCACTTGTTAAACGCGCCGAGCCTACGGTTTGATAAGTCTTCTGATCAATTGTCACAGTCAAGCCTAGCATGAGCACATCGTGAGCCGCAACATAGTCGTCTGACAAATCCGTTGTCGAATCTGTCACGATTTGATAAGTCATTTTTACTCCAATTCATTAGTCCTAGGCCTCGGCCTTAGTCGATTTCGCACAGCAACTTTTTAAGTTCAAGCAATTGGTCATCTGCCCAAGACGTTCGGGGTTTCTGATACGCCAGTTGCTTGGTATGCTGTGTCAAGGCTTGTTTCCTGAGATTCACACGTTCCTCGAGTTCACGTGCTGGGACTCGCATCGCACCCTGTGAAAAAACCACCCACTGCTCTGCCAAATCACTCGTGGCGACATAAACTGTTGTCAACGCATTCTTGCACTTGCCGGCAAGTTTCTCAATATAACTGTCAGCTGTCTCGTCTTCTTTGGTAAAGACGACCAACACTTTATCCAGTGTGAATTTATGCGTGACACCCGGCACAAACTGTGCATCAAAGACACAAATCACTTCAACACCCTCAAAACTGGCGTATTCCGACAGCTTTTTAAGCAAAATATCGCGCGCTTCTGCCAATTGATTCGTTTGAAAAAAATGGTGTGTCTCTTCCCAAGCCCCAATCATGTTGTACCCATCAACAATTAAAAGTTGTTTTTTCATCGTCATTTCCCCCTCTTAGCTTTGTTTACCCACTATTCCTAGCCCATTCATACATCAAAATGCCCGCCGCAACGCCCGCATTCAAACTTTGAACATGCCCCCTCATCGGAATCGTAATCATCTCGTCAACCTGCTTTTTGATATTAGGTGTGATCCCTGCCCCCTCAGCACCAATAATCAAGGCCAGTTTCCCTTGCGTTTGCCACTTGTCATGCGGCGTCCCATTCAGATCAGTCCCAAAAATCCAAAAGCCTGACGCTTTCAGTTTGTCTAAGGTTTGGGATAAGTTGGTCACTCTTGCAATCGGAATATGGTTAACAGCGCCAGTAGCTGTCTTGACAACAACTGGTGTGACCCCAACCGACCGATGTTTGGGAATAATCACCCCCGAAACACCTGTCGCATCAGCCGTCCTCAGAATACTCCCCAAGTTGTGCGGATCCGTCAAACCATCAATAATGATCACAAGTGGATTGTCGACCTTTTCTGTCAAAGCCAGTAAATCAGATAAGTCGTGGTAGGCATAGGCGCTCGTCTTTAAGACAAAGCCCTGATGGACACCGCCATCTGCCATCTCCTTCAACTTTTCTTTGCTGACAAAGGAGAGACCAACTTTCTTATCGCTAGCCAACTTTTTGAGCAGCTCAACGTTTTTTCCCCGCAAATCGTCTTGAATGTAGAGCTTATTGCCCAAGTTTTCCTTAAGCGAATCCACGACCGCATGGACACCATAAACCGTATCATTGTGCGTGTCTTGCTGACTTGCTTGCGCCTTAACCTTTTCCTGATTTTTTTTCATAGTCTTATTATACCCCATTCCACCTTTAAATGTAAATGGCGCCCGAACGCTACTATTATAATCGATGTCAACACACCGCTCAAACTCAGGGGCACGCACGAAAAACAAAGCTGGAGAAACTCGTCCCGACACAGCTTGTGAGCGCCCCCTAGAACCTTTTGGCAAGCACATCAGCTGCCCTTGGCAAAATGACTTGTCCTTCCGATTAAAAGGACAAGTCCTTTTGGGGCAACTAAAAAAACGCCGAGACGTTTTCTTATCGCTTGCCTTGTGATCGCCGCTTCGATCACATGAAGTTTTGAGGTTCACTGTCGATGATCAAGCGTAAATCTTTATTTTCAGGTGCTTGTGTCAGGGCTAAGACATCATTTAGCGCTGCGCTAAGCTGGTCTTCAAAGCGATATTTTATCAGCAGTTGATAGTGGTAACGATTGTGCGTACGGGCAATCGGTTTAGGGATTGGGCCTAAAATCCGAGCCTGTGCCGTCAACTTCGCTTTTAACAGTGCCATGACTTCATAGGATTTTTTTAGCGCCAACTCCTCATTTTGATGAGACATGACCAGTTGAACGGTATAAAAGTACGGCGGATAATTGAGCTTGCGCCGAAAGGCCATTTCGAGTTTATAAAAGCTTTCATAATCATGCGTCTGAGCTAGTTTGATCGCATAATGTTCTGGATTGAAGGTTTGAATCAACACTTCGCCACTTTTATCAGCACGACCCGCCCGACCGGCGACCTGCGTCAACAGTTGAAAAGTCCTCTCAGACGACCGAAAATCAGGCAAGTTCAGTGCCGTATCGGCATTGATCACACCAACTAATGTGACATTAGGAAAATCAAGCCCCTTGGCAATCATCTGCGTCCCCAAAAGAATATCCGCCTGTCCCTGACCAAAGCGTGATAAGATCCGTTCATGCGCCCCTTTCTTCTTGGTCGTATCGACATCCATCCGCAAGACCCGAGCTTCTGGTAGTAAGGTTGCCAATTCTTCCTCGACCTTTTGCGTGCCGCTACCATAGTAACGAATCCGCTGACTCTGACAGTTGGGGCAAACATAGGGAATCGCTTCGCTATGCCCACAGTAATGACAGTTCAAACTTTTGGTATCCATGTGTAAGGTCAAGGAAATATCACAGTTTGGACACTCGGGTACAAAACCACAATCCCGACACATGACAAAGGATGAATAGCCACGGCGGTTTAACATCAGCACGACTTGTTCTTGTTTGGCTATTTTCTCTGAAATCTTATCCAATAAGGCGGTTGAAAATGTCGCCGACTGATCGTTCAAATGCTTACGCATATCCAAGATCCTCACTTCAGGAATCTCCGCTTGTGCATTGGCACGTTGGGTCAAACGAAGGAGCTGGTAGACATTTTTCTGCGCTCGCGCCCGCGTCTCGAGACTAGGTGTCGCCGAACCCAAGACCAGAGCCGCACGATGATACTTAGCACGCCAAATCGCAACATCTCGTGCATGATACCTTGGATTGCTGTCTTGTTTGTAACTTGTTTCATGTTCTTCATCGATAATAATTGCACCAATATTCTGAAGTGGCACAAAGATTGCCGATCTTGCGCCGACAACAACTTTAGCATGCCCTGCTGCAATCTTGCGCCATTCATCATATTTCTCACCGTCCGATAAGCCCGAATGCATGATTGCGACCTGCTCACCAAAGCGGGCAATAAAACGGTGCGTCATCAGCGGCGTCAATGAAATCTCTGGTACCAACATAATCGCCGTCTTGCCTTGAGCGATCACCTCGGCAATGACTTGCAGGTAAACCTCCGTCTTACCAGAACCTGTCACGCCCTCTAAAAGAAAAGGCTTGTCCGCCGAACCAATAATGGCTTGATAAGCTGCGGCTTGTTCCGCATTTAAAACCTTTTGCACATCCGATTTGACCTGATCAAAATAGTCTTGTGAGCGAGAAACTTCGATTTCTGACAAGGTCAAAATCCCTTGTGCTAGGAAAAATTGAACCACATCACGTGAAAAAAGATGAACCAACTCCCGATAAGTCCAAGTATGCCCCTCGTCTTGCTTTTGCAAAAAAGCTTGCATGGCCAAACGCTTTTTAGCACGAGTCGAGATGACCACTGTCGCCAAGCTCGCTTGATTCGATAAGGTCAGACGCTTCTCAGTCTTGATTGTTGCTTTTGATTGGGCAACATACTGCACACTGATCTTGCCCTCACGGTGCAACTTCATCATGACGGCTTGTTCGTTTTCATCCAAACTAGAAAAATGCCGCTCATACTGACCACCAAAATAAGCTGCAGCTATCGCCTCATCCCTTGTACGCAATAACTTGTCATAAGATGAATTGAGCAAGTTGGGCAACATCGCTTTTAAGATTGAAATCTTGTAGGCAAAAACAGTTTCACGCATGGCATCAGCTAGCGCCAGTTGTTCTTGAGTGAGAACAGGATCAAAATCCAACACTTCTGCGATAGCTTTCAGCGCTTTGCCAGAGTTCATCGGCTCATCTTTGGCAGAAAGACCGACAATCACCCCTTGCATCAGTCGATTGCCACGACCAAACGGCACATGAACACGCATCCCAATCTGAATCAAAGCTGCTAACTCTTGGGGGATGCGATAAGAAAACGGCTTATCTGTTTGCATCGTTGGGACATCAACAATGACTTTCGCAATTTTATAAGACACAGCAACTCCTTTACTGTTCGAGGTGCAGCCTTGCAAACGACTAATCCGTCACAAGACCTTAAAACAAAAAACTGCTTGAGCAGTTTTTATTTTACTCGGCTTCTGCCTCTACTTCTACGTCAACCGGTGCTTCTGTCACTTCTGTCGCTTCTGCTACGACTTTTGGCGTTTCTGCTCCTGCCTTTTCTTTGCGCTGTTTGGCCTCTTCTTCGGCCTGCTCTTTGGCGATTTGCTCTTTGATCCGACGTTCTTCATCAATCTTACGCAAGCGTTCGAGTTCACGTTTTTCTTTAAGTGCAGCCCGTTTAACATCTGGCGCTGGATGAATGGTCACATTGCCATCTGCCAATTCTTCTAGGGCTTGCAAGGTCGGCTTAACAGACGAGAACTTTTGTGTAGCAGGCTCGCCATCACGCAATTCATTCGCACGCTTAGCTTCCAAGACAACTAAAGAATATTTTGAATCAACTTTATCTAGTAATACATCAATTGACGGTTTCAACATCATAATTTTATAACCTCTTACGCTATTCTATTCACTTTTAACTTTTCCAAACGACACATCTAACCAACTGTTTGCGTGGCCTCTGCTAACATTGTCTGATAGCGACCAATCACCCTGTCAACACGGAAATGTTCCGCTTCAACGATTTTTTTCACACGCTCGACAGCCAGAGACACTTCATCATTGACGACCGCATAATCATACTCGCTCATGAGTTTGATTTCTTCACGCGCCTTTGCCATCCGCTCGTTAATCACTTCCAGACTATCTGTCCCCCGACCACTCAAGCGCTCACGCAATTCATCCAAGTCCGGCGGTGTCAAAAAGATAAACACACCATCAGGGACTTTTTCCTTGACCTGCAAAGCACCTTGCACTTCGATTTCAAGGAACACATCCTTCCCCTCATCTAAAGTCCGGTTGACATACTCCAATGGTGTGCCGTAATAATTCCCGACATACTCGGCATATTCAAGCATTTGCCCTGCTTTGATCTTTTCTTCAAAGACTTCGCGCGTCCTAAAGAAATAATCTTTGCCGTCCACTTCCCCAGGTCGTTGTTGTCGTGTCGTCATTGACACAGAGTATTCAAATTGATGTTGGCTCGACTCAAAAATTGCCGACCGAACAGTGCCTTTACCGACCCCAGAAGGCCCCGAAAAAACGATTAATAGTCCACGTTCTGGCATGTTTACATTCTTCCTCTCAAGGTGTCACGCAAAAGCCTCAAATCTTTTTCGTGAGTTGATTCGTTATTTGTCCATTCTAACACATTTTTTCTAGTTTGAAAAGTACGCCATGAGGGCAATACACGACAAACGCATGAAGTAATCGCATAACATGATAGCAATAGCTTTAAAATCTAGTCAAGCACTAGCCTGATCGCATTGGTCCCGTTCAGATGTTTGTCTCAAAACGGCGTGGTGACACGTTTTCAAAGCGCCGCTTTTCCGTAAGTCGCTAAAGCGGCAACTTCAAAGCCATAGCAAACTAGATGAAATTTCCGCACGAGCTGCGCTCGCTTTAGGCTCATTTTAAACAAGCTCAAGCTGTGATTAAAGCCGCCTAACCTTGTTCGGAACAGGGTCATACTATGATTAAAGCCCCTCATTCTAGTGAAAAGCTAGGGCAGCCTAGCTTTTTACTAGGTCGTTTTCACTTTTTGCTAGGATAGCCTAGTTATTTTCTAGGATGGTCTAGCTTTTTACTAGGATAACCTAGTTATTTTCTAGGATGTCCTAGCTTTTTTCTAGGATAGCCTAGTTATTTGCTAGGATGATCTCACTTTTTGCTAGGTTGTCCTAGCTTTTTACATGAACACCCTTGTTCTGAACTGGGTCAATCCTGTCATCAACTGGTGCTGACTTCATCTGATAAGCCACACTTTCCCGCGAACTCAAAAACCACTCTCGAGTTTGAGAGTAGTTGCTTATCAAGTGAGCAATCATGGTCTGGATAGACCAACTTTGACAACAAAACAACCGATTACCGATTGTCTAAGGGTAGTGGCACAACTTGCTCAGCTGATTTCCTGTGAATTTCGGATCCTTGTCTCGCCAACAATGCCAAATAGCTAGGCCACTCTCAACTCCAAACACGCCTAGAAATACTCACGCAGAATTGCGCCTTGCAGAACTTCTTTGGTCAACTCGGCGATGGACATGGTAACCGCTTCGCCCTCTCCAAATGTCAGATTGTTGGCTGGCAGCACCTCATCAACCACCGTGATGCGTTTATCTAGGTGGATTGGAAATCTTTTCAGGAACTCCGATACATTGACAAGTCGTGCCATCATATACGGCAGCAAAGTCACGTTAGCTCGGCTGGGTTCCAGCATATCGCGTTCTAGTCCTGTATTATCAGGTGCAGTATAAAGAAATCGCTCAAAAGCACCGCCATGACTGGCAATAAAGCGATATAGCGCCTGTTTTGCCACTTCATCCAAGACCAGCAGTTCATAGATGATAAAGTCCATGCCCACAAAATCATAAATGACATAGCCTTTTGCTACTTCGCCATCATAGACAAGGGCAAACTGCGGTTGTTTTTTGAGGGTAAAGTAATAGGTCCACTCAAACGTCCCACGAACCAGACTACCGTGATTATCAGCTTGCTGATGAACACGCGCTAAATCCGCTTGCGCTATATCAAAAGGCAAGCGCCGAACGGTCAAATCGGTTTTCTGCCCACGTGGAAAGTCTGCAGCCTCAATCTCATAACGCTTTTGATTGAAGACATAGTCATAACCAAATTGCCGATAAAACTGATAGGAAAAGGGCGCTAAATAAGAAAAGATCGTCCCCTTAGCATAGTTTTCCTGCAAGATTTCCGTCAGCAGCCGACTGGCAGCCCCATTCCCCCGATATTCCGGATAACTGGCGACATAGCCAATGCCTGACATGGCAACAGCCTGTCCAGAAAAATTGACCTGAAAATGCGTATCGACCACTAGACTGGTCAGCTGATCATTGTCATGATGCGCATGAACGCTAGATTGCCTTAATAATTGATAAAATGCTTCAGCACCGCCTGTGGGCGTTTTGTGAAAAGCGTATGTCACAAGCGCTAAATAAGCTGCTGCATCCTTTTGATTGACTTGACTCATACCTATCCTTTCATTAGCGATCTACCACGCCTATCTAAAGGTATCTACTGCCTCATAACGGGCACGCGGACCACCAATCAACTTGGGGCGGCTTTTGAGCGCTGTGACGTGTGCCCCACCGAGTTCACGCCGCACGGGTCGAATTGGAATTTGGACATGCTTGACATGCATCCCAATCGACGTATCGCCAATATCAAGACCCGCCTGAGCGGTAATCTGCTCGACTTCGACTGGGTCTTGAAACAACGCATAGGCTGCCACCTGACCACTACCACCCGCATGGAGCTGTGGCACGACTGAAACAATCTCCAACCCTTTGTCCTCTGCTAAGTCACGCTCCACCAATAAGGCACGATTCAGATGTTCGCAGCCTTGCACTGCCAGATGAGCACCTATCTCGGTTACTTTATCGTAAATCGTTTGCACGATGACTTGACCGATTTCTGCTGATGACTTGTGACCAATCACACCACCATTCACCTCACTCGATGACAGCCCCAAGACAAAAATCTGTCCTTTTTTAAGCTGTGCCTGCTCGACAACATCATCAATCACTTCTTGTGTCGCCTGTTGAAGTGCAACTAAATCCATTCCTCTGTCCTCCATTTATAAAAAAATTATCCCACATTTCAGGATAAGATTCAACTTAGCTGCCAAGCCCACACACTATTTCACCCTTGACAATGCGCTTTCCAGTGTCAAACCAACGACGACACCAAAGATGGATTGGATGATATTGCCTGGCATATCCGCAAGTGCTGCGCCAAAGCCGTAAAAGAGCCATGCGACGACAAAGTAGCCTAGCACCATAATCAGACAAGAAAGGGTCAGCCATGCTGTTCGAGCGGTTCGACCACCGGCAACAAAGCCCTGACCGCCATGAATAAGCAAGCTAAACAGCGCCCAATGTGGATAGCCCGACAAGAGATCAAAGAGCAAGCCCGTCAGGCCACCTACAATTGCCCCCTCAGCACGACCAAAGCGCAAGGCAGTCAGAATCACACCAGCATCCAAGACAGTCACCACACCTTTGGTCAAAGGCATAGGGATTTTGAGAAAGAAAGAGATGGCAACCGTTAAGGCTGTGATAATCGCCAGTAAGGCTATTTTTTTAGTCGTGAACTTCATGTTGATAAACTCCATATTCATCTGAATTGAGAATCGCCTGATAGACGAATGCTTTGCTTTTCTCGACGGCTGTGCCGACTGTTTGCTTGTAGGCGATATTGCTGGCGATACTCGAAGCAAAGGTACACCCTGCACCAGTATTGTTTCGTGCTAAGACGGGTTTGAGCAACTCCTGAAAAACTTGCCCATCATAATACAAATCTCTAGCAAAATGTTTATCTAACCGATTACCACCTTTGATCACCGTGTGCCGACTGCCTTGATTGGACAAGACCTCCGCCGCAGCTTTCATGTCTGATAGGGTAATAATCGTCAAGCCAGAAAGCATTTCAGCTTCCCTAAGATTCGGTGTAATCACCGTGACATAGGGCAAGAAAGCTAAGAGCTTGTCTGCCATCTTGGAGATTTCACCATCTTTATTTTCTTTAAAGACCAAAACCGGATCAAGAATAATCGGAATATCCTGATGGCGCTGAATAAACTGTAAGGTCAAGTCAGCGATGGCTTCTGATGGCAATAGACCAATCTTAATCGCATCAAAAGGGACTTGTTCCAAGCTCTCAAGCTGACGTTTAAAAAGTTCCGGTGCTATCGGGAAAATATCAAAGCCATGTCCCGTCTCAGCAGTCGTTACAATCGAGGTCACGGCAACAAAACCATGCAGGCCATAGTGGGCATAGGTCGCTAAATCCGCCTGAAAACCACCACCAGATAAGACATCAGAGCCAGAGATCGCCAGAATTTTAGGTGTTGTGATCGTCGTCATACCGTACCTCCATCAAACACAGGCCATGAGCTGCTGCCGTTGGTCCTGCTAAATCACGATTCTTAGCAGATAAAATTTCAGAAATTCGCTCTGCTGGCCACTTACCTGCACCAATCTTGATCAGCGTGCCGACCATATTTCTGACTTGTTTATAGAGAAAACCATTACCCGAAAAAATAAACAGGAGTTCATCCTGACCGACACGCACCACATCCGCCTGACTAATCGTCCGCACCTTATCCTCAACCGTCGCACCAGATGCTGTAAAACCTGTAAAGTCATGCGTCCCGACTAGCAATTGTGCTGCCGTTCTCATCTGATCGACCGCCGTTAGTTTCGGAAAATGATACCGATAACGGCACATCAAAGGGTTATTGGCGCGAGAGGTCGTCAGCCGATAGTGATAAGTTTTGCGATGCGGATTAAACCGCGCATGGAAGTCATCGGAGACTTGCACCACTTTTAAGACAGCTATCTCAGCGGACGTCTGGGTATCCAAAGCAAAGCGTAATTTTTCAGTATCACGCACTTGTGGCAAATCAAAATGAATCACTTGCCCTAAGGCATGAACACCACTATCTGTCCTGCCAGACCCATGAATCTTAACAGGCTGACCACTATTTAACTTGGTCAAAACAAGCTCAAGTGCCTCCTGAACCGTTCGCCCATTCCTTTGAATCTGAAACCCCGCAAAATCAGTGCCATCATATGCAATTGTAGCTTTATATCGTACCATGTTAAACATTATACCATTTAAATAACAAAATCACAGACCGACTTGTTTGCCATTTGGAGATTGAACGCTTGGCAAAGACAGAACCTCTCAGCCTTTCAACCAACCGCCAAACAGGACTTGAATAAGTGCAGGCATACACTTTGGTAAGTCATGGGCATCACTTCGGTCAGGGGTTGGGGTGGACGGTCAAGTCAATGCGTAGATTTCAGTAAGTCTTCGCATGGACTTGAGCAAACACCCGCATGCACTTTAACAAAGACAGGCACACCCACAAAAACACCCTGAGTGCAGCGAAGAGGCTTGTCTCAAAACAGCTGTGGCATCAAGACAAGTTGCGAGACCTTAGGCTCGCAGCTTAGCTGGAAAATCGCAGCTTGGAAAGCGTGTCGCCACGTAGTTTTGAGACAAGCCTCGCAACGCAACGGGGCACCCTACACCAGTTTGAGACAAGCCTCGCAACGTAGCCAGTGAGTCACCACGCCAATTCGAGACCGAACTCATAAGACAAAAAAATCAGCCCTAGCCAGACTCGGAAAACCTCCATGGGGTTTTGAGCAAATCCCCATGGGAGTTTGACTAAATCCTCATGGGAGTTTTTCCCAAACTCCCATGGTAAGTTGGGAAACTTCTCTGACGACTTGGCAAAAAGCTCAAGAGCTTTTGCCAGACCCCTAAGCTTGCCCACGACCGTGATTGCGTGAAAGTGATAGGCGGCTCGCCTGACAAAACAAAAAACAAACCGCACACTTGCACGGTTTGTCTTTCTTTTTAATCATTGGACAAGGCTTCGATTGGATTGATCCTAGAGGCTTTACCCGCAGGCATAAGGCTAGCAAACAAGGCGATCGTCATCGCAACCAGCACACTGCCGAGAATCGCAGCTCCTGACACTTGAATGATATTGTAATGATCCAGCAAGCTACTAACCGCTGAATTGACACCGAATTGGCCAATGAAGGCCACAGAAATGGCAAGCGCTGCTGAAGCAAGACCTAAAATCAGGGTCTCAATCACGAAAACCGAGCGAATATCGCCTTTGCGCGCCCCTAAGGCACGCAGAATCCCGATTTCTTTGGTTCTTTCAGCGACTGACATGTAAGTCGTAGCAATAATCATCATCAGACTAACCAACAATGAAATACCTGCAATCAGAGCCAAGACAATCGACACAATCGACGTAATCGTATTGATTGGTTTGAGCATGGCACCTAATGAGAAGGTCACAAAATCTTTCTTGCCGGCTGTTTGAAGACTCCGGATCTTTTTAACAACAGCAGTCAGATGGCGACTGTCATCTATCGTTGGGACGATAAAGTTAGGATCACTGACCAGACCATGCGCTTTCAACGCTTTTTGTGTCGTTTTAAAATTCATGGTCGCCATATTCGTCCCAGGGCTTCCTTTGATAATGCCTGAAACTTTCAGGTTTTGAGAGAAGGTGACTGGCGCACCGTTTGCAGTCATCATCTTGTAGTTGAACTGAACCGTTTGACCGACTAGCTTTTTCCAGTTCGTCTTGTCCCACTCTTTCGCAAAGGTATCTGGTATGACCACTTCGTTTTCGCCTGGTTGATGGCCAACTAAAAGCGAGCTAGCCGTGTTGACTTTCGTCCATGTCTGAAATTCCTTAAAAGATTCCTTGACTGTGCCAATACTTGCGGTCAACTCTACTGCCGTCATATCAAAGCCTTTCTCAACTTTTTCGACATGGTCAAGCTTTTCAACTTTCTTGATTAAGGTATCTGAAATCACTGTGTGGCTGCCATTAGGATTGGCCATCAGTTGCTGCTGCGTTTCTGCCAAAGCCTCTGCGTTAGACTTGGCGTTATCTTCCGAGACGCGTCTCAAAGCAATCGGGGCATTGGGATTGGCTAGATCAGTGATCATCTTATTCATATAACCTTTAGCGCCGTTCCCCAAGCCGAGAAAAAACATGACCGAAAAGAGACCGATGGCAACCCCAATCATAATCATCACATTTTGCTTCCAATTGTTCAGGAAATGTTGTGAGGCGATACGAGCCTTAGCGCTGAAAGATAGGGGCTTTGTCTTGAATTCCCGAGACTGCGTCACGACTTCATAAGCTGGTTTAATCCGTTCGTCAGAGGTAATCTGCCCATCCGCCAAATGCACAATTCGTGTCCCATAAGCTGCCACCTCATGAGAATGGGTAACCACGATGACTATTTTGCCGCTTTGGGCAATCTTAGATAAAATATCAAGGACATCTTGTGTATTTTGAGAATCCAACGCCCCTGTTGGTTCATCAGCGAGGATAATATCCGGATCATTGGCAAGTGCTCGTGCAATCGCCACACGTTGCTTTTGTCCACCGGACAATTGACTAGGCTTTTTCTTTTTATGGTCAAGCAGCCCGACTTGTTGGAGCAAGTCCTCAGCCTTTTGGACCTGTGCTTGATGTGACAAATTAGTCATCTTCAATGAAATCAGGACATTATCCAAGACACTGAGATAGCTGACAAGATTGAACGATTGAAAAATAAAGCCAATTGTATCTCGCCGATACTCATCCATTGATTTTTCTTTTTTATCAGCCTGTTTCACACCATTGACAATGACTTGCCCTTCATACTTCCGATCAAGTCCGCCGATAATATTCATCAAGGTTGACTTGCCGCCACCAGACTCACCCAAAATAGAAACAAAGTCGCCTTGATCAAAACTGATGTCTAAGTCATTTAAAACTGGAAACTCCTCTTTCCCCAGATAATAAGATTTCTTGATCTGTTTTAACTCTAAAAATGTCATCCCTTACTCTTTTCCTTTAATCACTAAAATTTAAATGCTCCTTAAGTATAAACCTTTTTCAAGTTTTTTCATAGGCTAAAGCCTTGAGTTCTAAGACAAAAGCATGAAACTGATTGAACAGTTCGACTTGTCCTTGTAGTTGCAGACAAGGTCTGATCATGTCGGGAGCAACGTTCAAAAATAAACTTTTAACCTCACACGAGCCATCACGCAATTGTCAAACATTTAGTCACACGCCGCCCCCTTTAGTCAGATTGAGTTTGTCTTGATGTCACAGCTATTTTGAGACAAACATCGGAACAGAACCGATAGTGGTTGGCTAGGTGCTATCATGCGGTTATCGGGCTTGGTTTCCCCAGCCAGCCTGACACGAGTCCGCAATACACCTCTGGGCAACTTGCTAAGGTCAAAAAAAATGCCAACACCTTTCATAAAGGAATTGACATCTCTGTGATTACATTTGTTTGTTGTAGTATTCAACGACAAGTGATTCGTTGATTTCTGGGTTGATTTCATCACGTTCTGGCAAACGCACAAGTGTCCCCTCAAGTTTGTCAGTATCTAATGAGACGAAACTTGGACGACCAAGTGTTGCTTCCACCGCTTCGAGAATTGCTGGGACTTTAAGTGATTTCTCACGAATTGAAATCACATCGCCAACATTCACACGGTATGATGGGATATCCACACGAGACCCGTTGACCAAGATATGACCATGGTTAACGAATTGACGTGCTTGACGACGAGTCGTTGCCAAACCAAGACGGTAAACGACATTATCAAGACGGCGTTCAAGTAACACCATGAAGTTAAAACCGAGCGTGCCTTCTTTAACTTTAATCGCTTGAACAAACAAGTTACGGAATTGACGTTCGCTCACACCGTAAGTGAAACGAAGTTTTTGTTTCTCAGCCAATTGCAAACCGTACTCTGAAAGTTTTGAGCGGTTGTTTGGCCCATGTTGACCTGGTACGTAGTTACGACGTGCGATTTCTTTACCAGTACCTGTGAGTGAGACGCCGAGACGGCGTGATTGTTTCCATGATGGACCTGTGTAACGTGACATATGATGTCTCCTTCAAAAATTAGATTTGAAGAGCATGTTCTGCAAGTTTCCGGTTCGTGCATTTCCAGTTCGCCTCACAGCTTTGGTTACTTTGTAACACTGAAAATGTTGACGATGCCTTATCTTGCGACTGCATAACTCAACTTTTCAAGTTTAGCACGAAACTAATCATCTGTCAAGGAGAACATCACAATACCAGCCGCCACGGCAACATTCAAAGATTCTGCTCGACCCGGCATGACGATATGTGCCAAAATATCCGCCGTCTTTTCTGTCTCAGAAGCAATACCTGCCCCCTCATTGCCCATGATCAGCGCAAACTTTTCAGGTCGCACAAGCTTCCGATAATCTACTGATGCCGGCGATAAGGTCGTCGCAATCAAGGTCATATCCTGAGCTTTCAAGCGCTGATATAAGGCCTGCGCCTCATTTTCCTGAAAAATCGGTAGATGAAAATGAGCTCCCTGCATGGTTCGGAGTACCTTTGGTGCATAGATATCCGCACTGCCTCCTGTCACCACCACTCCATCAAAACCAGCCGCATCAGCCGTTCTAATCATCGTCCCAACATTTCCCGGATCTTGCACGTTTTCCAAAATCAAAACTTTCTGCAACTCCTCGGCTTGTTCATGACATGAGGGGAAAGCTACCTCTGCGATAAGCCCTTGAGGTGTTTCAGTATCTGATAAAAAACGCATCACTTCCTGTGAAACGAGAGTTGCCTCAGGGATATGGGCAAATTTTTCGGTCACAAAAATCTGCTTAAACCTTGCGCCAGCTTGAACTGCTTCTTGATAAAGATGCAACCCCTCGATCAAATAACTGGTCGTGCGATATTTTTTTTGATAAAGTTTCTTCGCATCTTTGATGCGTTTATTGTCTTTGGATGAGATAATTGCCATAGCTCTATCTTAACACATTGGGCGACACTTGGCTTAAAAAGGGCCACAACTCACAGCTTTTTTGCTATAATTTAATCAAATGGAGGGAACGTCTAATGCGTAAAGTCAAACTAAAAGTAACGGGTCGTGTTCAGGGTGTGGGTTTTCGATATGCGACCTTTCAGCTTGCCAATCAGTTAGGGATTAAAGGCAATGTCAAAAATGAAGCTGACGGCTCTGTCACCATTGACGCACAATCCGACGACCATCTCAAGCTGCAAAAGTTTATTCACGATGTTCGCCAATCTCCGTCGCCATTCGGACGAGTCGATTATCTAGACGTGACCCTAGCCAATTTTCCTGACCTTGATGACTTTAAGATCTTAAATTAAAAACACCTGATGAACCGGCGACTGCCTCTTTCATCAGGTGTTGTGCTTTTTATCCACTATCCTAAGCTCATAAATACCGATCCATCATGGTATTAGCAATAAAAGGCTTGTTCATGGTATAAATATGAACGCCGTCAACCCCACGTGCTAAGAGGTCATCAATCTGCTTACAGGCATAGGCCATGCCTGCTTTTTGCAAATCCTCTGGCGACTCCTTGTATTTATTAATGATTTTAATCAGACGAGTGGGTAGACTAGCTCCAAAAAATAGCATCCGCTCTGCCTGTGATTTCTGGAGAACGGGCATAATTCCTGCCGCAATCGGTGCTTCGATACCAGAATTCTTAACGTAATCATTGAGCCTCAAAAACTTATCATTATCAAAGAACAGCTGACTGATGAAAAAGTTAGCACCGGCATCATATTTGCGTTTGACATGTTCAATGTTTTCAACTTCGAGTGGGCTATCCACGTGACCTTCGGGATAGATAGCCGCCGCAATATCAAAGTCACCAGTTTTTTGAATATCCGCAATCAACTCATGAGCATACTGATACACATGAGGCAACTCAGCTTGGTGAACACCTGCCGGCACATCCCCTCGCAAAGCTAAAATGTTCTGCACATTTTTGGCTTTGATTTGTGCCAAAATCTCCGTGATTTGTTGAGGATTATTATTGATAGATGTCAAATGGTGCATGGTCTCAATGTCATAATCTTTTTTGATTTTCTCGGCGATCTCAAGCGTTTTGTTTTCTCGACCGTGACACCCCATCGCACCATAAGTGACACTAATGAAATCCGGCTTATTAGTTAAATTGGCGACCGTCTGATAAATCGTTTCAATCCCCACATCTGTTTTGGGCGGGAAGAGTTCAAGAGAGATGACAGACTTGTGCTGAGTGTTTTTGGCTTTGTAAATGTCAGTGAGTTTCATAGCACTATTCTAACAAATTTTACTGGATTTTAACACTTGTTAAAAACGCTGATAAGCTATAAGCTCAATCTATAACAGCTTAACTTCTCTCATGCCTTGAACGGAGTTACAACAAAAAAGTTTATCTGCCCGATACAAATCGTCTCGGTAAAGGACTTGTTCTCGACATTGACCTGTATCTAGCAAGTGCTGGCGATAAATCCCCGGCAACAAACCACTGGATAAAGGTGGCGTCAACCACTCGCCATTGCATTCTAAAATCAGATTGGCACGTGACATTTCCGTCAACTCCCCACGTTCGTTGCAGAAGAGCTCATCTTTTGCTCGAAAATAAGGTCGGTAGGTCGTCTTATGAGCTAGAAAATCAGCCCCACTGCTGACAATCACCGGTGAAAGCGAGACCGTATCAAACGCTTGGCGCTTCCGATAACTTGTCTCAAAGTGACCATCTCGATCAAGCACGAGGCGCAACATCCCATCTTGCTCAGGCTTTAACTTTAAAATAGCTGGATTAAACTGAAAGCCATAATAGTCAGCAGACCTTTGCAACCTTGCAAAATGCGCTGCTTTAAAGCTAATCTCACCATTTTCGACTTGCATGGTCTCAATCAACTGCAGCTCTTCCTGCAAAAAAGCTGTCTTATTGAGCGTCTCCAACCATTCATCCGCTGTCTCCGAGTCCCAGACAATCGCACCACCGACACGATATTTAAAGTCCGGCTGACCTGACTGACGTTGCAATATCCGAATCGGCACACTGAAAATCATCTCTTGTGGACTGAGAAAACCGATCGCCCCACAGTAAATATCACGACTACCTGTTTCTACCGCCTCAATAATCTGCATCGTCGAAAGTTTCGGCGCACCAGTCACTGAACCATTGGGGAAAAGTGCTGCTAATAGCTCATATAATGACGTTCCTGCTTTCAAATCAGCCTCAATTTGCGAGGTCATTTGATGAACAGTCTCATGTGTTTCGACATCGAACAAGCGTGTGACCTTGACTGAGCCGTTCTGTGCAATCCTCCCCAGATCATTTCGCATCAAGTCCACAATCATCACGTTTTCAGCCCGATTCTTCTCATCTGTCTGGAGAAAGCGAATCAGTGCTTCGTCCTCTGTTGCCGTTTGACCCCGTTTGACCGTACCTTTCATTGGCCGTGTCGTGATATGCTGCTGATCGACTTCAAAGAACAGTTCTGGCGAGAAACTCAGCACCGTTTCATAGTCATTTTTGATCCAAGTATTATAGGGTGTGCGTTGTTTGGTCAGTAAATACTCATAAAGCGCCAGCTCATCTCCGTCAAATGGCACCGTGTAATCATAGGTATAATTAACTTCGTAAGTATTGCCTTGCCGCTGTTCTGCTTTGATTTGCTTGATGGCAGCCGCGTATGCCTCAAAGGTCTGCTGAGCTTGGGCCTTGAGATTAAACTTTGTCGTATGCTGAGAGACATAGGGCGTCCACTGTTCAAAGACCTGAAAATACAGGAGCGGTAGCTCTGACTGAATCTCCTGTCCCAAGAAAACAGCCTTTGCCTCATAGCGCAGATAGCCTACTAAATAATGCGTCTGCCGCCACTTTTCCATCTCGGCTAAAGCCGAACGTACACCCGCAGCATCAAAAGCAAGCAAAGTCGCCACAGGCTGCTCAAATTGTTTGTCATCATATATCATCATCGTCTTTTTATTATATCAAAACAACAGGGCTTGCGGACGATTTGATGCCGTTACCCACACGACAAAAACCTGACGCACTCACGAGATAGCGGAGTTGCCGTTCCAAACTTTGTCTGACTGAGGTCAAAAGTTTAGCCCTGAATGTCGCCCCACATGATTAGACCTTGTCTGCCAATACACTGACAAGCCAAAATGTTCAACCATTTTCATACCTTTGTCGTGCCGTTGACCAAACAAAAAAAGCCAGATGATCTGACTTTTCCTGTCTTACCAACTAAACAAGCGAACGATCTTCATATTCCAACGAACCTCTCGGGCATAGAAGATGTTGCCACCGTTTTTATAAAGTTTTCCTCTATTAAAGAGGAGCGAATCTGGTGTGATATGGTAATATTCCTCGCCAGTCGTATTGCCCAGACTTGGCGCAACCACGTGCTTAGAGTAAGTTTCTGCCAAAGGCAGCGTATTTTTACCACCATGCTTGGCAATATAATCAACATAGGCCTTGCCAAAATTATAAGCTTGGACGCCTGTCCAGACATCGACATTTTTGGCATTGGCGTACTCAAGCACCTCGGTTAGATTGGTAATCCCTTGGTGAATGCTGTCTTCTTCAGTCTCAATTGATTTTTCCGTTGATTCTGTTGACTGCATGACATCGACACGCTTGCCCTTTGTTTCAGTATAAATAATGGCAAGTACCAACTCACGATTGCCCGACACCCCATGACTTTTCAAGGTCTCGGTGACAAAGTCATCGTATTGCATGACGCTCTTGACGTTTTGATGAGTTCGATAAATCCAAAACCCAGCACCTAATACTAGGACTAAGAGCAATAATCTTCTGATGAATTTTAACATTATTCCTCCTTATTCCCCCTTGTCAAGCCAAAGCGACTTACCATTTATTCTTAATTTCTTCAATATTCTTGATGATAATCGAATACGTTCCATCATCATTTTGGATAAATTCGACCGTTTCCGCATCTTCATATAGCTGCTGTGGGACGATCATTTCAATGCCATTGGATAAGGACAGCTTCTGATTGGCTAGTTTTTTCTCAAGTTTTGCCATCGGTAGCTGCTCAAATCGAATCTGTTCAGGGATTTCTGCCTTGACTTGATCCTTAAAATCCAGACGTGCTGTCAGATTATCCGCAAACAATTGATCCGCTAGCGCCTCAGGATTCAGCTCCTCTTGCTTTTCTACGGCATGAAAGACTGCGTTTTGTACTTTTTGCGAAAAGGCGAAAGCATCTTTGTCATAAGATTTGCCGACCGACTCTGCTGTCTTTTTGAGTGTTTTAATCGCTTTATTGACCGAAATCTCAGGCTGTTCAGCTAATAACTTTTCTGAGAAATAGTGATACAATTTGCCATTGTACTTGATCCGCTTTTCTAACAAATGATAACCAGCAGTCGCAAGATTGATGGCGATTGCTTCATCAGCAGCAGAACCCGCACCCGGCAAGGACGATTCGCTTTTGCGAATTTTGATCTGCCCTGTTTCAGTATCAATCATGTGAGAAAAAGATTCCCTCAAGGCCAATCGGATGAAAGCAAAGTGCGGCTGCGTGTCTAACTCATAAGAAACAAAAAGCAAATCATTTTGCTTTTGTTTCTCTGACAGGATAAATTCTTCTCGCCAAAAATTAGCAATTGCAACAGTTGAGCCAATAAAGTCATCTGTCACTAAGGACAAAAAATGATTGTACGCTGATAAAGTACCACGTTTGGCATCATCCGAATAAATCTTCTCGACTTTTCTAGTCACATAATCCAGCATAACCGGTGTCAGTGTCATCAAGTCTTCTGAAAAAGAGAGTTCTGATTGACCGGGATCGAAAGCATGTAAGATTGCTTTTTTGATATAGAAATCCATCATCGGCCTAATAAAGTGGGAAAGCGTCCGTCAAGGCAATCACTTCTGATTTCACTTGATTGAGTACTGTTTGATCATCTTTGTTTTGGAGCGCCCGAATGATAAAGTCTGCGACTTTTACCGACTCTGCTGCCTTGAATCCACGTGACGTGATGGCTGCTGAGCCAATCCGAACACCAGATGTTTTAAAGGGGCTCAATGTTTCGTATGGCACTGCATTTTTATTGAGGGTAATTGACACGGTATCCAGAAGGTTTTGTGCTTCTTTACCGTTAATGCCAAAACCTGTGACATTCAGCATAAACATATGGTTATCTGTCCCACCAGAAATGACGTGTAAGCCTGCTTTTTCAAATGTCTCAGCCATCGCTTGACTATTTTCGATGACCTGTGCTTGATAAGCTTTATAGGCTGGATCTAAGGCTTCTTTAAAAGCAACAGCTTTAGCTGCCACGACATGCATCAAAGGCCCACCTTGAATCCCTGGGAAAATCGCTGAATTAATTTTCTTAGCTAGGCTTTCATCATTGGTCAGAATCAGACCACCACGTGGCCCACGAAGTGTTTTGTGAGTCGTTGATGTTGTAATATCCGCATAAGGTACTGGACTAGGGTGCAAACCAGCGGCAACCAAACCAGCGATATGTGCCATATCAACCATCAATTTGGCACCAACAGCATCCGCAATCTCGCGGAACTTCTTAAAGTCAATTGTCCGAGAGTAGCTTGATGCTCCGGCAACAATCAATTTAGGTTGGACTTCTTTGGCTTGCGCTAAAATTTGATCATAGTCCAATAATTCAGTCTCTTGATCAACGTTATAGCCGACGAAGTGATAGGTCTTACCAGAGAAATTAACCGGTGAGCCGTGTGTCAAATGACCACCTGCCGCCAAATCAAGTCCCATAACTGTATCGCCCGCTTCAATCAAAGCCATATAGGCGGCAGCATTTGCCTGAGAGCCAGAATGTGCTTGGACATTCGCAAAGCCAGCACCAAAAAGTGTTTTGGCACGCTCAATCGCTAATGTTTCAACAACGTCAACACATTCAGTCCCGCCATAGTAACGGTTACTGGGATATCCTTCGGCATATTTATTGGTCAACAGCGTTCCTTGTGCCGCCATAATCGCTTTGGACACCACATTTTCTGAAGCAATCAGCTCAATATTTTGTTGTTGGCGTTTTTCCTCATCATGAATAGCTGCCCAAAGTTGCGGATCATAAGCTTCATAGTTGGGTTGATCAAAAATCATCTTGGATTACCTCGTTTATTTCCTTTATAGTCAGCGCACCCTGGCGCAAGATATTGGGCGTTTTGCCTGTCAAATCGACAATTGTCGAATCGACACCTGAGATAGACTCGTCAGCCACCAACACAGCAGCAATCTTGCCGTCCAAATCGGTCAACACATCAGCTGCTGTTTTTGGGCTTGGGTGTCCTGTCAGATTAGCAGATGGTCCTACTAGAGGACCAGTCTGACGTATAATTTCAAGCGTTGTCGGATGTGCTGGAACACGAAACCCCACCGTTGTCATCCCATTGTTGACAAGCTTTGGCACTTCTTCAGAAGCCTCTAAAATCATCGTCAGGCTGCCAGGCATAAATTTATTATACAACTTTTCTAAATAGTTTGGTTGATTTTCGGACAAAAGTTTCAGCTGCTCGAAACTGGAAACATTCAAATTTAAGACATGATCAAAGGCTCGATTTTTGACTCGATACACCTCTCGCACCGCCTGTTCATCAGCTGCTAGAGCAAATACCCCATAGACCGTTTCTGTCGGTAAAGCAACCAACTGACCAGCTTGCAAGAGTTGGACTGCACGCCCGATATCCTGTGGTAAAAGTAGTTCAGTCAATGGCAATCATCCGATCCTTTCCAGACAAATCTTGTAAAATCCTGACACGTTTTTGAGGTACAACTTGCTGGAAAATCTGACTGACAGCGACACCTTGCAGATGACCTATCTCCAAATAGACCTTTCCATTCGGCTTCAAAACTGATGTCAGCTCGTCAGATATTTTTTGATAGATGGCAAGCCCATCTTCAGCCGCAAACAAAGCCAAATGCGGTTCATAGTCCAAGACATTCGCCGCCATCTCCGCTTTTTCAAAGTCTGCAATATAAGGCGGATTGGAGACAATGAGTTCATATTTTCCTGACACTTGGCTAAAGACATCTGATTGGGCAAAAGCTACCGTCCTAATACCGAGCTTGTCGGCATTTTGTTTGGCTAGAGCTAAGGCATCTGCTGAAATATCAGTCGCCAACAGTTGCCAATCAGGTCGTGCCTGAGCAAGTGATAGGGCAATACTCCCTGTTCCTGTCCCAATATCCAGCACACGGAGTGGGTATCCTCCCTCATTTTCAGCTAAAACCAGTGCTACCAACTCCTCTGTCTCAGGACGAGGAATTAAGGCACGTGTATCAACGTCAAGTGTCAAGCCACAAAATTCTGTCTGACCAACAATATACTGGGCGGGTTCATCCTGTAACAATCGCTGAAAAATCATATTGAGAAAGGTCTGATCCTCTTCAGAAATCTCCGTATTCAACAACATAATCAAGTCTGTATAGCTAAGTTGTCGTGCATATCGAAAGACATAGCGCAACTCCTCCGGTCGCACCAACTGCTGTTCATACTGTAAAAAGGCTTGTAAATAAGTCATAGATTTTCTTTCAAAGCTGTTTGTAGCTTGACTTGTAGGGTCGTTTGAGGCAAGGCCTCATAGCTTTCCGCTGACAAGTAAGTCCATTTATCATCATGCTCATCAATCTGAACCAACATTACCTGCCACTTTTGATGGGTGAAAATATGTGTCACAGGAGAGATATTGAGTTGTTTGGCATTGGGATAAGACTGGGCAACGCCATCATAAATCTCGTCCCAAGAGTCAAACTCCAGCATCGGAAAAGTCCAAAAATTAGCAAGCAGACCGACTTTATCCCGTTGGACATAAGCCAGCTGCCCCTTTTTCTCAGAGATGATCGCCGCATAAAACTTCGGCTTTTGCTTGACCCGCTTGGATTTGACCGGAAAATCAAGCTCTATCCCCTCTTGATAAGACAGGTTGAATTTTGCGAAAGGCGAGTCTGCTGATGTCTCAGTCTTTGCACCCATCAGGGATGTCCCCAAGTCCATGATGGCTTGATTGAAATCACCGGGGCGGTCAGGGTCGACAATCGGCAAAATCGTCTCATAAAAGATTTTACGAGACTTGGGCTGAGCAATATCAGCCTTAATCTTTAACAAACGGGAGAAAACTCGAAACATATTCCCATCAAGCGCTGGCACAACTTCCCCAAAACTGATACTGGCAATCGCAGCCGCTGTATAAGGGCCGATCCCAGCCAAACGCTGCAACTCATGCGCTGTTTTAGGAAACTTGCCACCAAAATCCGTCATGATTTGTTGCGCCGCTTTTTGCATATTTCGAACACGAGAATAATACCCAAGACCTGACCACAGTTTCAGAAGCAGCGCTTCATCGGCAGCGGCTAATGCCTTGACTGTCGGCAATGCCGCTAGAAATCGCTCGTAATAGGGAATGACCGTCTCGACTTGTGTCTGTTGGAGCATGATTTCGCTGACCCAGATTGGATAAGGCGCCTTGTCAACTCGCCACGGTAGATGAGTTCGCCCCTGATGTTCGTACCAGTCCAACAGGGTCTTCCGAAAATCAGTCACCGTTTTTTCAGACAACTTACCTTGTCCATCATACCAACTCATCACTGCTTCAACGCCTCAAGTTTTTGTGTTTGGTCAAACAGAATCAGCGCATCAATCACTTCATCCAGTTTGCCAGACAAAATCGTGTCTAGCTTTTGCAAGGTCAAGCCAATCCGATGATCCGTCACACGGTTTTGCGGGAAATTATAGGTCCGAATCCGCTCAGAACGATCGCCCGTCCCGACAGTAGACTTCCGCATCTCATCATTTTTATCTTGCTCAATTTGGGCAAAGTAATCATATACCCGTGCATTAATGATTTTCATCGCTTTGTCGCGGTTTTTTTGCTGATTTCGTTCTTCCTGCATCTCGACCTTGATTCCTGTTGGTTCATGGACGATTCGGACAGCTGTCGCGACTTTATTGACATTTTGTCCGCCAGCACCTGAGGCATGATAGATGTCAATCCGAAGGTCTTTCGGGTCGATATCAATATCGAAATCTTCAATTTCTGGCATGACGAGAACTGTTGCCGTTGACGTATGAACCCGCCCCTGAGTTTCGGTCTTAGGCACACGTTGGACACGGTGAGCGCCACTCTCATATTTGAGTTTGGAATAGACTGAATCTCCAGAAATCATGACAGAGACTTCTTTGATACCGCCAATCTCTGTCACACTTGACTCCAAAATCTCAAATTTCCAGCCTTGAGCTTCAGAGTATTTTTGATACATGGCCAGCAAATCACCCGCAAACAATGCCGCTTCATCTCCGCCAGCTGCCCCACGGATTTCCAGAATGATATTTTTATCATCATTGGGGTCCTTGGGCAAGAGCAAAATCTTAATCTCCTCTTCTAGTTCAGCTTTCTCGACTTTGAGCGCTTTGAGCTCTTCTTTAAAGAGCTCCGTTTCATCTGCCTCAAGACTAGAATCGCCCAATAGCTCCTCAGCATCCGCAATGCCCGTGGTCACTGCGACATAGCGTTCATAAGCAGCTACCGTTTCACGCAAAGCAGCTTCTTCTTTAGACAGCGCCATGAACCGTTTCGTATCCGTCACAACCTCTGGATCACTCAACAAGCCACCTAATTCTTCATAGCGATCAGCCATGATTTGTAATTGATCAAACATATTATCTTATTTCCTTCATTTTTTCTAAATCTGGTTTGAGCCAATGTTTTCGACACACTGGTAGGTAGCTCTCATTGCCACCGATTTGAATCTGACTCCCCTCATAAACAGGAGTCCCATTTTCTGTGCGTAAAACCATGGTTGCTTTTTGACTACAAAACCAACAAATCGTTTTGATTTCTTCTATCTTATCTGCCAAAAGCAAGAGATAACGACTCCCCTCAAATAATTCAT
The DNA here is from genome assembly GCA_031270325.1 of Streptococcaceae bacterium. Classification (GTDB taxonomy): domain Bacteria; phylum Bacillota; class Bacilli; order Lactobacillales; family Streptococcaceae; genus Pseudolactococcus. The sequence continues at coordinate 98,863 of JAISXW010000020.1, forward strand.
TTTGAAAGTCATTTTTCAGCCCAAATGCCATAACTGGCACATCAAGTTCATCCACCACTCTCGCAAAATCATAAATATTCTTCTTGCTCAAAAATTGGGCTTCATCAATCAAGATACAAAATGGTTTTTGAGACAACTGGCGCACGTAGTCAAAAACATCTAACGTCTCATCAATCGGTACCGCCTGACCTCGCATGCCAATCCGACTGCTGACCACGCCAATCTCATCTCGATTGTCAATGGCGCTAGTCATGATGACGACAGGCTTGCCCTGCTCTTCGTAGTTATGCGCCACCTTCAGAATTTCGATTGATTTGCCGCTGTTCATGGTCCCATATTTAAAATATAATTTTGCCATCTTACCTTTACCTTTGTTTTTTGCGCTTACTTGTCTGATGTCATCCTAAGTGCACCGCATTCTTGTTATCAATCCCACCAACTCAACATGGCTTGAGATGATAAGATTGATGTCTTGGAGGGGGGAGTTTGTGGAAACAACTCTACGCTAATTTTGAATGTGTAGCCGTTGACTCAATGAGTTCCTCATCCTCACCTATAATTTCAATTCTCCCATAATCTCAACAACTGCATCACAAGTTTCCTCAAATTTAATCTTTTTTGCATAATCAAAGCTATGTTGATATTTTTGCCACTGTTCATTCATGAAGTTGCTACTTCTTACAACATCAATCGTCTGCAAGTAATTTTTCATCAATTCTAAGGCATTACGCTTATTAGCTGTTGCCGTCAAAGCACCTGATAGATGATCAATGTTGATATTTTGTTGTTGCAACTTCCATAAAATATACACATCGTAATAATCCCGTGGTCTGGTCGTCTGATCACCTCGTGACAGAATTGCTTCAAGCTTTTCAGCCATGACCGTCTCGAGATTGTAAGCTAAAACATAAATGCTCTTGTCATCAAACATTGTCTGATGCTCGTACTGAATTTCTTTTGGGGTAATTTTATCGCCAGTTGTCACATCTAGTTTAAGTGGCACAGCCATTGGTGAAAAGTTGCCCGTCAAGTGAACACGATAGCCATTATAATCGTCACCCTCTCTAATTTCATTGATCTGCTTAAACTCAAAAGTAATAGAATCCTCAACAGAAATCTTGATGATTTCATCAAATATCGTCTTGATATGATCAGGATTTACTGGTTGACCTTTGATAGTGACATCCATATCCATCGTGGCACGAGTATCTAATCCAACCATGGAGGCAATCAGAATCCACCTTTAAGAATGAAATTATCTCTGTATTTTGATAATGATATACGCTCTAACAAGCGCTCCATCATATAATTTTGTAGCACAAGCTGAGCAGAAATCTTTTTCTCTTTTGAAATATTCCTCACAATAGCTTTTAGCTGTGTGGCGTTTTTCAAATCAGTACCTCCAAATATGTTCTCACTTTTTCCTCTACTTTTAAGAGCTTTGCATATTCCGATAATCGTGGAATATTTTTATTTGTCTTTAAGGCATATCGCTTGAATGCCTCAGCAATAACACCTGCTTCAACACCACTTCTAGCTCTTAAAATATCACACAAAGTTTTTTCCATGTTATAGGATATGAGTTCGTTTCCAGATGGCGATTTGGTGGATACAATTCCAAGACTGTATAAGGGTTCTTTGGCTCGACTAGCTATGACACCTTCACTTTTAACTTTGCTTAAATTGTAGTTTTCAGGAAAAGTCATCGCATAAGCAAGTGGTGTTCTATCTGTCAAGTCATGCAAAAAAAGAGCCGTTTCTTTGGAGAAAATTCCCTTTTTGAATTGTGCTTGAAGATTGAAAAGCTCATCATCCCAAACTTCAGGAAGCACATAAACCCCTCTTGCTACTTTTTCTAACCTTCCTTCATCCACTAGAATTTTCAAATATTGACGAGCGATACCTGCAGACTGCAGCATTGCAGAAGTCACCGTGCCATTATTCTCTTTTGCGATCGTAAGTACTTTATTCGATTTAGACATTGTGACCTCTCGCTTGCTATTTTACTTTTATGCCCTTTATTTTATCACGAAAGGGCGTAAAAGTAAATGCGGTTCCTTGCCCAACAAAGGCCTGAAACAACCACGAGATAGCAGTGCCTGTCGGATTCTCGTCCGCCAACTAAAGCCCTAAAATAGCCTTCATTTCATCTTTAGAAATTGCGCTGTCGTCTGCACCACCGTCTAAAACAGTCGAGACCATGTCCCGCTTGCTGTCTTGCAAGGCCATGATTTTTTCTTCGATTGTCCCTCGGGTAATGAGTCGAATGACCTCGACCGTTTTGGTTTGGCCCATCCGATGTGCTCGGGAAATCGCCTGTTCCTCGACAGAGGGATTCCACCACAGGTCAATCAAGATGACAACATCAGCTGAAGTCAGATTCAAGCCTGTCCCACCTGCTTTGAGTGAAATCAGAAAGGCATCTCGTGAGCCGGCATTAAAAGCCTTGACCATTTTCAACCGTTCTTTGACCGGTGTCGAACCTGTCAATTGGTAACTCGAAATCCCTGCCTCTGCCAATTGTTTTTCGATATGCGGAAACATCTTGCGAAACTGTGAAAAAATCAACGGTCGATGCCCCGCATCTTTGATTTGTTGCAAGAGTTGCGCCAGACTTTCAAGTTTCCCCGACCCGCCGCTATAATCCGATAAGAACAAGGCTGGCGTATCACAGATTTGACGTAAGCGTGTAATCCCAGCCAAAATTTCAATCTTCGCCCGTGAAAACTCCGCATCATCCATCTGCCGCACCCGATTTTGAATCGCTTCAAGCTGAGCTAAATAAATGAGTTTTTGTTCGTCTTCCAGTTCATTATATTGGATCATTTCGAGTTTATCTGGCAACTCTAACAGCACATCTTCTTTGCGCCGGCGCATGACAAAGGGTTGAATCATACGCGAAATAGCGTCATGTTTAAGCCGTCTAAATTGCTTGCGTTCGCCGAGAATACCCGGCATGATAATTTGAAAGATCGCCCAAATCTCATCAACACGGTTTTCAATCGGCGTACCTGATAAGGCAAATCGATAGGCCGCATTGAGTTGGGTCAAGGCTTTATTGGTCTTGGAATTAAAATTTTTGACCATTTGCGCTTCATCAATCAAGAGATACTGAATCGCCTGTTGCTGATAAAAGGCGACATCTTTCAAAAAACTACCATAACTGGTGATAAAAATCTGAGCTTGACCCTTGGTCAGCAGCCGATCCCGTTCTTGCTTGCTCCCATCAACCACGACAACCTCTAGTGACGGGGCGAATTTTGCAAACTCACTCGACCAATTATAAATCAGACTGGAGGGCGATACGATTAGCGCCACGTCATCTTGTTTGAGATTACTGGCCAAATAAGTAATCGCCTGCAAGGTCTTGCCCAATCCCATATCGTCAGCTAAGACACCGCCCATATGATAACTGGTCAACATATTCATCCAACGGACCCCGTCTTCTTGATAGGGACGCAAAAGCGCCTTGATCTGCTGAGGTTTTTGATAGGGAAAATCTTGTGGCTGGGTCAGGTTTGTATATAAGGAATCAAATTGCTTTGAAAATGAAACCCCGTCCTGTCCGGCCAACAGTTGAGAGAGTTGAAAAGATTTAAAGGTTGGCACGGAGAGTTTGCCAGCTGTGACTTGAACCGTATCTGACAGTTCAGTGAGGACTTGCCTGACCGGCTCAAATTGGGCATCCAACATCATCAACTGACCAGAAGCCGTCACATAATAATCGGCATTTTCTTGCAGGCGTGCCACTAATTTTGAAAATTCCTCCTCTGGCACATGAGGCAAGTCGAAGCTAATATCGAGTAACCCACCCTTGTGGTCAATGACCATCTCGACCGTTTCTGAGACCTGCAAGCCTTGAACGGCAGGAGATAACGTCACCTGACCAATCTTGGCAAATTCCGGTACAACTTCAGTGAAAAAGGTATAAATTCCCTCCCCCTGAGGTAGCGCAGTTTGAGTCTCAAAAGCCTTAGGAAAGCCAAAGCGTTTGAGCAAGTCAAAAATCCGCTTTTCCAACCGAAGATTCCGAGAAAATTCGACCGTCTCAAGCGCCCTAAAATTTGTCAGCTGAAAATCGCCATAATCAAAGGCGAGTCTCAAGGTCAATAGTTTCCGGCTATCTCCTGTGCAATCAAAAGCAAACTGGGCTTTAAAGGGTCTGATTTTGAAAGCACTTGGCGCTGTCACCTCGCCTATTTTTTCAAAAATCTGAAGCGCCTGTGCCAGCTTGTCCTTATCATCATAATCAAAATGGCTGATTTTTGAACCATCTGATGATGACGGTAGTTTGGCGATAAAGGCCATGACCTCTGACTGCTCTGGCTCAACGGTATAAAAGACATGATCCCGATAAATCAAGCTACCATCACATAGGAGCAAACTGCTATTGCTTGTGATCGTCAACTCGATGACATCATCTAAGGCACGGACATCAAATTGATACAAGTCACTCTCATCATTTAAGGGGAGGACACTGAAATAAGGGAGTGTTTTGTCGGCAATTTTCAATGAAAAAGTCATGTCAGCCGCAAGGTCCAACAGGTCAGGCACCAGTCCAGCCTGTGGCACAAAATAGCGACCTAACTTGCGAAACAAATGGCTGAGCGCCATATCCTCTTGACTCGGTGTGACCTTCAGGAGATAGGACAAAAAAGCCTGACTGGCCGCATCAAAATGCGCCAGTAAAAGCGTGACATAATGAGAAGCCCCAATCAAATAAGTCCCTGCATGCCTGACAAGATTGATAAAATTCGGAATATCCTTGATGATATAGGCACGTGATAGAGTTGACAGCCGGATTTTTAAGGTAAAGGCTAGGAAATGCCCTGAATAATAAAATGACGGTAGAGATTGCCCGTCAGCAATCTCCAACTCCAGCGTCAAATTTTCTATGGTCGAATCCCATCTGGGATCATTGACTTTATCAAGGAAAAGGGCAGAGACTTGCAATTCATTAGATTTTTCGACTGCCGCTTGATTGGCCTTTTTTTCGGCGACAATCGCCTTATCATCTGCCTGTTTCAAATAGGTTTCAACAGCCGCAATATGCGGACAGTAACGTTTATTGGCTTGAAAGACGGTACAAAAACACCAGTCGTTTTGACCATCTAAATCATAAATCACTTGCTCGCCATCGACATCAGCCGAAAGTTTCAGGTCATTGATTGACACATCGGTCATCAACCCTTTTTCAAAAAGTTCCGCACCCTCCGCTCGCACTCGGGCTGGCATCATTCGACTCATATCCTGTTATCCTATCTGTTAGCCGTGTGACAGCTGCGACTGAGCAGCTGCTTGTCCCACCACCATTTTTTTGAATGCGACACCGCTTAACGCTTTTGATACAGGCAGGTGTCCCTAAATTTTTGCACTATTATACCATATTTCCTCGAAACTTTCAGAGATTTTCTGTATCTTTCATCACTTCCACAAATGCTTGAATGAGCAAGTCTCGATCCAACAGCCATTGCGCCCGATTGTCTTGCAGGTGAACACGATTGGATAAAAAGACCACTGCCTGCTGGGTGTGTAGATTCAACATCAAAAAAGTACCGGTGTAGCCTGTATGCAGCAACCAGTGTTGACCGTCTCCAGTCGCCAATAAATCCCAAGCCAAACTCCGCGGCTTATCTGCTTGACCATAGTCCTCTAGCAGGGCAAGATACTTCTCATCTGAAAAATAGGCTTGACTGAAAGCCACCAAATCATCTAAATCAGAAAATAAGCCAGCTGAGCCGGTATGCCGTCCTAAGACACGAGCTTTAGGATCATGAACCTGCCCTTTGGGCAAGTCCCAAGCGGTCGGCACGGTGTGAGCTGGTGCGACAAAACCAGTCTGTGACATCTTAAAAGGTGTCAACACACGCATCTGGATCACATCTGCCAAATCCTGACCGTAGATCGCCTCTAGCATGAAGCCCAATAAGATAAAATTCACATCAGAATAATGGAAAGACTTGTCTGACGTGATTGTCACCCGATTGAGTGCCGCTCGCAGCGCAGCATAATCCAAACGATTGCGATTTTCAATAAAAGGATCGACACCTGATGTATGTGTCAACAGTTGGCGAATGGTCACTTCGCTCGCCCCTACGCCTTTAAACTCTGGATAATGCGTGATTAACCGGTCATCAAGCGCCAACTCGCCTGACAAAATCAAATCAATGACAACCGTTCCTGTGCCAACGACCTTAGAGACACTTGCCAAATCATAAGCCATCCCCGCTTTCAAAGGCATCGGCTGCGGCTTGGTGCGCTCATTTCCCATCACATATTTTCGGACGGCATTTCCCTGCACAAGTGCAAAAGAAGCACCTGGGAAAACCCCAGATGCTAGATATGCTTTGATCTGATCCAGAAGATTGTTTAAGGACACCTCTATCATTTCATGAACCAAATTTCAAGATTTTGCGCATCTTTTAATGCTAAAACCTTGCTTTTTTTATCAATATAATAGGTCAAGCCAGCTTCATCTAATTGACCCGCAAACTCTTTCAAGTCAACTTCTGCTGCGACTTCAAATTCAATCACTTCGAGGTCCCAAACTTTCTCAGGATCAGCCAGTAAATCTGGCCCCTCAGCTGCCACATAGCTGATCTGACCAAAAGGCAAGGCAAACGTTTGATTGGTCTCCCTTAGGCCAAACTGATTGCCATAAAAAGCCAAGCTATCCGTTAAGTTGGGGGTGTTGAGCTGGATTTCCACAACCCTAACGTCCTGAGAATCTGAGGACACTGGCACGACTTCAAACAAGTCGCCCTCAGGAGAGACGGCTTGAAATCCCTCTGTAAAAGCTGGACTCTCCAAGACAATTTTGCGTAGTTTTTTGACGCCATCAACCGCACGTGTCCGCATACTTGGAGACTCTTCCAAAATCAGTCTAGCATCTTGGCGAGTTTTTGCCGACTTGCCCCCTAGAATCGCCAGCGCATTCTCCTCGGAGATGACTTTTAAACCCAATGTTTCCTGATAAAAGGCTAAGTTCAAGTCACGGTTATTCACGCGAATGACCGGCACCATCCGATTTACATGTTCAAAAATAGTCTTCATTACCGTCATTTTTCTCTTTCTTTTCTCTCGCACAGCGCCCTAAGTTCGACACTTGCCTGCTCACATCACACCTTTCGGTCTCCGTCATTAACTCGCAACACAACTAGTGCCAGCAACGACAAACCGATCCGGCTAATGAGTCACTGTTTTTGACAAGTCACTCAAGGTTTGGCATGATCATTTCTCTTTCTATTATAGTCAACTCTTGTCATTTTTACAAAAAATTTGCACCACTATTTAATGTGTCCGTTTGAAAAGACGTGTCATCACACTGTTTTGAGCCAAAGCTCTCCACGCCACGACAAAAGTTGTCTTATGAGTGATTGCTCGTGTTAAATCAAAAGCTTATCCCTGAACGAAGATTTCAACATGATCAGACCTTGTCTGCAAATACAATGACAAGCAAAATATGCCATCATTTTCATGCGTGTATCATCGGTTAAAATCAGACAAACAGTGGTAATTCTCTAGCAAATGTGTTATCTTGTAATCATGGATTATTTAGAAATCGCTCAAAATCAAGCGACAAAACACGTGATACCCCCACAACACCAAGCGCCGTCACAAACTTGGAAAAGCAGAATCTCAGTGATTTGCTTGTTGCTCCTGTGGCAAATCTCCCAACTGGCTAGTTTAATTCCGATCATCAATCAAAAGTACAAACTCTTCCATTGGCCAGTTGCCCTTTTTGTCATCATCTTTAGTGCCACTGTCATTCTGACTTACCTTTGGGCTAGAAAATACCAGCTGATTCCCAAAATCAGCTGGCGCTACTTCCCAGTTGGTAAAATTGCGCTAGGCTTGGGATTTGTCTTTGTGGCTGCCCTGATTTCAGGCTTTATCATGACCCTCAGTGGCCACGCAACCACTGACAATCAAGCTGCTATGAATGATCTTGGTAGCTCTTTACCCCCAATTGTCTTTATTGCCCTGACAACTTCTGCAGGTTTCTTTGAAGAATTAATCTTTCGCGTCAGCCCCTTTGAGTTATTATTCAATCAATGGCCGAAAATTGCGGCGCTTGCAGCTTGGGGCTTATTTACCCTCGCCCATGACCCGACAAATCTCCCTAGCTTTATCACCTATGCCTCAATGAGTTTGGTCCTGACTGCCTTTTATTTCAAATATCGCAATTTTTATCTCAACATGGCCATCCATCTTTTATGGAATACATTTGTCATCATTGTCTTTTATGCCACGCTTGCTTAACTGACCACCCAGATCAAAAGCTGATGTCGTCATCTGACATCAGCTTTTTGATGATAACCTATTCCGACGGCAATCGTACTGTGACGAGGCTGGGTTGCCGAGGAACAAAGCGCCGCTTTTCCAGCTAACTATCGCGCCTGAGGTCTCGCGCTTGTCTCTCTGCCACAGTTGTTTTGAGCCAAAGCTCTCCGCTTCACGACAAATTTAATCTATCTGAAGGAACGGCGTGTGTTCAATCGGTTTTATGCCTCTGTCGTGATCGCTTTTATCGAGGTCGGGCTCACTTTTTTCTAGGACGGGCTCACTTTTTTCGAGAACGGCCTAGCTTTTTTCTAGGACGGGCTCACTTTTTGTTAGAATGACCTAGCTTTTTCTAGGACGGTTTCACTTTTTACGAGAACGGCCTAGCTTTTTTCTAGGTCGCTTTCACTTTTTACGAGAACAGTCTAGCTTTTTTCTAGGACGCTTTCACTTTTTACGAGAACAGTCTAGCTTTTTCTAGGACGCTTTCACTTTTTACTAGGATAGCCTCGCTTTTTACTCGGATAACCTCGTTTTTTACTAGGATAGCCTCGTAAAAAGCAAGACTGGCCACCATTCCGAATGCGGTCTTGTCTGGTTTGGACTACCGCTTACTTCATCAGATGACCAACCCCTTGGCTGACACTCAAAAACCACTCTCAAAAGTTTGAGAGTGGTTGCGTTTAAGTCAAGCCTTGTTGGCTTATAGGAAGATAATCTTGAACAAAGCAATCGCTGACACTGCAGCCAAGATTGGTGCGAGGATTGGTGTCCAAGCATACCACCATTTAGAATCGCCTTTGCTTTCGCCAAGGATTGATTTAGGAAGTAAGCTATGGAGGATACGAGGACCGAGGTCACGCGCTGGGTTCAGACCCGGACCAGTTGGCCCACCAAGTGAGGCAACCAGTGTCATCACGACTAAACCAAGTACCAAGTGAGCAACTGCCAGCGACCCTGCGTTACCAGTTGTCAAACCAATAATCCCTTGTTGCAATTTAGTCGCCACGTCCATGTCTGCCACTTTTGGCACAGCAGCAGTCGTTGTCGCTTGACTTGCCAACAATTTATCAATGGCTGGCGCCACTTCAGCACCAAAGTAGTTCTTAGTCAGACCAAGTGCGCTGAAGAACAAGACAAATGAGCCGAAGAACTCATTCAGGAAACCATTGATCACAGCGCCACGGCGTGAACCAACTGTGCCATCGTCAATATTATCAATTGTTGAGAAAGCACCGAGGATATGGTTGGGGTTAGTCGTTTTCAAGAAGTAAGGGCGGTAAACCGTTACGATAACTGCTTGACCGGCAATTGCGCCGAGGATTTGTGCCACGATATATTGTGCCACGTGTGCCCACGGGAAAAGACCAGAAGCAGCCAGACCGATTGTGTAGGCTGGGTTGATGTGGTTGCCTGACACATTACCAAACATCAAAGCGGGAATCATCACCCCACAGCCATAGCCCCAAGCGATTGTCATCCAGCCTGAAGCGTGTCCTTTAGTCCCTTTGAGGTCAACGTTTGCGACCGCGCCGTTACCAAGGATAACGAGAATTGCTGTTCCGAGGAATTCAGCAAGGTATTTTGTTGTCCATGTTACGTCCATCATGTTGTGCGTAATCTCCTTTTGTTAAGTTGACGTGTGGCGGATTGAGCGTTCAAAGCGCCAACACATCAGAGTGAATGATAAGTACCTTTATCAGTTTATCAGAAAATGAATACCGTGTAAACCCTTGGCAAACGCTTTCTTGAAAACTTTAAGGTCGAGTTAAGACCTTTCCCTTGACATTTTTGGTATAATTCTAATCACAATACAAGTTCCGGTAGTTCACGACAAAGGCATGACGCAATCACAAGATAGTGGCGGTGCCGTTTCAAGCTTTGGCTCAAAACTGCGTGGCGACACGCGCTACACTCTACGATTTCCGAATCCGGCTTATCAACCGCAACGCCTAGCAAACTAGATAAAATGGCCGCACGAGTGACACTCGCTTACGGCATTTTCCTAAGTTTGTACGGCGCTGAACGCGGTTGAACGCCTTTTAAAGAGCTAACTGGCGAGCCTAGGGTCGCGCTCTTGTCTGGAGGCCACAGCTGTTTTGAGCCAAAGCTCTCCACAGCACGTGCCTTACTGACTGGGGCTAAATTTTTGACACTTGAGTGATGACTTGTCTGAGGTCAAAAGTTTAGCCCTGAACGCAGCCCCACGACATGATCAGACCTTATCTGAAAATCCGATCATGTGCCAAAGTGTGCGATCATTTTCATGTCTTTGTCGTCATTCAAGGTCACAACTTATCTAAAGGAAGAAACCATGCGATTTAATCACTTTTCAATCATCGACAAGCCGTTCTATCAACAACTGCAAGACCTTTGTGAACTCGGTTTTCAATTTGACCGCAGTCTAACCTACAAAGCCTTACTCTCAAACTGGCTACTGATAGCGCCAGTTGATCCAACCAGTCTGGCTGTCTCTTCCACCCAAACAGTGTCTGACTTTCTAGCTTCTGATGAGGCTGGCAATCGCGATCTTTTTTATGGTGTCGGCTTACAATTACTAGGCTTTGTCGCCAATTTTGACTTTCAATTCGCCACTGCCTCGGCATTTGCTGAAAGCCTCAACCTACCTCTTGTGCCAGCAGATGCTGATTGGACCCGTTCGGAAACCTTGGTCTCAGCCATTTACCTCCTACTCAACTCCCGCCACAAGAAAGGCATGACCTTAGTCGAGCTGTGGGTCTCTGAGGGCTTGCTCCCTCTGGATCATCACCACCATTTTTTCAATGACAAGGCACTGGCAACCTTTGATACCTCTCAGCTCATCCGAGAGGTCGTCTATATCGAAAGCCCCGTGGATACACAGGGTCGAGGCAGCTACGACCTGATCAAAGCCGAAATCATTCGCCCACAAGCTGAGGCTCAACTTCCGGTCATCCTGACTGCAAGCCCCTATCATTTTGGGACGAATGACTCGGCTAATGATGCCAAACTCCATGACATGACAGGCGACTTGGCTGATAAAACGCCAGCTTGTATCGACCTGACACTTGACCCACTCGTCTTGCCAGATTACCCGCATGACGACCTCCCAGCTGCACCCAACAATCAAGCGACTGAACACTTTACACACGCTTGGACTTATTCACTCAATGACTACTTCCTCGCACGCGGATTTGCCAGTATCTATGTCGGCAGTGTCGGCACACGTGGTTCAGATGGCTTTCAAAGTTCGGGCGACTATCAGCAAATCGCCGGCGTGACTGCCGTGATTGACTGGCTAAATGGTCGGGCTCGTGCCTTTACTTCTCGCCAGAAAAGACAGACGCTGACGGCAGATTGGGCGACTGGCCGTGTCGCCATGACGGGTAAATCTTATTTGGGAACTTTGGCTTACGGTGCTGCAACGACAGGTATTGAGGGGCTTGAGGTGATCTTAGCCGAGGCAGGTATCAGCAACTGGTATGACTATTACCGTGAAAATGGCCTTGTCCGCAGCCCCGGCGGTTTCCCCGGAGAAGACCTCGATGTCCTAGCCGAATGGACCTATTCCCGCAACCTTGAGGCTGCCGATTTTCTGGCGCATAATGCCAGCTACCAACACCAGCTGACCGAGATGAGCCAGCGCTTAGACCGTGACTCAGGCGATGTCAATCGCTATTGGCAGGCTCGAAATTACCTCCCAAATGCTGAACAGGTCAAGGCAGATGTCCTCATTGTGCACGGCCTCCAAGACTTTAATGTGACACCGTCTCATGCCTTTCAGTTTTGGCATGCCCTCCCCGACCATGTGACCAAACACGCCTTTCTCCATCAAGGTAGCCACATTTATATCAACCAGTGGCAGTCGCTTGATTTTTCCGAAACAATCAATGCTTACTTTAGTGCGAAATTATTAGACCGTGACCTGACACTTGACCTGCCGCCAATCATCTGGCAAGCCAACGGCAAGGCGCAGACCTTTGAAAGCCTGTCAACATTTGGCGGCACAGCCCTTGAGACCCTGCCCCTCGGCTGTCCCGCTGACCCTGCTGCTGATGATCCTCATGATGATGATGACGGTGCTAATCTCATCACTTTCCAAAATGCCTATGCGCCCGAAACCTTTGACCGCTACGGGCAAGACTTCCACAGGTTTAAAGCAGACTTGTTTACCGGCAAAGCCAATGCCGCCATCGTGGATCTCCAGCTCCCTCAAGCTGTCCGCCTTAACGGCCAAATCGTGCTCGAGTTAGCTCTCAAAGTCACGGATCACAAAGGTCTCCTCTCTGCTCAGGTCTTAGACTTTGGGCCTAAGCAACGGCTGGCAGACACTGCCGCACTCCTAGAGCCCAAGACCCTCGACCGAGGCCGAAACTTTATGTTAGAAGATTTGCGTGAGCTGCCGCTAGTCGATAAGCCTTATCAGGTCGTCACCAAAGGCTTCCTCAACCTGCAAAATCGGCAAAGCCTGACAGAGATTAACTCTGTCGTTCCAAACGACTGGTTCACTGTCACACTAGCTTTGCAGCCGACAATTTATGAGTTTGAAGCCGGCGACACCCTCCGGCTGATCCTTTATAGCACTGATTTTGAACACACCATTCGTGACAATCGAGCCGTCACCTACGACATCAACTTGGACAAGTCACGACTGTATCTTCCCAAAACAAAGTAAAGAGGTAACCCCATGACAACTATCGGTATTTTAGGCTCTCAATTTCTGGATACGCCTGAGCTCCCCTTTCATCAATTTCCATTGACCTATACCCGCACGGCTTTCATTGATGCCCTACAAAGTGTCGGAGCGACTGTGATTTTGATTCCGATTGATCAGGAGCTTGCCAAACTGCCCGAGCTGATCGGTCTTATTGACAAGGTGCTCTTGACTGGCGGCGAGGATATCGCCCCTCATTTTTACGGTCAAGACCCCCACCCCTTGCTGAGCAATACCAATGCCTACCGCGATCAGTTCGAGATTGCTGCGGTTCATGAAGTCATCCGACAAGGCAAGGCGCTATTTGGCGTTTGTCGGGGGCAGCAACTGCTCAATGTCGCCCTCGGCGGTAGCTTGTATCAAGACCTCAGCCTGTCGGAGACGGCAAAGCTCAAACACTTGCAAGCCCCGACCAAAGCAGAATTTACCAGCCATTTTATCCAGATCGACCCTCAGTCCAGCCTCAACTTCCTACCCGAGCGCTATCACGTCAACTCCTATCATCATCAAGTGATTGATCGACTAGCCAAGGACCTGACCCCTATTGCTCAGGCAACTGATGGCGTGATCGAAGCCGTGGAAAACAAGGCCAAGCGTTTACTAGCTGTCCAATGGCACCCCGAAGGGACATGGCATAAAATCGCCGAAGAACGCCGCCTGTTTGACTATTTTGTCAACCAACTCTAAAGCCCCAAGCACAGACAAAAGACGCCCCGAGCAAATCAGCTGATTTGCTCGGGGCGTCTGCGTTTGTGACAAGGGTGCTTGCCTTTGCCAAGTCATGTCCATCACTTCGGCAAGTACAGATCTACACTTTGATAAGTCACGGTCAACACTTTGCCAAGTCATGCGCATCACTTTGGTCAGGTTTGGGAGGCCGGTCGTTGCGTTCTGGGTTTTGTCTCAAAACTGCGTGGCGACACGCTTCCAAAGCTACGCTTTTACAGCTAACTGGCGAGCCTAGGGTCTCGCTCTTGTCTGGATGCCACAGCTGTTTTGATCCAAAGCCCACCACTCTTTTCTTGACCTGTTTCGATTGCCTCAACCTCTCATCTTGGATCAGTTTAACTGCTGGTGTCGCGTGCATATAAAAACTGCACCAGACAGGATGCAGTTTTTTTCAAGGGAGGGCGTAATTAAGCTTGATTTTGGCGTTTTTTCAGGAAGTAGAATCCTGCTGCGCCAGCTAGACCGGCAACACCAACCGCCATCAAGACCTTGAGACCTGCCCCACCCGTGATTGGGAGAACAGACTCAGGCGTGTTGTAGATGTTGTGGTAAGTATCTGTTTTGTTGTTATTCAGATCCAAGTCGTTGGTCTCATCATCACTGTCCAAATCACCTTCCGTACGATCCTTTGGTGTGAAAGTATGCGTTGCAGTATCCATACGGTAGCCAGTCGGTGCTTCGGTTTCTTTGAGCGTGTAAGCAACATTATCCAGACCGATCAGTTTGAGCGTGCCGTCCGCCTTGACATTCAAAGTCGGGGTCGTGCCACTTTTGCCAGTTTCAGCTAGGCGATAGACACCGCTGTTTGTACCAACTTCAACAAAGCTCAAGGCTGTGCCGAAGGTGCTACCATTCGACACTTCGAACTTGGCACCTGTCAGGGCTTTCCCTGTCTGGCTGTCGTTCTTTTGGAACTGGTAGTCTAGGGTTTTAGTGTCGGTTGTGGTCGTCGTGGTCGTTGGCTCGGACTCAACATCGGCAGTATTGGTGACTTTGTACTCCGCACCATTGCCAACAGTCGTGATTGCAGTTGCATCTTGATTGATGTGACCAGTAAAGATCAGCGTGACTGTCTGACCTGCTAGTGCAGTCCATTCCGTGCCTTTGCCATCTTTCTGCGCAATCTTGACGAGGTAAGTCTTATTATCTGCGGGATTGTTACTGCCGACTAGAGGGAGTTCCCCCGTCAGAGTGACGGTGAAGTTGTCGTCGAGTTTCGTGCCTTCGCCCGTCTTGACGTAGGTCGTGGTGCCAACTGTCAAGCTGTCAAAGCTGGTAATCGTCAGACCCGCACCTGGTTTTTCAGTCACGCTCAGGCTCTTGAGACGGGCAATATCGGTCGGTACTTTGACCTTGATCTCATACTTAATATCCGCACCGATTGCAGCAATCGCATCAGCGCTATTATTGAGTTTCTTTTCCAAGATTGCGAACTCATTCTTAGGATAGATGTAGATCGTGTTCAGCTCTTCCTTCGCACCAGTTGGATTGTAGAGTGGCAAAGCGACAAAGGTCGGAATACTAGAGATGACCTTGCTGATCTTGCCGTTGTCTTCTTTGGTCGGGGTCGTTGTTTCCCAGAAACCGTAGATGGCATGGCGCGGCACGCCGTCTACCGTCACTTTCTTAGGTAACTCGAAGTTACTGTTGGGTGCATTGCTGCCTTCTGCGGTATCTTTGACTTCAACATAAGTATCTGCAGCGCCAGTCCCTGTGGCACCTGTCAAGGCTTGGGCTTGAGCGAAAGACTTGTTCTGCAAGTCTTTGACCATCGCAGCGTAAGCTTCAGCGATTGGCTTAGCAGACCATTTATCGCCAAAAGTACCAGTAACATAAGTGTCCAACCAAGTCTGGTAGAAATAGGCGGTCAAATCAACCGCAGTAAAGCCCGCACCGTGAACAAAGGCTTGAAAGTCTTCTTTTGCTACCCCATTGTTAGGAGCCAGACTATTGTTCGTGCCTTCGGTCTTGACGATCTTGATCAAGACTTTAGGCGGCGGATCTTCAGCCTTAACCGATAGCAGCGGTCCGACAAAGCCGACCAACAACAGCACAAGCGCACCGATTACCCAGCCTTTCTTTTTTGTTGTCCTTTTCATGATTCATACCTCCATATTGTTTGTTCTTTCATTAAAATGTCTTACAATAATAGCAACCCGTAGCTCAAAGGCTTAGCTACTGCTACACTCTTAATATACCGCTTTCATTTTAATTTGTCAAGTGTTTTATTAAAAAAAAAAAAAGATTTGCTTTCGTTTCTAATAACCCCCAAAACACAAGCCCTGACACCCCCAAGACTCGACAAAAACTTGCGCCAGTGCTAACATCTGTTTGATCAGAGGTCAAGGTGGCCGCCCGTCTCCTTCTGTGCTTTGTCTCAAAACTGCGTGGTACCCTCGGAGTACAACGGTTCAGACCATAGCATGACGAACCCAAAAGCTCGCCCATAACAAGCCGTTAGCTTTGACTTCTTTATAAACGCTTGCTTGATACATTAATAGTCTGTCTATTTATTTAGCTGTTCTTCAATGTTTCGGCCCTTATACATTACACGAAGAACCGAAACTATTTCAGTTTCCTCGTTTGGAATGAAGTAAGCGATATAATTGTCAATTAGCATATACCTTAAACCACGAGTTTTCCATGGCTCCTTTGAATAAGCTGGGTAACCTGTCGGGAAAGTATCTAGTTTTAAGATTTGTTCTGCCAATCGATCTAATTGTCCGTTTGCGCTCATCGGGGATTGAAGCGTATAAGCAATGTACTCATAAATACCACGCAAGTCTAGTTCTGCTTGTGGCATAATTTTAACTTCAAAACTCATAGATGATAATCCTTGCGAATATTTGCAAATGCTGAGTTAGCTGAAGTTCCTTCTCCATTCAACATTTCATTATAGCCTTTCTCAAGTTCTATAGTCATTTGTTCTGAAGTCAAAGAACCTACGTCAACAACAGTATGTTGTGGTACTTTCACTTCAAAAGGAATACCTCGTTGCAAAATAATTTGTTTGTAAAACATATTAATTGCGCTGGAAGTTGGAATGCCAAGTGTTGACAAAATTGATTCAGCTTGCTCTTTAACGTTTGGTTCAATTCTTGCATATAGGTTTGCTGTTTTAGCCATGATGATTTACCTCCGTAATCTTTATGCTTTCATTATATAACTTTGTCCTGTCATTCGCAATACATTATAAAGTTTCAGGGTGAAGACAAAAGCACAATTCAGCGATTTGAATTGTGCTTTTGTCTTCACCCTGAGTCATCCCCCATTCGGGATGACCTTGTATGGCGAGCGCCGACACGCCTTTAAGCCTCAATAACTTGCGACAAATGCGTCAGGGCTTTTGCTTTGCCTAAGAGGTAGATCGTGTCTGGTAATTCAGGACCGTGCATTTCTCCTGAGACAGCGATCCGGATTGGCATAAAGAGATTTTTACCCTTGATTCCTGTTTCCTTTTGGACTGCCTTGATTAGTGGGAAGATATTGTCCTTGACAAAGTCCGTATCAGCCAAGCCTTCAAGCTTTTCCTTGAACGCCTTGATTACGACCGGCGCTGTTTCTGTCGCTAAGACTTCTTTTGCCTCATCTGATAACTCAGGGAACTCGGCATAAAAGAGGTCGGTCAGGGACACGATTTCATCAACCGATTTGAGTTGTGGTTGATAGAGCGCCACCAAATGTTGTGACTTGTCATCCCAACGCCCCGCTGCAACTAAAAAGGGTTGCGCCAGCTCAACGATTCGGTTCAAGTCAGCGTGTTTGATGTAGTCATTATCCAACCAGTCGAGTTTCTTTTGGTCGAAAGCTGCAGGCGATTTTGACAAGCGGTTTTCATCAAACAACTCAATCAACTGAGCTTGCGAGAAGATTTCTTCCTCGCCACCGGGATTCCAACCCAAGAGGGCAATGAAATTAAAGACAGCTTCAGGCAAGTAGCCTTTCTTCCGATAATCCTCAATGAATTGGAGCGTATGGGTATCGCGTTTCGATAATTTCTTACCTGTCTCAGAGTTGATGATGAGGGTCATGTGACCAAACTCAGGCACTTCCCAGCCCAAAGCCTCATAAATCATCAGCTGTTTGGGGGTATTGGCGATATGGTCGTCCCCACGAATGACGTGGGAAATCTGCATCTCATGGTCATCCACAACGACCGCAAAGTTATAGGTCGGATAGCCATCCCGTTTCTGAATGACCCAGTCTCCCCCGATATTTTTGCCCTCAAACTCAATCTCGCCTTTAACCATGTCCTGCCAACGATAAATCGACCCTTCTGGCACTTTGATCCTGACCGTTGGCGTGATACCAGCTGCTTGACGTTGGGCGATATAAGCCGCAATCTCCTCATCTGTCAGACCAGCATACTCGCTGATGTAAACAGGAGGCAAGCCTTTAGCCTCCTGAGCCTCCCGATCGGCAGCAATTTCTTCTTCCGTCTTGTAAGAGTTGTAGGCTTTGCCCGACGCTAACAAGTCGTCGATAAAGGTTTGGTAAAGCGACAGGCGCTCAGACTGCCGATAGCGGTCATGAGTCTCCGGCGACTCGTCCCAGTCCATGCCTAGCCAGCGTAAGTTGTCCAACTGTGACCGCTCGCCATCTGCAACATGCCGTTTGCGGTCGGTATCCTCGATCCGAATAATAAAATCGCCACCATGATGTCGCGCATAAAGATAATTGAATAAAGCCGTCCGAGCATTCCCGATATGTAACAGCCCCGTAGGTGATGGTGCGTAGCGCACCCGAATTTTGTTTGTCATTTTTTAAACATTCCTTTTTCTTCTTAACTCAGTCTGTTTTATTTTACCAAAATATCAAAAGAAGCGCTAACCTTGGATTAAGGGCACCTCTATTAACGCATGAGTCGCCTGTTTCCTCGTCAAAAATCGACTCGTCACAGTTAAAACCTTGTGTGGCTAGATTTCACGTCTGAAGTCGTTCGTTCCTCAGCCCTCAATCACATGGCTTTGTCACTTCAGCGGCTTACGTAAAAGCTATGGTAACGTGCCTTAACGGTTTTGCTGCTTAGGCGTTGACCTTGGCTTGCGTCACTTGCCTCGTCAAACGACCCATCTGTCCACAGTGCAACACTCCAGTTACCCGTTATCTAATAGGCGCCTTAACGCTTTTCAATCCTAACCACTTTGAAAATTCAGGCTTGGCTCAGCAAGACGACCGCCTCACAAGCAATCCCCTCTTCTCGACCGACAAAGCCTAGCTTTTCGGTTGTCGTCGCTTTCAGATTGATTGCTTCTGGTGCCACCTGCAAAATCTCAGCAATGATGGCTTTCATCTGTGGCAAACGCGGTGCCATCTTAGGCGCTTGGGCTAATAAGGTCGCATCAACATTGCCGATCCGATAGCCTTTTTCGACCATCTGTTGATAGATCGTGGCTAAAATAGTCGTCGAGGCAATTCCTTTAATCTCGGGATCCGTATCAGGAAAGGCATGACCAATATCGCCCAAACCGAGAGCCCCAATAATCGCATCCGTAATCGCGTGCAATAGCACATCCGCATCTGAATGCCCCAAAAGTCCTTTGTCATAAGGAATCTTGACCCCGCCGATAATCAACTCCCGACCGACAACCAGTTGATGCACATCATAACCATGTCCGATTTTAACTGTCAACCTCTCACCCTCCTAATGATTAGCAGACGATGTCACTGTCTCGTCTATCAACTGCTCATCCTGTTCCTTGCGCTGTGCCAAAATAGCTTGCGCAAAGATTAAATCCTCTGGTGTCGTAATCTTGATGTTTTCATACGACCCCATCACAACGGCAACCGGCAGTTCCGAAAACATCTCGACCAGACTCGCATCATCTGTCCCTAAAAACGCCCTTTCCCGAGCAAGCTGATGCACCTGCCGAATCAATGTCGTCTGAAAGAACTGCGGTGTCTGAGCACCCCACAGATTGTGACGTGGCACAGTTTGGTCGATCTGACCACTGTCTGTCACTTGTTTAATCGTCTCTTTGACAGGTGCTGCTAAAATCGCATTTTGATGTTGTTTGAGTGCTTCAAGTTCTGAGCGTTTGACAAAGGGCCGCGCCCCATCATGAATCATGACCGCAGCTTGTGATACCTGAGACAGCGCCTGTCTGACAGAATCTTGCCGTTCGGCACCACCGGTCACAAATTGGACCCGATCTGACAAAAACGGGGCGAATGCCGCTATTTCTTCCGCTTTACCGACCAGCAACACCTGCTGGCAATCTGGGTCTGACAAAAACAAGGTCAGACTATATTGGAAAATTGCTTGACCTGCTAAGGCTAAGAAAACTTTATTGCGGTCGGCAGCCATCCGCTGCCCAGAACCTGCTGCTAAAATCACAGCAGTGTACCTTTTTTGCTCGCCCGTCATCATCTTGCAAGCTCCCCAAAAATCATCCGACCTGCCGAAGTTTGTAGCGACTTGGTCACTTCAACCCTCACCATTTGATCGAGCTTATCCGCTGTGTCTTCGACAACAATCATCGTCCCGTCCGGCAGATACGCAATCCCTTGCCGGCGCTCCGTGCCTTTTTTGACAATCAAGACATCCAGCGTATCGCCAACAATCAATTGCGGTTTCACAGCGTTTGCCAAATCATTGATATTCAAGACCTGAATCCCTTGAATTTCTGCTACTTTATTAAGGTTGTAGTCATTTGTAATCAGTGTTGCCCCAGTCGCTGACGCATAGCGCAAGAGCTTGGTATCGACCTCATGAATATCTGGATAATCCTTAGTTGCCACAGTCACTTTGGCGATGGCTTTCATCTCATTGACCAAGTCTAACCCTCGGCGACCTTTGGCACGTTTCAACTGATCGTTACTATCGGACAAGAGCTGCAACTCTAGCAAGACAAAGTTCGGCACAATCAACTCGCCCTCTAAGAAACCTGTTTTGAGAATATCGACAATCCGACCATCAATCAAGACACTCGTATCCAACAGTTTGGCATAGTTTTTGGCATGACGTTTGTCTTTCTTGATGACCTTTTCAGTCCTTTCAGTCGGTGCTAATTTCTTTCGACCGAAAAACTTCAAAATATCCGCTTCACGCTTGGATAACACGCTGTACCCGACATAGAGCGTCAAGATCATTAACAAAAACGGCACAATCGTTGATAAGATCGGAATCTGCAAAATCCATAGCGGGATACTGGCAATCGCACCGATGACAAGACCCAATGCCCCACCGATAAATCCTAATGTAATTGTTGGGATATTGATTGTTGCGATCGCCTTATCAATTTTATCAACAATGTGAAGCAGTAATCTAATGAATATAAATGAAAAACCTAGAAAAATAATTGCGCCAATCAAACTATTAACTACTGCGTTATCTGCCAACTCACCTTGATGAACCAATACCCAAAACTCTGGTAGAAAGGTCTCGCCAAGTGTTGCCCCGACGATTGTCATCAAGGCATGAATGATGATTCTTTTCATTCTTCTCCTCCTCGTTTTTTTCTAAGCTGCTGACAGCAAGTCAACACCTCTTAATCAATCTGTGTCAATTGTTTCCTTGTCCCTAATCAAAAAGAAAGGCATGGAAACGATTGCACTCTCTTATTCTATCACATTAAGCTTAAAAATACCCTGACGACAAAACGCCGCCACAACAAACGCCTGAAATCATCACGAGACAAGGGAGGTTTCGTCTCAAGGAAAGCGTGGGGGGCACGACAAATCAACAAAACTGCACCCGTCAGGAGTACAGTCTTGTTTTCATATCCTTGTTGGTCTCCGATTGACCATGCGTGAGCTAAGTTTGACCAGCGGTGGGCTCCGATTGACCATGCGTGGGCTAAATTTGACCAGCGGTGGGCTCCGATTGACCATGCGTGGGCTAAAGTTGACCAACGGTGGGCTCCGATTGACCACGGGTGGGCTGAGGTTGACCAGCGGTGGGCTCCGATTGACCATGCGTGGGCTGAGGTTGACCAGCGGTGGGCTGCAGTTGACCACGAGTGGGATAAATTTGACCAGCGGTGGGCTCCGATTGACCACGAGTGGGATAAAGTTGACCAACGGTGGGCTCCAATTGACCAGGCGTGAGCTAAGTTTGACCAACGGTGGTCTCCAGTTGACCATGCGTGAGCTAAATTTGACCAGCGGTGGTCTCCAGTTGACCATGCGTGAGCTAAATTTGACCAACGGTGGTCTCCAGTTGACCACGAGTGGGATAAACTTGACCAACGGTGGGCTCCGATTGACCATGCGTGGGATAAACTTGACCAGCGGTGGTCTCCAATTGACCATGCGTGAGCTAAATTTGACCAGCGGTGGGCTCCGATTGACCATGCGTGGGCGAAATTTGACCAGCGGTGGGCTCCGATTGACCACGAGTGGGATAAACTTGACCAGCGGTGGTCGCCGATTGACCACGAGTGGGATAAATTTGACCAGTGGTGGGTTCTAAGTATCCACCTATGTCATCCGAACGCCGTTGCATGACACAGGTGGGCGAAATGGTATGGAAAACGGCATGTCGTAACCAAATTGACCACCTATGTAACCCTTGTCTCGTGAGGACTTCAGGCGTTTATCGTGCTTGCCTTGCCTGTATCATGAGCTGCTTACTGTCTACCAAATACCTGTTGGATGACTTCTGTCACAGTCGTGACCCCGATGACCTCAATGGTCGCTGGGGTGGTCAAACCAGACAAGGCGTTTTTAGGGGCGTAGACTTTTTTGAACCCTAGCTTAGCCGCTTCATTGATCCGACTTGCCACGCGATTGACCCGACGAATCTCGCCAGTCAAGCCAATCTCGCCAATAAAGGCAACATCAGGCGGCGTTGGCTGTTCTTTATAACTGGAGACAATGGCAATGGCAACTGCCAGATCAATCGCTGGCTCATCTAGTTTGACACCGCCAGCTGATTTGAGGTAGGCATCTTGATTTTGCAGCAAGAGATTGGCACGTTTTTCGAGGACTGCCATCATGAGTGTCACCCGATTAAAGTCAAGCCCAGCTGTCGTCCGTCTGGCATTGCCAAAGACAGTCGGTGTGACCAAGGCCTGAATCTCGACAAGAATCGGTCGTGTCCCCTCCATCGAAACAACAATCGCCGAGCCAGTCGCCCCGTCCAACCGTTCTTCCAAAAAGAGCTGACTAGGATTGGTCACTTCCACCAAGCCCTGCGCCTGCATCTCAAAAATACCAATTTCATTCGTCGAGCCAAAGCGATTTTTAACCGCCCGCAAAATCCGAAAGCTGTGTTGCCGCTCGCCCTCAAAATAAAGGACAGTATCGACCATGTGTTCTAGCATTCTCGGCCCAGCAAGGCTACCCTCTTTGGTCACGTGACCGACGATAAAGGTCGCAATATGATTCGTCTTGGCAAGTTGTAGCAATTCAGCCGTCACCTCACGGACTTGACTGACAGACCCTTGAACCCCAGTGATTTCTGGACTCATCACCGTTTGAATCGAATCAATCACGAGAAAGTCAGGCTGGAGCTTCTCGATCTCCGTCCGGATATTTTGCATATTATTTTCAGCGTAGAGGTAGAAGTCCGAATCTAGACCTCCCAGACGTTCTGCCCGCATCTTGATTTGCTGAGCGGACTCCTCACCCGACACATAGAGCACTCGCCCGATGTGCGCCAGCTGAACCGAGACCTGCAAGAGAATCGTCGACTTGCCAATCCCCGGATCCCCACCGATAAGGATCAGGCTCCCCGGTACCACGCCACCGCCCAAGACACGGTTAAATTCTCCTAGCTCGGTCAGGACACGTGGTGTCTCCAAACTCTCGACCTCGCCTAATTTGACTGGTCGTGTTTTCTCACCCGTCAGCGTGACCCTAGCATTTTTGACAGCCTTTGCCTCGACTTCTTCGACAAAAGCATTCCAAGCTCCGCAGTTGGGACAGCGTCCTAAATACTTAGGAGACTGATAGCCACAGGATTGACAAACGAATTTCGATTTGACTTTTGCCATCTTAGTCTCCTGTGCTACCAAAGCCACCGATCCGCTGACCCTCAGCATTATCGCCATCAGCTATGAGAAATGGTGCAAAGACACCTTGAACGATCCGCTCGCCCTTGCTGACATGGACCAGTTCAGCTGTGATATTCCGCATTTGAGCAAAGATATGCCCTTCATTATCCGGATTGCCATAATAATCGCCGTCAATCACCCCGACACTGTTGATCAAGACCAAGCCTTTTTTGCGAGGATTTGACGAACGATCGTAAAGATACAGCACCTCGCCCGCCTGCATATAAGCCTTAACCCCTGTCGGAATCAGCTTAATCTCACCCGGCTCGAGACTCACATCCACTGCCGCCCGCAAGTCATAGCCCGCCGCATGCGCCGTACTCCTCTCCGGCAACTCAATGCCCGCTGCCTCATAAGTTGTGACCAGTTCAAATCCTCGTCTTTTCATCTCTACTCCCTTATTCTTTAAGCCTTGAGGACACGTCTAAAAGTCCCATAGTCCTATTATACGAAAAAGCTACGAAAAAACCTAGACGTGAGCAGCTTTTCACGGCAGACGAATGAAACGACCTTATCATCAAAAAACTCGCAAGTCAGACTTGCGAATTTTTCAGGAGTTTTTATAAAAAAAAGTTTTAGGAATGACTTGATTATAGCTGAATTGGCTTAACTTGTGCTTAAAAACCGTGAGCAATCTTTTGAAAATAGCTTTCCTCTACGCCTAACGTTTTGCACCTTCATGTTTCATACACCATACGGCATAAACTACTCAGTACTTTAGTGCCGAGTAGTTCAACAAATGATGGCACCACTCACAAGCTAAACTTTCCTAAAATATGCATCTATTACACATTTTAGTATCCTAAAATATGTATCGATTACATCTTTTAGGAAAGTTTGCGCCTTTAGTCGTCCGTGAAGCGACATGATTTTAAACAGACACTTGGCAATTACCTGCTTCCAACGTGTGTGGTAGCAACATTTTTTATATTTTTTGCCACTTCCACACCCACATCTCTGATTTCTCTCGATAGTTGGAAATGGATCAGCACAAATATAAAACCACATTCTCATCAATTCAAACGAGATTAGAAAGTCTATTGCTTTATTTGGTCATACACTTAAAATCCCAGTTACTATAAGAATTACAATTTGATTTTTTTATTTTTTTAATCCATGAAAACAGTTTTTTTGCAAATTCAGGAAGCTCGATCTTCATCTACTAGCTCCATCTCAGGCAACTGCCCAACAAGCTCTACTGTCTTCCTAGAAACAGTAATCACACTCAGTAACAAATCAAGAATATATCTCGGATTATCAGAAAACTCATTTGGTTCATCAACGATGCCAGACTTTTTATCCGTTTTGACTTAATACTGGTCCCTAATCCACTCAATCGCTGGACGACCATTCACGACATAGTCATAAGCTTCTTATTGAAATTGTGATATCTTCGTTAAAGGTAATAATATCAAGCACACCTTTTTTAGGATACTTCATTTTCTTCACTTTGATGTATTTCTTAAATGAGTATTCTGGCATCATTTCATACCTTCCTTTTTTTATTTTTGATATATTTATCGAATTAAGGTAACAATATTTTTGTAAAGATTTTAAATAGCTACACTAACGCTTGGGAACAGTGGGAACTAGGAAATGTAGCGGATATTATTGGTGGCGGAACTCCAAGTACAAGTAATTCAGAATATTGGAATGGAAATATAGATTGGTATTCTCCTATCGAGAT
>JAISXW010000023.1 GCA_031270325.1 Streptococcaceae bacterium
CCGCCCAACAAGAGCGGCTTTTTATTTTGTACGCATCGGCTTTGGGATTGCTTTGGGATTATAGACGCTTTTTAAAAATAGCTTTTAAGCAGCAAATACGATTCTTCTCGTTGTGTCATTCTCACTGTCCTAAATCCACCAATAAGTGCCGGCAGCTCTCTTGTGCGACAGTCCTACAAAAAAAGCAAGTCCATAGTGTCAACCCTACCGAGCAATCACCTCTTGATCTATTCCCGCAAATGCAAAAAAAGACCCCAGACCAAAAACTGAAATCTCCATAATTTACAAAGCCCTTGATATAAGACTTTTCATCGGTAGAACTTTTTTGTCATTTTACAATTCAAACTCATCAGCCAAATCAAGCGTTTTTTTCTAATGACGTTTGATTAACAACTATTGACCGGTGATCAAGTTGGCAAATGCGGCTATATCCTTATTCTAAATGATGCTAATATAATCAGCTCGCAGTTCCTTGTCAATCACAATCGGAACACCAGATTGTTTCAAAGTGCCATACGACAAATAGATAACCATCTACTTGACCAAAGGCTCAAAAGCACGGCGTTTCATCAACCGCCACAGACAAAAGCCGGTTGTGGTGCCGATGAGGTTGAGGAGGATGTCACTAATTGACCAAGTCCCTAGATAAAAGAGGTACTGGATTGTTTCAATACTCACGATCGTGACAGTTGCGATAACGATATATTGCTTGGGTGTCGTTTGCAAACTGTAAATCATGCCTAGCGGGATGAAGGCGATGATATTTAGAATAGCTTCTAAAATAGTCGTCCGATCTGATGATAAAAAATCAAAGGGATTTAAAGTCAGGGCATGATAGGCATGTGCCTTAGTAAAAAGCACAACAAATAGTAAAAATAGATAAAAAGCGCTGGATAGATAGAGAAAGACAGCCGATAGCTGACCTCTGACTAGCTGGCCATAAAAGGCAATCAGCACCAAAGCAATGATGGCAATCAATAGCTGCTCCGTATAGGCAAAGCGCGTCATAATCCTGACCAAGCGCGGATAGCCCATCAAAACAGGGTAAAGTAGCCAGTGGGCACTAGCAAAACTAATGGCAAGTGCGCTGAGTGCAGCTGCTGTGTGTCGAATATATGTCATGTGCGATTTCCTTCGTTCAGTTATTTGAACTACTCGGCACTAAAGTAACGAGTAGTTCAATACTTCTATTAAGCATAGATAGCTCCTAATGGTAATCTTCTCCGGAAACAATAGACAGCAATTTCGCCTGACCTTCGTCTGTGGTCAGCTGCTCGTTTTCATCATATGCTTCAAAGATCAATCGCCAGTTCGCACCAACATCCACTGAATGACTGTGACTCGTCGTTGCTACCGTCTCAATCAATCGAGAATAAGGATTTGTAAGTTTCAATCAAAAATGATAAGCCCAATTTGTCATAATGAGCTAAAATTTTATGTGTTCGGTAAGTTAAATCCAATGAAATAGTTTGATCGAGCATCACCTGTCCTTTTGTGCCTTTATAATTGATCGGGATATAGGCGGGATAGTGTCTTGACGATGTGGTAATCAGCGCAACAATCGACATACCCGAATACTTAGCGACTAGGTCATGACTCCAAGACAATCGCAGGTCGGTAGCCTTTTTGTTCGTGGCCTTTTGAAGGGTTAAAATCAACTAAAATGATGTCGCCTTGTTTTACCATTGTAATTCCGTCCCTTGCGCATCGTCCCAGTCCAATTCGCCTGATCGGATACCATCATCTTGCCAACCTGCAAATAGCTTTTGTGCTGTTTGAGGTACTTCAATGTGCTTGGCGATGATAATTTGACCTTTTTCTTCAATAAAGTCAATCTTATCCCCTTGTTTTATATTCAAAATATCCCTCACTTTTTTAGTAAAAGTCCCTTGATTCTTTTTTGTTAAAGTCGTTGTCTCTAAATACATAACCTTACCTCCATTTGGTAATACCAGTATAGCAACGAATACCAATCTTTTCAAAAAAATTCCCTTATTAAGAGTAGAATTTTCTACTTTTAATAAACGAGAACCCATTATTGATAAGATTTTCTTGCTGTTGCTGTTGCTGTTTACAGATGACGCCATCTCTTTATATATGGCTTTTACATAGCTCTCCATGAACTACTCCTATCCAACTTCTACCCTACAAATACTTAAGACGTTCTAAGTCTAAAACCGTCACTAGAAATTGTCCTGCACACAGTTTCATAATAAAAAAAAATCAGTCAAAAAAAAAAATTAGTGCCGATTGCGCCTCTGTATAATAGTCACCAAAAAAGATGATTAATAGATCAATCATCCGATTTCGTTCGTCACTACTTATAAATCCTTTGTTTTTTTGTGTCAAATCTGATTTGAGCTTCTCAAACATTGACTGATTCAATGATTGATTACTATTTTTCGTTGACACGTTGCTCGCGAATCGCTTTCACTACCAACAAAATCACGACAATCGTCGCTGCCCCACTAGCATCCAGAATCACATCTTGAACAAGCGGACTTCGATCCCCTGTCAACATCTGATGAAATTCGTCCAAACCAGCATAGGTGGTCGCTAATGACACACTCAGGGCAGCCGGCAACCAAGATGATTTGAGTAGTTTTGAAAAACCTAAAAACAAGCCTGCACCAATCAAGAGGTAAGAAAAGAAATGAGCGCCCTTTCTCAAAAAGAACTCAACAAATCGGAAATAGCCCATATGCTGAATGCTGATTTCACTGTGCGCATAGTTAAACTTAATCTTTGACAGAACATCCTTGAAGGGTTCGCCTTTTAAGAGATGGCTCAGCGTGCCCACCTGTGATTGTTGGTGATAGGTTTGCGAGGAACTCCAGAACAATACCCCCATCATGACAAGGGCGAGAGCGAACCATAGTTTGCCATTTTTGCTATTTTTTTTGAGCATCTGTCTCCTTTCCAGAAATACTGCCAATTTTATCAACCGAAACGTGACTTTAATTATAACACACTAAAATCTATCCTGACAAATTTATGTTTTTTGGAATTGAGCTAATATCGTTCTTCTAACGCCTGTTAAAATTTCAATAAATCGTTTTTCTTTAGCTGCTAGAAACTGTGACACAACACTAAAAGACAAACGATTCGAATCAGAATCGCTTGCCTTTTTGACATCATGTTATTTCCCGCTTACCTATTAATCACCAATCTTTACCCCATTAAATGCCGGAAGTTGGCTAATGTTAATTAACTTATCAATCACACTATCTGGAAACTTTGACCAAGTATCTGGGATTGTGGTTTGTCCCTTAAGCTTAGCCTGTTGGTTAATCACGTCAATAATCGCTTTAACAAAGGAAACACAGTCTTTAAACAACAGGCAGTACCCACTTGTATCTCCTATCCAGCTATTAATTTCTCCTTGGATAGCACCTAATGTGGCATCTCCGACATAGAAGGTTGCGCTTCTTACTCCCGGATAGTTAATGTTGCCCCAGTCATCTTTTACATTAAGCTGACCACCACCACGTGGCGCCCATCCTAAAACTGTGCCAGTAGTCACTGAAAAAAACATGTGACCAACAAGAGATTTACCATGTCCCGTTATAGTACCTGCCGGATAAGCATAAAAAGTAATTGGATTCATAATATTGTTCCTTCTTTCTGTTATATCAATTTAAGTTTGATAGGCATCCTATAACCAATAACACGTGACATCTGTTATAGATCCTAAATTAATTGTTAATGTGTTCTCGCATCGACTTCAAGCAATGTGTCGTTCTGTTTTGTGTTCATCAGTGTTGCTTGTTTATCAAACGCCTAATTCAAATAAGCAAAACGACTCTCAAACCAAATTCGACCATAGTCTCCAAAGTCAATACCCAGATAATCGATATCATCCCGATATTGATCAACTGTGCCGTGATTATAGGCCGCATCAAACTGTAAGCGTGCGCCAACAGCAACGTTATTGTCATCGCCACCGTCAATACGGTGCATGATGTCTAGGGGTAGACCGTTGCTATCCCAGTCAAAGTTATTAGCAGCGCCACCAACCGTTCGGTAGTCCGCCATTTGCCAAATCCCATTGACCTGCTTGATCGCATCAACCTTGAAAGGCGTATTAGCGAATGAAAAGGCATTGCCTGCTTGACGGAATTTTTCATTATAAGTGTCAGCTGGTGGTGTTGGCGCTGGACCAGACCCACCCGTATAATGAAAGAAATGATACTCAGGCTGACCGTCTAATTGCCAATAATAATCATGCTTCAAGATCACGACCGCTTCATTGACCTGACCCGCTGTATACCAAGATGAATGGATAATCTTGTCATTATCCACGAATAATCCAGTATGGGAAGCACTTCCTGCACCAGCACCATAGTTATCCCCCCAGATGAAGACATCTCCAGCACCGACTTGGTCTCCACTAATTTCGACAAAACCTGCCGCCTCTAAATCATGTTTCAAAGTCCCTGTGAAATGTGAGCGCTGCAAATAGGAATTATCCCATGCCCCTGCGACACATAGGACATGATAGACAAAACCCGAGCAGTCGAAATAAGTCGTCCCATCGCGAGACGTGCCGTCCCGCAAATCCGCTTCCATGGAATAGGTCGCTCGGTGTTGCCATTTTTGCGATTCTTGCATTGCGATTGCTGATTGATATGCCATATTGTCCTCCTTAAAAACTCTCTTCAATGACTAGATCTTGTCCGCTGCCTAATCTGTGGTCTGATTTTCTGGTGTTTTAGCTTGCTGCAAGGTCTCCTTCATCTTATCGACAAAATCTAGGATCGAGACCATCTCCCCCTCCTTACCAGTACTATTTTTGACCAAAACACTTTTATCTTCAGGTACAATCTGTAGATAGTAGCCAATAATTTGTGGTTGAGCAAAACGCACGGTTATCGTCTTCCCTGCTGTTTGGACAGATGATTGGCTACTTGAAGAAGCATCACTCGACCCACTCGACGTGTGAAAGCCAAAGAATCCACCACTACTTGAAGATTGATTTTCGACAAAAGAAACATCAGAACTCTGAATATCATTTTCCGTTTTGAGCGTGATGGTCACATCTTTAGCGAGTACAAAAGCCGTCGGATAAACTGGGAAGATACAATCTTGTAAATCTTTATAGCCACCATCGCCTAACTCACCAGGCTGGTTAGAAATTTTCTCCTTTGCCGTCCGATACATGCCTTCTGTGAGTGCAAAAACGCCTGGATTGAACCAATCACGATTAATTGTGATTTTTGCGACAGCCATGCCAATCTCGATACTTGTAGAGGCACTTTCTGAAAACATTGACCCACTTCCTTCACTGTGGGAACTACTTGAATTCCCACCGAAGAACCAACAACCGCCACTACTAGAAGTGGTTGACGTTTTACTATGTTTCACATCTGATCGATAGGCTGAAGACATATCAGATTGAATCAGTAATTCAGTATACCCATCTGACAAGACATTCGGTAAAGTCGACCCAACATCTGGTGCAGTTTGATTCATTTGACAGGTCAACGCTAATTTTTGTGTCACATCTGCAATCTTCAAATCGACTTGATCCATCTGCTCTTTCAGCGTCGTGACCAATTGTTTTAATTGCAGCCCTAACTTCGCATCATTGACTGCCATCGCCGCTGCTAAACAGTCTTGCGTTGCCTTATCCAAAGCAGACTGACTATCTAACAGGCTACTTTGACCAGCATTAAAACCAGCAATCACTTTGTCCGCAAGTTTTTGATACTTGTCGGTTTTGTCTTGACTCGTATCATTTTTACCATCGGTTTGAGTGGGTGGCGCTTGCTCAGAAGATTGTTGGGCTAAGGCTGTCTTGTCATCTTTACTTTTAACAGCTTTGATAATCTCGACGATTTGTCGGGCAAAGCCACCAAAATTATCGGTATAGGTCTCCCCAACGTCCGAAAAAGCTTTTCGATAACTTTCTTTAACAGCCTGATAGTTGTCAACCAAATTCTTAAATTCGATGTCACTCGGAATCAGAGTCACAAAGTTATCAAATTTACTTAACAAGCTTTGTTTCTGCCGTGTCAGCATGCCCAGCTTATCTGTTAGCGCCTCTTTAGATTCTAACAAGTCAATATAATCAAAATTGGAGGTCAGCTTGGTGTGCCAATCTGAAGGTAAAAAAGTGACAGGATACACTTTTCCACCCATTGGATCCAGCTTCTCCGCATTTTCCAATTGCAGGCGTGCTTCATACAGCTCCCCACCAACTCCGGCATCTAAAATCCCTTTAATGATTGCCATATCATTGATTGAAAAAACACCTAAAATCTTACCAAGTTTTTCTTCAATACCGATTAAGTATGTCTCGGCATTGTCTTGATACCAAGTTAAAAACTCTTCTTGATAGTTGTCCTCATCGTCCAATGCTTTTTGAGATACATCATCACGTGGTGTTTTGGGATAGAGGGATCGCAATTCTTTTTTCTTAGCTGTTTGGATTTCGGCCCAGTGTTTCTTTTCAGCTACCCATTCATCATAAAGTCGATAAAACACTTGTTGCAAAGTGCTCGTTTCATCCCCCTGTCCAAAATTATAGGTATAGGGTTGAGCCAAGATGTCACGTAAGGCAATCTTCGCCTTCATCACGTCTAAGTTCATACTCGGAGAAAGTAAATCAAGCGCTGTTTTATATTGAGTGGTCAACGTTCGCCCATTATCAGCCCCAGTCGCTTTGACAGGGTCAAATAATTTATTGGCCAGACGACTTTCATTAACCGCCACCTGAACAGGCTTCTCCTTTTTCGAATCATAGTGATAATCTTGTGGATTGAGGATCGTGCCTGGCAAAGTCAAACATAAAAATTGACTTGCATCACGACCTCCAATCACTTCGTTTAAGCCATCATAAAAAGTATCAATGAAATTGGCACTTTCGTTAGACGCATCGTTTCCTTGTTGATTCGGCATCATAAACCTCCTTTACGATCTGTCGGCGACTCTAGATCTGTAACAATTTTTTAAACTAAGCAAGCACAGCTTGTGCAGATCTTTTATCTAATTGCCTCAAGTCTAGAAACCGACACTCAGTTAGTTAAGCTGTATCAAATGATTCACAAAGTTCAGTTGCTTCATCATGTCATACAGAAATACACGCTAGGCTGGAAATCGCGATTCCCCAGCTGTTTCCATTTTTGCGATACTCGGATCCTTGTATGAAGTGGATTAGCTAGGTCCACACCTTTAGTCTAACACAAGATAATGAGGCTGGTAAAAGACAATTCTTTTACCAGCCTCATTATCTTGATAATGGCAAAGTCAAGGGATAAGTTGCGTTTTTGAGTCACTAAAAATAAAAAGCGAAAAAGAAGGCCCGTTTGGACAAGAAACACTTCCTGTATCAAGTGTTTTAAGACCAATAACTTTAAGCAACAAGATACTTGTCATCACTACAAAGTCATGTTAAAATGTAATTACAAGTATATACACGAATGGAGATGCTTATGATTACAAAAACTAGAAAAACAGGAAATTCCGTGATACTCACTGTCCCGAGTAGCTTCAAGATTAGTGAGGGGACTGCTTTTGAACCTGAGATGACAAGTGATGGCATCTTTTATCGACTCATTAAAACGAGTGCTGATAACTTCTTTGATTTTGACAAACTCATTTTAAAAGACTTAATTAGTCAAGGTTATGCTGGTAACGACCTATTAGAAAAATTTTCTGAAGAAAAGGATGCAATCAGTCTCAACCTGAATACCATGTTAGCTGATAGTGCGAAAGAAGCTGTTGTCATGAACAAAGAGGAGTTTGATCGTGAAATTGGGCTATAAGATTGCACCATCAAAACGTGTCATAAAAAGCATTAAAAAGCTATCTGACAAACGTCTGAAAGCAATCATTTCAGACATTATCTTTATCGAGATTCCTTCCGACCCTTTTAAAGGTACAGCAAAACATGGTGACCTAGCAGGAATTTGGACTTGGCAATTTAAATACCAAAAAACCGATTATCGCATTGCCTATCAAATCAATCAGGATAAAATCATACCGATATTGCTAGTTGGCAGCCACGAAAATTTTTACGACCAGCTCAAAAGACTGAATCAGTAGTCGAAGTGCTACAAGCTATTTTGAAAAGTGCTATAATGAACTTAACGAAAATAAGTGTAAGCCTAGACTCACCAGCCGAGACACGTCGAATTTGTCTCGGCTTTTTTGATCCCCTTCATCTTTAATTGTTGTAAACAAAAAGATAATCACTATGATTGATGTGACCCCCAGAATATAGACTTTCCAAAAAGGAAGGTCTTTTCTAATAGTAAAATATTTGTTTGAATTGAAATTAAATACCGTACTAGATTATGGAAAGGACGTTGGTGGCTATGGATTTATATCACACTAATAAATATTACTAGCTGCTCTAAACCACATCCAAAAGAAAACAGAATGGACAACCTAAAACTTTTATATGCGGTTTACAACCGACAAATATTGTCTATTGTCTTTTCACAGTACCTCGCTGATTACATAGGTGAGCGTTTTGCTCACAAAATGACGAGTTCCTTACCTTTTCGCCCACTTCTGTAATTTTTAGCGACGAGCAGAGGATAGAGCACATAAGCAAGCCAACCTCTCTAAAAGCGAGGTTGATGCCAAAAAACGTCGCTGCCTCACAAATCATTGAAGCTAGTCTTCAAATGATTCGAGTGTTCAATGGCAATTTAGAACAGGCGAGGCACATGACAAAAGAGGCTGGAACAAAAGCCTCTCTACAAAAAATGATACATTTTTTCAACTTCACTTTAAAGGCGTATAAGGATGGTAACTAATTTTAATCACCTCCATGACTCAACAACTGAGGACTTAGATTTTTTCTCTAGCTACTTAACAACCAATCAATTACATTAAACTGTTCGATTCCCTCGTGATTATAAGTACCGACATCTGTTGTCAATAAGATTTTTCTGTAATTATCTTGAACCACTTGAAACGGACGAATTTCTCTCCCATAGGTTATTTCATCTTCAACTGTGAGTGACACCTGATAATAGTCGGTTACACCATTTTTTTGTGCTACAAAATCAATCTCATATTCTCCAAAATTACCAACAAAGACTTGATAGCCTCTACGTAATAACTCAAGATAAACGATACCTTCCAAGCGATGTCCGAAATTTGGACGTTTATTCCCCAAAAGAATTTTTCTTAATGATTGGTCGATTGGATAATACTTTGAATTTATCGACAGATATTTCTTCCCCGAAATATCATATCGGTCTGCCCTAAAAAAGAGATATGCTTCTTGAAAACCTGATATATAGGTTGAAACAGTGTCACTTGTAGTCCTTTGTCCCATTGATGTTAGGGTATCTGCTATTTTTTTTATTGTCACTAGACTACCCGAACTGTCTGTTAAATACCGAGCTAATTGTTCTACTAAGGTGGCATCACTACGTTGTTTTCTCTGCAAAACATCCTTAATCAAAATAGTATTGACAATACCTGAAATATAATCCCGATAAGTTAATTCATCTGAAATTTCTGTGACATATGGAAAACCGCCAAATTCAACATAACGCTGAAAGGCGGTTTCTCTATTTCCGCCTATTGCACTGAAATATTCTGAAAAAGACAAAGGGTATACTTTCAATTCGACATAACGGCCCGAAAGCAACGTCGCAAGTTCTCCTGAAAGCATGTAGGCATTCGAGCCAGTTACATATAAATCAACATTTTTTTTGATAAATAAACTATCCAATACCCGTTCAAACTCTGGTACCATTTGAATTTCATCCAAAAAAATATAATTCATTTGGTCAGCTTCTAGGTTATCCGTAATTTTTTGGTACAATTTTCGATAATCTAAATAATCAGCTAATGCCAAATCCTCAAAATTATAAGATTGAATTTGAGTTTGACTGATATTCATAGCCAGTAACTCCTCTTGGAATTGAGCTAATATCGTAGATTTACCACTTCTTCTAACACCTGTTAAGACTTTAATAAATCGCTTTTCTTTTAATCGTATTAAATCAGATAAATATGCTTCTCTTTTTATCATCGTATCCCTTTCGAATTAATTCGTTTTATACATTTCATTCTACCACAAATAGAATTAATTCGAAACTTTTCTGACATGGTCATTGTGTTTTTTGTTTTGATAATGAAAAAGAACAACATAATCTTACTCCCTTTGCAGTGGAAGCTTTTTAATGATAGTGGTCTTGGTATCACGATATTTCATCATAGCGGGAGCGTCATGTGATTACCCGCTTACGAATATTTACCTTGGTCTCCCAAGATCCAGCAGATCATCAAACAACGTAAATTTTATGATTGCCTTTTTCATTACAAACTTCCAGTCATCAATAGCCCCACTTCAACCACTTGAAAAGTTTGTATGTTGATAATTTCATGATCGTGAAGGCTATGATGACTATGATGAAAATGGCCGCTAAAAATCTTTGAATCCCAAACTGAGTGAACCGCGCAACAACAGCTATCGCATAAAACTGAAGGAAGAACATCAGAGTTGATAGATTGCGAAGCTTATCGCAAGTTGCTTCACTGAATGACAGTTTGACTTTGAACATCATGACAAATAAAGACAAGGAAAATAGAATTAAGGTCACATATAGCCCAGTCATATAGGCCACATGAAAATGAGTCATAACAAGATGTTCTAGGAAAAGAAGTCCGCCACTCAGCACCACCCACCATGGTTTGAACGCCTTTTTGAGTGTTTCCTGATGATAGACGAAGTAGACCGCTAAGGCGATCCAGATAATGCCAATTTCAAGAAAATTCTTAGGTCTGACAAAAGTAATGATTTTTCCTATCAAATCATCACTTGATACCACTTTGCTATACACGCTTGCAAGCGCTGCGAGCACATAGGTCAAAACGGCTGAAATCGCCAATAATTTGAAGCGCATTTTTGCAACAAACTGATAACAAAACCACAAGCCAAACATGGTAGCTGGCAGATACCATGACCCTAAATAGTTAGGGCTAATCCCTACAAAACCTCGCAACGCTTTGGCAACTATCACAGATAAACTTTCGCCTTTCAAGGTAAGCATCATGTTTGGAATATAAACAATCATCCAAAACAGCCAGATGACACACAAATTTTTTTCATATCTCTTCAATCTTAAGATTTGCGCCGCTTTATCTGTGGGTAGGTCATTGAAGAAAAAGTAGCCTGTGATCATCATAAAAAACGGCACGGCAAATGTTGCCAAAGAACCTGTGAATAAAGATGATGATGTATGAATCGCAACTACACATAGGCTAGCGAACAATCGAAA
>JAISXW010000029.1 GCA_031270325.1 Streptococcaceae bacterium
TTAGAGCCTTTCGGAAATCGTCTAAGCGATTGGAGGAAAAAACTAATCCACAGCGTATATTCCAAGTCTAACACTCGGGCTTTGGCAGTAGCTAACTGCACTAATATAAATATAAGGAATAGATATGAAAAAAAGTATATTATTGGGTGGAACCATAGCTTTGTTTACTTTAGGCGGGGTATTGTCGGTTAGTTCTGTTTTTGCAGAGGTCGTGGATATTACGGCAGAGGTAACACTTGTTAATCCACCCCAAAATGTATTAGTCGGTGATGCTGGAAATTTGCAAGGTAAGATTGATCGAATTCAAGGACTTGATGTGACTGGAGACATTCGTTATCGATCCAGCGATCCAACCCGTTTAAAGATTACGGATCAGGGAGAATGGCAAGCTATCTCGCCAGGACAAGTCAATATCGTACCTATTTCTAGCCTTTCAAAAAATGCTTTAGATGCTTTGTCTGAAAAGTTTCCGGGTGCAGAGTTTGTGACACGAGATCTCCAACGAGTCTATCCTGTGAAGATTACACAAAGTGGGTTAGCTATCTATCGGGTCTATAACCTCAATAGTGGGGAGCATGTTTACACACTTAATCGCTTTGAACGTGATTTTTTAAAGAGTCTGGGCTGGCGTGATGAAGGGATTGGTTGGGATACACCTGATCATGGCATCCCAGTTTATCGTGTCTATAATCCCAATAGCGGAGAACACTTTTATACTGTAAACAGTCATGAACGTGACAATTTAAGACGAGAAGGTTGGCGTGACGAGGGGATTGGCTGGCAGACAGAAAATAAAGGAAAATCGGTTTATCGTCTATATAATCCAAACAAGGATGGAAAACACCACTATACCGTCAATTCAAACGAACGTGATGCTTTGAAAAAACTGGGTTGGTTAGATGAGGGGGTAAGTTGGTATGGCGAGTAAGGTGTATCAAAAGGCGATTATGTTCCTCTTTTTTCCATTGTTAGTTGTTATTTTCCCTGATATAGTCGGCGCACAATCTCCATATGATCTAGTGACGGATCAAGGAGAAGTTATTGCGTATCAAGATTCGCCACTAGTCGCTACTAATTAAAAAGCTGAACTTATCTAGGATGAGTTCAGCTTTTTTTGGGAGGGTCAATTGTCCCGCTGACCTACGGCTTGTGTATCACTGTTGGGAGTCGGAGATTGATCAGTCATGGTTAGTATCGCTTTCTAGCTTTTGGGTATGGGCAAGGAATAATATAACCAGTTTATCATGTATCAAAGGGAAAGGCAATTTTTCCGTGTAATACAAGTGCTTTTGGTTTCAAACGTTCAATCAGTTATCTCGAACAAGGTTGGGAGCAGTTGAAAGTCCAAGATAAGTCACAGCCTTGACTTTTAATGGTTCGGTTTTTGCGCCTATTTTGGCTGTCTTTCAAAGTATAAAGCGAGATAATTCATGTTGTATTAACTTTTTCTAGGAAATATTTGGTAGAATAGTTATGACATTATTTAAGTATCTAAATACATATCGAGTAGAAAGAAGTGACACATGACACAACCATTATTTCTGAGTTCTGTTTTTCAAGAAAAGATTTGGGGCGGCAATCATCTCAAAGACTTTGGCTATACTTTGCCAAGTGATCACATTGGGGAGTATTGGGCAATCTCTGCTCATCCTAATGGCGTTTCAACGATAAAAAACGGTGCATTTGCAGGTCAAACACTAGATGTGCTTTACCAACAACACCGAGACTTATTTGGGGACTCTAAAAAAGAAGTTTTTCCTTTATTAACTAAAATTTTAGATGCGAATGATTGGCTGAGTGTGCAGGTGCATCCAGATGATGCCTATGGTCTGGCACATGAAGGTGAGTTAGGTAAAACAGAGTGTTGGTATATCATTGCTGCCGAGCCAGATGCTGAGATTATCTATGGGCATCAAGCCAAAGATAAGGCTGAGCTACGTGCGATGATTGAAAGCGGCGAGTGGGATCAGTTGCTGACTAAAGTAAAGGTCAAGGCAGGCGATTTCTTCTATGTACCAAGTGGGACAATGCACGCGATTGGCAAAGGGATTCTGATTTTGGAAACCCAGCAATCGTCGGATACGACCTATCGTGTCTATGATTTTGATCGCAAAGATGACCACGGGCAATTGCGGGAGCTGCATATTGATAAATCGGTAGATGTCCTGACTTTTGGTGCACCTGCCAACACAGTACCAGTGGTGACTGAAACAGCACATTTGGTCACGACATCTTATGTGTCGAATGACTTTTTCACAGTTGAAAAATGGGATATTTCTGGACCAGTCTCCTTTGTCAAAACAGCGCCTTACACGCTTTGCTCGGTATTAGCTGGTCAAGGCACATTAAGCGTTGACGGCGAAAGCTATCCCGTTAAAAAAGGAGATCATTTCATTTTAACGAGTGATATTGAGAACTGGCAATTTGAAGGGGAACTGACACTCATTGCTAGTCATGATGGAGAATAAGGATGACTGAAATTATTTATAATTCATGGGTGTCCAAGTATAAAAGACAATTTGGCGCAGTCCTTGTCGGGACAGCGCTTGAGTTTGACGTGATGCTTAAAAGTGATCATCAAGTTGAAGTCAATATTGTGGTGCAATTTGAAACTGGCTTTAAAGCCTATGAAAAGATGACAGCAACTGCTGATCATACCTACCACATCACATTGACGAATTTGACGGAAATAGGGTTTTATAAGTATTACTTTGAAATCATAGAGTTTGATGGGCCACATAAATACCGTTATTTTTATGGTGCGACAGATATTGGTGGGGGAGAAGGCGTGATCTATGCGGATGAAATCTCTGTCGTCCCCTATACCCAGACGATCTTTTTAAAAAGCGAAAAAGCACCGGATTGGTACCGAGAGGCCATTTTTTATCAAATTTTTCCGGACTCTTTTGCCAAGAAATACTTCTTCAATCAAAAAGATAACATCTTCTTTTATGGTAAAGAAACAGATCCTCCTTATTATATTAGGGAACCTAATGGTGACATCACGCATTGGACATTCTACGGGGGTAATTTTCTGGGGATTATCGAGAAGATTCCTTATCTCAAATCACTAGGGGTCACGGCACTCTATCTCAATCCTATCTTTGAAGCCAGAAGTTCACATCGCTATGATACGAGTGATTATATGCAGATTGATACGGTTTTAGGTTCAGAATTAGAGTTCAAACAGTTAGTCGAGGCGCTCCATCAAAATGGGATGCGGATTGTGTTAGATGGTGTCTTTTCTCATGTCGGTAGAAATTCTAAATACTTTGATTTTGATGGGCAATTTGGTGGTCAAGGTGCTTATCAAACTCAAACTTCTCCTTATCATGACTGGTTTACTTTCTACAATTATCCGAATGATTACAAATCATGGTGGGGGATTAAAGATTTACCAACCATTGACAAAACTAATGAGAGCTTTCAGCAGTTTATCTATGGCAAAGGCGATAGTGTCCTCAATAAATGGAACAGTTTTGGTGTTGATGGCTGGCGTTTAGATGTGGCAGATGAGTTGCCGGATACGTTTATTAAAGGCATTCGTGATAACTTGGAAAAGATGCCAGATAAGGTTTTGATCGGCGAAGTGTGGGAAGATGCTTCGCGTAAAATCGCCTATGAACAGTACCGCAAATACATCTACGGAGATGGTCTGCATGCCACGATGAACTATCCTTTCCGTGAGATTATTTTAGACTTATTGACAGGAAAAACGCGACCAGAAGTGGCAGCGAAAAAAGTGATGCAGCTGTCGGAAAACTATCCTAAAGATGTCTTTTTGAACAATTTTAATAATATCGGCACGCATGATACGGAGCGGATTTTGACGATGTTAGGGGAGAGTATTCCAAAATTGAATATTGCTGTCGGCTTATTGATGACTTTACCGGGGGTTCCGACGATTTATTACGGCGACGAGGCTGGCTTGACGGGTCATAAAGACCCTGAAAATCGTGCCTTTTTCCCCTGGAATAACATCAATGAAGAGACTAAAAAACTTTATCAGAAATGGGTCGAAATTAGGAAAGCAACGCCCGTTCTAACAAGCGGGGACATCTCACTGTTTTATTCTAATGAAATATTTGGCTTTATTAGAACGGATGGCACGCAAACGGCATTATTTGTGTTTAACGTCTCAAATCAGGGCGTGATGGTTGATTTCAAGGAGCTGACTTTCTTGACCGAATCAATCGAGGTAGAACCATTCTTTCTAGCTGCTTTTGAGAGTGTTTATAAAATTAAATAGCAAGCTCAAGTAAATGAGTCATCACATCTTGAGATGCTCGCTTGCTTTTTATTTTTTCTGATCAGTAAAGTCAAGGTAAATTGAGCAAAAAAAAGCAGAAATTTTGGACAAGTAAACGCATAATTGGCAGCCCTCAGAAAATTGAAGTAAATTTTTTCTGTCTTACTTAGGTTATGCTTTGTAAATGGTTTTGTAGTGTGAAAAAATTAAGAAGAATTAAGAATACAAATTGTGGAAGGTAGTTAGCATGGATCAAAAATCTACAGCTGAAGCGTTGAGAACTTTTATAACAGGAGAAAATTTTCATGCCCAACATTATCTTGGTTGTCATCAAGTAAAAGATGGGTATGTTTTTCGTGTCTGGGCGCCAAATGCACAGCAAGTTCAGTTTATCGGCGATAAGACTGGCTGGAGAGAACATCCGATAGCGATGTCTCGCAACGATCAAGGTGTTTGGGAACTTACTTTATCCCATGCACAAGCTGAAACGGGTGATTATTATAAATATCTGGTGACGCGAGCTTCAGGACAAGTGATTGAAAAGATGGATCCTTACGCTGTTCGCTTTGGCGAGCGACCGGATACAGCAGCTCAGATTTATACGATTGCGCCTAAAAAATGGCAAGACGAGGCGTGGTTGGCAGCACGTCGCCAGGCAGATATGTTTGCTGAGCCTTTGAATATTTATGAAGTGCATGCAAATTCTTGGAAACGTCATGAAGACGGCAGGCTTTATACCTTTGATGATCTGGCAACGACATTGATTCCTTATGTCAAATCACTTGGCTTTACGCATATTGAGTTTATGCCATTGATGACACATCCGCTTGGTATGAGTTGGGGCTATCAGTTGACAGGCTATTTTGCTTTGGAGCATACTTACGGGACACCGGAGGAGTTCCAAGCCTTTGTTGAAGCGGCACATTTGGCTGGACTTGGCGTGATTGTCGATTGGGTGCCGGGGCATTTTTCGCAAAATGATGATGCACTAGCCTACTATGATGGGACACCGACCTATGAGTATTATGATGGCAATCGGGCAAGAAATGTGGGCTGGCAAGCCTTGAATTTTGATTTATCCAAACCGCAAGTCCAGTCGTTTTTGATTTCATCACTTAAATTTTGGATTGATTTCTACCATATAGATGGTGTTAGGATTGACGCTGTTTCTAATATGTTGTATTTAGACTACGATCAAGGGCCG
Organism: Streptococcaceae bacterium; assembly: GCA_031270325.1. Lineage (GTDB taxonomy): Bacteria > Bacillota > Bacilli > Lactobacillales > Streptococcaceae > Pseudolactococcus. The sequence continues at coordinate 5,454 of JAISXW010000029.1, forward strand.
TGGACACCGAATTGGGATGGTTCAAATATCAATCATGATGGGATTGAATTCTTTAAGAAATTAAATAGTGTGATTAAACTTTCCAATCCAGATGTGATTATGGCAGCCGAGGAAGCGAGTAGCCAGACTAAAATTACGGGTATGATTGAAATGGGCGGTTTGGGCTTTGATTTCAAATGGAATATGGGTTGGATGAATGATGTGTTGAAATTTTATCAGATGGATCCGCTTTATCGTGGGCAACACTTTCATTTATTGACTTTTAGTTTCATGTATATGATGGACGAACATTTTATTCTGCCGTTTTCACATGATGAAGTGGTGCATGGTAAGAAATCACTCATGCACAAAATGTGGGGGAATCGTGACCATCAGTTTTCGGGTCTGAGAAATCTCCTAACCTATCAAATTTGTCATCCGGGTAAAAAGCTATTATTCATGGGACAAGAGTTTGGTCAATTTTTGGAATGGAAATACAACTGGCAACTTGAGTGGGCGGCTTCAGATGAGCTCAACGATAAGATGCAGCAGTTTACGACAGCTCTGTCACATCTGTATCAAACTGCACCTCAATTATTTGAATTGGATCACGATTATGCAGGGTTTGAAATTATTGATGCGGATAATACAGCCGAGACTGTCCTGAGTTTTATCCGAAAAGATAAATCAGGTCGTCAATTGATTTGTGTCTTTAATATGGCACCGATTGAACGTCATGATTTTACCATAGGTGTGCCGATTGGTGGTACTTATACAGAAGTTTTAAATACAGAGATGTCTGAATTTGGTGGTGCTTGGCAGCTCCATAATCCTGATCAGCAAACACAAAATGGGCAGTGGAAACACTACGAACAGACTTTGAGTTTTACTTTACCAGCGCTAGGAGCGGTTATTTGGCAACGATTGGCATCAGAAAGCCCTGCGCCATCTAATCAAAAGATAGCAGGGAAAAGAGAAAGCCCAAAAAGTAGTCCCCAAAAAAGAAAACCAAAACCTGGAGCATCTAGCAAGCTGACAGATGAACAGTGGGCCGGTTTAGCGTCTTATTTCCCAGAGGGGCGGCGGTCAAAATATGACAAACGAGACTTAGTAGAAGCGGCGCTATTTATTCAGCAAACCCAGCTACCGTGGGCAAAGTTACCAAATGATTTCCCACCACATGGCAGCGTCTATGCTTTTTATAATAAATCCCGCAAGGACGGCAGTTGGCAACAAGCTATGGCAGCACTTGAAAAAATAAAAGTTTAATGGTGGTGTGATGATGGCTGGATTTGTAGCAAATAAAGAATAGTTTTAAAAATGGAGAGAGGTTAGAAGATGAAAGAAGAAATGCTAGCGCTGATTTTAGCGGGAGGACAAGGTACACGGTTAGGTGCCTTGACTTCAACTGTTGCCAAACCTGCCGTTCAATTTGGTGGGCGTTATCGGATTATTGATTTTGCACTATCAAACTGTGCCAATTCTGGTATTAAAAATGTTGGAGTCATTACCCAGTATGAGCCGCTTGAATTGAATGCCCATGTTGGTAATGGTTCTGCTTGGGGGCTTGATGGTATCAACAGTGGTGTGACGATTTTACAACCTTATTCAGCCACAGAAGGGAATAAGTGGTTTGAGGGGACAAGCCATGCCATCTATCAAAACATGAGCTATATTGACAAGCTAGACCCTGATTACGTCTTGATTTTATCAGGGGATCATATCTATAAAATGGATTATGATGATATGTTGCGCTCACATAAAGAGAGTCAAGCTAATTTGACGGTGGCAGTCATGGATGTTCCCTTAGATGAAGCAAGTCGCTTTGGGATTATGAATACCGATACATCAAACCGAATTGTTGAATTTGAAGAAAAACCAGAAAATCCAAAATCGACTAAAGCTTCGATGGGAATTTACATTTTCAACTGGAAAGAGCTTCGTCAAATCTTGGTCAATGGTGAGAAAAATCAACTTGATATGACCGACTTTGGTAAAAATGTCATTCCGATTTATCTAGATGCTGGTGAGCGTGTGTATGCGTATGAATTCTCAGGCTATTGGAAAGATGTAGGCACAATTGAGTCTTTGCATGAAGCGAATATGGCTTATATTTCGCCAGATAATGAATTGGATAGTCGTGATCGGAGTTGGAAAATTTATTCTCACAATGACATTGCCCCACCAAATTTCATTAGCGAAACAGCTCAAGTGAGAGATTCACTCGTTGTGGATGGTGCGATTGTGGCGGGGGCTGTCGACCATTCGATTATCTCTACGAATGTTCAAGTTCATGAGACAGCCGAAGTTAAAGATTCTTTCATTATGACAGATTGTATCATTGAAGCTGGTGCAGTTGTCAAAAATGCCATCATTGGTGAGGGCAGTCGAATTGGTGCTAATGTTGAAATTATTGGCACAGAAAAAGAAATTGCAGTCGTAGGATATAGAGAAGTAGTGGGGATTGAAAATGAAGATCGGTAAATATTGCGCAATATTAGGAAATGCACTTGGTACACACGAGATGGAACAACTTGTGAATACGCGCCCGCTAGCGACTTTGCCATTTGATGGCAAGTACCGCTTGATTGATTTCCAATTATCAAATTTGGTGAATGCAGGCATTACCAATATTTATGGTATTTTTTCACAAAAGAATGTCCCATCAGTTCTGGATCATATCCGCACAGGACGGGAGTGGGGCTTAAACACACTTTTGGATCATTTTTTCGTTGGTTTCTATAATAACGATGACAGTGATGCCGAAAAAACGGTCTGTGACCCGACTTATTATCCGCACCTTTTGACATTTTTACGGCGTTCACACAGTACCTATACAATCTTTTCAACAGCAGATATTCTTTGTAATATCAATTTGGAACAACTGATTCACGTTCATGAAGTTAATCAGCGGACCATGAGTGTGGTTTATAAGAAAATGCCAAAAGAACAGCTAAGTTCGGTCAACAGCGTGCTTGAATTAGACAGTTCAGATACGGTGACTTCGGTTATTCGTTATGAAGATAGTGTCTATCAAGAAGATGACTTTGTCAGTATGTCAACAGGTATCTATATCGTGAATACAGACTTCATGATTCGGATGATGGAAGTCGAGCAACATCAGGATGCACCAAGAAAATTACGCTATCTCTTGCTCGAAAAATTAGTCGAGTTGGGGGCACTTGGTTATGAATATACAGGTTACATGAAGAATATTTATGATGTGAAATCATATTATGATGCCAATATGGATATGTTGGACCCTAAGAAATTTACGTCTCTCTTGCATGCGACACAAAAGATTTATACCAAGGTTAAGAATGAAGAGGCGACCTATTTTGCCAATTCATCTGAGATTTTCAATTCTCAATTTTCTTCAGGTTCGGTCATTTATGGTCGTGTCGAAAATTCGATTGTGTCTCGCCGTTGTCAACTTGAAAAAGAAGCAGTTATCAAAAACTCAATTATTTTCCCTAATGTAAAAATTGGTTCAGGTGCGCATATCGAATACGCTATCTTGGATAAAGAAGTTGAGATTGCATCAGGCGTTAAGATTATTGGTACAAATGAACACCCGATTATCATCGAGAAATATGGTCGGGTGACTGAGGATGTCACCTTATGAAACTATTAATAGCAGCGGCAGAAGCAGCACCCTTTATTAAAACAGGCGGTCTTGGAGATGTGATTGGGGCTTTACCTAAATCATTGAATCAAGACAAAACGGTCGAAACGCGCGTGATTTTGCCTTATTACAGAAAGATTGCCGAGAAATTTGGTGGTCAAATCGAGGATGTTTTTTGGACCTTTATCAAGGTTGGTTGGCGCCATCAATACGTTGGTGTCAAAACACTCACACTAGATGGCACCATCTTCTACTTTATTGATAATGGCGATTATTTTACTGATCGGGATGGTATCTATGGTTACGCTGATGATGGCGAGCGCTTTGCTTTCTTTCAATTAGCCATTATGGAAGTGATTGAACGTCTGGATTTTGTGCCAGATATTCTTCATGCCAATGACTATCACACAGCCTTGTTGCCATTCTTGGTCAAAGAAAAATACAGTTGGATTCAAGCTTTTTCAAAGATTCGGACGGTATTGACGATTCATAATATTGAATTTCAAGGCCAGTTTGACCCCGGCATGCTCTCAGAATTATTTGGCATGGGAATGGAACGTTATGAAGATGGGACTGTTCGTTTGGCAGATTGTTTTAACTGGTTGAAGGCAGGGATTCTCTACGCGGATCGTGTGACTACGGTTTCGCCTACCTATGCCAATGAAATTAAAACACCAGAATTTGGCAAGGGATTAGATGTCATTCTCCGAATGGAGTCAGCTAAACTGTCAGGCTTGATTAATGGTATTGACACAGAGCTTTATGACCCCCAGACTGACCCGCATTTAGCAGCACATTTTAGTGTGACTGATTTAAAAGGCAAACAAGTCAATAAAAAAACACTTCAATCGCTTGTCGGTCTGCCTGTTAGGGATGATGTTCCTTTAATTGGCATTGTCAGCCGCTTGACCTATCAAAAAGGGTTCCATCTGGTAGTCGATGAGATGATTAATATTCTCAAAAAAGATGTGCAAGTGGTGCTACTGGGAACAGGAGATCCGAAATTTGAGCATGACTTTACTTACTTTGGCCAAGCTTATCCAGAAAAATTCTCAGCTAATATTACCTTTAATTTGGGATTAGCGCAATTGATTTATGCTGCGAGTGATCTGTTCTTAATGCCATCGGCCTTTGAGCCATGTGGTCTGTCACAAATGATGAGTATGCGATATGGGACTTTACCAATTGTGCATGAGACGGGTGGCTTGAAAGATACTGTCTTGCCTTATAATCAATTTGATGGGAGTGGGACAGGCTTTAGCTTTGAAAATTTCTCAGGCTACCAACTTGTTCAAACGACTTTTGAAGCACTCGATGTGTATACCAATCAGCCAAAGGCTTGGAAGAAATTACAAGAACAAGCGATGACAGCTGATTTTTCATGGGATACGGCGAGTCTTGCCTATCTCAAGCTTTATCAAGAACTATTAACGCCAGAACACTAAAAGCAGTTTTTAGAACTGTCTTACACAAACTTTGATGCCAAATTTAAATGGTCTCTGTTCAGAGTCACCATGTCAGGCATGCGAACATATAGAGGGGATTTCATGACGCAATTAACAAAAGAGCAGTTTATTAAAGATTTTAAAGAGCAACTGCACGCAGATTTTATGATCAAAAATATCGAAGCCACATCGGAAGAGCGGTTTAGAACCTTAGGGAAATTAATTAAACGTTACGTGATGCCGGATTGGCTCCGTCATCGAGCCGAAATTGTGACGGAACAAAAAAAGACAGCTTATTATTTTTCGATTGAATTTTTACCGGGTAAAATGTTGCAGACCAATCTTCTGAATTTGGGGATTTATGAACTTGTTGAGGAAGCCTTGCAGGAACTTGAGGTCGACTTGATGGATTTGGTTGCAATCGAGCGTGATATGGCGCTTGGTAACGGGGGACTAGGACGTTTAGCATCTTGCTTTATGGATAGTCTGCCAACTATTGGCGCACCAGGTTTCGGCAATGGTATCCGTTATAAATATGGTCTCTTCAAACAAAGAATTGTCGACGGCTATCAGGTCGAATTGCCAGATGCTTGGTTACCATCTGAGGGGAGTGTTTGGGAAACTAAGAAACCCCATTCAGCTGTTGATGTTAAGATTTATGGTCATGTTTATCTCGCACCACAAGAAAATGGCGATTTAAAACCTGTCTATGAACATGCTAAAACTTTGCGTGCTGTCCCTTATGATATTGCACAAATCGGTTTTAGGAATGGTGTCGTTAACAATCTTCGCCTCTGGGATGTTGAAATTCCTGAGAAATATGAATTAGACTATCGGACACTTGCCGATCGCCGTCAGGTTGAAGATATCACAAGTGTGCTCTATCCGGATGATTCTTCACGAGAAGGTCAATCTATGCGTCTGATCCAAGAGTATTTCATGGTGTCAGCTGGCTTGCAGACAATCGTCAAGTCTTATGCCAAGATGGGCTTGCCCATGGAAAATATCCATGAAAAAGTTGCAGTTCATATCAATGATACCCATCCAGCTATGGCAGTCCCAGAATTGATGCGGATTCTCATGGATGAATACGGTGTTGAATGGTCAGACGCTTGGGCAGCAACGACAAAAGTCATGAGTTATACCAACCATACGGTTCTGTCAGAAGCACTTGAAAAATGGGATGCCGGTCTGTTCCAAGAGATTGTGCCACGTCTCCATCAAATTGTAGGCGAAATCGATCGACAATTTGTCAAATCATGGGCAGGGAAAGTGGCAGGCAGTGTCATTGATAATACACGGATTATCAAAAACGGTCAGATTCATATGGCGAACTTGTCGATTATTGGTGGGCATTCCGTCAATGGTGTGGCAAAACTGCATACAGAGTTATTAATTGAAGATGTCCTGAGAGATTTTTATAAGCTCTATCCTGAGAAATTCAATAATAAAACCAATGGGATCGCCCAACGTCGTTGGAGTCAGATTGCCAATCCGGATATGTCAGCTCTCCTAGATCAATTAATTGGTCAGGAATGGCGCGCTAATATTCATGAAATTGTCAAATTAGAACAAGTGTTAGATCAAACAGCAGTTCAAGAGGACTTCTATCGGGTCAAACAAGTCAATAAACAACGTTTGGCTGATTATGTCAAGAAAACACTTAACATTGACTTGCCATTGGATGCCATTTTTGATGTCCAAGTCAAACGGCTCCATGCTTACAAGCGGCAGTTGCTCAATGTTATGCACATTATTAAACTCTACCAAGACTTAAAAGATGATCCGACATTAGATGTGACACCACGCGTTTTCATTTTCGGTGCTAAAGCTGCGCCGGGCTATCATTTTGCCAAATCAGTCATCAAAATTATCAATGAATTAGCCAATTTAATCAATCATGATGCGAATATAGGGGATAAACTGAAAGTTGTCTTCCTTGAAAATTACAATGTGAGTTTGGCAGAATTGATCGTCCCAGCGGCAGATGTCTCAGAGCAAATTTCAACAGCTGGTAAAGAAGCCAGTGGTACATCTAACATGAAATTCATGATGAATGGTGCTTTAACTTTGGCAACTCTTGATGGCGCCAATATCGAGATTAAAGATGCAGTTGGCGAAGACAATATTGTGATTTTCGGGATGGATAAAGATGCCGTTTATGCCCACTATGAAAAGCAAGACTACAATGCCCGCTATCTCTATGATACCAACCCAAGACTGAAACGTGTGGTTGATGCCTTTGTAGATGGGACGATTCCAAATATCCACCATGAAGGTCATGAAATTTGGGATGCCCTTGTGTCTTACAATGATGAATATTTCTTGCTAGAAGACTTTGATGATTATGTTGTGAAACAGGCCTACATCTCAGAACTCTATCAGGATAAGCACGCTTGGCAAGCTAAGGCGATTAAAAATATCGCCAATTCCGGTCGTTTCTCTAGTGATGACACGATTGAACTCTATGCCAAAGAAGTTTGGGATATTATCTAATCCAGTCTCGGGTCGTGAAAAAAAGAGCGGTTTGACTTGTGAAGTAGTTGAAAGTAAGTTAAACTAAACTTAGTTCAGCTTATCGACAAGCTGAACGTGATCTCAATGGGTCGCAAAAAAATATTGGAGGAAACATTTGTATGAACAAGAAGGTTTTAGGACTAGGCTTAGCAGCAGTTGCCGCTTTGTCGCTCGTTGCATGTGGTAGCCGTGATAAATCAGCATCAACTGGGGCTGCCAAGACAGACCTCAAAGTTGCTGTTGTGACCGATACTGGCGGTGTGGATGACAAATCGTTTAACCAGTCCGCATGGGAAGGCTTGCAAAAATGGGGCAAAGCCAACGGTCTATCAAAAGATAATGGCTTTACTTATTATCAATCTGCTTCGGAATCTGATTATGTGACCAACTTTGACAGCGCCATTTCATCTGGTTATAAATTAATCTATGGTGTCGGTTTTGCCCTTCATGATGCGGTGGTAGAATCAGCCAAACATAACGAGAACGTCAACTATGTCTTGATTGATGATGTCATCACGGATCAAAAAAATGTCTTTTCTGCAACCTTCATGGATAATGAAGCCGCATATCTAGCTGGTGTTGCTGCTGCCAAAACAACTAAAACAAATAAAGTTGGCTTTGTAGGCGGTATGGAGGGCGAAGTCCTCAAACGGTTTGAAGTTGGCTTTAAAGAGGGCGTCGCTTCTGTCAATCCAAAAGTAACTGTTGATGTGCAATATGTCGGCTCATTCTCTGATGCTGCCAAAGGTAAAACCGTCGCTGCTGCGCAATATAAATCAGGTGCGGATATCATCTTCCAAGCAGCTGGTGGGACAGGCGCTGGTGTCTTCTCAGAAGCCAAAGCTTTGAATGAAGGCAAAAATGAAGCAGATAAAGTCTGGGTATTAGGTGTTGACCGTGACCAAAAAGCAGAAGGGAACTACCAGTCTAAAGATGGTAAAAAAGCTAACTTTGTCCTAGCTTCAACCCTCAAAAAAGTTGGTCAAGTAGTCGAAACAGTTTCAAAAGATACCGCTGCCGGCAAGTTTAAAGGCGGGACACACGTCTCCTACGGTATTAAAGATGGGTCAGTTGATTTGATTAATGATAACTTATCAGATGATGCCGCCAAAGCAGTCGATAAGGCGCGTGAAGCGATCAAAGCTGGCGAGATCAAAGTACCTGAAAAGTAAAGACGACAAACAAAAGTGGTCAACCGATTAAAAAGCTCAGAGTCCTGTCTCTGAGCTTTTTTGGTAGCATACTGGTCGGAAAATAAAATTGTGTTTTGGAGTTCACGAGGGAGAGCTTGAAAAAGGCATGAAGCAATTACGAGATAGCGGAAGTTCCGTTCCAATCTTTGTCTCAAAACAGCGTGGAGAAACGCCTCCAAAGCTCCGCTTTTCCAGCTAACTGTCAAGCCTAAGGTCTCGCCAGTTGTCTTTATACCACAGCTGTTTTGAGACAAAGCTCTTTACTCCACGACAAAAGTTGTCTATCTGATGGGACGGCGTGTGTTCAATCAGTTTTATACCTTTGTCGCCTCCTAGCCCAATCGCCGCTGCGGTGCTTGGCTTTTTTTGCTATAATAGACACATGGAAAATAATGAAATCAGTAATCAAATCGCAGCTGGGCTTGCTATCTCGCTCAAGCAAGTTAATCAGGTCTTAGCCTTGACGGCTGAGGGGAATACGATTCCCTTTATCGCCCGTTATCGTAAAGAAGCGACAGGGGATTTGGATGAGGTGCAAATCAAAGCCATTGTTGATGAAAACGATCGGGTTATCAAATTAGATGAACGTAAGGCTGCCGTCCTCGAAAAGATAGCGGAGCTGGGCAAGCTCTCAGATGAACTCCGCCAAAATATACTGGCTGCGGATAAGCTAGCGCAAGTCGAGGCCTACTATCTCCCCTATAAGACAAAACGTCGGACTAAGGCAATGATTGCTAGAGAAAACGGGCTTTTCGGTCTGGCAAAAGTCATCATGCAAAATGGTGATGTCGTGGCTAGTGCGCAAGACTTTCTCAACGAGGCAGTGCCTAGTGCTGAGGCTGCTATCTCAGGTGCGCTCGATATTTTATCAGAGGCAATTGCTGAGGATATCAAGATGCGCGCATGGGTGCTCAATGAAATCAAGCAACACTCTCGTCTCCTGACCCATGACAAAGATCGAACCTTGGATGACAAGCAAGTCTTTCAAATCTACTATGACTTTTCGGACAGCCTGAAAGAGATCCCAAACTATAGAGTCTTAGCAGTCAATCGTGGAGAGAAACTCGGGATTTTAACGGTCAAGTTTGAACATCAATTTGACAAAATGGTGTTGATGTTTGAAAGTCGTTATCAAGCTAAAACCAATCCCTATCTACAAACGGCGATTCAGGATGCCCTCAAAGCCAAGATTATTCCTGCTATGGAACGTCAAGTTCGGGCAGAGCTTAAAGAACGTGCTGAGGACGGTGCAATCGAAACCTTTGCCAAAAATCTACGCAATTTGTTGCTAGTCGCACCATTAAAAGGCAAAGTCGTCCTCGGCTTTGATCCAGCTTTTCGGACGGGTGCTAAACTTGCCATTGTTGATAAAACAGGCAAGATGTTGCTGACGACAGTGATCTATCCGGTCAAGCCTGCTTCAGTCCAACAAATCACACAAGCAAAGATTGAATTGGCGCAACTCATCAAGGATTACGCAGTGGAGATGATTGCCATTGGCAACGGCACGGCCTCTCGTGAAAGTGAACAATTCGTGGCAGAAGTCATCAAGGAATATGCCTTAACTGCCAAATATGTCATTGTATCGGAAAGCGGTGCATCAGTTTACTCCGCCAGTCCATTGGCAAGGGAAGAATTTCCTGACTTGACAGTCGAGAAACGCTCAGCCATTTCTATCGCTCGCCGCCTTCAAGACCCACTAGCCGAACTGGTCAAAATAGAACCCAAAGCAATCGGTGTCGGGCAATACCAACATGATGTGTCTGAGAAAAAACTGATCGACAACTTGGACTTTGTCGTGGAAACAGTAGTTAACCAAGTCGGTGTCAACGTCAATACCGCCAGCGTCAGCCTACTCTCCCATGTCGCTGGGCTCAACCCAACGATTGCTAAAAATATCGAGGCCTATCGGGAGGCTAATGGTCTGATTCGCTCCCGTCAGGAAATGACCAAAGTCGCACGTTTAGGGGCAAAAGCATTCGAGCAGGCAGCAGGCTTTTTGCGCATTCCAAATGCAGATAATATCTTGGATAATACAGGTGTCCATCCAGAGTCCTATTCGGTTGTCGCTCAATTATTCTCAGAACTAGGGATTAAGACCCTGAATGATGAGGCGCGCGCTAAACTGGAAAAGGCTGATTTGACAGCGCTAACCCAGACCTTAGCGGTCGGCAAAGCGACCTTGAAAGACATCATATCCGACTTGCTCAAACCCGGACGGGATTTGCGTGATGCTTTTGATGCGCCAATCTTGCGTTCAGATGTCCTGTCGGTCAAGGATCTCCGGATTGGTCAACAGTTAGAAGGGGTCGTCAGAAATGTCGTTGATTTCGGTGTCTTTGTCGATATTGGTATCAAGGAAGATGGCTTGGTGCACGTCTCTCGCATGGCTAAGCAATTCGTCAAAGACCCGTCAAGCCTTGTCGCAGTCGGTCAGATCGTGACCGTCTGGGTTTATCAAATCGACCAAAGTCGTGGCGGCAAGGTCGGTTTGTCAATGGTCGCGCCTAAAGACCTATCCAAAGCCGATGACAAGTAAAAATGAGGCGCTCCTAAGCTTTGTCCAATGGGTCTCCTTGACCGATTTTTCGCTACCATTTGAACATGAGGCGAGATTCAATCGCCGTTTGCGCTCAACAGGAGGACGGTTCTTTCCCCAAGATCTGCACTTGGACTTTAATGAAAAGATGTATGACGCTTTTTCGGAAGATGTCTTTCGTCAAATCGTTCAGCATGAGTTGGTGCATTACCATCTCTATCGGGCGGGGCAGGGGTACCGACATGGCGATCCTGCCTTTAAAAACCTATTGGCACAAGTCGGCGGTCTCCGGTTTGCGCCGGCCTTACCGGATGTCGCTCGGATTAGTTATCAGTGTGTCAGCTGTGGCAAGATTTATCAAAGGCGCAGACAGTTAAATCTAAAAAAATACCGCTGTGGTGTCTGTCGAGGTGCTTTACAGTATTTGAAAGAGAGAAGTGATTGAGATGAAAGCCTCACGCCATACTATTGCGCAATTACCTAAGATTGAGTTACATTGTCATTTGGACGGGTCGCTCTCGCTCCAGATGATTCGGCTCTTAGCTGAAAAAGCAGGGATTGCCCTACCTGATTCGGACGAGGCCTTGCGCCAAAAAGTCACTGCACCTGAGATGTCGGAGAGTTTGACCGATTATTTGGCGCCTTTTGATTTTGTTTTGCCCATGTTACAGACAGCAGAAGCCTTGACATTGGCAGCGTATGACCTGATCAGACAGGCTCAGGCGGATGCCATCAGATATATCGAAGTCCGCTTTGCACCGACACTACATACGGCGGGTGGCTTGACACTGATACAGGTCGTCCAAGCTGTCACACGCGGTTTGGCCGAGGGAGAAGCTGATTTTCAAGTCAAGGCTAATGCTTTGCTTTGTGGCATGCGCCATGAATCGCTTGATACGGTGATGAGCGTGGTGGAGTTATTTGCATCTGGGGACTTGGATCATGTGGCTGGCTTTGATTTGGCAGGTGGCGAAGCAGATGGCTTTCTAGCTAGCTTTGCGCCCGTGTTGGAGAAAGTTAAGGCCTTGCAAATCCCCTTGACCCTACACGCCGGAGAATGTGGCTGTGCCCAAAATGTGCTGGCAGCTGTCCAAGCCGGTGCAACTCGGATCGGTCACGGGGTCGCCATCAAGGATTGTCCTGACAGTTGGCAGGCATTGATCGACCAAAAGATTACTTTGGAAATGGCACCAACGTCAAATATCCAAACCAAAGCAATCGACCAACAGCAAAACTATCCCTTTAAAGTCCTTTTTGATGCCGGTGTCCGAGTGACGATTAACACCGATAACCGCACCGTATCAGCGACAACGCTCAATGCCGAATACGCTAAAATTGCCGACTGGTACGACCTGAGCGAATCAGACTTCCGCCAAATCGGTCGCTATGCCTACGAGGCGAGCTTTATGACCGATGAGCAGCGTGCAGCTTTGGCAGCTGAGTTTGAGTGAGGTGGGGCTGTCTTTAATTTAATCGGAAAAGTAACAAAGGAGTGTAGCAACGATGTCAAATTTAACCAGTTCTGAGAGTCATACTTGGGAAGTTATTCAAGAACATTATGAACGAATACCTAAAATTACCATCAATGAACTTGCAGAGTTAGCCCATGTATCTCTTTCTACAGTCAATAGAACTGTTAAAAAGAAAGGGTTTCTAGGATATGGAGAGTTTCGATACTCTATTAACAAGAAAAAACAATCAGATAGCAGTGGCTTTTCTGCCGAGGTTTTGGCTTCGATTGCAAAAAATGAAGAGGAATTGTTATTTACCATCCAGAATATTTCAGCCAATGATGTCGAAAAAGCGGTCAAACTAATTGATGAAGCCGATGAGATTACTATTTTCGCGAGGGGGTTGACAATTAATGTGGCCAATGAGCTTTTGTCCAAGCTTCAATTGTTTCATAAACCAGTTAATCTTTATACCGATCCAAAATATATTGCTTATTATGCCCAATTTATCAATCAAAATGGCTTAGTGATTGCGCTCTCGCTGTCAGGAGAAAATCACGAAATCAATACGCCCTTATCAACTGTTAAACGAAGGAAAGGTAAAATATTATCACTGACGACTAATGCTGAAAGTGAGTTGACAAGGTTATCAGATGTTAATTTTATTGGCTACAAGAGCCGTTTGGAAGTGAATCACTTTGACTTGGATGTACATAGCCGTTTGCCTCTCTTTATTTTGGAACGAGTGCTCATTGATGCCTATTCTATTTACAGAAAAAGAAAGAGTCAATCAGTTGATTGTTGATAGTGGTAAATGTTTTTTTAAAAGATAAGCGGTACCCTTGCATTACGAATGTGAGAGGTGCTTTTTAATATCACTTTTAAACACTAAAGTTACTTTCATGGGACATTGATATTATGGTTTTTAAAATGAGAGCAAGTCAAAAGATAAAGATTGGAAACTTTTCCAAAATATAAACCGAAATTGAATGTCATTTCTCATAAGAAGGAGGTTATACTATGTATGTAAGCGATTTCAAATATTGAGATTCAAAGGAGGATTCCCATGAAAGAGGGAAAAATGAAACAACGTTTATCATACGCATTCGGTGCTTTAGGGCATGATGTCTATTATTATTCAATCAGTACATTCTTTATTGCTTTTGTGACAGCGAAGATGTTTGATGGCTCGCCCCATAAAGAAGCAATGATTGGTTTGGTTACAGGGTTGGTAGTAATCATTCGGCTAATTGAAATCATTTTCGATCCAATTATTGGCTCCATCATTGACAATACCCAAACGCGCTGGGGGAAGTTCAAACCTTGGTTAGTAGTTGGTGGGCTCATCTCATCTTTGATGATTATGCTGATGTTTTCTGATTTCTTTGGATTAGCTAAAAGTAGCAATAAGACAGTGTTCATCATTGTTTTTGCAATTTCATTCATCATCTTGGATTGTTTTTATTCCTTTAAAGATATTGCTTTTTGGTCAATGATTCCGGCTCTATCTGAAAAAAATTCAGAACGTGAAACCTTAGGCACATTTGCGCGTTTCGGATCAGCAATTGGTGCACAAGGTGCGACGATTCTCGCCATTCCAATCACAATATTCTTTACCAAAGGCGGACATAGTCAAGGTGCACGAGGTTTCTTTGCATTCGGTGTTATCGCTGCTTTAGTTCAAGGTATTTCAGCATTAGTTACAGCATGGGGAACTAAAGAACAAGAATCAGCAATTCGGCAGCAAGGTACTAAGACCAATACGCTAGATGTGTTCAAAGCGTTGGTAAAAAATGATCAATTGATGTGGTTGTCATTATCCTATATTTTGTTTGCTGTTGCCTACGTTGCGACAACAGCAACCTTGATTTTAAATTTTACTTTTGTGATTGGTAATGCGAGTCTTTACTCTATTACGGGAATCGTTGGGTTCATAGGGTCAATTGTCTTAGTGCCACTGTTTCCAATCTTAGCTAAAAAATTCGGTCGGCGTAAAGTGTTGACGGGTGCAATTCTCTCAATGCTCATCGGTTACACTCTATTTGCCGTAGGGAGTTCAATCGCAATGACGATTGCAGGATTAATCTTTTTGACCACTCCTTACCAACTCGTTTTCTTGTCAGTTTTGATGACCATCACTGACTCTGTTGAATACGGTCAATGGAAAAACGGCGTTCGTAATGAAGCCGTAACCCTTGCGATGCGACCATTACTTGATAAAATAGCAGGAGCGTTCTCAAATGGTATTTACGGTTTTATTGCTATTGCGGCAGGGATGACAGGAACAAAATATATTGCAGGACATACTTATGGTGTGGCGACATTTAAACTTTTCGCATTTATTGTGCCAGCTGTCCTGATGGTAATCTCCCTTGCTGTCTATCTATTCAAGGTTAAATTAACTGAGAAACGACATCAAGAAATTATCGTAGAACTTGAAGAACGGTTTAAAAATGATTAAGATGAAAGACGAGCTAGAGTTCTGAAAGGCCTACTTCAGACGATTAGCAAGAGACGAAAGACAAACTATATTAAAAGTCAAGAGTAAAGTGTATTTTTTCTGGAATTTATTTTCATTGCTTTGACGAGACGCAAAAAATCTTGCGACTAAGCAAGTTTTAAAAATTATTTTGCT
>JAISXW010000004.1 GCA_031270325.1 Streptococcaceae bacterium
ACGCAGCCGCAACTTAGGAAAAAATAAGATTAGCCGTTCGTTCGTTCGTTCGTTCGTTCGTTTAAGTGAACCATCTGTTGTCTCCTATGTCAACTATTTACTCGTTTAATTTTATTACAATAAGTCCATTGTCATTAAATTCCTGATGTTTTTATTATAGCATAATTTAAAACCGTTGTCATCAGGCAATGTCAAGTTGTAAATTTTCTACTTTTCCAAAGCGGTATCAAGTATTTTCCGTCTATTTTTAAACTAATGCCCAATCATATCGTTCAATGTCTTTAGTTGTCTGGTTTTCTTTTTGATGTTCAAGCTGATAGGCAACATCGAGACGAAGTAACAAGCCTGCGCTGATTCCTGTTGCCTGTTCAATCGCTAGTGCAACATCGCTGCTCATGAATTTTTTTCGATTCAAAACATCAGAAATATAGGACTGGCTCACGCCGATATGACGTGAGAAATCCCGTTGTGAAATATTGTAATACGCCAAGGGCACCTCTTTTAACTCATCTTTTCGCCTGTGGCCAGATTTCTCGGCTGAAGTCGTTAAGCTCCTCTTCCCATGAACCACATGGGTGTCGTCGCTTGCCTATTCAGACGAGAAATCTGTCTCACAGAGCAAAAATCCAGTTAATAGAGGTGCCCTAAAGTTTCTTTCAATGTATCAGAAGCAGAAATAGTGTGCTGCGCTCTGACTGGAAAACTTCTATCTAGTTTTTTTACCATCATGACCCTCCTAATCTTCACACTGGAGAATTTTTAGTTTTAAGCTTCGATCTTTTCTAAAAGGGCTTCGGTAAGTGTTTGAGAAAAATTGATTCCCATTGCCTTGGCTCTTTTATCTGCCCATTTGGGAATTTGTAACGTTTTTTTGATTGGTTCATTCATAGTCAAATAATCAGATAAATCTACTGCAACTAAACTTGCAAATTGTTTTTCTGAATCAAGTGATACCTTGTTAATCTCCGTTGGTTTAGGCAAAGGTTGACCTTCCTCAATCAAATCAGCTAACATAATCCCTAAAACATCCGAAGCCATGATCAAGGCTTCGGAAATATCACCGCCTTGTGTCGCAGCACCCTCAATATCTGGAAAGTACACACTATAACCAATGGGATCTGTTTCAAATATAGCAGGATAAACTTTGTTTAACATCTCAATACCTCCATTATGCGAGAAAAGCAGCAATCTTCTAACGACCTACTGCCTGCCTTACCGTTTTTTCAACTGTTTTCGAGATTTCTTTGCCATGAGCAGTCAAGTTGACCGGTCTAGGATAGCCAGGCTTTTTAAATTTCCTGTGCGATCCTTTCCCAGCTCCCTTGATCTCAGCAAAGCCCGCTGCCAGCAACAAACGTTCGGCTTCTCTTACTGTCATTGGCATCAAAAGCTACCTCCTGACTTTTTTAGTTTAGCACGTATTCTACGTATTGTCAACGAAACAGGAGCGAAATTGAAATTTGCAGCGAGTTCAATTTTCATCTATCCGCACAAACGTGGTACAATTCCTTTATAAAGTTATAAAGGAGAGGGGTGCAATGGCTAAAACAACAAATTTATATGCTCGGATTGAACCTGAGGCGAAAGAGCGAACAGAACAACTGAATTTAGAACTTGAAAAAAGTTACGCTCAGATGTCGAACAGGGAAGGTGTGCCATTGGCACAAGCGTTTGAAACACTTGAAAAAGCGTATAACTTATGAGTTTTTTCTTATAATCAAGCTAGGGGGGTGATCTAATTGACTAAACAAGACATTATCTTTGAAACAGAACGATTTAGAATTGTAAAAGCTAGGAAAGAAGATTTTGCTGATTATTTAGAGATGGTTTCTGCTTCTGAAATATTCAAGTTTGGCGCCTTAATGACACAAAAAGCCCAAGATGAGCAGAAAGCAAAAGAAACATTTAATGCCATTATGATAAAAGAAAAGCCCTCAACTTTTATGATTAAGCAAGAAAACAAGGGGCTAGGTGTGCTTACGATGAGTTATTCAGAGTACCTAAAAACTTATGAGTTAGGATACATTATTAATCACAATTACTGGCATAAAGGCATCGCAACTGAGGTTTCAAAATGTGCATTAGAGTACTTGTTCAATACGAAAAAAACATCTTATGTTTATGCTATTGCTGTCGCTGAAAACAGTGCTTCAAGACGAGTTTTAGAAAAGTGCGGCTTCACTTTAGAAGGCATTTTGAGGAATAATTTCATGTTACGAGATGAGTTAAAAGATGATGCTAGATACGGTATTACCTTTAAAGAATGGGAACACTACAATACAGTCAGTTGATTTTACTATCGTTTTAAAATGAGCTGATCCCAAGTGTCGAAAACCAGCACTAGAGACATTTATTTGATATATTTTCCAGACGGGTTAGTCCAATGAAAACCCCCACGACCTCGTCAGAGGTCGTGGGGGTTTGTGCTTATCCGATTATAAAAGGGATTCGGTAAGTGCTTTTTGAATTCGTGCTATTATTTATAGCTAAAAAGCCACGCAGGAGCTGCGGTGGCTTTTAATTATCTAATAGGTCTTTCAAAACTTGAGGATAGAGCAGGTATTCCATCTCATGTATCCGTGCCTCAAAGCTATCGAGTGTGTCATCAGGTAAGCGTGGCACACGGCGTTGGGCGATGATTTGACCTGTATCGACCCCAGCGTCAACATAGTGAATCGTGACGCCACTCTCAGCGACACCTGCTTGCCAAGCGTCCGCAATCCCGTGCGCTCCGGGGAACTCTGGCAAATAAGCCGGATGAATGTTGATGATCCGCCCCTCATAAGCCGTCAGTAAGGTCGGGCTGACGATTTTCATATAACCGGCTAAGACGATCAGCTCAATCTCGTGGGCTGTCAAGAGCTTTAAGATGGCTTGCTCATAAGCTTGCTTACTCTCAAAAGCTTTTAACTCAAAGGTGTAGGCTTGGATGCCGAGGGTTTCAGCCCGTTTCAGCGCCTGTGCTTCTGCCTTATCTGTCACGAGCAGGTCAACTGCTAGCCCTTTTCTGACAAGGTTCTCAAAATTTGTCCCAGAGCCACTGGCAAAAACTGCTAACTTCATTTAATGATAACCGCTGCCGTTTCACGTTTCGTGATCCGACCAATTTCAAAATAATGACCATTGAGCAAGGCTTTAGCTTGCGTCAAGTTTTCAGGTGAAATCGCTAGCACCATGCCGATCCCCATGTTGAAAATCTCGAACATTTCACTGTGTTTGAGACCACCAGTTTGCGCAAGCAAGTCGAAAATCGGCAAGACATCCCATGTCCCCTCGTTAATCTCAGCTGCCAAATCGTCACCAAACATCCGAGGGATATTTTCGATAAAGCCGCCACCTGTGATATGTGAGACGCCATTAATCAAACCAGCCTTAACCAAGGGCAGCAAATCTTTAACATAGATTTTAGTCGGTGTCAGTAGGTTATCAATCAATTTTTGACCGCCAAGCTCAGCGAATGTCGCGTTTAAATCAGTCTCAGCAAAGACTTTCCGAACCAGCGAGAAGCCGTTGGAGTGAATCCCTGATGATGGCAAGCCTAGCAAGATATCGCCCTCTGAAATCTTATCGCCTGTGATTACTTCAGACTTCTCAGCCACACCAACCGCAAAGCCAGCCAGATCATAATCATCTGCGCCGTACATGCCGGGCATTTCAGCCGTTTCGCCACCGACAAGCGCCGCATTAGCCTGCACACAGCCTTCAGCCACACCTGCCACCACTTGCTCCAATTTTGCTGGAATGTTCTTGCCAGTTGCAATATAGTCCAAGAAATAGAGCGGCTCGGCACCGGCAGCGATAATATCATTGACACACATGGCCACACAATCAATCCCAATCGTGTCATGCTTGTCTGCTTGAATCGCAAGCAGGAGCTTCGTGCCGACACCGTCTGTACCCGACACTAATACCGGTTCTTTGACACCTGTGGTCGTCAGATCAAACATACCGCCAAACCCACCTAAAGCTCCCATGACACCCAGACGTTCGGTGCGTTTGACGTGTTTCTTGATTCGTTCGACGACTTCATAACCAGCGACAACATCGACACCAGCTTGCGCATAAGCATTTTTTTCAGACACTCTTGCTTCCAACTTTCTTTTCATTCATTGCAGTCCAAATACAACCATTTGAACTATCTTCTCCCATTATAAGTGAATTAAGCCGAAAACAAGCAAAAAAACTGCCCGATCAGGCAGCTTTTCTAAAAAACGTTCGGATTTCAAAGGTCTTAGCTCAAACTTATATCGCTTGTCAACTCATCTGCCTAATCCTTCTTTTTCATCCAGAAATTTCTGAGGCGGTTCAATAAGTCGCCTTGCCGTTTTTCAGGGAGGCGCTTGATTTGACGTGACTGTTCTGCCACCTTTTCCACCATCTCTGCGATAAAGGCTTCTTGGGCGCTCTCTTGGTTTGCTTGGGTGATGCGCAAATAGGCCTCATTGTCAGTCAATAAAAAGGTCTTGTGATGGTGCGTTAAGAAGACATTGATAACTTTGGTCATTTCCGATAAGGCATGTGGGTCAACAATTTGTGTTGCGATTTCAATCCGATTGACCATATTGCGAGTCATTGTATCAGCGGAGGACAGCCACGCCTCCATGCCAGTATCCGTTTGAAAAGCATAGATCCGACTGTGTTCCAAAAAGCGCCCAACGATACTTCTGACCGTAATCTGATCACTCAGCCCATCAATTTTCGGTATCAAACAACAGGCACCTCTGACGATTAACTCAATCCTAACGCCTGATTTGGCAGCTTCGTACAATTTATCAATGATTTTTTTATCCGTTAAGGCATTGACTTTAAAAAAGATAAGTCCCTTACCCGTCTGTTGATGATAGGCGATTTGTTGGTCAATCTTAGCCATTAACATTTCTCGAATGCCAAAGGGAGAGACTGCCAATCTTTGATAATCAGGCACATCACGGTAACCACTCAGATAATTAAAGAACTCTGTCACATCTTGACAATAAGTCAGATCACTGGTTAAGAAACTCAAGTCGGTATAAACCTTAGCCGTTTTCTCATTATAGTTACCAGTCGCCAAATGGACATAGCGTTTAATCTCATTGCCCACTCTTTTGACGATCAAGGTCGCCTTACTATGTGTTTTAAGCTGATGAATGCCATAACTCACATAACAGCCGGATTCCTCTAGTACCTTGACCCAGTTTAAGTTGTTGGCCTCATCAAAACGTGCCTTTAATTCGACAAGCACCGTGACTTGTTTCCCAGAAAGACTTGCCAAGACTAAAGCATCAATCACGCGCGAATCCTGCGCCATGCGATAGAGTGTCTGTTTGATGGCGATCGTATTGGGGTCCTTGGCAGCTTCCTCTAACAAATACAAAACCGGTTCGTAGGAATCATAAGGATGATGGAGTAAGACATCTCGTTGATCTAGGGTATCAAATAAACGCTCACGTGATAAGGCTTTATCCAGAAAGGGGTGCACTGGCTTGTACTCTAGGGCGGCTGCTCCCTGATTATTCTTGGCTATAAATGAAAAGAGAAAGCGTAAATCAAGCGGGCCATTGATGCGGTAAATATCACGTGTTTTGAGTTTCAGTAAGCCTTTAATAAAAGACAGGTCTGCTTGCACCAGCTCTGAATATTGGCTGGGCACAGAAACTTCTAAGCGAGAGGCGAAACCTTGATTGCGTTCATACAGATAGTCCTCCATCTGTTCGACAATATCGCCTTCGGAGTCCTCTTCAAACTCCAAGTTTTTACTATAAGTCACCCTAAAGGAAAAATAATTTTTGATCTTACACCCGACAAATATTTTCTCCAAATAAGGTGCGATTAACTCCTCCAATAAGATCAAGGTCTTCGTCCCCGTGATCTTATGAACCCGATCAAAAAGCGGCGGCAAGGGAATAATCGCCTTTTTTTCTTCATGATTTTGGCTCAAATGGACAAAAAGATGAACTGATTTCTCGACGACCTTGGGCATGGCATGATAGGTATCCAAACCAATCGGACTAATCGCGGGGAGGATCGACTGGTCAAAAAACTCATGCCCCTTTTGCTTTTCCTCTGTTGTCAACTGATTATAGGTCTTTAAATGAACATCTAAATTTCTGAGTTCATCAAACAACTCATGGAAACGTGCATACTGTAAGCTGACATTTTTGCTATTTCGGCGATACAATTCGTCTAAAATCTCATCATTGGATAAGGTTGAGGCGGCATGCTTGTGATGCGGTCTGAGTTTTGCCTCCGTCTGAATACTCGGCACTCGAACCATGAAAAACTCATCTAAGTTACCGGTCGCAATGGCTAAGAACTTCAACTGTTCAAAGAATGGCACCGTCTCATCATAAGCCTGCAAAATGACCCGCCGGTTAAACAAGAGCCAGCTTAAGTCCCGATGATAATATCGTTTTGCTTCTTTTGCTTTCATTATTTTTCCTTTTCTTTGTCCTTTTGACCTTTTTCATAAAAGTCAATGACCACCTTTTTGCCAACGATATGCTCTAAGCATTTCTTTTGCCTCTCCGCTCTAAAATGCTCAGCAATCGGGTCAATCGCCCATGCGATTTGTAAATGATACCGTTGCTGCTTGTCCACCAATTTCAAGTCTACGATTTGATTAATGTGGGTCAGATTGAGCGCCTCACAAAACTTAATCAAATTCCCAGCCTTTTGAATCAGTAAAATCTCATCCTTACTAAACCATTTAGCAAATGGTTTGAGGTATTGATTGAATAAGGATTTATTCTTATAGCTGGCTAATAAGGCGATCGTAATCCGCTCCTTATGGTCAAAGCCGTCAATATTACAATTAGCCACTAAATAAAAGGTGTGCATGGAGCTATCTTCATTTTCGATAAAAGAACCGACCAAATACAACAAGGCACCATATTTGAGATAGGTCATGAACGTTTTGTTCTTTTCAATGAGTTGATGCGACACGAGCAACTTGGAAAATTTAGTCAATTGGGCTAAACGCTGTTCAGCGACAAACTGATCAATCTTATTGGTCGCAATAAATCGGGCGATCGCATGCGTCCCGACCTGCGTAGCTGGGTAACTCTCCGGTTTTTCTTGATTAATCGCTTCAATCAACAAGGCCTCACGCAAGCCTTGATTGCACAGATAAAAATGAGTCGCCTTAACTTGACGGTAAAGGGTTAAAAACATGGCAACGGCAGGAATAATAATGTCCGCCCGATCCTTTGATAAGCCGTCTAAATTTTTCAACTCACTCAAGGTTTTCCCCAGCAGAAAATCACGTGTCTCTGTTATTTGGGCTTCTGTCATCGCATAACCATGAATCCCTGAAATAGGATAATCAATCATCCGTTGATAAACGGCTGCCATATTTCTGGCACTGCCACCAATGGCAATAATCGGTAGATGGCTGGGTTTAATCCAGTCATGTGCGGCAAACTGTGTTTTTATAAAGGCTTGACACTTGTCAATTGCTTTTTTGACAGGCGTTTCAGGATTGTCAAAAAATAAAGTTTTCAAAGTCACCACGCCAAAAGGAAAACTGTGAGAGTGAACGATCGCATTGTCTCGATAATACGTGACCTCTGTACTGCCACCGCCCATATCAACTGTATAGGCTTCATCAAACTGTGTGAAGTGGCTAATGGCTAATTGACCATAAAAGGCTTCTTCTTTGTCACTCAACAAACGCAGACTGATGCCGGTTTGCTTGAAAACTTCTTCAAAAATCTCGACTTGATTCTTGGCCTGACGCATCACTGCAGTCGCCACTGGAATCACTTTTTCGACTTGATAATGGGCAATGATTTTAGAAAATACTTTAAAGGTCGCAATGAGTTGCGCAATCCCTTGTTGACTCAAGTCCTTGTCCTTGTCTAAATATTGGTACAAACGAAGGGGGATTTTGATATTTTGCTTTTCCGAATAGGTGTAGTTTTTATCTATCCGATAAACGACCAAGCGAACAGTATTTGATCCCAAATCAATGACTGCGACCATCTTATTTTTTAACATAACATACCTCGTAAACTTCAATGCGCTGCAATGAGTTAGCTGATTAAGTCCATTTGTTGCCGACAACTTCCTCCTAGTCAGGTCAGGAAGAAGATAAATATAGTTTAAGTTTACCATTAAGCCATTTCAACTTCAAATGAAACCCTATCACGGCAGTCTCACGGATTGTTACAAAAACACTTCAAGCACTTCTTCAAAATTACTCGTCAATGAGGTATAATCATGCCATGAATAACGACATTAGAAGCTATCTAGCGATTATCAACGACCACGTTCAACTTGCGATATCACCTACCCACTAGCCGATATTTTGATTATCGTCATGTGTGCGGTTGTTTAATGTTTTTGATTGAGAATGTGCTGTTGCTCGTCCATTGTAAGCAGAAGATCACATGACAATCCTGCTTACAATGAAAGGAGTTCCACAAAATATAGAACGAGTTCTACTAATAATAGAACGAGTTCTACTAATAATAGAACGAGTTCTACAAAATATAGAACGAGTTCTACAAATAATAGAACGAGTTCTACAAATAATAGAACAAGTTCTACAAATAATAGAACAAGTTCTACAAATAATAGAACGAGTTCTACAAATAATAGAACGAGTTCTACAAATAATAGAACGAGTTCTACAAATAATAGAACAAGTTCTACTAAATATAGAACGAGTTCTACTAAATATAGAACG
>JAISXW010000018.1 GCA_031270325.1 Streptococcaceae bacterium
GTCATCACGAAAATCTTCTATTATCATAAATTCTTCTTTTAGTGTCATAGCATACGCCTCCTATGGAGAGGATAACAGAGTTTTTCAGAATTATAAAATAATTTATGAAACGACCGTGATGTCGGGACTTACTTCTTGCATTTTCAAAATCCATTTGTGATTTTTATCTTCATTACCATTGTTTACCAACTTTCACGTGGTGTGCTTGAATTTACACCTTGGAATGTTTTTCCATTCATTCCAGATGTGGATCGGATCATTACCCGAGAAGACAAAGCTGGTACGTATGCAGCTGTCATGACATTTTTCCGGAAATCAACGGGTGCTTTGGCAACATGGGTTGCTGGGATTTTACTTCAGCAAATTGGCTATGTGGCAGGACCAGCTACTCAGCAACCAGAACAGGTTAAAGATGCCATTGCGATTATCTTCTTCTTTGGCCCAGTGATTATGATTGTCATTGCTCTGATCGTTGCTTTGCGTTTCAAACTGAACAAACAAACACATACGATTTTGAAAAATGAAATTCATCGCCTCGAAGCAGGTGGTTCAAAAGCTGATGTGACACCAGAAGCACGAGAAGTTGCAGAAGCATTGACAGGACATCCTTATGAAAGCCTTTGGCCAGAAAAGGACACGGATGCTAAGGTATAGAGACCTAAACTAAAGGAGGAGTGCCGTCCGGATGATTGCGTAAGAATCTGAACGGAGGTCTTCTTTGTGTCTTCCGTGACCCTAAACAAGCAGAGAATTGAGTGTCACAGTAAAGTTGTATGAGGAGAATAAAACAATGAAGAAAACCGAGATTTTAAATAAATTGGAACAAGCTGGCGTGATTGCGGTTGTCCGTGGGGCGACCAAAGAAGAAGCCATCAAGGCGAGTCAGGCAATTGTGGCTGGGGGGATGTATGGGATTGAATTGACTTTTACAGTCCCTCAAGCAGATGAAGTCATCAAAACATTGGCTGACTTGTATCAAGATCACAAAGATGTCGTGATTGGCGCAGGAACAGTCTTAGATGCGACGACTGCACGGCTTGCCATTATTGCAGGGGCGGAGTTTATCGTTAGCCCAAGTTTTGATGTCGAGACTGCTAAAATCTGTAATCTCTACCATATTCCTTATTTGCCGGGCTGTATGACGATTACAGAAATGACGACAGCCCTGAAATACGGGGCAGATATTATCAAACTCTTCCCAGGCAGTGCTTTTGGGCCAAGTATCATCAAAGCCTTCAAAGCACCTTTGCCACATTTAAACATCATGCCAACTGGTGGTGTGAGCTTGGATAATTTACAGGAATGGTTTGATGCGGGTGTGATTGCCGTTGGTGTAGGGGGCAATTTGCTTGCGCCAGCAGCAGTCGGTAACTTTGATGAAGTCAGCCAAGTCGCTGCCCAATATGTCGCCAAACTACGCGAAATCAAGGGGTAAGGCGATGGCAAAAGTAGTGACCCTCGGGGAGATCATGCTCCGCTTGTCAACTGAAGTCGGGACACGGCTATCACAGACGGCGCAGTTTGCGGCGCACTATGGTGGTGGCGAGGCTAATGTTGCCATTTCACTTGCTAACTATGGCCATGAAGTTGCCTTTGCAACGAAGCTGCCAGACAATAGTCTGGGAGAGGCGGTCTTGCGGCACTTACGTGGGGCGCAGGTGCAGACTGACTATATTTTAAAAGGCGGCGCTAGACTCGGAACCTATTATTTGGAAACGGGTGTCGGCGAACGGGCAGCGAAAGTCATTTATGATCGGGCGGGGTCGAGTTTTGCGACTGTGTCAGACAATGAATGGGCGGATCTGGACTTGTTTGCGGATGTTGATATTTTCCACATTTCAGGTATTACAGCTGCGCTATCAGAAGACTGGCAGGCCTTGACGGTGACGCTCATGCGCCAAGCCAAAGCTGCAGGGTGTCGGATTAGTTTTGATGTCAATTATCGTGGCAATCTTTGGAGTCAAGCAGCAGCAGGTCGTGCCCTAGAGACGATTTTACCAGAAGTTGATTATTGCTCAGCAGGAGAGATGGATGCCTTGTATCTATTAGGGATACCGGCTTATCAGGGTGATGGCAATGGGCTGGTTTATTATTATCAAGCCATTCAAGAGCGCTTTCCCAATATTCAGGTCTTGTATGCGACCAAACGCCAAGTTCACTCAGCAAGTCACAATGTCTTGACGGGGACGCTTTGGTTAGGCGGTAACTACTTTGAATCGAAAGCGCATGACATTGATCCGATAGTTGACCGTGTTGGCGGTGGAGATGCGTTCTCTGCGGGCGTTTTGCATGGTTTGTTAGCAGGTCATGATGGGCAAGCCATCATTGAGTTTGCGACAGCAGCATCGGCCTTGAAACACACGGTTTCTGGCGATGATAATCAGTTTAGTCTAGCGGAAGTTTCCGCCTTTGTGACATCAGGTTCAGGGAAAATCGTCCGCTAAGGCAGTGCGCCGCACTGGCTTGCCGCGCTGTGAAGCAGCAAGCTAAGCACAGGCGGAGAGAGGCGTGATGAGAGGAAAGTTTCAGCCTTTTAGAGAATGGGAATGTGAGGAAAAGCGATGAGTTATACAGTGCAAGTAGAGACGATTACGGGTCAATACCTTGAAAAAACATTCGACCACTATCGTGAGGCCATGTGCTTTGCGACCAACTATTACGAAAACAAAATGAGTAAAATTCTCAAACAAGAACAGCTGGTCAATGAGTTTCGTTTTTGACAAGCAATCAGCTGACAAGGACAATTGGCGTGCCAGTTGTTTTTTGTTTGGGTTGGTTGACTTGCAGTATCCGTCTGCTTGCTAGAGCAAGCAGACCAAAATTACACGAACTGGACTGTTTTTCTGTGACAAAGCTAGTCTTGATAAGACAAGCAGATCAAAATCACGGTAGTGTGGTTGTTGTGTGGCAAGTTTTGGTTCAAAACAGCGTGGCGCCACGCTTCCCAAGTTCCATTTTTCCAGCTAAGAGGCGAGACCCCAGTCTCGCCTCTTGTTTGATATCACAGCTGTGTTGAGCCCAAGTGCACCACTGCACTTGATTAACTGCTTTTCGGCTTTCTTTTGCTGTGCAATCACAGGATGAGCTTGGTTGATGCCTCTCAGAGTTTGAGACTTGCAGTTAAAAAGTGGCAAGTTCTAGCTATTGGGTAGCAAGTTCTACCTAAAAGGTACAATATTCCTCTAAATCAAGGGAAAGTTTCTCTAAACCAGAGGAAAGTTTCTCTAAACCAGAGGAAAGTTTCCCTAAATCAGAGGAAAGTTTCCCTAAATCAGAGGAAAGTTTCCCTAAACTAGAGCAAAGTTTCTCTAAACCAGAGGAAAGTTTCCCTAAACCAGAGGAAAGTTTCTCTAAACCAGAGGAAAGTTTCCCTAAATCAGAGGAAAGTTTCCCTAAACTAGAGGAAAGTTTCTCTAAACCAGAGCAAAGTTTCTCTAAACCAGAGGAAAGTTTGTCAAAATCAGAGAAAAATTCCCCTAAACCAGAGCAATAGGGTTCTTGGAAAGTTCGACCAGCAAGCGAAAACAAGCGCTTAGGCTCAAATCAGCCTAAGCGCTTGCTTCATTCTGTTCAGGATGGGCCTGCAAAAAGCTAAGCAAGACCTGATTGAAGTCATCAGCGCACTCAGCGTAGGGGAGATGACCGCTGCCTGCTGCGAGATAGGTTCGAGCTGTCGGATTTGTCTCTTGGTAATAGGCAATCAACCCTGTTGGAAATAAAGGGGACTGCTCGCCAGCAATGTATAAAAGGGGGAGCTGGAGTCGGTCTAAGACATCCCGATAATCTTTGCTCAGAAAGTCTAGTAGCAAGGGCTGAGTTTGTACCAAATCAAAAGGGTAGGGCGGTTGGTTCATTTTCCGGAGTAAAGCAGTGGGGATTTTCTTTTGGGTCAAGGGGGTGCGAATCAGTTGCTCGCTTGTTGTCAGGAGATTATCCCAAGTCAGCTGATCTAGTCCTAGTGACCAGTCTGCTGTCTGTATCGGTTTTGGAGAACTATCCACGATAGTCAGCGATTGAATGCCCGCTTCCCCAAATAAACTGATATAGTCACAGGCAATTGCGCACCCCAAAGAATGACTGACCAGATGAAATGCCTTGAGTTCGAGCTGGTCGATCAGTGTTTTCAGATCCGTGGCCAGTCGGCTGATGCGCATGCCAGAAGTCACGGCAGCATTTTCGCCATGCCCGCGTTTATCCAGATGTAGACACTGAAAACCAAGTTGGCTAAAAAAGTCGTTTTGGGCTGACCAAGACTGGCTAGTGCCAGAGTAGCCAGAGATAAAAATGATTGCTGTCCCTGTGCCATAGCTGGTCAGCTTGAGTATCTGGTGATCACTTGTGATAATGGTCATCTCGTTCCCTCCTCTTGTTATTATAAACGAAAGGTTGAGGTAATTTCTAGTCAAAATAGTTGAAAAAAATGACAAAAAAATGAATAATGAGGAGAGGTAAGCGATTGCAAGTGATTTGAACGACTTTGAGCAATTTGAAGTGACACTGGGGAGAGTTATTTTTTCCAGCACTTGCCTTGATGCATTGACCTAGCCAGAACGCAATCTGGCGATCAGGAGACTTTGATTTTTTCAGTTCTCTTTAACTAACTATGGAGGCAAATAGATGCAATATATTATCAATCAAAATAGAAGGGCAAGTTTTAACATTGCCATGGATGAATGGTTACTGACACATTTGAAACCAGAAGCGCCTGTCTTTTCTCTTTGGCAAAATCAAAATGCCGTTATCGTTGGGAAACATCAGAATACCTACGAAGAAGTCAACGAAGCCGTTGTCAAAGAAAAGCAAATTGAAGTGGTGCGACGGGTCACAGGTGGCGGTGCGGTCTATCATGATTTGGGCAATTTGAATTTCACCTTTATCATTCCCGTGTCACATCCGGAGGCGGTGGACTGGAAAGTCTTTGTTCAACCGGTTGTGTCAGCTCTGCACAAATTGGGCATTCCAGTCGAGATCACCGGTCGTAATGACTTGGTACTGGACGGCAAAAAAATCAGTGGCAATGCGCAACGTTATCAAGACGGCTACCTCATGCACCACGGCACGCTCTTGTTTGATGTGGCGGTTGACACCATGGTTCGTGTCTTAAATGTCAGCGATGAAAAGTTCATTTCTAAAGCGGTCAAAAGCGTCAAAAGCCGTGTCGGCAGTATCAAATCATACGCCCCTGAGCTAACGATTGAGGCTTTCCAAGAAGCCTTGACGACTGAACTAAGTCGTCAGGGTGCAGACCAAGCGATTCGTTTGACAGGGCAACAGTTAGAGCAAATCAAGACCTTGGAGCAAGAGAAGTTTGCGACATGGCATTGGAATTATGGCGAAAGCCCCGTCTTTAACTACCATGCGCATGAAAAATTTGCCGGTGGGATTTTAGATATTAAGGCGGAGATTATTCAGGGCAAGATTGAGCAGATCCACTTTGGCGGCGATTTTCTGGATGTGACAGATATTGAACACTTGATTCCGCAGTTTATCGGGCGGACATTTGAGGAAGCAACGATTCGCGACATCTTAGTCGCCAATCAGGATAAAAAATACTTTGGCACGATTTCAACCGAGGAAGTCTTATCCCTCATGTCATAAAGGGGAGACAAATGAGCTCAAAAGGAGGGCATGACCATGAGTCAAGCATTAGAGATTTTAGATTTTGAACAACAGCTTCAGACACAAGCCGAGAGTTTTCCAGAGCTGACGATTTTGGATTCATCCGGCAAGATTATCGACGAGGCAGGTTTTAAAGCAGCCGATTTATCTGATGATCAGCTAGTCGCCTTGATGAAGGGCATGATCAAACAACTTGTCTTGAATGAAAGGAGTGTTAAGTTAGCCAAACAAGGTCGTCTGGGCTTTGTCGCACCGACACGAGGGCAAGAGGCGAGTCAGACAGCGACCAGTTTTGCTTTTAATGATGCCGACTATCTGATGCCGGGCTATCGGGATATTCCGCAAATGATTCATAAAGGATTTCCAATCTACAAGGCGTTTTTATGGAGCCGTGGTCACTATGAAGGAAATCTAATGGAGGGAATCAACACGTGGTTTCCCCAAATCATTATCGGTGCTCAATTTGTGACAGCTGCAGGGATTGGATTGGGCATGAAAAAACGTCAAAAAGATGCCTGTGCCTACACCTATACAGGAGACGGTGGCTCATCACAAGGAGATACCTATGAGGGCATGAACTTTGCGGGTGCTTTCAAGGCAAATGTCGTCTTTATCATTCAAAATAACGGCTATGCCATCTCGACACCTCGTCAAGTTCAAACAGCTGCGCCTCGTTTGGCAGCTAAAGGCTGGGCTGCAGGGATTCCGAGCATTGTGGTTGACGGGATGGATGCGATTGCCTGTTACTTGGCGGCTAAGAAAGCGCGCGAATGGACCGTATCAGGGAAAGGGCCTGTTTTGATTGAAACCTTAACCGACCGTTTGGAGCCGCATTCCATGAGTGGCGACGATCCCTTGCGTTATCGGACCAAAGAGTCCATCGAATCATGGGAAAAAGTTGAGCCGTTGATTCGGATGCGCCGCTTTTTAGAAAGCAAAAAATTGTGGAGCGAAGCGATCGAAGCTGAGTATAAAGCAACCGTCAATGCTGAAATTGATGCCGCAGTTAAACAGGCTGATGGTGTTCAAAAACAAAAGGTTTCAGAATTTATCGCCACGACTTTTGAACACCCAGGCTTTGTTCAAGCAGAACAAATTGAAAACTTCAGAAAGGCGGGTAAGTAAATGGCAGTCAAAACCTATATTGCAGCAATTACAGAGGCGATGGATTTAGCGCTTGAAAAAGATGAGAATGTTCTGATTTTCGGAGAAGATGTCGGTAAAAACGGGGGTGTCTTTCGAGCAACGGATGGGCTCAATCAAAAGTATGGTGATGACCGCGTTTTTGATACACCCTTAGCAGAAAGTGCCATTGGTGGTTTGGCAATTGGTCTGACAACGCAAGGCTTTCGACCAATCATGGAAATTCAATTTTTCGGATTTGTTTTTGAAGTCATGGATGCGATTGTTGCTCAAATGGCACGCAATCGGTTTCGTTTTCATGGGACACGTCAGATGCCAGTCGTGATTCGGGCGCCCTATGGTGGGGGGACACATACGCCAGAAATGCACGCTGATAATTTAGAAGGCTTGATGGCGCAGACGCCCGGATTGCGCGTGGTCATGCCAAGTAATCCAGCAGATGCCAAAGGCTTGATGTTGTCAGCAATCGAGTCCAATGATCCGGTGGTCTTTTTAGAAAATTTGAAACTCTATCGTTCCTTGAAAGGCGAAGTCCCTGAG
This sequence comes from Streptococcaceae bacterium, assembly GCA_031270325.1. Lineage (GTDB taxonomy): Bacteria > Bacillota > Bacilli > Lactobacillales > Streptococcaceae > Pseudolactococcus. The sequence continues at coordinate 7,303 of JAISXW010000018.1, forward strand.
GGTTACTATACGACCCCATTAGACCAAGCAGCGATTGCTAAAGCTGGTCAAGATGTGTCGCTGATTACTTATGGTGGCTTGACACCTGTTTGTTTAAAGGCTGCTGAAACACTTGAAAAAGAAGGCATCAGTGTCGAAGTGATTGACTTGCGCACGGTTAGCCCACTCGATATTGAGGCGATTGGCAAAACGGTTGAAAAGACAGGACGTGTTGTCGTCGCCCAAGAGGCTCAGAGACAAGCTGGAGTTGGTAGTGCTGTGATGGCTGAAATCTCTCAACGCTTTATTATGAGCTTGAAAGCACCGATTGGTCGTGTGGCAGCGCCCGATAGTGTCTATCCATTTGGTGCAGCTGAAAACGATTGGTTACCACAAGTGGACGATGTCATCACCGCCGTTCGAGACGTGCTAACATTTGAATAGGGAGGGAACAAAATGACAGAAATTTTCCATATGCCCGATGTCGGAGAAGGCATGCACGAAGGAGAAATTGCCAGCTGGTTAGTCAAAGTTGGCGATACCGTTGCAGCCGATGATCCGATCGCAGAAATTCAAAACGACAAGTTGTTACAAGAAATTTTATCGCCATTCAGTGGTCAAGTTACGAAATTATTTGTTGAAGCTGGCGCGGTAGTTGAAGTAGGGGCACCCCTGATCGAATTTGATGGCGCTGGTGCAGCCGCTGTGACACCAGTCGAGGCAGCACCAGTCCAAGAGTTGCCCGACAAGCCAGCAGAAGTTTCTGAACGCACGCAACCGATAGCAGAGTCACCTGAAAAGATTGGTGCGCCAGTCGTGGCAGGTCTGGTTCGTGCCATGCCTAGTGTTCGGCGATATGCCCGTCTCAATGGGATTGATTTGACACAGGTTGTCGCCACAGGTCGTCACGGCAACTTGACTTTAAATGATGTCAAAAATGCTGCCAGTGCAGCTCCTGAGACTGTGCCAACACCTGCACCAGCTGAACAAGCAGTTATACCGACTGAACAAAAACTAGCACCAGCAGCAGAGACACCGGCAGCAGCGCCAGCACCAGTCGTAGAAAAGGTCGGTCGTGTTGCCATGACACCGATTCGCAAAGCGATTGCCCGCAATATGACCAGTCAAAAACAAAACTTGCCTCATGTGACCTTGTTTGAACAGGTCGAGGTATCCAAGCTGATGGCACACCGTGCGACATTCAAAGCAGTTGCGCAACAACAAGATATCAAACTGACTTATCTGGCTTATGTGACGAAAGCTCTAGCAGCGCTGGTCAAACGTTTCCCTGACTTAAATGCCCATGTCGATATGGCCAATTCAGAAATTGTCTATCCAGAAAGCATTCATGTCGGTGTGGCGGTCGATACACCGAATGGTTTGTTTGTGCCTGTGGTCAGAAACGCTGATCAAAAATCAATTTTAGCTATCGCCAAAGAAATTGCGGAATTAGCTCAGCGTGCCAGAGATGGCAAATTAACGCCAGATGTGTCGAGTGGCTCAACGATTACGATTTCAAACATTGGCAGTGCCAGAGGGAACTGGTTTACTCCTGTGATCAATGTCAATGAATCGGTTATTCTTGGTTTGGGGACAATTGCTCAAGAGCCAATCGTCAATGAGGCGGGGGAAATTGTAGTTGGGCAGATGATGAAACTGTCCTTGTCCTTTGACCACCGCTTAATTGACGGGATGTTAGCTCAAAGTGCCATCAATGAACTGAAAAAAATGTTAAATGATCCAGCCTATATGCTGATGGAGGTGTAATCAAATGGTTGTAGGGAGTCAAGCAACAAATGTCGAGACACTCGTGATTGGCAGTGGCCCCGGTGGCTACGTGGCAGCCATTCGGGCGGCAGAATTGGGACAAAAAGTGACGATTATCGAGCGTGATGCCATCGGTGGTGTCTGTCTCAATATCGGCTGTATCCCCTCAAAAGCCTTGATCAATGCCGGTCATGCCTATTACAGTCAAAATCATCAATTAGATCAGATCATGGGTGTGCTGTCAAAAGGGGCAACGTTAGATTGGGCTGCCACGCAAAAATGGAAAGATGACAAAGTGGTCAAAACCTTGACAGGTGGCGTTGCCATGCTCTTGAAGAAACATCACATCGACATCTTACGTGGTGAAGCGCGGTTTAATGATAATCAAGTCGTCAATGTCATCTCCGATGATGAGAGCCATCTCTTAGAGTTTGAGCGTTGTATCATCGCTACTGGCAGCCGGCCCATCGAGATACCGGGCTTTGCCTTTACGGGGCGCGTGGTCAACTCGACTGGTGCGCTGAGCTTGCCTGAAGTGCCTAAGCGATTGGTCGTGATTGGTGGCGGTGTTATCGGTAGTGAATTAGCTGGTGCTTACGCCAACTTGGGTAGCCAAGTGACGATTATTGAAGGGCTGCCCCATATCCTGAATGGCTTTGATCAAGAGATGTATAGCTTTGTCGTAGATGATTTCAAGGAAAAAAATGTTGAGATTGTGACCAATGCCAAAGCCAAAGCAGCCATCCAGACTGACGATTCAGTCAAAGTCAGCTATGAAGTTGACGGTCAGACAGAGGAGATCGAGGCGGATTATTGTCTCGTCTCAGTCGGTCGGACGCCCAATACGGATGAGCTTGGTTTGAATACGACAGATGTCAAACTGACGGACCGAGGTCAGATCGAAGTCAATGACCGCCAACAAACAAGTGTGCCGCATATCTATGCGATCGGTGATATTGTCGCAGGGCCGATGTTAGCGCATAAGGCAAGTTATGAAGCCAAAGTAGCTGCTGCCAATGTTGCAGGGCAAGACATGAAGAATTGCGCCATCTCGATTCCAGCCGTTGCTTACTGCGATCCTGAACTGGCAACCATGGGCGAGACGATCGACTCAGCCAAGGAGAAAAACCTCGACTTTATGATCAGTAAGTTCCCCTTTGCTGCCAATGGGCGTGCCATTACCATGAATGCGACCAAAGGCTTTGTCCGTATTTTGAGTGATAAGGCGACAGGGATTGTGATCGGCGCTCAAATTGCCGGACCGGGTGCTAGTGACTTGATTAGTGAGTTTGCCCTAGCCATTGAAAACGGTCTGACGACAGAAGACATCTCGATGACGGTTCACCCTCATCCAACGCTCGGTGAAGCGATTATGGATACCAGTGAACTGGCGGATGGGATGCCGATTCATATTTAAACAAGAAAAGCACACTCGGTTCAGCCAGTGTGCTTTCTGATTTCAGATTTTAAAGGGGGGAGTTAGTCTAATGTTGCCAATTTGCCTTTGAACTCAGCGATAGAGGTGTAGCCTTTGGTCTCTAAAATGTGGCGTAATTCAGCATTGAGACGGTCAAAGACCGCAGGGCCTTCTTTTTGTAATTGGGTTCCGACTTGGAGCATTGACGCACCACATAGCAAGTGCTCATAAGCATCACGCCCCGTCAGGATACCACCCGTGCCGATGATTTCGATGCTGGGATTGAGCCGCTGTTTCAGGGCGCGGACATTGGCAAGGGCTGTTGGTTTGACATACTCGCCACCGATACCGCCGAAACCACCTTTAGGTTTGATGACCACGGTATCAGTCGCCTCGTCAATATAGAGACCATTTCCAATGGAGTTGATACAGTTGACGAACTTGAGGTCAAACTGATTCAGGACGGCAGCGATTTTATCAAAATGCTGAATATCGAAGTAAGGCGGGAGTTTGACACCGAAAGGCTTGGTATAAAAGCTGAAAATCTCGATCAAAAGTCGTGCCGTGTCCTCAAAGTCATACGCCATCTGCGGTTTGCCCGGGACATTGGGACAAGACAGATTAAGCTCGACCAGCCCCGTATAGTCGCTATCCTGAATCTGGCGCATGTTGTCAACATATTCATCAAAGCCTTTGTAAGAAGCGACACTCATGATGAAAGGGACATCAGGCGTTTCCGTCTGCCGTTTGATGGCATCAGCCAGATAATAAGCCAAACCGAGGTTAGGTAGACCCATGGAATTGATACTACCGAGCGCGAGGTTGATGTAGCGCGGCTCAGGATTCCCCTCGCGGCTGTCAGCCGTTGCTGACTTGGTCACAAATGACCCCGCGGCAGAGTTTGCCAGTTCATCGAGTTCAGCCGTTGTCATACAATGAACACCAGAAGCATTCATAAAAGGATTGTCATAGGTCTGTCCACAAAAAGTTGCCTGTAAGGTTGTCATGAGTTTCTCCATATCGTTTGATACCTTTATTTTAACAAAATATTAGCCTTTAGACAAAGGTGGACAAAACGCAGGAAACAACCACGACCAATTCAACCACTTGCGAACGCTGAGTCATGGTCGAGCAAGGCCGAGTGCATTATCGAGCATGTGAGAAGTTTTGCTTAAACAGCGAGTCTTTTAATTCTAAAGTCCATTCTTTTAACGCCGATGTTGGGTCTTTTATATCTGGTGTCGGGTTATTGATACCGAAGATTGGGTCTTTTATATCTGGTGTCGGGTTATTGATACCGAAGATTGAGTCTTTTATACCGATGATCAGGTTATTGATATCCAATGTCAGGTCTTTTATACCGACGATCAGGTTATTGATCTCCAATGTCAGGTCTTTTATATCGACAATCAGGTTATTGATATCTGATGTCGGGTCTTTTATACCGATTCTCGGGGTATTTTGCTCCGAGGGTTGAACGTTAAAAGCCTGCAGGCAATGGGTTTCTGGCAAAAACAGAAGTTGTCAGGGCGATAATGATCTTAGAAGGGTCACAATCAACCATCTGAAGTTCGGAATGAGCCTCTCAGGTCAGGGGTGACTTGCAAACGAACGCTAAGGCGGTATCCGAGCAAGATAGCGAGCGGTTATCAGGCAAGACAACTGCATGAAATAATCGCACGATAGCAATAGCCTTAAAACCTAGCCAACCATTATTGTGGCGTGGAGAGCTTTGGCTCAAAACAGTTGTGGCATAAAGACAAGAGCGAGACCTTAGGCTCGACAGTTAGCTGGGCAATTGCAGATTGGCGAGCGTGTCGCCACGCAGTTTTGAGACAAAGATCGGAACAGAACCTCCGCTATCTCGTGATGGCTTCATGCCTTTGTCGGACACAAAAAAGCCAAGTGCTGACACTTGGCTTTTCTGATGATTAGGCTCTTAATTCATCAAAGATGGCTTTAACGGTTGTAATCTCATTGATTCGGTAGCCGTTCGTACCCGAGAAGATGAGGCCCATGTCGGTATTGTGTTCGACAGAGTTGAGGAGTGCTTCACTGATACAGTAGGGAATTGTTTTTCGGTCACAAAGTTTATGTTGGAGGCAATTGAGACAACGTGCGATCGGGATAATCGGTGTCTTAGGTGCGGGCTGTGCTTTATAGGCATCAACCCCCTTTGTGATTGTTTCTGTAAATTTGTTATCAATCGCACGTCCGGGCAAGCCGACAGGAGAAGTCGTCAGATGAATATCGTCTTTGGTGGCGTTGAGAAAACGCGCCTTAAAATCGTCAGGGGCATCACATTCTTCTGTCCCGATGAAACGTGTCGCCATTTGGACGCCAGAGCAGCCGAGGTTGAGATAATACTCAATATCCGCACGATCCCAGACACCGCCAGCAAAAATCACTGGAATCTTGGTGTCAAACTGTTCTTCATACGTCTTGACATGGGCGATGATTTTGACGATTTCATCATCCATACCTAGAATCGCAGCGTCAATTTCATTGGCTTTAAAGCCGAGGTGACCGCCAGCTTTTGGCCCTTCGATGACAACGAAGTCAGCCGTTCGATTATATTTTTTAGCCCAGTTGCGTAAAATAATTTTGGCAGCCTTAACTGATGACACGATGGGTGCAATCTTTGTTTTGGCGTTGCCGACAAGCTCTGGTAAGTTCATTGGTAAACCAGCGCCTGAGATGATGACATCAGCACCCGCTTCAACGGTTGCTTTGACGACATCTTCATAGCGAAAACTCGCAACCATGACGTTGAAACCGAGGATCCCGCCTTTGGCAAAGCTGCGCGCTTTATCGAGTTGGGTTTTAATCGCCTTGAGATTCGTTCGGACTGAAGCGCGTTGGAAGCCTTCTTCAGTATAGCCGATTTGAGCAGTTGATAAAATCCCAATACCGCCTTCAGCAGCAACAGTTCCTGCCAGTCTATTGAGGGAAATACCGATCCCCATACCCCCTTGGATGACAGGAATTTTGGCTGTCAAGTGACCTATTTTTAATTCAGTTAATGTCATTGTCTTTCCTTGCTAATTAAAGTTGTTAGAACATTTGGTGGTTTCAATAACTAGATGAAATAAACCACATAACTTATTTTAACAAACTGTACTTGATTGTCAAACGATTTATTTGAAATCCACGGCAAAGGCATCAAACGGATTGTCTGCAAGGTAAACTTGTGACACTGAAAAGATCAGAATGGCAGAGACATCGCTATATAATGAGACGAGTTTTAAAATCATTTCGATCTTGTGACTTGGCTATTGACAGCCTAAACATTCCTTGCTATAATTTGAGGGTCAAACAATTTGATGGTCAAAGTATCAGGACGAAGGAGAATGCGCTTGGCGATAGAATACGCAAAAATCAATCGATATCTCACGCATATTTTTAACAATGTCTTGACGATCGAGGAGGCGAGCCTACGCTCGTCACGTTTTTCAGATGTGTCGATTAAGGAGATGCACACGATTGATAGTATTGGTGAGGCAAAAATTACGACACCAAGCGATATTGCTAAAGATCTGATGTTGACAGTGGGAACGGTGACCGTCTCCCTCAATCGACTAGAGAAAAAAGGTTATATTGAACGGTATCGGAGCGAAAGTGATCGACGCGTTGTCAATATTTCTTTATCACGTCGGGGACAGCTCTTATATCGCTTATATCGTAAGTTTCATCGTGAAATGGTCAAGCGTTTTATTGCCGATTTGCCAGAAGATTCCGTGAAAATTTTACAAACTGGCCTTGAAAATCTTCACACATTTTTGGAGGAACTTAAATGACTTTTGCCAAAATCACGGCAACTGCCCACTATGCACCAGAACAAGTCGTGACAAATGATGCTTTAAGTCAAATCATGGCGACCTCGGATGAATGGATTGCCTCACGAACAGGTATCCGGAGCCGACACATTTCGATTGATGAAAACACATCAGATTTGGCGACTAAAGTCGGTCAGCGATTATTAGAGCAAGCAGCATTTCCTGTGGAGGCTTTGGATTTTATCATTGTTGCGACCGTCTCACCCGATGGTAATATGCCGAGTACAGCCAGTCTTGTTCAAGCTAATCTTGGTGCACACAATGCCTTTGCGTTTGATTTAACGGCTGCTTGTAGCGGTTTCGTTTATGCGTTATCGGTGGCAGATAAGTTAATTGCCAGTGGGGCGTATCAAAATGGTCTGGTCATTGGTGCTGAAGTCTTGTCGAAAGTGGTTGACTGGTCAGATCGTGCGACTAGCGTTTTGTTTGGCGATGGTGCTGGCGGTGTCTTGCTCCAAGCCTTGTCGGATGAGCCATTGATTTTGGCAGAATCACTCAAATCAGACGGCAGTCGTGGGATGAGTTTGACGAGCAATCTGACTTATCCGACTTCGCCATTTTCAGAGCCATCGCAAGCTGATGATCTTTTTCTGAAAATGGATGGGCGTGCCATATTTGATTTCGCCGTTCGAGATGTGCCTAAAAACATTTTGGAAAGTCTCGTTCAAGCTGAGTTAAGTGTAGATGAGATTGATTATTTTCTTTTACATCAAGCCAATTCAAGAATTCTGGATAAAATGGCTCGGAAAATCAAAACAGATCGTCAGAAATTCCTACAGAATATGCAGCGTTATGGCAATACAAGTGCAGCCAGTATTCCGATTATTTTATCCGAGTCGGTGGCTGATGGCACGCTCAAATTAGACGGGACACAAAAATTAGTTTTAACTGGTTTTGGTGGAGGCTTGACATGGGGCACACTTGTTGTTAAAATTTAGGTAATATTGTTTAAAGGTTGTCTTAGCAAACAATTTCTGTCACTTTTTTGATTAAATAAGTTAAAATGATAGAAGTGACACTGCTAAGCCTACCTAATATAAAAAATAGAAAATTGGAGAATTAAATCATGGCAGTATTTGAAAAGGTTCAAGAAATTATTGTTGAAGAACTTGGTAAAGAAGCAAGTGAGATTACACTTGACACAACATTTGAGTCATTGGACGCAGATTCACTTGACATCTTCCAAATCATCAATGAAATTGAAGATGAATACGACATTGCAATTGAAACCGAAGATGGTCTGAACACCGTGGGTGACTTGGTCAAATTCGTAGAAGAAAAAGTTGCTGAATAATCAAAATTCTGAGGGCGTGAGAACGTTCTCAAAATTTTTATCCCTATAGTTTGATAATCAAACTATTTGAAAACAAAAAGACATTATAAAATGAAAACTAAAATTACTGAACTATTGAACATTGACTATCCAATTTTTCAAGGCGGCATGGCTTGGATTGCGGATGGAGACTTAGCAGGCGCTGTGTCAAAAGCAGGTGGCTTTGGCATTATTGGTGGCGGAAATGCACCCAAAGAGGTCGTTAAAGCTCACATTCAACGCATTCGAGAAATTACGGATAAACCTTTTGCGGTCAATGTGATGTTACATTCACCATTTGTAGAAGATATTGTGGACCTTGTCATTGAAGAAGGTGTGAAAGTTGTCACAACTGGCGCAGGTTCTCCTAAAAAATACATGGAACGCTTTAAGGCGGCTGGCATGATTGTGATTCCTGTCGTTGCCAGCGTTGCACAGGCAAAATCAATGTCACGGATTGGTGTGGATGCAATTGTCGCTGAAGGTATGGAAGGCGGCGGTCATATTGGACAATTGACAACAATGGCATTAGTACGCCAAGTAACAGATGCAGTTGACTTGCCAGTGATTGCTGCTGGTGGTATTGCAGATGGTAAAGGGATGGCAGCAGGCTTTATGCTAGGTGCCGAGGCTGTCCAAGTTGGGACACGCTTTATCGTGGCTAAAGAGTCCAATGCCCATCAAAATTATAAAGACAAGGTTTTGAAGGCTAAAGATATTTCAACAGTTATTTCGGCCAGTCATTTTGGTCATGCTGTTCGTGCGATCAAAAATCAATTAACCAAAGATTTTGAAGCTGCAGAGTTAGCTGCCTTTAAGCAAGATGATCCGGATTTGACTGTTTTTGAAGAAATGGGGGCAGGTAAATTACCAGCATCAGTGATTCATGGGGATGTCGATAATGGTTCAGTCATGGCGGGTCAAATCGCTGGTTTAGTTCGTAAAGAAGAAACGGTTGAAGACATTATCTTGGATTTATATCATGGCTTTCAGGCTGAAATTAAAGCAGCAGCAAAATGGCTTGATTAATACAAGCGCATGATTTAGCGGCAGCTTTCTTGCCTTATCTAACGAATAGCAGCAATAACTGATTGGAGTAATGGTTTAATGAAAAAGACAGGTCTATTATTTGCAGGTCAAGGTGCCCAAAAATTAGGGATGGCACGTGACTTATATGATCATTTTGAAAGTGTCAAAGCGACATTTGACGAAGCGTCTGAGATTCTGGGTTATGATTTGAGGGCATTAATTGATCAAGATGCAGAAAAATTAGGCGAAACGGCATATACACAGCCGGCTATTTTGACAACTTCTGTCGCTATTTTGCGTTTGCTGGAAGCTAAAGGGATCACCTATGATGTGGTTGCTGGGCTTTCTTTGGGCGAATATTCAGCGCTTGTTGCGAGTGGTAGTCTATCATTTGCTGATGCGGTTCAATTAGTCGCAAAACGTGGACAATATATGACAGAGGCGGCCCCGACTGGTTCAGGTAAAATGGTGGCAGTGTTGAATACGCCGGCTGATGTGATTGAATTAGCGTGTCAAAAAGCCTCGGTTAAGGGCATTGTGAGCCCTGCTAATTATAATACGCCAAGTCAAATTGTGATTGGTGGTGAAGTTGAAGCAGTTGATGAAGCCGTGGCATTATTGACAGCAGCCGGTGTGAAACGGATGATTCCTTTAAAAGTTTCGGGTCCCTTTCATACCGCTTTGCTGCAATCAGCCTCTGACAAATTAGCGACTGCTCTTGCGTCAGTTGCCTTTCAAGACTTTGCTAAGCCACTCGTTTCAAATACAACTGCACACGTGATGGCTTATGATGCTATCAAAACACTGCTGACGCAACAGGTCATGTCACCAGTTAAGTTTTATGAGTCAGTTGAGACGATGATCTCATTGGGCGTGACGGACTTTATCGAGATTGGGCCAGGGAAAGTGTTATCAGGTTTTGTCAAAAAAATAGATCAAACAGTTGGCATCACACATGTTGAGGATTTAGCAACATTGGCAACAGTTTTGGAGAAATAAAAGTGGAAATTATAAATAAAAATGTATTCATCACGGGCTCAACCCGTGGGATTGGTCTTGCCATTGCGCATCATTTTGCTGCCAAGGGTGCTAATCTTGTGCTTAATGGGCGTTCTGATATTTCATCAGAATTAATTGGTGAATTTGACCAATATGATGGGCAAGTTATCGGTATTTCAGGTGATGTCAGTGATGCTGCAGATGCGAAACGAATGATACTTGAAGCAATCGAGGCATTGGGAAGTATTGACATTTTGATTAATAATGCAGGCATTACCAATGATAAGTTAATGTTGAAAATGACAGAAGCTGATTTTGAACAGGTGCTGAAAATCAATCTGACAGGTGCTTTTAATATGATACAGGCTGTTCTAAAGCCGATGACTAAGGCGCGTCAAGGTGCGATTATTAATATGACATCTGTGGTTGGTTTGATGGGGAATGTTGGACAAGCCAATTATGCAGCCTCTAAAGCGGGTCTTATCGGCTTGACAAAGTCTGTTGCGCGAGAAGTTGCTGGCCGTAACATTCGTGTTAATGCCATTGCACCAGGCTTTATTGAAAGCGATATGACGGCTGTTTTATCTGATAAAGTAAAAGAAAGCATGAAAGCGCAGATCCCGATGAAACGTTTCGGTCATACGGTAGAAATTGCTACGGCAGCGCTGTTTTTAGCAAGCCAAGAGTATATGACTGGACAAACGATTGCCATTGATGGCGGGTTAACCATGCAATAGCAGCGCAGTGGTGTTGTATTGAGAAACATTAAAGTGTGACCAGAACGGTATAAGCTAAATTGCGTGTGCCTGTACCACATTGTCTGATGTTAAGAAACACTTGAAATCAGACGATTAACAGCTTAATGGAGGAGTAAAGAAGATGACAAATCGTGTAGTGATTACAGGATACGGCGTGACATCGCCAATTGGGAATACACCCGAAACATTTTGGAAGAATTTGGAAGCAGGTAACAGTGGTATTGATGTCATCAAAAAATTTGATGCCACAGCAACTGGCATCACAGTAGCTGGTGAAGTTAAAGAGTTTCCATTTGATAAATATTTTGTCCATAAAGATAAAAAACGGATGGATACTTTTAGTCTGTATGCGATTTATGCGGCACTTGAGGCACTTAGCATGGCAGGTATCGATCCAGAAAGCGATCAAATCAACCATGATCGTTTTGGTGCGATTATTGGTTCTGGTATTGGTGGGTTGCCAGTGATTCAAGAGCAAGGTGCGCGTCTCGCAACTAGAGGGCCTAAACGTGTGGCACCGCTTTTTGTGCCACTTTCTATCGCCAATATGGCGACTGGAAATGTTGCCTTACGTGTTAGGGCAAATGGGATTAGCCGTTCCGAAGTCACAGCCTGTGCAGCCGGAACGAACGCGATTGGCTCAGCTTTCCGAGAAATTAAACACGGATATGCTGATGTGATGTTAGCTGGCGGGACGGAAGCAGCTATTTGTGAACTTGGAGTGGCTGGTTTTGCCAATCTGACAGCTTTGACAGATGAGACTGATCCGAAAAGAGCATCTATTCCTTTTGATAAAAATCGCTCTGGTTTTGTTTTAGGCGAAGGATCAGGTATTTTGGTGCTTGAAAATCTTGAGCATGCCAAAGCACGTGGTGCGCATATCTTAGCAGAAATTGTTGGCTATGGCTCGACAAATGATGGGCATCATATGACAACGCCATTACCTGACGGCTCAGGTGCTTCTAAAGCGATGCAGTTGGCGCTTGATGAAGCTGGTATCCAACCAAGTGAAGTGGGCTATATTAATGCGCATGGGACATCGACACAAGCTAATGAAAAAGGTGAGGCACTTGCCATTCATGCGGTGTTTGGTGATGACGAAAATGTCTTGGTATCCTCAACTAAAGCTCTGACAGGACATGCCCTTGGTGCTGCAGGCGGAATTGAAGCTGTCGCAACTTTGCAAGCTATCCAACATCAGTATGCACCAGTCAATGCAGGGACGACTGAACTGGATGAAAATACTTCTGTGATCAATGTGGTGCTCGGTCAAGGAAAATCACATGAAATCAAGTATGCCATTTCAAATTCGCTTGGATTTGGCGGTCATAATGCAGTGATTGCACTCAAAAAATGGGAAGGCGAGTAGAAATGTCGATTCAGATTAATGATGTTAAAGGATTGATGACGCAATTTGATGCGTCATCATTGCGAGAATTTGCTTATCAGACAGATGATTTCAGCTTGTCCTTTTCAAAAAATAATGGTGTGCAAGCACAAGCAGTGGCAGTGACAACACCTGTTGCAGAAACTCCAGTTTTAGAGTCTACGCTATCTGCTGACCAGAGTGCTTCTATTGAACCGACGACTGAACTGGTGACCTCCCATGCCGAAGGGGAAGTGGTGACTAGCCCGCTTGTTGGTGTGGCTTATCTTAAACCGGCGCCTGACAAGGCTGACTTTATAAAGGTTGGTGAGACGGTCAAAAAAGGTCAAACTTTGTTGATCATTGAAGCAATGAAAGTGATGAATGAAATTCCTGCCCCACATGATGGTGTGGTTACAGAAATTTTAGTCTCAGCTGAAACGATGGTTGAATATGGAGAGGCATTGGTGCGACTCAAATGATTGATATTAACCAAATTAAAGAGGCTTTACCGCATCGTTATCCGATGTTATTGGTGGATCGTGTCTTGACACATCAAGAAGATGAGATTACAGCCTTGAAAAACGTCACCATCAATGAACCGTTTTTCAATGGTCATTTTCCAGAGTATCCTGTTATGCCAGGGGTGCTGATCATGGAGGCTTTGGCTCAGGCAGCAGGTGTTTTGGAATTATCAAAGCCTGAAAACAAAGGGAAATTGGTCTTTTACGCAGGCATGGATGGTGTGAAATTCAAGAAACAAGTGGTCCCTGGTGATCAATTAATCTTGAACGCTAAATTCATTAAACGCCGTGGCCCGATTGCAGTTGTTGAAGCAAAAGCAACGGTTGACGGTCAATTGGCAGCTAAGGGAACTTTGACTTTCGCGATTGGCGACTAAATTAAAGAGTGAATCATGTTTAAAAAAATATTAATTGCCAACCGTGGCGAAATAGCGGTACGAATTATACGTGCAGCACGTGAATTAGGGATTCAGACTGTTGCGGTCTATTCCGAGGCAGACCGTGATGCCTTGCATACTTTATTAGCAGATGAAGCGGTTTGTATCGGACCAGCCAAGGCAAGCGACTCTTATCTCAATATGCACCAAATTATCTCGGCTGCTGTCACACTTAAAGCGGAAGCGATTCATCCTGGCTTTGGCTTTTTGAGTGAGAACTCAAAATTTGCCAACCTATGTGAAGAAGTCGGTGTCAAATTCATTGGGCCATCAGCTAAGGTCATGGATACCATGGGCGATAAGATCAATGCCCGTGCGCAAATGATTGCAGCCAATGTCCCAGTTATCCCTGGCTCTGACGGAGAGGTTTATGATGCCACGCAAGCCTTAGAAGTGGCACAAAAAATCGGTTATCCTGTGATGCTGAAAGCATCAGCAGGTGGTGGCGGTAAAGGAATCCGGAAAGTCAATTCCCAAGAGGAGTTGCTGCCTAATTTTTCAGCAGCTCAAGCAGAAGCTAAAGCCGCTTTTGGCAATGGTGCCATGTATCTGGAGCGTGTGATTTATCCCGCACGTCATATTGAAGTTCAGATCTTATCTGATGAACAGGGGCATGTCGTCCATCTCGGTGAAAGAGACTGTTCTTTGCAGCGCAACAATCAGAAGGTGCTAGAAGAAGCACCTTCAATTGCCATTGGTCATACCTTGAGAAAGAAAATCGGGGCTGCTGCGGTCGCTGCGGCGAAACATGTCGGCTATGAAAACGCAGGGACAATTGAGTTTTTATTGGACGAAGCGTCGGGTGCTTTTTATTTCATGGAAATGAATACACGGATCCAAGTCGAACACCCTGTGACAGAGTTTGTGACCAATGTTGATATTGTTAAAAATCAAATCAAAATCGCAGCTGGTGAGCCATTAGACGTGACACAGGCAGACATCACGATTACAGGTCATGCCATCGAGTGTCGGATTAACGCTGAAAATCCTAAGTTTAATTTTGCACCTAGTCCTGGCAAAATCACTGACCTCTATTTGCCATCGGGAGGTGTTGGATTACGTGTCGATTCAGCGATGTATCAGGGGTACAGCATTCCACCTTACTATGATAGTATGATTGCTAAGATTATCGTTCATGGGGAAGATCGGTTTGAGGCCTTGATGAAAATGCAGCGTGCGCTTTTTGAGCTAGGTGTTGAAGGGGTTCAAACGAATGCGGAATTTCAGTTAGATTTAATTTCCGATCATCGTGTGATTGCGGGAGACTATGATACAGCCTTTCTCAGTGAAGTATTTTTGCCCAACTATTTGAAAAAAGAGGATTGAGACTAGACGATGGCTTTATTTAGTAAAAAAAGTAAATATATTCGAATCAATCCTAATCGTTCACGGTTGGATCAACACAATAGTACGCCAGAAGTGCCGAATGAGCTATTTGCCAAATGTCCTAGTTGTAAACATACGATTTATACCAAAGATTTGGGGCAGGAAAAGGTTTGTCCATTTTGTGGTTACAACTTTAGGATTTCGGCGCATGAGCGACTCGCAATCGTAGCGGATGCAGAGTCTTTTACAGAATTATTTACAGGCCTTGAGACGACAGATCCTTTGCAGTTTCCGGGGTATTCTGAAAAGCTAGCAGCTGCTAAAGCTAAGACAGGATTAGATGAAGCCGTCTTGACAGGCGTGGCAACGATTGCTGGGCAAAAAACAGCTCTTGCCATCATGGATGCCAACTTTATCATGGCCTCTATGGGGATGATTGTGGGTGAGAAACTCACGCAACTGTTTGAATATGCCACAGCTGAACGGTTACCTATCGTTATTTTTACTGCTTCTGGTGGTGCACGGATGCAAGAAGGCATCATGAGTTTGATGCAAATGGCTAAAATATCAGCAGCAGTCAAACGTCATTCGACTGCTGGCTTGCTTTACCTCACGGTCTTGACTGATCCAACGACTGGGGGGGTCACAGCTTCTTTTGCGATGTTAGGGGATATTATTTTAGCAGAACCGCAAACTCTTGTTGGGTTTGCGGGGCGGCGTGTGATTGAACAAACCGTTCGTGAAAATTTACCAGATGATTTTCAAAAGGCGGAGTTTTTACAAGCGCATGGTTTTATTGACAAGATTGTCAAGCGGACAGAACTATCAGCAACGATCGGTCAGATTTTACGCTTGCATCGTCCGGAAGCAAGAGGAGGGCAGCAAGATGTCTGAAAATGCTAACAAAATAGTTCAATTGGCACGTAGCCAAGATCGGCTCACCACGCGTGACTATGCCACGCAGATTTTTGATGACTTTATCGAATTTCATGGCGACCGCAATTTTAGAGATGACGGTGCGATTATTGGTGGGATTGCGAGTCTGGCAGGACGGCCGGTTACGGTTGTTGGGATTCAAAAAGGCAAGCATTTACAAGATAATCTCGATCGCAATTTTGGTCAGCCCCATCCGGAAGGCTATCGCAAGGCGTTACGTCTGATGAAACAGGCAGAAAAGTTTGGTCGACCGGTCATTACCTTTATCAATACAGCAGGGGCATTTCCTGGGTCTGGTGCGGAAGAACGAGGTCAAGGTGAAGCCATTGCCCGTAATTTGCTAGAAATGAGTGATCTTAAAGTTCCGATTATTGCCATTATCAATGGTGAAGGTGGCTCTGGTGGGGCGCTTGCCTTGGCAGTCGCCGACCGTGTCTGGATGCTAGAGAATGCCATGTATAGCATTCTTTCCCCCGAAGGCTTTGCGACGATTCTTTGGAAAGATTCATCACGTGCGCCCGAGGCGGCAGAGCTGTTGAAGATCACAGCCAAAGACCTATTGGCAAATGGTGTGATTGATCAGATTATACCAGAAGACAATACGATTGAGGTCTTGCAGGCTGCTTTGATCAAGGAACTTGAACACCTGTCAAGTCTGTCAGTGGCTGATTTAGTCGATGCCCGCTATCAGAGATTTAGAAACTATTAAAAAAAGAACTGACAGTCGTTGTCGGTTCTTTTGCTTGTGCGAAAACTTTTGCGACAGAGTTTATCGTAAGCGGGAAATCAGCTGACGCTCCCGCTTACTTTTGTTTTTAGTAGGATTTGTTCTATATTTTGTAGCACTCTTTTTATATTTAGTAGAACTCGTTCTATTTTTAGTAGAACTCGTTCTATTTTTAGTAGAACTCGTTCTATTTTTAGTAGCACTCTTTTTATATTTAGTAGAACTCGTTCTATTTTTAGTAGAACTCGTTCTATTTTTAGTAGAACTCGTTCTATTTTTAGTAGAACTCGTTCTATTATTTGTAGAACCCGTTCTATATTTTGTAGAACTTGTTCTATATTTTGTAGAACTCGTTCTATATTTTGTAGAACTCGTTCTATATTTTATAGAACAAGTTTTATTTTTAATGGTGCTGCTCTCGTTTTTATTTAGGTTGGCTTGCTGATGTACTCGACACGTCGCTAGAACTGACATAGGTGGGCGAAATGGTAAGAGAAGTAGGCTTTTTGTGACCAAATTTTATCTCTAACTCCTCGAAGATGACTTACCATGGTCTCTGAAGATTCAGCAGATTATCAAACAAGCCAAAAAGGCAACCGATTCTTGTGGAACGATTGCCTTTTTGGCTTTTTCCGCTTGCTTTGTTTAAGACTTTGTTTCGAGCTGAAACGGCTTGAATTGATTGCTCGTTTTTTGAAGATTGATGAAAGGAGTTTCGTTTCGATATCTTTCTTTTGCGCTTAAAGATTAAAATCGGGTTGGCTTAATGCTAAGATCATGGATGATTTGCATGATCATCTCTCCCTTTCCTTTATCAGAAAATCCTTACAAAAAGGGCTTTTCAATTATCATGTCCCCCGCCGGAATCGAACCAGCATCAAACCCTTAGGAGGGGCCCGTAATATCCGTTATACTAGAGGGACGTGAAGTGGTGCTTGACCACTCATTATTATATCATTTTAAGGGAATAAATTCACCTGCTTTGAGGCGCATTTCAGGTTGTTTGTGATACTTTTTGAGCTGCTTGTCATCAAAGGAGTTGCTGACAAGGTTGATGACGGTACCAGATTTACCCATGCGGCCAGTCCGTCCTGCCCGATGGGTGTAACTTTCGAGGTTGACAGGAATATCAAAGTTAATCACATAGTCCAAATCATCAATATCAAGACCACGTGCGGCAAGGTCTGTCGCAAGCAGGAGTGTGATCTCCCCTTGCTTAAACCTATCAATAATCGTTTTGCGGAAACGCCCATTGACATCACTGGCGATAGAAATTGCTGAGATATTTTGGAAATTTAGCTTTTCTTCAGCATTGCCCAAATCTTCCAAGCGATTGAAGAAGACAAGCCCGCGCATATCTGGGATGTGGGCAATCTGTCTCAAGAAATCAATCTTTTTACGGCTTTCGACTTTGACCTTAAAGTGTACGACTTTTGCCTCTGTTTGCTCAATCTTGAGTTCAACCAAGTCAGGCGCAAAGGCTGCCATCTGATCATAGACGTCATGGGCGGTGGCACTGGAAGCGATGAACTGGTAGGTTTTAGGTGTTCGTGTGATGATTGGCTTAACGAAACGCCACTGGGAGTCCTCTAAGAGATGATCAACTTCGTCAAGAATAATCGTCTGGATTGCCGTCATCTTGATTTTCTTATCCTTGACCAACTCTAAAGCACGACCGGGTGTGGCAACGATAATCTCAGGGCCTTTTTTAATGCGTTCAATTTGGCGTTTGAGGCTGGCACCAGAGATGATAAGGTTGGCAGTCAGGCCGAGGGGAGTCGCAAGTGATTTAAGGACTTCAAAAATTTGCCCAGCAAGCTCACTATTGGGCGCTAAAATGAGTAGCTGTTGTCCTTGTTTCTGTTGAACGTGTAATAAGCTAGGCAATAAGTAAGCCAAAGTTTTACCCGTACCTGTTGGACTGGTTGCGAGAACGTTTTGCCCTGATGTGATGGCATCAAAGGATTGTGTTTGGATTGGTGTAAAGTCAGAGATGGGCGCTAATATCTCTAACCATTGTTCAGGGAGGTCAGTTTTGGTCAGCGTCAAATTTAATTCCTGCACTTTCTCTCATGGCATAACTCGTTTCAGAGACATTAATCGCTAAGCTCAGCCATGCTTCGTATTCTTCAAAATAGTGGCAATCTGTTGGATTGTCAATCACCTCGGCGAAGTCAAGCGCTTCTTCACGCATATTGTCGTCAAGTGCTTGAATGGCTAACGTTTGACTGCTACCATCAAGTGAGACAAAGCGTGCAGAGGAGATGGCATTGACAGCATCTAGAATCAGTGTCCCAGTCGTGGTATAAATCTCACAGGGGAGAAAGGAGTTATAGTTACCACCTGTTTTGAGCGCCACCTTGAAGTCATCATAAACTAGGACACCAACACCAGAGACATCGACACCAGATTCTAGCAAGTTGGCATCATAATGGGCATATTTGGGTTTACCAAAGAAAGCAAGGGCAGCATAAAGGAGGTAGACACCTAAGTCAGCGAGTAAGCCACCAGAAAATTTCGGATTGAACTTATTAGGCAAGTCACCGGCTAACAAGGCCGGCATCTTAGAAGAATATTTGGCATAGGTAAAATCCGCCCCAACAACTGTCTTATCGGCTAAAAAGTCTCGGATGATATCAAAAGACTTTTCATGTAAATTGCGCGCTGCTTCAAAAAATAAAACTTTCATTTGGGCAGCGTGTGTGATAATCGTTTCAAGCTCTTTGGGATTTGAAAAGGCAGGTTTTTCAACGATGACATGTTTACCAGCTGAAATCGCTGCTTTTGCGTGTTCAAAATGTAAGGCATTTGGACTTGCAATATAAATGACATCCAAGTCTGAGTTGATAAATTCAGAGAATTGATCAAAGACTGCAATGTCTTCAAAGTCCTCGGTAAAGGTAATACCACTTGCTAAACTTCTTGAAAAGACGGCAGAGAAGGTGTAGCGTTTGGTTGAAAGTGCTGCATCAACAAAAGCGCGAGAAATCCAACCCGTACCGATAACGCCAAGTTTTAATGTCATAGTCTGCTCCTTTTAATCGTCATAAGGGATCTATTTTTTGTGATAGTCTATCGGAAGGGATTCCAAAGTCTACCACCATTGATGAAAATTAAGCCAATACTTATTATAACAGAAAAAGCAGCGAGTAGTAAGGCAGCTCGATCTAGCTGTGTCATGGGGCGTGAGGCGTACCAAGTCCGCAGGTGCTTTTTGCCAAAATGACGGTTGGCTAAAGTCTCATTGTGTCTGGTTTTCCAAAAGGCCTTGAAGGCTTGCCCTTTAGATAGGACTTGGTTTTGAGCCGCCGCCGCCGTTGCCAATTTGAGATAGTAGGCCTTGAATCGAGGAACTATGGTAAAGATCAGCCCGATCTTGTAGGCTAAGCGATAAGGTAGACCGACACGGTTAAGACTGGCTGATAGTTCAGCAGGTTGACTGGTCAATAGAAAGAGCAATAAGAAGTTGAGGATGATGACGTCTTTGAAGAAAATCGTCAAGAGATAAAGTGCTTCCTGCAAGGTAAAGTCGTCAAGCCAAGAAATATTATAATGATAAAGCTGGACACCGTAGTCAGGCTGCTTGAGCAATAGTAGCAAGAGATGCACCAAAATCAGCAGTAGGAGTCCTTTAGCTAACCTGAGTTTTGAGTTTCTGGTCAACACAAAGGATAGGAGCGCCAAGAGACCTAAAAAACGGGTATCGTAGGATAAGAGGCTAGTCCCAGTCATGAGGATTAAGATTAAAAACTTACTGAGTGGTGTGAGTTGCTTGAACATCAGAACACCTCCTGTCTATCCATGAGCGGAATGAATTGATCGGCCGCATTGGTCAGCACAACCGTCACTTGTTTGCGATCCAAATAAGCCAGAATTTCTGGAAATCTTTCTGTTTCTGGCTGATCAAAGATGAGAACGGGAGTTTCTTGCATCAGTATCGTAGCTGTTGTAAACAAGCGTTTTTGCCTGAAGGACAAGGCTGAGAGTGGCAACTCTTGAACGTCAGTTAGCCCACAGAGCGTTAAAATCTCCTCAGAGATAGCGGCATCAGCTACCCGCTCAACAAAAATCATATCTGCTGGATTGGCCATGATGTAACCCACCTTGCGACTTCGTTTGCTCAGTGGCTGTCTGGTAATCTCTTCATAGTAAAAATCAATTTCCCCAGCTGTCGCACGCAAGCCAGCGAGTGTATCTGCAATCGGTAGCTCAGCGCTACTGGTCAAGATGACTTTCTCCCCTTCATAGATGACGAAAGAGATGCCGTCAAATAGTTGTGTGACCGAAAGAATCGCTTTATCTGGGTTAATCGGGCGGATTAAATTAGGCAAACTCATGTGATCAGTGAGTGTTGAGACTTGCTCAGACAACTGGATAACTTGATCAAAAAGTTGTGGGTCAAAGTCGCCAGTCACAATCAGCGTGCCGTCAAACGCATCAGGCAAGGCATAGGGTTCGTCAAGTAGTAGCGTCTTTGTTGGCTGAATCAGAATCTGCGCTAAAGCTAGTCGTTGTTTCTGATGTGTGGTTAGCCGTGGGGAATAGACATCAGTCTGAAGTAACGCTGTTAAGTCAAAGTTTTCGGCACTGGCGAGGACTTGTTGCACCATCACATCATGCGCAACGGCGTTGTTTTCCAGATTAAAAGCTAAGTTATCTGCGACTGTCCCGGCTATGAAATTATTGTCCAGTGTCTGATCAAGCCAATCAAATTGATGCTTAGGCAATGCGGTAGCTATTTCCGTTAGCAATTTGGTTTTGCCACTGGCCATGCCACCTTTGATTAAGACTTTATCTCCAGCATGAATGGTCAGGTTGTATGTTTCTAGGGTGAGTAGTTTTTCCATATACTGAATATTTTACCAAAAAGTCAAGTAAATTGATATAATGGTAACATGATTAAGAAACCAATGATTATCGGTGTGGCGGGGGGCTCAGCTTCTGGTAAGACGTCAGTTAGCCAAGCTATTTTAGCCAATTTTTCTAATGAACAGATTACCTTGATTGCGCATGATGCCTATTATAAAGACCAAAGTCATCTGGATTTTGAGGCGCGGTTACAAACCAACTACGATCATCCGTTGGCCTTTGATACGCCGTATTTGATTGCGCAATTGCAGGCACTTCAAGCGGGGCAAGCTGTGGAGATTCCGATTTATGATTATACCGAGCATACTCGGAGTCAAAAGACTTACTCTCAAAAGTCGGTTGAGGTGATTATTGTTGAGGGGATTTTAGTTCTCGATGATCAAGAATTGCGAGATATGATGGACATTAAGATTTTTGTCGATACAGATGATGATGTGCGGATTATTCGTAGGATTAAACGGGATATGGCGGAGCGTGGTAGGAGTTTAGAGAGTATTATCACGCAATATCTGACCGCTGTTAAGCCCATGTACCATGAATTTATCGAACCAACCAAGCGTTATGCTGACTTGATTATCCCAGAAGGGATTAGTAATTTGGTTGGATTAGATCTCATCAATACGAAGATCGCAGCTGTTTTAGGGGATAAGAAAGCACAGCTTTAGGATTAGGAGCTGTTTTTTTTGGTGCTAAGCAGCAATTATTTTAGTGCTAAGCAGCAATTATTTTGGTGCTAAGCAGCAATTATTTTGGTGCTAAGCAGCAATTATTTTGGTGCTAAGCAGCAATTATTTTGGTGCTAAGCAGCAATTATTTTGGTGCTAAG
>JAISXW010000027.1 GCA_031270325.1 Streptococcaceae bacterium
TTAGAGCCTTTCGGAAATCGTCTAAGCGATTGGAGGAAAAAACTAATCCACAGCGTATATTCCAAGTCTAACACTCGGGCTTTGGCAGTAGCTAACTGCACTAATATAAATATAAGGAACATAACTCAAAATGACAACAAGTCTTACAGATTTTGGTGACGGTTATCAGCTGATCACGTTAGAAAATAGTCGGGGTCTTAGACTATCCTGCACGGATTTTGGTGCACGCTTGACAAGTCTGACAAAAAACGGGAGAGAACTTGTTTTGGGCTTTGATCAGGCAAGTGATTACCAACAAGAACTCGGCGATGCTATTTATTATGGGGCGATTGTGGGACGGGTCGCTGGGCGTATTTCTGGCGCTGAAGCTGACATTTCAGGGCAACGTTACAAGTTGACAGCAAACGAAAAAGGAAGGAACACGCTACATGGGGGCGGAGAAAATGGTCTTCATGATAAGAAATGGGAGGTTGAATTAGGGGATAATCAAGTCATCTTTACAACCACTCTAGCAGATGGCCTACATGGTTTTCCAGGAAATGTTGCGGTCAAAGTCATCTACTTTTTGAACGATGAAGATGAGTGGGGCTATGAGATTTTGGCAACATCGGATCAAGATACGCTATGGAATCCTTGCCATCATGTTTATTTCAACTTGACTGGAGATGTCTCGCAACCATTGGATCATCACAAACTTTGGCTGAATGCGAGTCACTACGAGCCGCTTAAAGAGGGCTTGCCAAGCTTTACAAAAGCCGATGTGACAGGGACAGCCCTTGATTTTACAAAAGAAAAAGCAATTGGCGATGCTTTACACAGTTTGGATAAGCAAATCACAGAGAATAATGGCATAGATCATCCTTTCTTTTTAGATGATCAGCAAGGTGTGCAAGCACGATTGATAAGTCCAGATGGGCAGCTATCGGTAGAGCTTTCAACCAATCAGCCAAGTGTCGTTATTTTTACAGCGAACTTTGGCGACAATACGCCGATAGCACGCGGGAATCGGTTGGCTCATCAGGGTGCCTTGACTTTTGAAACGCAAGTCGCACCTGGGGCAGAACAGAACGCCTCCTTTGGTACATTGTTATTAAAGGCGGGAGAACCTTACTACAATCAAACAATTTTCAAAATTAATTCACTTAAATGAGGAGATGACACATGGTAGAACTAGCTAAAACATTTATCGAAAAATTTGGTCCAGGTGCGGAGCCTAAGACTTATTTTTCACCAGGCAGGATTAATCTAATCGGCGAGCATACGGATTATAATGGTGGACACGTCTTTCCAGCTGCGATCACTCTAGGAACATCTGGGGTAGCTAGACCTCGTGAGGACACGTTAGTCCGTGTATATTCGCTGAATTTCCCTGACTTAGATGTGATAGAATTTGATGTCAACGAAACAGCCAACCGACCAGAGTTAAATTGGGCAAACTATGTGTTAGGAATGCTAGTCTCGCTTAGAAAACAAGGTTTTCAAACGCCGAATGGGTTTGAGTTGGCTATTGAAGGTAATATTCCCAATGGCTCTGGACTGTCATCATCAGCTTCTCTAGAGATGTTGGTAGGTGTTGTTGTGCGAGACTTTTACAACTTGTCGCTGTCAACACTTGAGATGGTCTTGGCAGGCAAGGCTACTGAAAACAACTTCATTGGTGTCAATTCAGGTATCATGGATCAGTTTGCGATTGCTTTCGGTCAAGTCGATCAAGGGATTTTCTTGGATACCAATACGCTCGAGTATAGCATGGTGCCAGTAGTCTTGACCGACTATCGGATTGTTATCATGAATACCAAGAAACGCAGAGAATTAGCTGATTCTAAATATAATGAACGCAGAAGTGAATGTGAAGAAGCGCTACGCCGCCTCCAAACGCAACTGGATATTCAAGCTCTGGGAGATCTGAGTACAGAAGTGTTTGAACAACATACTGACTTGATTGGCGATGATACCTTAATCAAACGGGCGCGTCATGCTGTCACTGAAAATGAACGCACGATTTTAGCGAAAGAAGCCCTAACTTCTGGTAAACTGGAAACCTTTGGTCAGTTGTTGAACGCCAGTCATGCGTCCTTGAAAGAGGACTATGAGGTAACGGGTATCGAGCTGGATACTTTAGCTGAGACGGCTCAACAACAGGAGGGTGTCATCGGTGCCAGAATGACGGGTGCAGGATTTGGCGGTTGTGGGATTGCGATTGTCGAGACGGACAAGGTCGCAGCCTTTAAACAAGCAGTCTATGATAACTATCTGACTGTGGTCGGCTATGAGCCAGAATTTTACGAAGCGACTATCGGAAGTGGAGCGCGTGGCCTATGATGGCAATCACAGAAGCATTTGTTGGATTAGCCATCCAATCTGGCGCTTATCAAGCGCTAGATGGGCTATATCTCACGAATCAATTGAGACGACTGGTGGGGCAGGATGATCTGTCTACTGTGACGATTGAGACATCGGATCTTTATACAGTCATAGATACCTTGACCAGAGTCGTTGAAAGTAATGGACATTTGGCTAAATTAGGCTGGACGACAGAAATTTGGCAAGCTGCTCTGTGTGATTATTTGACGCCCTTACCCTCTGCGCTCAATCGGCAATTTGCTGAAAACTATCAGCTCTCTCCTGAGCGAGCAACGACAGCCTTTTATCAGAGTTCCTGTGATAATGACTATATCAAAGTACGTCAGATTGCAAAGAATATTGTGTTTAAGCATCCCTCACAATATGGTGATATGACCATTAGTATCAATCTCTCAAAGCCTGAGAAAGATCCTAAAGAAATTGCAGCAGCTAAGTTAGCGCCACAAGCTGATTTTCCGAAATGTCAATTGTGTATGGAAAATGAAGGTTATCTGGGGCGACTTAATCATCCGGCTAGGACTAATCATCGGATTATTCGTTTTGATTTAGTGGGGGAAAATTGGGGATTTCAGTATTCACCCTATGCCTATTATCGAGAACATGCCATTTTTTTGAATGAAGTGCATCAGCCGATGGTCATTGATAGTGCAACGATTGACAAGATTTTGCGGGTTGTTTCAAAATTTCCGCATTATTTTGTCGGGTCAAATGCAGATTTGTCGATTGTAGGTGGCTCTATCCTAGCTCATGAACATTTTCAGGGTGGTGGCGAACAGTTGCCCATGAGTTTTGCTGAGATTGAAAAAAAGATTGTGTTGCTCAAGTTTCCAGCTGTTCAGGCAGGGATTCTCAAGTGGCCCATGTCGGTGATCCGGCTAATGTCTACCTCTATTGAAGAGTTAGTCGCAGCAAGTGAACATATTTTACAAGTTTGGGATAATTATTCAGATGAAGCTGTTGATGTGCTGGCGCATTCGCGAGATGGTGAGCGGCATCATACGATAACGCCGATTGCTAGGAGGCGAGATGGGGTCTACGAGTTGGATCTTGTCTTGCGTGATAATCATACGACAGCGGCTTATCCTGATGGTGTCTTCCATCCGCATCAAGATGTCCAACATATCAAAAAAGAAAATATTGGTTTGATTGAAGTGATGGGCTTAGCGATTTTACCAGCCCGTCTAAAAGATGAGCTGGAAGTGGTTAAAGCGTATGTTCTCGGGCAAGCAGTGAAAGTAGCTGATTACCATCAACGCTGGGCCGATGAATTAAAACAGGACTTCTCGGGCGCTGATATTGACGGTTATCTTAATACGGCAGTAGGCCAAAAGTTTGAACGTGTGCTCGAAGATGCGGGTGTCTTTAAAAGAGATGCGGAGGGTCGGCTTGCTTTTGAACGGTTTATTGAGGTGTTATGATTGATGCTTTGTAAAGGAAAGGTTTGAATAGATGACAGTTTTGATTTTAGGTGGTGCGGGCTATATCGGGAGTCATGCGACGGCAGAGTTTATCGCGCGTGGCTATGATGTGGCAGTGGTTGATAACCTCTCGACCGGTCATCGCGCA
>JAISXW010000015.1 GCA_031270325.1 Streptococcaceae bacterium
CACGGTCGTTTCATAAATTATGCATGACTTCAAGCAATTTGACCTCATTCATCAATGATTGCAAGAGACTCTTTTTAACACTTATTTTACTACCTATCTGCTTCAAATAAGTGCGATGCGCTAAAATAGCAAGTTTCCTAAAGACATTCAAAACCTTTTGTGCATTCTCTGATTTGACTTGACACGCATCCTCAGAAAAGACGACATCAAGTACCCAATGCAAGCTCTCTATTTTCCAATGTTCTCGGACAATCGCTAACAGTTTTTTGGGTGTTGCTTCAAGACTAGAAATATAATAGCTCATTTCTTCTGTCACTTTACCCTTGCTTTCAACCGTTCTTTTAACAGCAAAAACACACCTAAGCCCTGCCCATAGGTCACGATTAGCTAACCAATTAATGTCTTTAATCAAATAACAGTCACGCTTTTCGATTCGCCCACGACTTTTTTCTATGGTTGAAAAAGTTTCAATATCTTCTTGGCAATTCTCACTTTCAATAAATAGTCGAATCTCTTGATACAAGGTGCCCTGATTTTCTTTTAAACCAAACACATAATGACCACCCCTGCTGATAATTTTCTGACAAGTCTTTTTTTGACAATGCATGGCATCAGCGGTAATGGTTTTATCTTTCACATCAAGCGTTGACAACATTTCTTGAAAAACAGGAATTTCATTCGTTTTAGTATGAATAGATGCTTGACCTAGCGTTATCCCGCTTTCCGTTAAATAAGCACTGAGTATCTGCAAAGCAGAATGCGGCTGGTGCTTTTGCGAGGTGCTACGAATCGCTTTCCCATCAACTGCAATAATATCACCAACTAATTCAAATTGTTCACCCATGATCTTTAAAATAAGCGCCCCAACTTTTTCACCATCAATCATGCTTAAAACACGGGAAAAGGTTGGTTTTGATGGGATTTTTTCAATATCAAAAGTACGTTTGAGAAAATCAGCTTTATTTTCACCGTAAACTACGATATCACAAAGTTGGTCTAAACCGCACAAAACCGAACACATCACGATAATTAACACGTCACATAAAGGATACTGAATATATCTGTCATCACGAAAATCTTCTATTATCATAAATTCTTCTTTTAGTGTCATAGCATACGCCTCCTATGGAGAGGATAACAGAGTTTTTCAGAATTATAAAATAATTTATGAAACGACCGTGCTAGGTACACACCAAAAAAACATGTCCCTAAGTGCAGTGACATGTTTGAGATTAGACCAAGAGATTTTTAAAACTTAAGGGTATCTCTATTAACTGGATTTTCTCCTGTGAAACAGATTTATCGTCTGGATAAGCAAGCGACGAACCCCATGTGGTTCATGGGCTCGACTTCAGACGTGAAATCTAACCACAGGCGAAAAGATAAGTTAATAGAGATGCCCTTAAATCGAGTTAATTATATTCCGCCACATAGGCTTTGATAATGGCTAAGAAAGCTTGTCCAAATTGGTCGGCTTTTTTGTCGCCGATACCAGAAACATTGAGCATCTCTGCTATCGTCTCCGGTTTTGCTTCTGCCAAGTTCATCAAGACACGGTCTGAAAAAATCATGAACGGTGGAAGACCGAGCGATTTGGCAAAGACGGTTCGTTGCTGCCGCAAGCGTTCAAAGAGTTCGCCACCTATCTCTTTTGTCCTTGCTTGGAACTTCTCAGGCTTTTCTGCGATTTCTCTGATGGTCATTTCACGCATGCTAACCGACTGCTGACCTTTCAGGACTTGGATACCCATTTCGGAAATACTAAGGCCATTATATTCGCCAGATACCATCAAATAACCGGATGCAACCAGATAATCAACGAAAGCATTCAATTTCTTGATTGACCAATCCGCCAAGATACCGTAAGTCGTCAGACTATCAAAACCTGTCCAACGCATCTTTTCTGTCAATTTGCCCCGCAAGACATTCACAACTTGCGTCCGAGAATAACTTTCACCCCTTAATTGTCGCATCCTGACGATATTGGCTAAGACTTTTTGCGCCTCAATCGTCCGATCTACCATTTGTCGCTCATCCAGACAGTTGGAACAAACACCACAGTCCGACATTTCTTCTCCAAAATAGCGAATAATATAGCGCTGCAAACACATCTCAGTCGCCGCAAAAGCAATCATCTCTTGCAGTTTGGCAAGCTCCCTCGCACGATAATCAGGCGATTGATTGTCCGCCTGATCGATGAAAAAACGTTGCAGTTGGCTATCTCTTGCCGAGTAAAGCAATACACTTTCACTTGGCAACCCATCTCGACCAGCCCGACCGATTTCTTGATAATAGGCTTCAATCGATCCCGGCATAGCTAAATGAAGGACATATCGGACATTCGTTTTATTAATTCCCATCCCAAACGCATTGGTTGCGACAATGACCTGAAACTCATCATAAAGAAAGCTATTTTGTGCCGCCTCCCGATCTCCATCTGACATACCGGCATGATAACTGCCAGCTGAAATCCCTGAATGTTGCAACAGATCAACCAATTCATCAACTTTTTTACGTGTCCCAGCATAGACAATGCCGACATCAGTCGGATGATTTTGGACATAGTCGACCACATAACTTTGTTTTTCCCTATCAGTCAGACCTTTTTCGATTTTGATAGCGAGATTTTCTCTGGCAAAACCTGTTTTGACAGTGTGTGCAATATCTAATATCCTGATTAAGTCCGCCTGTACTTTTTCAGTCGCCGTTGCCGTCAGCGCCATGACATTGGGCTGATTCGTCAGATTGGCAATGAGATCAACAGCTCGCAAATAAGCAGGTCTAAAATCATGGCCCCATTGAGACAAGACATGGACTTCGTCAATCACGACCAAACTCAGCGGCAAACTCTGAATAAATTGATAAAAATAAGTATCTTCCAATCGTTCTGGCGCGACAAAGAAAATCCGATAATCGCCACGGCGAATCCCAGCCATCCGTTCTTGAATCGTTTCAAACTCAAGCGAGCTATTAATCATCGTCGCTGACACACCCAAGGCGACCAATTCATCAACTTGATTTTTCATCAATGAAATCAAGGGCGAGACAACCATTGTCAGACCCTCTAATAGCAATGCCGGAATCTGATAAGTCAATGACTTTCCACCACCTGTCGGCATAATCCCCAAAGTCCGTTTGCCTTGTAACACGCTGCTAATGATCTCTTCTTGACCATCACGGAACTTCGCATAGCCATAAACTGATTTTAAAATTTCTTGTGCATTTGTCATCTTTTCATTATAGCAAAAAGCTCCCTTTTTTTAATTCCCGACATACAAAAAACACCAATTGACTATTGGTGCTTTCGACAGCGTTAGATTAACGACGAATTTCTTTAATACGAGCTGCCTTACCTTGCAATGCGCGAAGGTAATAAAGTTTAGCACGGCGTACTTTACCGTAGCGAATCACTTCGATTTTGTCAACACGTGGTGTGTGGACTGGGAAAGTACGTTCTACACCCACACCGTTTGAAATTTTACGAACAGTATAAGTTTCTGAGATACCTTGACCTTTACGGGCAATCACGACACCTTCAAAAAGCTGGATACGTTCACGCGTACCTTCGACAACTTTGGCGTGAACACGCACAGTGTCACCAGGACGGAAAGCAGGGATGTCGCTACGAAGTTGCCCTTCGTTAATTGCTTCGATTAATGGATTCATTTTTTATTCTCCTCTTCTACTCATCTTGAAACTTACCTCAGTATTCATGCCTCAGCGGATAAGCGGTTTACATGCGTCCATTACGCACTTCATCAGTTTAACAAAAATCCGATCTGAAATCAAGCCTCACATTTGAAAAGTATGTCACAAAGACAGGAAGCCATCACCAGATAGCAGAGGTTCCGTTCCAATCTTTGTCTCAAAACAGCTGTGGTGACACGCCTCCCAAAATAAGTTTAAAACTGTGACAAGGCTGAGGAAGCGGCGTGTGGATAACTGTTTGACAATTGATCACAAGCTTCTCTTCGCTCAAGTCATCAATCAAAGATTTTACCGGGATTAAGGCGATTTTCTGGGTCGAAAACTTGTTTGATTGCTTTCATGGCTTGCAGTTCCGCAACACCAACATGCTTTTGGAAATGTGCTTTCTTTAATAGACCAATCCCATGCTCTGCCGAGGGTTTGCCGCCTATTTTGGCAATATAAGCATAAAGGTCATCTAATAAACGTGCCAGCTTTTCTGTCCAATCTTGATCAGAGAGCTGATTTTTGATGATATTGGCATGGATATTGCCATCGCCTGCATGACCGAAAAAGACAGCGGATAGCCCTGCCTTATCGACCATGGATTTGAGGGCTAAGATTGTTGGTGCGACTTGATTGATCGGAACGACAACATCTAATGGCTCTTGACGACTGACCATTTCCACAGAAGAAACGATAGCGCCTCGCAGTTGCCAGACAGTCTGACGAACGGTCTCATCGCTCAAGACCATGACATGCTCGGTCAGGCTTGCCAATTCAGCGAGTGCTGCTGTCAATTCTGATTCAGAGTTACCATCTAAAGTGATTAAGAGAAAGGCTTGACCGGCGAGGTCAGGAAAGGCTAGCTGTAACCCACGTTCGGCATAAGCCATGCTATCTCGCTCAAAGAACTCCAATGTCGCAGGCACCAATCCAGAATCTAAAATTTCAAAAACTTTCGGCGCAAGTGCCGTTAAGCTCTCAAATCCCAATAAAATATCCCGCGAAAACTTAGGCTTGGGCTGAACTTTCAGGTCAAGCGCCGTGATGACGCCCAATGTTCCCTCACTACCGATAAACAAGTCTTTCAAATCATAGCCAGAGCTATCTTTACGATTGATCGAGCCCACCTCAAGCTTGCGCCCGTCAGCCAAAATCACACGCATGGCCTGAATATGATCCCGTGTCACACCGTATTTTACTGCCCGCATGCCACCTGCATTAGTCGCTGCATTGCCACCAATACTGGCCGCCTTACTGCCGGGATCTGGCGCATAGAAATAAGGCGTCTCAGCTAGAAAATCTGAAATTTGGGCAATCGTTACCCCCGCTTCAACCGTCAACGTCAGCGTTTCAGGGTCTAATTTGAGAATCCGATTGAGCTTTTCCAAACTCATCAGGACTTGATGATCATCTGGAAATGTCGCACCAGATAGCCCTGTATGCCCACCAATCGTGATCAACTGCTGCTGGTCACGAGCAACCTTTTGAATCACGCCAATGACTTCCGCCTCAGTGGTCGGAAAATAAATCGCACTGGCTTGACCAATCTCTCCAGTCACACGATTGGTTAAATACTTCTCAGCAATCGGCATCTCATCCCTCTTCGTTTTCTATCCATTGGGCAACTTCTGTCAAACTGCGGACACTAGCCGTTGGCACGACCTCCTCATGCCCTTGCTTAGCTGTCCGATTTAACCAAATCGTTCTGATCCCTGCCGTATTGCCACCTAGAATATCTGTAAACAGTTGATCGCCGACCATTACCGTAGTCGCCGGATCAGCCTGAGCGAGCGAGAGCGTATGCTCAAACAGTTCAGGGGCAGGCTTGCCCTTGCCGAAACCTCCTGAAATGTTGATCTTCTCAAAATATTGTAAAAGTTCCGGCGCTGCCTTGAGTTTTAGCCGCTGTAATGAGGGCGCACCATTGGTTAAAAGCAATAGCTGATAATGCCCCACCAAACGCTCTAAGACCGGATAGGTATCCTCATATGTTACCGCCGCTTCTAGCCTATGTG
This sequence comes from Streptococcaceae bacterium, assembly GCA_031270325.1. Taxonomy (GTDB): domain Bacteria; phylum Bacillota; class Bacilli; order Lactobacillales; family Streptococcaceae; genus Pseudolactococcus. The sequence goes on from JAISXW010000015.1 coordinate 5,709, forward strand.
CGATAAACATCAGGCTCAGTATTTTTGCCAGTCGACGATCCGATAGCCCCACGTCCTCTAGGGCAGCACACCAGACATTGAGCCGATAAGCCTCGATCTGACTAGCCATCTGAGGAAACCTCAAACTGCCATCGTCAAATGCCCCCCACAATCCCTCAAGCGCACTAATTCCGATCTGCACGGCAAAGTCATAAAAGTCATAACTTGTAAAGAGTGCCGCCGCATGTCGCCGCACCCCCTGCTCAACCTCAGCAGCGTTGACCTGAGGCTGTTGGACCGTCAAAAAAGCCAAAGTCCGATCAAAAGCCTGCTGAACTGCTGCCTCTTCCGACAAAAGTGTCCCATCCAAATCAAAAATAATTGTTTTTATTGTCATCTGCGCTTGCTTACCCCTCTATTCAAGTGGACAACAACTGTCCACAGGTTCAAAATAACCGGCTGTTCAATGAGCTAATTATAGCACAAAAACAGCTTTTTATCAGAACCACCCAATTCAATAGACCGTTCCGCAATTTATGAAAAGCGACAGCAACAACCCCATCAATTATAGACAGCAGCTGCCCAAGACCTCAGAGAGCAAGTTCAGAACTCGGGCGATTGACATCAAAGACAGCTCGAGCTTGGGCAAAACAAACTCGAGTTCACTTTTTTATAGCTCGAGCTTAGGCAAAACAAACTCGGGATTACTTTTTTATAGCTCGAGCTTGGGCAAAACAGACTCGAGTTCACTTTTTTATAGCTCGAGCTTGGGCAAAACAAACTCGAGCTTACTTTTTTATAGCTCGAGCTTGGGCAAAACAGACTCGAGCTCACTTTTTTATAGCTCGAGCTTGGGCAAAACAGACTCGAGCTCACTTTTTTATAGCTCGAGCTTATCCAAAACAAGCTCGAGCTCACTTTTTTATAGCTCGAGCTTATTCTAAACAAACTCGAGTTTACTTTTTTATAGCTCGAGCTTGGGCAAAACAGACTCGAGCTTACTTTTTTATAGCTCGAGCTTATTCTAAACAAGCCCGAGCTTACTTTTTTATAACTCGAGCTTATTCAAAACAAACTCGAGCTTACTTTTTTACTACTCGAGCTTAGGCAAAACTAGGATACCCTCACTTTCTAAGTCTCGCCCCCAAGTGACGCAGAGAGGCTTGACTCAAAAAGCTAACGACCGCGCTACTAGCGTTTGACTAGCTTCGGTCGCAATCAAAAAGACCCCACAACTCGTCGGTTCTTTTAGTTTTGGTCAGGCAGACGTTTGGGAAAAATCAACGGCTGCTCCGATTAAATTGGCTTGATTCTGAAAGGCGCACCGCGCGATTTCAGGCGTGAAACTTGCGATTTTGATAACTTCCCTTATCTTTTGGAACTCTAGCTCAAGCGCCTCGATCAACCAGTCGGCTTGTGACACGCCACCGCCGATTAGCACCAAATCAGGATCAAAGGCATAGCTTAGATTAAAGATCCCTTTGGCAACATTGTAGAGGAAGATGTCTTTTTCCGCTTGAGCGATTTTATCTCCCGCAGCGGCTTTGTCAAAAATGGCGACCGCATCAAGCCTTTCTCCTGTACGCTGATTGTAGCGCTCTGCCATGCGTACAGTCGTCCCCAAATCCGAAAAGGAATGGGTATCGTCCATCAGCATAAAGCCAAACTCACCACCAAATAGGTGCTTGCCATGATGGACTTTGCCATTGACCACGACCGCACCACCTACGCCTGTCCCCAAAATCAAAAGGAGGACATGATCAAGACCTTTAGCTGCACCAAACTTGACTTCGGCAAGGGCTGCACAGTTGGCATCGTTTTCGATTGAAACCGGCAGGTCAAACCGTTCTTCAAGCGCTTGATGAATCTTAAAATGATGAATGTAAGGTAAGGCGCTTGCCCCCTCAATCACACCAGTTGCTTTGTTGACGGCACCCGGCGCGCTAATCGCTACACCTTCAATCGCATGACTCGCTTTAAAGCGCTCAACAACAGCCGTCAACTGCTGATAAAAATCAGCCAACTGATCCGGTGTCGCAAAAGCGCCCTGCTCGCTCAGTGCCTCATCTTGAAAAAGCGCATACTTGATACTCGTCCCACCAATATCAATCGTTAATAGGGTCATCGTGACTTCCTCCTTCATCTCCACAGGCTATCTATTTCAGCCAACAAACGTTTTCTTAATCTCATTATAGCATGTTTGCCCCAAAACTCGCAGACCACACTCAACCCATCAAGACCTGACAAGCACCATATTGCTTAGCCTCTGGGGCTCGTGTAAAATAAAAAAGCCCTGAAAATAGGACTTTTTTCAAACACTTCTGAAGGTTTAATTCTGCAGCAAATAAATCGCCAGTGCGATGACTGAGCCGGCTAGAGAGACTGCCCAGAAAAAGAGGTCAACCCGCCACTCTGACCAAGGTTTGCCATTGCCAGAAAAGCCACCGAGTTCAAAATGATGATGGACGGGGGTCATCCGAAAGATACGCTTGCCTTTGGTCAGTTTGAAATAGGTCACTTGTAGCATGACGCTCAGGGTTTCAAAGACATAGATGATGCCAATGAAAAGCAAGGTCCATTCGACATTCAAAATGATCGAAATCATACCGAGGAGACCGCCTAGCGCTAAGCTCCCAACATCACCCATAAAAATCTTGGCGGGTTTGTGGTTAAAGACAAAGAAACCAAGCAAGCTGCCAATTACCGTCACGATCAAGAGTAGGACATCAAGTCGCTGTTGATGGACGGCAATAACGGCATAGGCAGACAAGGAAATAACGACCGAAATCGACGCCAAGCCGTCAATCCCATCAGTCAGGTTGACCGCATTGGAAAAGCCAACCAACCAAAAGATCAGAAAAGCGACAAAGAAGATCCCCAACGGGAGCTTGTAGCCGAAGATGTTTAAGAAGTTAGCGCCCTTTTCATGCGAGTAAATCAGATAGGCGATGACAGCTGTCACGATCTGACCGGCTAATTTTTGGGCACTGGTCAAGCCTTGATTGACTTGCTTGAAAATCTTTAAAAAGTCATCCAAAAAACCGACAATGGCATAGATGGCAAAGACGAACCAAATGGTGATAAAGCCTGCCGATAAGTTGCCAGTCATCAGGGCAAAGAGGAAGGACACCAAGAGACTGACTAGGACAAAGACAAAACCGCCCATGGTTGGTGTACCGGCTTTTTCTGCGTGCTGTTTGACATCTTCGTGCATTTGTTGGCCGCCAATTTTCGACTTTTGAAAAAAGCGAATAAAGGCAGGGATCGAGAAGATTGTAGCGACTAAAGCCACAATACCTGCAAGACTGCTTACAATAATAGAATCTAATATCATGTTCATTTCCGTAAATTTCTAGACCGATTGGAGAGGTTAACCGAGTGTGACGGTCAGCTTTTGACCAGATTTGACAATCGTATTCATTTTGATACTCTGTGCTGTTGCCTTGCCCGTCTCAACCCCCGCATAAGTGACAGTTAAGTTCAGCCATTTTGCCAGTGTATCCACGTCTTCCTTAGACCAGCCATAAATATCAGGCATCGGGACATCCCCATCCGTCAAGAAGAGGATGCGTTCATTCGCCCCTAACTCCGTGCCGGCTTTGACTGATTGTTTGGTAATGACTGAGCCACTACCGATGACCACTGGGTGCAAAATTTGTTGGCGCAGCTGATCTAGCGTGCTACCAGGGTTTTTACCTACATAGTTTTTCAGGGCCACTTTTGCTTCCGGCACATTCCCACTCCCTGTGGCATTTGACGTGGCATCAATCGAGGCTTTCAGCTCATAGGCACGTTCCAGCAATGGATTGGCCACATCTGAGATGAAAGCCAGCGACCAATGCTCAGGTAATTTGACCGTCATATAAAAGATATAGTCTGGATTTTCAGATGGCACCATGACCACTGCAGAGTAGAGATAGGCCGTTTTCCCCTCATAGTAACCACCCTTTGGATCGGGGATTTGGGCTGTCCCTGTCTTGACCGAGACTTCCTTGTCGCCAATGCGGAAATACGGTTGCGCATTGGTCCAATCATAAGCTGTTCCAAACACCGCATCTGTCCCGACATTGACCATATATTTGAGGACGGCATCTGCTGTCGTTTTGCTGACAGGCTTGCCGATAACTTCAGGGCGTGAGATTCGCTCCGTATTGTTGTCAACATTGACGATTTTTGAGATAAAGTGCGGCTCTAACATCTTACCACCATTGGCAATCGCCGTAAAGCCTCGTAACATCTGTGTTTCGGTCACCGTAATCCCTTGACCAAAGGCAGAATTGACCTGAGAGACGACATTAACATCTGGCAAGCTCCCAAAGGTTTCACCACCAAAACCCATCCGTGTCGGCACACCAAATCTATAGCGGTTGAGATAGTCATCCCAGACCTTATCGGTCATCGCAATCTGCAACAAGGACATGCCCACATTTGAGGAGTGTGCAAACCCTTGGGCATAAGTCATGGTCCTACCATTTGGGAAGTTGTCCTTATCCCAGTCAGCGACCAGTGCATCCGCCACTTGAAGTGGCGTTGACGTATACAGGGCATTAGGATTAAAGGTACCATTCTCGATTGCTGCCGACAGTGTAAAGACTTTAAGGGTTGAACCGGGTTCAAAAACTGTCTGATAAAGCAAATTACTCTGGGTGCTCAAGTTTTCCTTATCTGATTTCTTGTCATCTTTAGGACCGATGACCTTTTGCGTCGTCGCATTAAAGGTCGGTCTTTGAGTTGTTGCTAAAATTTCTCCCGTATCTGCTTTGACAAGAGTGGCGACAATTTCTTGCGCCGAGGTCTGTTGGAGTGCCGTGTCGACTAGGGTTTCCAAATAAGCCTGTAAAGTCGCATCCAATGTCGTGTAGACATCCTCGCCGTCTTCAGCAGGTGTGGTCGACTTGGTGACACCTTGTAAAGCCTGACCGTTTTTATCCTTTTCTAGTGTTTCAATCCCATTTTTACCAGATAAGATACCATCTAAAGAGGCCTCCAAACCGAATTGTCCGACCAAACCTTTGGTATCATCATCACCATCTTTGAGACCGGCAAGGCCGATAAAGTTAGAGGCAAAGTTACCATTGGGATAAGACCGCGCCAAATGAGAGGTAAAGCCTATCCCCACCACATTTTTGGCTTTTGCTTCTTTTTCGATTGCTTCTTTCAGTGAAAAGGAAATATGCTTGCCTTTGGTGCCAAATTCGACCTGACTGGCGCCTTTTCGACTTAACTGTGTTTTGGTATAGGCTTCATCAATGCCTAACTTTTCCTTGAAAATCGCAGCAATGTTATTAAAATCGCTGATGTCGGCATAAAGTTTCGTGCCACTACCAGACACGTAAGTCTTGTCCAAAATGACATAAACCGAGTAATCACTGGAATCTTTGGCAATCGGATTGCCCTGACGATCATAAATCGTGCCACGTTTAGCATAAATCACTGCCGTCTCCGAATAATTACCCTTAGCACGAGTCGATAATTTGACACCATTACTAGTATCCGTCACAACCAACCAAGAAAATCTAACGATAAAAACCGTAAACACGAAGATCGCGAGAATCAAAATGTCCTGCGCAATCCGTTTACGGTTGGCTTGTGGGCTTAAATGCGTTTTGGCCGCATTCTGTGCCACTTTCCGAAAAGGAAAAGTCATCACTTTTTTTAAAAATTTCATCATCTACTTGCTCGCCTTTATCACGTTTTCGTTATTGGATTTCAGACCGCTGTCCTTAGCCTGAGTAGTCACGCGGTCACCGCTCATCAATTCATTGATTTGCTGATCATAATTCTTGAGCTGTTCTTCTTTAGCTGAGACATCTGTCTGAATCTTCAACGTCTCTTGCTCGACTTCGATAATTTTAGTCCGGACAAAAACCATGCCAATAGCGAGGACAATCGCAGTCAAAATGACCGACAGGTAAAATACTTTTTCGATTTTTGAAAGCTTAGCAAATCTGCTTGTCAAAAGCTCAGGCGCAATTGAGTCCGCAGTAATATTATAGCTACCATTTTTATTGGCGGTTTTAATGTCAAAATACTCTTTTGGTTTTGCTGCCATCGTTTACCTTTCTAATCTGATGTCTGTCTATCCTAGCAAATTGGCGGTTGAGCGCTAGCCTAGTTCTTTTGAGCCACTCTTAATTTGGCTGAGTGGGCTCGATTATTGGCGATTAACTCTGCCTCAGATGCCAAAATTGGCTTGCGATTGACCATGGTCAACAGGGGTTGCATGTCATCTGGCACCACGGGCAAGCCTCTAGGGATGTCGACTGTGGCATATTCTTTAAATAATGATTTGGTCAGTTTATCTTCTAAGGAATGGAAGGTAATCACGGAGATCCGACCATCCTTTTTGAGCAGATGAATGGCAGCCTCGATTGATGCTGCAGCTGCACCTAGCTCATCATTAACTTCGATCCGAATGGCTTGGAAAATTCGCTTAGCCGGATGACCTTTTTTCTTCAAAGCCTTTTGGGGCAAGGCTGATTTGATGATATCAGCCAATGCCACGGTTGTCTCAATCGGCGCAATCGCACGCGCTTGTTCTATTTTGCGCGCAATCTGTTTGGAGAATTTCTCCTCACCATAACGGCTGAATATCCGTAATAAGTCATGAAAGGCATAAGCGTTGACCACCTCATAGGCTGTCAAAGTCTGAGACTGATCCATTCGCATATCCAATCTCGCCTCTTTTTTGTAGGAAAAGCCACGTTGGCTATCGTCAAACTGCGGACTAGAGACCCCTAAATCATACAAAATGCCATCAAATTCAGTGACACCTTGTGCTGCTAGAGCTTGTTTTAGGTTGCGGAAATTATCTTTAATGAGCGTCACGCGCCCTGTTTCTAACTGTCTGTGTAATCTTATTTTAGCGTTGTCGTGAGCAGTCTCGTCTTGATCAAAGGCATATAAATGCCCTGTCGTGAGCTGACTTAGCAAATAGGCACTATGACCTGCCCCACCAAGTGTCGCGTCTACATAGATACCATCCGGTTTGACTTTCAGCATATCAACGGTTTCATGAAGCAGAACGGTATCGTGCTTAAAAGTTGTCTGGTCTGACATATCGGCTCACTTTCTAAAGGGTATCTCTAATAACTGGATTTTCGCCTGTGAGACAGCTTGTACGTCTAGCGAGGCGATCGAGATGAGTGATTAGAGGTGCCCTTAAGCAACGGAAAGAAAAGATACAATTCTCATTCTTTCCTAAACAGATTTTATTATACCAAAAAACAGACGCAATTTCTAGATTTTAAAGCGATTGTAACCAGTTAGTAAAAAAGATAGGTAAAGAACAGTTCGAAACACTGGATTTTCGCAAACATTCCTCCAGTGTTTCGAATTGCCCCTAAAATCATCACGATTCTTCCCTTAGCTAGTCAAGCATGACACCGTTTTAAAGGTAAAACAACTTCGTTTTAACGTTAAACTGACTTCGTTTTAAAGTTATTTGCCCTTAACCTCTCGTTTGGCCATTGCCATTGATGAGATACTTGTAGGATGTCAGGGCTTGAAGTCCCATCGGGCCTCTGGCATGAAGTTTTTGAGTCGAAATACCAATCTCTGCTCCTAAACCAAAGACGAAGCCGTCAGTAAAGCGTGTTGACGCATTGACATAGACAGCTGCGGCATCAATCTGCGCTTGAAACTGTTCTGCGTGAGCCAAATTTTCCGTGATGATACTCTCGGAATGTTTGGTGCTATACCGATTGATGTGGGCGATCGCCTGATCAATACTAGAAACAACCTTGACCGACAGTTTAAAATCCAAATACTCTGTCCCAAAGTCAGCCTCATCTGCTGGCGTGCCGGTCATCAGCTTAGCCGCAATCGCATCCAAGCGAAAGTCAATCTTTTGCACAGCATCAATGGCTGTTTGGAGTTGGGGTAGGAAAGTCGCCGCCACTTTTTCATGCACAACCAAACTCTCGGCAGCATTACAGACACTAGGTCTTTGCGTTTTAGCATTGATGACGATTTTGGTCGCCATCTCTAAATCCGCAAACTCATCGACATAGATACTGACATTGCCCGTCCCTGTCTCAATAATCGGCACACGGGACTGGGCTTTGACCGTAGCAATCAGCCCCGCACCTCCGCGCGGAATGAGCACATCGAGATATTCTGTCGCCTGCATCATTTGACGTGCCACCTCGTGACTGATATCCGTCACCAAGCCGACAGCGTGCGCTGTTACCCCTTTAGCTCCTAAGGTATCTTGAATGACTTGAACCAATGCTTGATTGGAATGAATCGCATCCTTCCCGCCCCGCAAGATCACGGCATTATTAGTCTTGAAACATAGCGAGAAAGCATCAACCGTCACATTGGGCCGACTCTCGAAAATCATGCCAACAACACCTAGAGGGACACGCTTTTGAAGAATTCTCAACCCATCCAGATTGGTGTATCCACTCATGATTTGACCAACTGGATCCGCTAAAGTAGCGACCTGTCGAACCCCTTCTGCCATATCGGCAATCCGCTCGGCTGTCAGTTTCAAACGATCCAACATGATGGCGCTGACCCCGTTGGCTTGGGCGTTAGCTAAGTCTTTTTCGTTTTCAGCTAAGATGCTAGCAGTCTGAGCCACAAGAGCTTGCGCTAACGCTTGAAGGAATTGATTTTTGTCTGCTGTTGACAATTTTTCCAGCTCAAAAGCTGCTGTTTTAGCTGCTTTGCCTAATCTTTCAATCATCTGTCTCTCCTCATCCTATCTCATTTTTTTGCGAAGTTTATAAGCGAAGTTACTGAATTGATAGAGTAATGAATTCACAGGGAGATTAAATTCACCGATGAGTTCCTGAATATCTGGGTTGAAATTACTCTTAAATTTAGATAAGCCATCCTCAAGGTCGCCTTCAACGCCACCCATATTGGCCCACTTGGCTCCTGCGGCAAAAGCATCCTCAAAAACTTTGGGATAGAGTAGGTATTGAGGATAGAATTTCTTGAAGTCATCATTCATCCCTGCATACAGCATCTCCATCGTCTCGCCAAACTTAATCGATAAAATACCTGCAATAACTGTCGGTTCATCCTTTGTCGTATCATAGTCCGCAAACTCTTTCAGGTACTTTTGGGTCGATTTTTTCTGATCGTTGAGTCGGTTAAAGCGTTTCTTCTGATTTTCTGGCGTCGCCGCGATGTCTTGGTCGATCTGTGCCAGTTGTGCTTGTAAGTCAGCGTATTTAGCTTTTAGATTGACTTCTGCCAAATGTAGATAAGCATCAGCTCCGTATCGGGTCATCAATTGCTCGAAATAGTCCAGATTTCTGAGTGCAACACCCTTTCGGCTTTCTGTCATGCTGACGACTTCACTGAAAGCCTGTAGATGTTCCCGTCCGACACGATGTCCCACGACACCACGATTGATGGCATCTTTCATAATCCGTTTGGCGTGTTTTGGATAGACTTGCGTCATATCTTGTTCAAGCGGTTCATTGGCTTGATAACGTGGCTGAATCGTCTCGCTCATCACGCGGTTAAAGCCGACATGCTGCCCCCCAGCAGCTTTGATATGTTGAATAGCTGCTAGTGCCTCAAGGCTCGGCTCAGGGACTTCCTTTTGACCAAATTTGGAGCTGCGATAGAGGACTGCTGGATCAATTTTGATGAAAAGCGCACGTTTCTCTTTGGCAAAATCTTTCAGTGCCTTGAAAAAAAAAGTCACTAACTCAGCATTTTGGTAGTCCATAATCGGTCCACGTGGCGTGTAAATCATGGTCAAACCAAGTGGTAATTTTTTAATCAGCACTAAAGCAGAGGCAATCAATTCTCCCCCATCATCTGTCACGCCGACAATCTGAGACTCCCAATTCTCTTTCACTTCTGCCCAAGTGCTTGACTGCAATAAATGATTGAGTCGACTTTTTTGGACAAATGCGTCATGTGCGCTTGCCGCCACTGTTGTATTAAACTTCATGAATTGTGCCTCTTTCCTAACGTTTGATGAATGCTTTTAAAAGTTCTGTGACCCGATATAAGATCGGCTTAACAAGCAGATCATAGTTGCCTGATGATTGCCAAATATAGCCTTTGAAGTTTTGTTTAAACCTGAGCACACCTTGGTCCGGATCATCTGGGGCATTGATCCCCATAAAGTGATAGTGACTAATCTGATGGTCATAAGCAAAGTGAAGCATTTCATCCTGAATCAAGAATGGTGCTGAAAACTCTCTAAAGGCATCATACATGCCACTAAACATATAAATCACTTCATTAGGCATGATAAAAAATTGGGCAGCTGCTAAAATCACATCCTGATCCCCATAGGTCACCACAAACTGCTGAATCTCACGCTCAAATTTTTCAAGCCGTGCTAATCTTTGATGGAGCGTATCCAAACTCTTTTTCTTATTTTGAGCTTCTGCCTGTGTGAGTTCCTGACGAATCGTGGCAAGTGCTATCTGATTGCTTTCAAGTTCTGACTTGAAATTAATTTTCGCCAACATAAATTTGACCTGATTGCCAAAAGCTTGGTAAACCGCTTGATAATAAGCTAAGTCACGTGTGTCAAACTGTCGCCGTTCGCCTGCCTCATCGACCACTTTTTTAAAGTCGCTAAGTTCATCAAAACTCGCTTCATAGACTTGAATCCCAAGTTGACGTGCCTTCTTAATCGTTTGCAAGCCATTTTTTTTATAAGATTTTTCAAGTTTGGCAAAACTTTCAAAGCCCGATAAGGTTTTACTGTAATTGTAGTTAAACCCTTTTTCAAAAGCACTTAATTGACCTTGTGAAAAGCCAAGTTGTTGATAAAACGAGGTCAAGTCTTGATTCATGACCGCCACTTCTTCCCAGTTATCATCATACTGGGCAATCATTTGATTGGAATGAACAACCAACTTTAGCACACCTTGCTTTTTGAGCGCTTTTTGGACACCAGCGATTAAGGCTTGATTAATGGCAAGGGTCTCCGAAAAATAGGGATTGCCATGTGCCTCAGCCAGATAACCCAATCTGACTTTCGACAAGGTCACTAAAATAGCAGCCACTATGGTGCCGCTGTCTTTAACCGCAAAATAGAAAGCCTCATGTCCTAAAGTGGTTTGAAAGTCGCCAAAGGCTTTGGTCTGCTGAAAATGAATGTCCTGTCGTGTCGCCACGAAGTCAGCAAATTCAGTCGCCGTCAGCCTCACAAAATGCCTACTGTCCAAAATAAGTTCCTTTCTTCTTGCCCGCTAAAATATCGCGAATTTCCCAAATCCTAGCACCATTTGTCAAAATCATTTGTTTATCATTTTCAAAAATCAGCTTGGCTGCTTCGAGCTTACTGGTCATGCCTCCCGTCCCAAAGCGACTACCTGCACCACCGGCTGATTTCATGAGTTGGTCAGTAATTTCAGAAACATGCTCAATCAGTGTCGCATCCTCAAAAATATTGGGATTTTTATCATAAAGCCCATCAATATCCGACAACATCACCAATAAGTCCGCATCAGATAAGTTGGTTACAATCGCTCCTAATTTATCATTATCGCCAAATTTCGTTTTGTGATCCATCTCATCGACACTCACTGCATCATTTTCATTGATAATCGGAATAATCCCTAAAGCCAAAATCGCATTGAGGGATTCCGTCGCATTTTGACGACTTTCTGGATATTCAATCACGTCATTGGTCAGCAAAAGTTGAGCCACTTTTTGCTGATAACGCGCAAACATATGATTGTAAAGGCTCATCAATTCCACCTGTCCAATCGCTGCCAGAGCTTGCTGTTTAGCGATTTCAGTAGGTCTGCGTGTCATGCCGAGAACATTCAGCCCGACACCAATCGCCCCTGATGTGACCAAAATCACCTCATAACCCTCATGTTGCAAACTGGATAGGCTAAAAGCTAATTCATCTATATTCTTCAGGTTAAGTTGCCCATTGGCGAGTATCAGACTTGACGTTCCGATTTTAACCACGAGTCTCTTGACAGTTTTGAGTTTGTTTGGGTTCATTTTCTTATTTTTCCAGTAATTTCTTCGCCTGCGCTAAGGCTTCAGGGGTCACATCATCCCCGGCAAGCATTTTAGCGATTTCTGTTCTTCTTTGGTCAAAGGTCAACTTTTTAACTGTTGAAGTCGTCCGATCCGCCAACTGTACTTTTTCGATATGAAATTGTGTATCGGCAATCGCCACAACCTGTGGTAAATGCGAGATACATAGCACTTGACCGTTTTGAGAGATTTTATAGATTTTATTGGCAATGGCTTGAGCCACACGCCCAGAAACACCTGTGTCAATTTCATCAAAGACTATTGCTGTTTGATGTTCACGTCTGGCAAAACTCGACTTAATCGCCAGCATCATCCGACTTAGTTCTCCGCCAGATGCTGTTTTGGCAAGCGGTTTGAACCCCTCTCCTGGATTAGCTTGAATCAAAAATTCAACGTGTTGATTGCCCTTAACCGAAAACTTGGCAGGCTCAAAGTTGACTTGAAACTCTGCCTTTTCCATGTAGAGATCAGCCAATTCTGATGTCACTTCTTGTTCAAGTTTGTCTGCAAGGATAGCTCTGGCATCTGCTAAAGATTTAGCACTGGCCAGTAGCGCTTGTTCAGCAGCTTTAAAACTTTTTTCCAGATTTTCTGACGACGCATCATCGCCAATCAAAGTTTCTAGTTCTTTTTGACAATTTGCCAGATAAGCCACAACATCTGCTAAGTCTGGACCGTATTTTTTCTTGAGAATCGCCAGAACAGCAAGTCGATCCTCAATCATCGTCAGCTCTGACGGATTGAATGCTAAGTCATCAATCTTTTTCTCTAAATCTGTCGTCGCATCTTCCAACAAATAGTAGGCCTCAGCAATTTTTTCAGATAAGACGGCATAGGTTGTCTCATCGAATTGGCTAGTAGATTCCAGCTCATTCATAGCATTTCTGACCAGTGATAAGCCCGCATAATCCGCCATATCCTCAGTTAAACTAGCATAAGCTGCATTTAAATGTGTCGCAATCTGATTGGCATGGGTCAAATGATCTCGTCTGTCATAAAGCGCCGTGTCCGCTTGGAGATCAATCTCTGCTGAGGCAATTTCATCAATCTGAAAGGTCAAACTCTCAATTCGCTGGGCAAACTCAGTCTGATGTTTTTTAAGCGTTACTAATCTTTGACGCAGCGTCTTGTAATCAGAAAACTTTTGGGCATACGCTTGTTTGAGTTGCAAAAACGCTTGATCGCCAAACTCATCCAACATGGCAAGATGATGGGCCGGATTCATCAGTTCTTGATGATCGTGTTGCCCATGAATGTCCACCAAAAAACTACCGATAGTCTGCAGATTGGATAAAGGAGTCAAGACCCCATTGATCCGACAAGACGAACGCCCATTAGCAAAAATTTCCCGACGTAAAATCAATTCGCCTGTCTCCTCAAAACCAAGATTTGCTAATTGTGCCGCAAGTTCTGGACTATCTTGATAGAAAAACAAGCCTTCAATCTCAGCTTTGGCTGCACCATGACGAACAAATGACGTTTGCGCACGTGAGCCCAACAAAAGATTCATGGCATCAATAATAATTGATTTCCCAGCACCTGTCTCCCCCGTCAAAATCGACATCCCCTGATCAAATTGCATGATAATGGTGTCAATAATCGCAAAGTTTTTAATTGATATTTCCTGTAACATGGCAACTCCTTTAGTGATTGAGGCATGAAATGACGAAGAACTTAGGGAAGTTGCTATGGGTAACGTGCCTTGACGGTTTTACCGCTTAGGCGTTGACCTGGCAACTCCTTTAGTGATTGAGGCATGAAATGACGACCTGTGAATAATGGCACATCATTCGTGGTCACTCAAACGTTACTTTCTTAAACGCAGTTCCGCCTCACGCCAACTCCGACAAGGTCTGATAAATCTTTAGAGCATTTTTAGTAGATGTTGCGATCACTAAGACCGTGTTATCATCTGAAAGTACCGTAAAAATGAGACTTTCAAATTGTGAAAGCAGACGCTTTTTGAAGAGCATGGCTGAGCCCGGACTCGTGACAATGGCGACTTGCTTATCTTGGTGCCGAATCGCTTTTACGACCGCCTGAAACAACTCAACATCTGAACTAACTCGACTTGTTTCAGGCAAGGCGTATCGGTAACCACCTGTTTGAGCTGGGACTTTAATCAAGCGGAGCTCACGCATATCACGCGAGACCGTTGCTTGCGTCACTTCGACACCCAGAGCTAAAAGCGCCGCCACTAAATCATCTTGTGTCAGAATATCCTGTGCTAACAATAACTTTTTAATCAACTCGATGCGTTCACTTTTTTTCATTTACTTCTCCATGTGCTGCTGCTACAATTGTTGAAATTTGTGCTTGAACTTGGTCAATCGGCTCATCTGCCTTAGTCAAATGTAATAAAAATTCGATATTCCCATGACCGCCTCTGATTGGCGAACTAGTCAAGCCAAGTGTTGAAAAGCCGAGACCGTTTGCCAACTTGACAACCGAGGCAATCACTGATTCATGAATTTTGGCATCCTTGATAATCCCATTCTTCCCAATCTGCTCTCTCCCAGCCTCAAACTGCGGTTTGATCAAGGCCACGACCTGACCACCCGCCAATAAAATATCATGCAAGGCCGGTAAAATCAAGGCTAAACTGATAAAAGACACATCAATTGAGGCAAAGGTCGGCAAATCCTGACTAAAATCTTTTGCTTGTGCATAACGAAAATTAAACTGCTCCATGACCACCACACGTTCATCTTGGCGGATTTTCCATGCTAATTGATTCGTGCCGACATCAACCGCATAGACTAGCTTGGCCCCATTTTGCAGCATGACATCTGTAAAGCCACCAGTTGATGACCCAATATCAATCGCCGTTTGCCCCAAGACTGACAGCTCAAAATAATCTAGCGCTTTAGCTAATTTCAAACCACCTCGACTGACATAGGGCAACTTGTCTCCCTTAATCATCAACTCTATAGCAGCTGAAATTTTTTCGCCCGGCTTGTCAAAACGCTCGCCATTTTGGCCATTGATGACAATCCCTGCCATGACCCCACGTTTTGCCTGCTCTCGCGTGTCAAATAGTCCTTGATTAAAGGCTAGGACATCCACTCGTTCTTTAGTCAATTTTTAATCTTTCAATTTGTCTGGTCATCTCATCTGACCTAAAAGCTGTTTGTTGCGAAATGGCGATCAAGCTCGCCTCCGCCGCTGCCAAATTCGCTGCTAACTCCGATTGGGCACCGGCTAGGCCGAGCAATTTGACATAGGTTGATTTGTCTGAGACGACATCTTTCCCTGGCGTTTTACCAAGCTCAGCAAAAGTGGCGGTCGCATCCAAAATATCATCTCGTATCTGAAAGGCCAAGCCAACTTTTTGACCTAAACGACGAAGTTCTGAGATGACTTCATCTGACTGCTGACTGATCAGCCCTGCAGCGACAAAGGGAAAGGTTAGCATTTTCCCTGTCTTGAGGTCATGAATCCGCTGGAGTTGATCAACTGTCAGCGTTTGATTTTCTCCTGCCATATCCAAGACTTGCCCTGCCACCATGCCGTGACTACCAGATGCCTGAGACAACTCTCGCACCAACGCCACCACAACTTTTGCTGGCAAATCTGCCTCCGCTAGCAACAAATAGGGGTCTAGCAAGAGGGCATCCCCCGCTAAAATCGCCTGTGCCTGACCAAATACCTTGTGATTGGTCGGTTTGCCACGGCGAAAATCATCATTATCCATAGCTGGCAAGTCATCATGAATCAGCGAACTCGTATGAATCGCCTCAACAGCTGCGGCGACTTTCAGGTGCGCTGTCGTCAGCTCGACTCCAAAAGCTTGCAAGGTCTCCAATAAAAAGAGTGGTCGAATCCGCTTGCCCCCAGCCTGTATTGAATACTGAATGCTCTCCGTCAGATAAGCCACTAACGCCTCATCACGATAAAAGCGATCAAAAACAGCTGTTAAGTCCTGCAGCACTGTCTCATGATTCATCAAAATTTTCTTCTGTTCCATCTTCAGCCATCACCTTTACTAAGGTCTTTTCTGCCTCTTTTAGTGTCTCTTGTAAGGCTTTCGATAATTTCATGCCCTTTTGAAACTCTGCAATCGCTGCTTCCAAAGGCACATCGCCATTTTCCAATCGTTTGACAATGTCTTCTAATGCTGCCAAATTTGCTTCAAACGTTCCTGTTGCACTTGTTTTAGTCATGTTTTACCTCTACTTCTATCTTACCATCTGATACTTCTATCTTCAATTGTTGACCGACCGCAACCTGACCAATCGACTTGACAACACGTTGATCTGCTGTTCTAACAATCGAGAAACCTCGCTTGATAATCCTGTCTGGATCAATCATGCTGAGACTATCATAAGCTTTTTCAACTCGTGCCTTTTGATGGTCAAAAAGGTTGCTGAACTGACTTTTCAATCGTGTGGTATCGCTTGCTAGGCATTGGCGCATGGTCTCAATTTTCAAGTCCAACCGTAGCCCGAGCAAGCGACTCCTTAGCAAGGCCTGTACCTGCTGATTCTTTTGATAGGCTTGTTGCAGCCGACTAGTCAAGTCTGTCGTCAACTTGTCTAGTTTTTGCAAATAACCGTCATATAAACGCTCAGGTTGGCGAAAGATGACCGATGTTTGCAAATGCGTCAGTAATTCTTGATAATTTCCCAAACTCTGTTGGATACTCCTACTAAGCCGTGTCTCAGTAGACACCAAATCGTTTAAAATATCCAATTTAGTGTTAGGTGTGACCAGTTCTGCTGCTGCTGTCGGCGTCGCCGCACGTCTGTCAGCCACAAAATCAGCCAAAGTCGTGTCCGTTTCGTGTCCGACAGAAGAGATAATCGGAATCCGAGACTCAAATATAGCTCGGACAAGCACTTCTTCATTAAAAGCCCAGAGATCCTCGATTGAGCCGCCACCTCGACCGATAATCAGGACATCTAAATCTGTTCGCTGATTAGCTTGACGAATCCGCTCGGAGACTTCCGCCGCACTACCTGTCCCTTGCACCTTTGCCGGAAATAAAAGAATCTCAGTCATCGGAAAGCGACGGTTGATGGTCGTAATGATATCCCGAATGACAGCCCCACTGGGACTAGTGATAACCCCGACTTTTCGTGAAAAAGCCGGAATGGCTTGTTTAAAATCAGAATTAAAGAGCCCCTCGGCAGTTAATTTCTGTTTAAGCTGCTCCAGCTGTACAGTTAGAGCGCCAATCCCATCAGGAATGAGTGAGTCGATAATGATTGCATAAGACCCACTCGGCGCATAGAGCTGCACTCGCCCCACGACATTGACTTTCATGCCCTCAGCTAAATCAAACTTTAGTTTGGCAAAGACACCCGCCCACATGGTCGCCTGAATCACCGCTTTATCATCCTTAATCGCAAAATATTGATGTTTAGGCCGCCGTTTAAAGTTAGAAATCTCCCCTGTCAGAAAAACCCGCTCTAAATAAGGGTCCCGATCAAATTTGGTTGCCAAGTACTTGGTTAAAGTCGATACCGTCAAATATTCTGTCATAGTCCTTATAGTATACCAAAAAAGCCCCGCTAATGCCATTCCGTACTAACTGGGATCACGACAAAGGCATGAAAATCATACCCTATCCCAAATTGAAATCATGATTTTTTAAACTTGTGTTTGAATCGTCGGGGACAGCGCCAGAGTGACTAAAAAGTCACGCTTTTCTAACGAAAGCTATGCACGCAGCTTTCGTCATGTTCCTAAATGCCACAGCACACCCGAATCACAAGATCGGCAACCGCAGATGTTTGCTGGAAAGTCTCGCTTTTGGTAGAACGAGTTCTATATTTTGTGGAACACGTTCTATTATTTGCAGAACTCGTTCTATATTTTGTAGAACTTGTTCTATTTTTTGTAGAACTCGTTCTATTTTTTGTAGAACTGGTTCTATTATTTATAGAACTCGTTCTATTATTTGCAGAACTCGTTCTATTATTTATAGAACTTGTTCTATTTTTTGTAGAACTTGTTCTATATTTTGCAGAACTCGTTCTATTATTTATGGAACTCGTTTCGCTTTTAATGGCGCTGCCCTCGTTTTTAGTGAGACCACAGGCTAGTAGCAGAATTGTTTGTAGTGGAAAAGGCACTGTAGATAAAGCAGATTGAAAAAAAGCCCTGAAAACAGGACAATGATGTGCCCCCCAAAAGTTAGATTTTTAGTCTCACTTTTTTGGGGGGCACATCATTGTCCGAGTGCAGTGGCATATTTTCAATGTCCAAAAAATTTTTGGGCGATGGCGACACTGGCCATGGCATCTTTGGCGTAGTAATCCGCATCAACAAAGGCACGATATTCTTCATTGAGTACAGCACCGCCGACCATAAAGGCCGTCTCAGGTGCCGCAGCCTTGACCGCTGCAATCGTTTTTTTCATGTTTTGAACCGTTGTCGTCATCAAGGCGGATAGACCAACGAGCCGAATCTTCTGAGACACAACTGTCGCCACAACTGTGTCAATCGGCACATCTTTACCCAGATCAATAATCTCATAACCGTAATTTTCCAAAATCATCTTGACGATATTTTTGCCAATATCATGAATATCGCCTTCGACCGTTGCCAATAAAATTTTGCCTAATGATGTCGACTGACTGTCCGACTTTGCCAAGGCGAGTTTTAAGACTTCTTGTGCATTTTTCGTCGCTTCAGCCGACTGCATCAGCTGGGGCAAAAACAACTCTCCCGCCTCAAACTGCGCACCGACACAATCAAGTGCTGGTATGAAATAGCGGTTGACAATCTCAAGAGGCGTGTGAGTCTGCAGTAAGTCTTGGGTGGCTGCAGCAGTCAAGGCTTTCCGCCCCTTGATAATCATATCTTTCAAATCCAGTTGCGCTAGCTTTTTCTGTTCTTGAGCGACTTGACCTGACCCGATAAATTGCGCTGACTGCTGTGACTTTTCGATGAAGGCTTCGGCATTTTGATCTTGCCCTGTAAAAACTCTCAGGGCGTGCACGACCCGCATCATCTCAGCAGATAGTGGATTCATGATCGGTGCATCCAAGCCAGCACCGACCGCTTGCGCTAAAAAGGTCGCATTTAATAGCTCACGATTGGGAAGGCCAAAAGAAATATTGGACAAACCGACAACTGTTTTACAGCCCAGACGTGCCTTAACCAAGCGAATCGTCTCTAAGGTCACCGAGACTTGTGCCTGTTGAGCAGAGGCGGTCAGCACCAGTGGATCGATCAGCACCCGTTCTGCGGCAATCCCATAGTGCGCCGCTTCCTGAACAATCTTCTCAGCGATTTGATACCGCTTTTCAGCTGTATCTGGGATCCCCGTGTCATCCAGACAAAGCCCTAGGACCACACCGCCGTATTTGGCTACAATTGGCAAAACAGTTGCCAGACTACTGGCCTTGCCATTGACCGAATTGATTAAGGGAATGCCATTATAATGGCGCGCACCTGCCGCCAACGCTGCGGCATCTGACGAATCAATTTGGAGTGGTAAATCAAGCAAGGCCTGTAACTCAACAATCGTCTCAACCATCAGTGCAGCTTCATCTATTTCGGGTAGACCGACATTGACATCGAGGATATCTGCACCGGCATCCCGTTGCGCAACAGCTTCTTGAATCAGATAAGTCAGCTCCTTTTGCCTGAGCGCTGTTTTCAGCCGTGGCTTACCTGTTGGATTGAGCCGTTCGCCAATCAGATGCAAGCCCGTCCCAAGCTCTAGACTTTTAAGGCCTGAGCTGATAAAAGTACCGGTTTGCGACTTGGGATAAACTCTTTCAGTCGTCTCGATAGCTGCACGCAATTGGCGGATAAAGTCAGGTGTTGTCCCACAGCACCCGCCAACCACTGCCACGCCTTTAGCCAAGAGCTTTTGGGTCTCAGCGACAAACGTTTCTGGCGAGATTTTATAGACCGTTTCGCCGTTTTCCATGTGAGGTAGACCGGCATTGGCTTGCACCATGACTGGTATGTGCGCATAGGTCAAGATCGTCTCGACAATCGGGCCTAATTCCCGAGGACCGAGGGAACAATTCACGCCCAGTGCATCAACGCCCAGATTTTGTAGGGTTAGGGTCGCTGTCTGTGGGTCAACGCCAACAAAGGTTCTGCCATCTTCCTGATAGGTCATGGTCACAAACACTGGCAAGTCAGTATTTTCCTTGACCGCAAGAATGGCAATTTTCGCTTCTAACAAATCGGCAAAGGTTTCGATAATGACCAGATCAGCACCAGCTTTTTCAGCTAACCTAGCCTGAACCGCAAACATCTCATAAGCCGCGTCAAAAGACAAGGTCCCCATTGGTTGCAAGAGTTGCCCTGTCGGTCCCATGTCGTAAGCGACATATTTGGGGCCTGCCTGTCTTGCGAGAGTCACCCCAGCAGTAATCACCGCTTCTAATTCGGAAGCTGATAGTTTCGTGGTATTGGCCTGAAAAGTATTGGTCGTGATCACATCTGCACCCGCTACGACATAGTCTTGGTGAATCGCTCTGACGATTTCGGGATGGCTGAGATTGAAATGCTCTGGTATGCCACCAATCGCCAATCCCCGATTTTGTAGCTGTGTTCCCATCGCCCCATCAAAAAGTAATAGCTTATCTTTTAAGTCATTTAAAATTGTCATATCAAGTCTTTCTTTAAACTATTTTTGAAAATCGTCAACAAAATCGGGAAAAAGAGTGCCGTTGACACCGCATGGGTCAGATCAAAAGTTAGACCACTCAGCCAAAAGGCGAGGATCGGACTGGCAAATAACGGCGCTGTAAAGAGTGCCATCGCAGCCCCATATAATAAGGTCAAAACAAATACCAAACCTATCCTAAAACCGAGCCCTTTGATGACTTTGAAACCTAGCACACCAAGTATCAAAATCAGCGCATAGCTAATGATCTGCCCCAAAACAATCACCGAAAAGCCCATTAAAAATCCTGTAACTAGCATCGTCAAGGCACTGACTGCAATCGCCTCTAACAAACCAAAACTTAGGATGATGACAAAAAACAAGGCCGTGATTGGTTTAACATTTGGCCAAGCACCGAAAACCAGTCTTAGCACACTGGCAAGCGCCGCCAAAAGCGCAATTCGAGTTAATCTATTGAGTGTCATGGTTCGTTCTGCTATATAAAACGTGTAGAAATGTAGTCATTCAGAAAGAATTATATATTTCCTTTCGATAGTCATTTCTATGTTTAATTTGAAATCGTCATCAGTTGTATTCCGACATCACGAAATG
>JAISXW010000040.1 GCA_031270325.1 Streptococcaceae bacterium
TTATGCGGTCGATTTTATCGAATTGTTGAAACATACAAAGGGTCAATGGTATGGCAAACCATTCAAACTGTTGGCTTGGCAAGAAAAGATTATCCGAGATTTGTTTGGTACGATTAAAGCGAACGGTTATCGTCAATTTAACACGGCATATATTGAGATACCAAAGAAGAACGGCAAGCCTGAACTTGCAGCGGCAGTGGCTTTATTTTTAATGTGTGGTGATGGGGAAGAACGGGCCGAAGTTTATGGGTGTGCAGCTGACCGTGGTCAAGCATCTATCGTGTTTGATGTGGCAGTGGATATGATCCGCCAAAACCCTGCGCTTTCAAAACGGGTGAAGATTTTAACGTCACAAAAGCGACTCATCTATCAGCCTACCAATAGTTTCTATCAAGTCTTATCGGCAGAAGCCTACTCGAAACATGGTCTGAATTCAAGCGTTGTTTTAATTGATTTTGCAAGATTTCCGGTTTTACGATTAAAGTATTTGGCATAGTCTTGCTCAAAATCAGCCCATGAGATCAACTCAGCTTTTTTAATCCAATTTTTTACCAGAAATAGCCGTAAATCGTTTGGCTGAGCTGATTAGTTCGGAGAATCTCCGTGATAAAAGCCGAACGTTGAACAGGTCATAAGAAAAAGCGTGAGACGCTCGCGCTTTTTCGGCATGCTTTCAAAAATATTGGGGAACTGTTTTGGGAATTTGGTAGGAATTCCAAACGTCGTGGGCGTTTAATAAATTGAGATGGTGCCTGGTGGAGAAATTTTGGGGTGATTCAAATTCTCCAACTTTGCCATTTAGTAAGGCTTGTGCTTCATTCTTCGAGTATTCTTTTCCGCCATGTGCTATCTTTTCTAATTTTAATTTCCCATACCCTGACCTTTTAAATGCCCAGGTATCTAAACTTTTTTCTTAAACAACAGAAATCCTTTCCGTAGCAAGTGATAGATTATCCACCTTCTCCAGAGAGTCTCTGTCTAGAAAATAAACAGCATCGCTATACTCAAATACCTCAGATAGATTATGAGAAGTCAATAGAACTAACCTGTCATGGCTATATTGCTTAACCAGTCTTAAAGCTTTAAAACGTCTCTGTTCATCAAGTCCATCTAGTAATGCGTCCAAAATTAAGACCTCACTATCAAGAGATACTGCAAATATGAAGGCAAATAGCTCCTTCATCCCAAGTGAATAAGTCCCAATTTTTTTGCTAAAAAAATCAGCGCCTCCCATGAATTCCAAATGTTTATCAAAGGCTATTTGTTCGTTTTGAGATAATAAGGCGATATAATCATTGGCGCTGAGATACTTGTCAAAAATTTCTAAACTTGGTACATAACAGACCTTACCTATTTTAAAAGTTCCAGTGAAATTTTTAACTTCTCCATTTAAAATACTAAATAAGGTACTCTTGCCAATCCCATTTCGCCCAATCAGTCCATAAAAACCATGATTTGGTAAGTCAAAACTTACATTTTGAAAAATATCTGTTGTCAGATTTTCAACATATACTGCTGTCATGATTGCCCAACTTTCCGATAATAATAATGTTTGTATAAGTAGCCTGAGAACAGAATAAAAACCACACTAAGTGATAAAAGGTAGAACAACCCGATCATAAATGACTGAGACGGAAGAATTTCAACATCATTCAATAAACGCCCGTACCCAAGATATTCAAATGGCAAGAATTTTTTAATCGGTTGAAACCATTCTTCGCCTTCAAAAGTCAAAAAACCTGTTAGGAGGATAACGATAATCCCAATCACAACCAAACTTTTTTTGAAGATAAGTGATAAAAATTGCCCCAGACTGGCAATGAAAAGTAAAGTTGCCGTGAACAAACCTAGCGTTTTGAGCATCACTTGCCAAATGGGTATCAGCCTACTATCACTATCTTGATAAGGATACCTCCAAGTGCCAAAGGTGTTCATAAGACCATTTATCACATACTGCAGTAAAAAGCTAAGCAAGGTTACCGAAAAGACAACCATTATCGGGATCAGCAGTTTCAAAAGCAAATGCTTAAACTTCCTACCACCCATCAACTGATAAAATCTGATTTGTGAACTCTCAATCTCCCCACTAACAACATCTGCAATTAAAACTGTCAACAAAACAAAGATGACTGTTGAAGATAACCAGGATAAAGCTGATCTTCCTGTTACAAATGCCGCCTCACTTGTATCGTTAATTATAGGTGCGACTTTCCCCTTAACTTTCTTTACAGCATCATAATACTTAATGCTAGATACTAAGTCTCGATACTCTTGTGAATCTTTTTCGGAAATTGCTTTAAGTTGAAGGATATTCACTTGATTTTCTAGGTCAGTAAATTTATCCAGATCTTTATTTTTTAACGCCAAGACCTCAGCTGAGTAGAGTTTTTCTACTTCTTGAGCTAAAAGCAAGTCCTGACGCAATGTTGTATCCTCAGGATTTGATTTGCTCTCACTTTCCAAGGTTGCCGTCCATTGTTTAGTGTTTTGGAGATTCATTGTAGCATCCGCTATATTCATTTCCATTGATTTTTTACTAACTATCATTTGATTAAAGATAAATAAAGCAAAAAAGAGGATAAGCAGAATAGCTAGACAAATTTTATTTTTAGGACTTTTTAAAAAGTGTTTGAGTTCAAAGTTGAATATCTGCATAATACTCCTCATTAAAATAGGGACTCTGACAGCGAATCCCTCCCCCCCCCTTTATTATTTTGCTGTGTAACCATATGTGGTAAGATAACCCGGATTGATACCGTAATCACGACGGCTGGTCTCTACTGATGAACAATAGAAGCTATTACGGAAATAAACGTCTGTATAGGTGTAGCTAGTGCTTGAACCACCATAGACATACAAAATTTCATATTTTGTACGCGTTACTGTTGCAACTTGAATCGCTGAAACAGTACTCTTTACACCGAGACCAAGTAGTATTGTAACAATCGCAATGAGTAAAGCATTCTTTTTAATCTTCTTAAGCATAAGATTCCCCCTTTTTTCAGCACTTATCATCCTACGCATTGAATGATAAGTGTAAAAAGATAAGCAGTCACTAACGATAGACAAATCAGATGCGTGCTGACTTAAACTAAAGCTAATCTTACTTTTCGTTGTTTGTAAATCGTTCGAACTATCTTAATAGTATCATTTTTAAAAAATTCTGTCAATTCATGTGATTCCGGTGGCACGGCAATCTCACGGATTATTAAAAAGTCAGTCTATACCAAACCAACTAAATAACAGAAAATGTTATACTAGGTTTATGACCTATGATAAAACAAGCAAGAAAAAGATTTTAAAGTACGCCCGTGAAACCTCTCGAGCAGCAGCGATTGAGCGGTTCAAAATCTCATCACAGACGCTTTATGCATGGATAAAAGCTGAGACCCCTGATTATGTTAAACCCAAACGCAAACAATTCTTTCGCAAACTAGGTCCTAAGCAACTCAAAATCTATGTTCTGGAGAATCCAAATCAGACCTGTGCTCAAATCGGACAACACTTTGGCGTGAGCGATGTAGCAGTCTTAAAAAGCCTTAGAAAGTTAGGTTTCTCTTTTAAAAAAAGAAACTACTCTATCTTGAACGAGATGAAGCAAAGCGAGCGGTCTACCGAGAGAAAATCGAGCCAATAGATAAGAAACGCATTTATTATCTTGATGAAAGTGGCTTTATTTCGGAAATGAATCAAGATAGGTGTTGGTCGCCAGTTGGAAAACCCATTATTCTTGAGCGTAGTGGTGGCAGGCGGAAGCGCATCAACCTCTTTTGTGGTTTGAACTTCAATTCCTGAGGCAACTTTTGCCTGATGCAGTAATCGTGATGGATAATGCTCGGTTTCATCGCAAAAATATATGATTTGATTTTATCAAACGTTATAACGCTTGGTTCGACACACAGTTTTCAATTATTTTTCTTCCGCCCTACTCACCAGATTACAACCCGATTGAGAACTTCTTTGCAGTAACTAAAGGGAAAGTCAAGCGGTTGGCAGATAGGATAAAAAGTGTTAAAGCCCGATTAATTGATGTTTTGAAAATGTAGTTAGTTTAGTATAGTGGGAATTGCTCACTTACTTGATGTAGAAATAATCGGAAATGGCAACGTTCTAAGGGATGCTGTCATTTTCTTTTACATCTCAAATGAGGGGATTTCGATTATTGAAAACACGATCACTTTGGGACTGCCAGTACCCGAGAAGTTAAAAACAATTTTAGAGCAAATCAAGGATAAGAAAGAGGGAAAATAAAATGACAAAAACAGTACAAGAAGTGATTAATTTTTTATGGGCGAATTACAACAAAGGCGGAGTCGATATTGACGGACTATACGGCAAACAATGCGTTGATTTGCCCAAAGCGGTCATGCAGTTTTGCGGAGAGTCGTCATGGAATAAAGCACGAGGTAATGCGAAAGATGTCATTGATAGTTTGGTCGCAGATGGTGTGGCAACGTGGCAACCAACCTCACAATCAAGAATCAGAGTAGTGTCAGGGACTGGTGGACTTTTCGATGCGAGCTATGGCCATATTTGGATTGAAGTGGATCAAACGATTTTCTCGCAAAATCCAACACAAACTCGTGAGGTCGGTTCATACGGCAGTTTCAATAATAAGAAAATTGCTTACTTAAAATGTATCGCAGCAGATAGTTCATCACCAAAGCCGAGTACAGCAATAGGTAAGACAGGCACAGTTCAAGCGACAATGTTCAATGTTCGGGATACACCAAGCCTTTCGGGCAAAGTGGTCGCAACTTATGGTAAGGGACAGAAAATTTACAATTTAGTTTATGTCAGATCGGCGGACGGTTATGTTTGGTTTACCTATGTATCAGCGACTGGTGTCGTGCGTTTCGTCGCGGCTGGTCGCAATACTGGAAAGGCTGAGATGGATGATTTTATAACGTTTTAGAAATAATGATAGTAGCCTGTGGGAATGACTCCTGCAGGCTTTTTTTATAATCTAGCTTTAACGGCTTGACAACGTGCTCCCGAGCCAAGTATTTTTTTGCAATAAGTCAACTAAGTGGCTAAAGCCACAAGTTTCCTTTATTTCAAAAATTCTTGTCTACCGTTCACAGTTGTCAGAACGAGCAGTTTCAGCTTTTTAGGCTAGGGAGGTTTAAGGAGTTCATAGATCAAAATGGACATGATGGTCTTGAGTACGATGAAGTATTGGTTAGACGGTTGGTTGAACGAGTAGAAATTTTTGATGAACGCATTACCATCAAGTTTAAATCGGGAATTGAAATAGAGGTACAAAGCTAGGGGTATTCTTTTGAGTAAGGCTGTTTTTTTGACTAAAAAACAGCCTAATAAAGGTTACTTGAATCAAGGTAACTTTTATGCTAAGATATAACTATCTTTTTAGCACGAAAGTTGGTTGAACTATGACGAATAAAGATAAAATTTTAGAGATTGCAAAAAGGAATAAGGGTGTAGTGCTGACAAGTCAAGTTACTGCTGAAAAAATTCCAAGGGTAGTTTTAACTAATATGGTAAATGAAGAAATTCTATTTCTTGTTCAACGTGGCATTTATGTGACGGACAAAGGATATGTAGATGATTTTTACTTGCTTCAAGCACGATTTCCAAAGGGAATCTTTTCCCATGAAACGGCGCTTTATCTTCAAGGATATTCAGATAGAGCGCCAATTCTTCCGACAATGACATTTAAATATGGCACATCAACTTCTCGGATGAAAGGTGAAATAAGACCTGTAATTGTATCTTCTGATTTTGAACTAGGTAAAATTAGCATTGAAAAAAACGGTTCAAAATTGATTGTCTATGATGTGGAGAGAACGTTGGTTGACATGTTGAAACCCAGATACGATACAGATTTTGAGCAGTTTATTCCAGCTATTAAACGCTATTCGGCTTCTGATGATAAAGATATCAATAAATTATTTAAGTATGCACAGTATTTTGGTTTAGATGTTGAACTGCAGAAATATATTGGAGGGCTACTATGATTTTCAAAAATGCCATGAGTTTTAAGGCAAAGATTAAGCAGATTGCTAAAGAAAAGCATATTACAACACAGCAGGTTCTGCAAAACTATCTTATTGAGATATTCCTTGAAAAGTTGGCAAAATCACCGTATAAGAATAATTTCATCTTGAAAGGAGGGTATTTGATTGGTGGCATTATCGGGTTAGATCACCGTGCAACAATGGACCTCGATACAACAATAAGAGGCTTTGAATTGACACCAGAAAAGCTGACCACCATCGCCAAAGAAATTATTGAAATACCAACAGACGAATCCTTTATTCTTTCTTTTGATAGCGTGAGTGAAATCCGAGAAACAGATGATTATCCTGGCTTTAAACTCAAGCTGTTTGCTGACTTTGAGAAAATTCATGAATTGGTATCGATTGACGTAACGACAGGAGATGCTATTACACCCAGAGAAATTGAGTTCAGTATCAAACGTCTTTTTACTGATGACAAACTTGCTTTGCTGTCATATCCACTTGAAACAATCCTGGCTGAAAAACTTGAGACTATTCTATCTCGTGGTGTTGCATCAACAAGACCACGTGATTATTACGATGTTTACACGATTGCAAAACTGAAGTGGAACGAAATCAATTTCACTACACTAGCTGATGCCTTGAAGAATACGATGGTTAAGCGGGGGCCGAAATTCCAGCTAGATGACTATCAAGTCATCATAGGACAGATTAAGAACTCCCAAGTCCAGCACCAGTTATGGGCAAAGTATCAGCGTGAATACAACTATGCTAAAGATTTGTCTTTTGGTGAAGTGGTTGATTTTATGCTGAAAGTTATTGAAACTATTGAGGCTGAATCAATCAAAAGTCTTGAGGAAAAAAAGTAGACTTGTTCCCTCGAACAAAGCTATACCGTAAACAACCGTAGACCAGTTCTCACAAACGAGCAACCACAAAGACATCAATCTTGTCATCTCAAGCCATGTTGAGTTGGTGGGATTGATAACAAAGAAGAAGAAGTAGAAAGATGAGTGAAAAGCCTCTAATTCAAGGGTTTTAGAGATAATCAAAGATTTGGGTTAGATGGCAATCTGGTCTAAATTCTTGTTTTTTGTCTTTTCAGAAACATATCAAAGTTTTGAAATCAAGGAGGACTTATGAAATGACTGGAAAACAAATCACTGTGGGACATACCGTTCACGACAAACGCATGAAGGTTATTTTACTCCTTAGATTTCCTCTTAAATCCTTTTTCATGAAATTTCCTCTATTCTTTTCTCCTGAAAAACGATTTAAATCGACCTCTCACGCACATAATTTTTCCATGCGTTTGTCGTGATACATATCTACATACCACGCTTGGTAAGGGTTGGTTTCTGGGGGTAATTCTGCTATAATAAGTAGAAGTCCTTTAAGTGATGCCGAGAGCGTCACAAGGTTGCCAAGCAAGTAAGCCAAATGCATGCAGACCGTAGGATTTTTCTACGTTTTTTTGTTTGTCTTGTGCCGTTGAGGGTCAAGCAGATTGAGAAGTGATCGTTTGACGGTAGGTCAACGGTCTTAAAAGAAAGGTTGCGATGATTTTACAAGAAGAAATGATGATTTTGTCAAATGTCAAGATTGCACCACGTGTCTTTCGGATGGTCTTACAAGGGGAGATGGTTGCTGACATGACCGTGCCGGATCAGTTTTTACATCTCCGGGTGCCAAGTCCGGATAAGGTGCTGCGTCGCCCGATTTCGATTTCCGAGTATGATCGAGAGGCCAAAACCTGTGTCCTCATCTATCGGGTCGAGGGCCCCGGTTTAGCAAGTGTTTCCCAAATGACGTCTGGTCAAACACTTGATGTGATGGGGCCGCTAGGCAATGGCTTTGATCTGAGCTTGCCTTTTCCAAATCAAAAAGCCTTGATTGTGGGTGGCGGGATTGGCACACCACCATTGGTTCAATTAGCACGAGACTTAGCCGATAGAGGCGTGGCGGTGACGGTGCTGCTAGGTTTTGCTCAAAAGTCGGCAGTGATTTTAGAGGCAGAGTTTGCTGCAGTCGCAAGTGAACTGACCATTGTCACAGATGATGGATCTTATGGTCGCAAGGGGAATGTCGGCATCTTAATGGCTGAA
The DNA here is from genome assembly GCA_031270325.1 of Streptococcaceae bacterium. Classification (GTDB taxonomy): domain Bacteria; phylum Bacillota; class Bacilli; order Lactobacillales; family Streptococcaceae; genus Pseudolactococcus. The sequence continues at coordinate 8,087 of JAISXW010000040.1, forward strand.
CTCGATATGTCGACTTTCGATGCGATCTATGCCTGTGGTGCGACAGGTATGTTAAAAGCTGTTGCGAGTCAGACGGCAGATCACCCTAATGCTTTTATCTCAATGGAAGCTAGGATGGCGTGTGGTATGGGCGCTTGTTATGCCTGTGTTGTCCATGTAGCAGGAGACGAAAGTGGCCAAGAATCATTGAAAGTCTGTGATCAAGGGCCGATATTTAAGGTAGGAGAGGTGGTCATATAATGGTAGAAAATCGACTCGCAATCAAGTTACCAGGACTTGACTTAAAAAATCCGATTATCCCAGCGTCAGGTTGTTTTGGGTTTGGCCAAGAATATGCTAAATACTATGACATCAGCCGTTTAGGTTCGATCATGATTAAGGCGACGACAGCTGCCGCTCGTTTTGGTAATCCAACCCCTCGTGTCGCCGAAACACCGTCAGGCATGCTCAATGCGATTGGGCTTCAAAATCCAGGTGTGGATGCGGTGATCGCTGAAAAACTACCATGGCTTGCCAAACACTGTCCAGAACTTCCGATTATTGCAAATGTTGCCGGCTTTTCTAATGCGGAGTATGCTGAGGTTGCGCAAAAGATCTCTAAAGTTAAAAATGTGACAGCGATTGAGCTGAATATCTCCTGTCCCAATGTTGACCACGGGAATAATGGTTTGCTGATCGGACAAGTCCCAGAATTAGCATATGAAGCGGTCAAAGCGGCTGTCGAGGTATCTGATGTGCCGGTCTATGTCAAGCTGACACCGTCAGTTGCTGATATTACGACTGTTGCCAAAGCAGTCGAAGCTGCTGGCGCGACAGGTTTCACGATGATTAATACCTTGGTTGGCATGCGATTTAGTTTGCAGACAGGTCAGCCGATTCTTGCCAATGGCACTGGCGGCATGTCGGGGCCGGCTATCTTCCCAGTTGCCCTTAAATTAATTCGGCAAGTTGCCCAAGTTTCACACTTACCAATTATCGGCATGGGTGGGGTCGATTCAGCAGAGGCGGCGCTAGAGATGATGATTGCAGGGGCATCAGCCATTGGTGTCGGCACGGCGAACTTTACAGATCCATTCATTTGTCCGACACTGATCGACACTTTGCCAAAAGTGATGGATCAGTACGGTATTGATAATCTAGCAAACTTTATCACATCATGTCAGGAGGCTATTCGTGGGTAATTTAACAGAAAACAGACCAGTCATCGCTTTGGATTTTCCAGGGATGACAGAAGTCAAAACATTTTTATCAAAATTTGATGCAACTGAGTCGCTCTATGTCAAAGTAGGCATGGAATTATTTTATGCTGCAGGACCGGATGTCGTGAGATATATCAAATCTTTGGGACATGATGTCTTTTTGGATTTGAAGTTGCATGATATTCCGCATACAGTTCAATCAGCGATGAAAGTGATTCGACATTTGGGAGTTGACTTGACCAATGTTCATGCGGCTGGTGGTGTTGAGATGATGTCAGCGGCTTTAGAGGGACTGGCTGGCGAGACACAATTGATTGCTGTCACACAACTCACGTCAACCAGTGAGCAACAAATGCATGATTTTCAAAACATCCAAACCAGTTTGGCGGCATCGGTCAGTCACTATGCACAGAAAACGAAAGAAGCTGGTCTGGCGGGTGTGGTGTGTTCTGCACAAGAAGTTGCCTTGATTAAAGCAGCGACCTCATCAGACTTTATCTGTTTGACGCCTGGGATTCGACCAGCTGGTGCAGCTGTTGGCGATCAGAAACGTGTTGTGACACCAGCTCAGGCACGTCAAATTGGCAGTGATTTGATCGTGGTCGGACGTCCGATTACCCAAGCGCCAAATCCAGTAGCTGCTTATCAGCAAATCAAAGCAGAATGGACAGCATAACCCTTTAACTTGACTGAGTTTGTTGCGGCGTGGTGCGCATGTTACCACGCCGTTTTGAGTTAAGCCTCGCAAGGCACTTGTTCAACCCATAGCAAGACTGAACCAGTGCAGGCCTACACCTTGGCAAGTCATGCCCATCACTTTGGTCAGGGGTTGGGGTGGACGGGCGTTTCGTTTTGGGCTTGGTCTTAAAAGGGCGTGGCGACACGCTTTCAAAGCTACGCTTTTACAGCTAACTGGCGAGCCCGAGTCTCGCTCTTGTCTGGATGCCACAGCTGTTTTGAGTCCAAGCCCGCCACTTCACTTGGGTGGTCTGGCGGTCAAGTCTACGCATTGACTTGAGCAAGTACTCGCATCCACTTAAGCAAAGACAGGCACACCCATAAAAACACCCTGAGTGTAGTGGGAGAGGGTTGGCTCAAAAGAGCTGTGAGTTTAGCTTTGGCGGCGTGTCCCCACACGCTTTTGAGACAAGCCTCGCAAGGCAACGGTTCAGCCACCACACCGATTCAAGACCAATATCGCAAGACAAAGAAAAAGCCCCAGCAAGATTCGGACAAGTTACCATGGTAGTTTGCTCAAGTTACCATGGCGGTTTGCCCAAGTTACCATGGCGGTTTGTCCAAGTTCCCATGGTAGTTTGCTCAAGTTCCCATGGGTTTTACCCAAACTCCCTTGGGGTTTTGCACAAACTCACATGGGGTTTTGCACAAACTCCCATGGGGTTTTACTCAATCTCCCATGGCGGTTTGCCCAAGTTACCATGGTAGTTTGCTCAAGTTACCATGGCGCTTTGCCCAAATTACCATGGTAGTTTGCTCAACTTACCATGGCGCTTTGCTCAAACTCCCATGGGGTTTTACTCAAACTCCCATGGGGTTTTACCCAAACTCCCATGGGGTTTTGCCCAAACTCCCATGGGGTTTTGCTCAAACTCCCATGGGGTTTTACTCAAGTTACCATGGAGTTTTGTCCAACTTACCATGGTAGTTTGCTCAAGTTACCATGGCGCTTTGCCCAAATTACCATGGTAGTTTGCTCAAGTTACCATGGAGCTTTGCCCAAACTCCTCTTGACGACTTGGTCAGAAGCTTTTGAGCTTTTCGGCAAAGACTGAACACAGCCTCAAATATTCTGAGTGCAGTGGAGAGGGTGGCTCGACAGTTAGCTGATCAAAAGGCGTTGTCTGGCTTTGCGGTTGATAGTTAGCTTGGCCATCGCAGCTTGAAAAGCGTGGTCTCCTTTTGCTAAAATTTAAAAAATAAGGTATGCTATTAGAAGAACACTTTTAACAGTGATGAATCGACAAGTGTTAAGATAAGAATTGAGCTTATCTGACTGATGCGTTCAACTTGACACAGTATTTCCAAAGGAAAAGTAAATTGACAATAGATATTAATAATTATAATGATGACGCCATTCAAGTTTTGGAAGGGCTAGATGCGGTTAGAAAACGGCCGGGGATGTATATCGGGTCGACAGACGGCATTGGTCTCCACCATCTTGTCTGGGAAATTGTCGACAATGCGGTGGACGAGGCCTTGTCAGGTTTTGGCGATCAAATCAATGTGACGATTCAAAAAGATGGTTCTTTAGTCGTCTCTGATAGCGGGCGTGGTATGCCTGTCGGGATGCACGCAACTGGTATTCCAACGGTCGAAGTCATTTTCACGGTGCTTCATGCTGGCGGGAAATTTGGTCAAGGCGGCTACAAGACATCAGGCGGGCTCCACGGCGTTGGCTCATCTGTCGTCAATGCCCTGTCTGCTTATCTGGAAGTTGAGATTACCAGAGATGGCACAGTCTATCGACAACGTTTTGAAAATGGCGGCAAACCTGTGACGACTTTAGAAAAAGTTGGCAAGGCTGCTAAATCAAAGACTGGCACAACCGTTCATTTCATGCCAGATCCGACAATCTTTTCAACGACAGATTTCAAATACAGTACGATTTTTGACCGGCTCAATGAATCCGCATTCCTACTCCCTAATGTCACGATGACACTAACAGATGAACGTCATGAAGTAGACGGTGCGCCTGAAACAGCAAGTTTTCACTATGAAAACGGCGTGCAAGATTTTGTGACTTATCTCAATGAAGATAAAGATACGCTAACGCCAGTCATCTATTTTGCGGGTGAAGCTGAAAGTTTTCAAGTTGAAGTCGCGATCCAGTACAATGATGGCTACTCTGACAACATCCTCAGCTTTGTCAATAATGTCAAAACAAAAGACGGCGGGACGCACGAGGCGGGTCTCAAACAAGCGATTACCAAGTCGATGAATGAGTACGCTCGGAAAGTTGGTCTGCTGAAAGAAAAAGACAAAAACCTAGAAGGTTCTGATTATCGAGAGGGCTTGACGGCGATTTTGTCAGTGCTAGTCCCAGAGGAACATCTCCAATTTGAAGGACAAACCAAAGATAAGCTGGGCAGTCCCAAAGCACGACCGATTGTGGATACGATTGTCAGTGAAAAGCTAGCTTTCTTCCTAATGGAGAATGCTGAACTCTCACAAAATCTGATTCGTAAGGCGATCAAGGCGCGTGATGCGCGAGAAGCTGCACGAAAAGCACGTGATGATGCGAGAACTGGCAAAAAAGGCAAGAAAGATAAAGGCCTATTATCAGGGAAATTGACACCAGCGCAAGGTAAAAATCCAGCTAAGAATGAAATCTATTTAGTCGAGGGAGACTCAGCCGGTGGTTCTGCCAAACAAGGCCGTGACCGCAAGTTTCAAGCGATTCTACCGCTGCGTGGTAAAGTCATCAATACTGAGAAAGCCAAAATGGCTGATATTCTCAAAAACGAAGAAATCAACACGATGATTTATACGATTGGTGCGGGTGTCGGGGCGGACTTTGATATTGCCGATATTAACTATGATAAAGTCATTATCATGACCGATGCGGATACCGATGGGGCACACATCCAGACCTTGCTGCTGACTTTCTTTTATCGTTATATGAGACCTTTGGTCGAAAATGGTCATGTCTATATCGCCTTGCCGCCACTTTATAAGATGAGTCAAGGTAAAGGTAAATCAGAGAAAATCGAATACGCTTGGACCGATAGCGAGCTCAATAACATTCGGCGTCACTTTAGCAAGGGTGCGATTTTACAGCGCTATAAAGGACTAGGGGAGATGAATGCTGATCAGCTCTGGGATACGACGATGAATCCAGAGACGAGGACATTAATCCAAGTGACCTTGGACGATGTCGCGCAAGCTGAGAAACGTGTTTCGATTCTCATGGGTGACAAGGTTGAACCCCGGCGGAAATGGATTGAGAATAATGTCGAGTTTACGCTTGAAGAGAAAAGTGAAGTGATGTCATAAAATGCCCTTACTGAGAGTTATCAAAAAAATGAAGCCGCCACAGATGATTGTTTTGGGCTTTCTAGCTGTGATTCTAATCGGTTCAATCTTTTTAGCCCTTCCCATATCAGATCAAAATGGACAAGCCACGTCCTACTTAGATAGTTTATTTATGGCTGTTTCAGCGACCTGTGTGACAGGTTTAGCCGTTGTCAATACAGCAGATCATTGGAATACCTTTGGTCAGGCGATCATTTTGCTGATGGTTGAAGTGGGAGGTCTTGGCTTTATGAGCTTTTTAGTCCTCTTGCTCAATATGACCGGTCAACATCCCTCTTTTAAGTCTAAAATGTTGATTCGAGACGCCTATAATTTCACGAGTTTTAATGGTGGCGATCAGCTGGTTAAATCAATTGTCAAATTATCGCTAGTGACGCAGTTGATTGGTGCTTGCCTTTTAAGTCTTGACTTTATTCCAAAATTTGGATGGGGAAAGGGAATTTGGTTCAGTGTCTTTCATGCTGTTTCAGCACATTCCAATGCTGGTTTTGACCTCTTTGAGACCTCTCTCTTTCAGTTTCGGAATAATCCCTACGTCCTGACCGTCATGAGTTTGCTGATTTTATCTGGTTCCTTTGGGTTTATCGTTTGGTTTGACTTGCTCAATTTCCGGAAACTCAAAAAGATAACGCTCCATTCTCGCCTCGCCTTGACGATGACAGCGACTTTGGTTGTCGTTGGGACAGCCTTGTATAGCTTGTTGAACCTTCATCATTTTAATGGTCATATCGGGACTTTTCTGGCACAGAATTTCTTCCTCAGTATTACACCCCGTTCGGGTGGCTTTGCTTTTAGTAATTATCATGCCACGAGTTACGCCAGTCTGGTTCTGACAATGGTTCTGATGTTTATTGGGGGAACGTCAGGGTCGACTGCCGGTGGTGTCAAAACGACGACTTTTGGGTTATTAATCCTCAACATTCGCTATATTTTTACTAATCGCTACAAAACGATTTACCATGAAAGACGGATACCGCGTCGGACGATTCGCAGGGTCTATGAAATCGTCTTTATCTATTTGGCGATTATCTTTGTGGCTTCTTTTATCTTATTGGTCACTGAACATTTGCCCAAAGATAATGGCATTGAGTATGTCTTCTTTGAAGTTATTTCTGCATTGGCAACGGTTGGTTTGTCTTTGGGGCTGACACCTGATTTGACACCTTTTGGCAAGATCCTCATCATGTGCCTGATGTTTATTGGTCGAATTGGTGTGATGACAGTCATCTATGCTGTTGGCAGTCGTGCGAAAATTGATGAGGAGTTGATTCAATATCCAGAAGAAGAAGTGGTGGTCGGCTAGGCGAATCAGCTAAAAAAAGACGATAAGATAGAAAACTTTGAGCGGGCAAAGGTCGCTCATGACCTCGCTCGGCCAACGGTCGAGTTTGAAGCAGTCGTGAAACGACAGCGAAAAGGAAGAAGAAATGAAAAGTTTTTGTGTAATTGGTCTGGGACGTTTTGGTGCCAGTGTGGTTAAGAACTTGGTCATCAATGGCCATGAAGTGGTCGCCATTGATACGGATGCCAAAAAGATTGATGACTATAAGGATATTGCGACCCACGTCATGATTGCTGATGCGACAGATGAGCGGGTTCTTAAAAACATTGAGATTGACAAGTTTGATGGTGTCGTTGTCGCCATTGGTCGAAACGTGCAGGCGAGTATTTTGACAACCATGATTTTGATTGAAGCTGGGGCAAAAAATGTGATCGCCAAAGCAACGACTGATGTCCAAGTCAAAGTCTTGACCAAGATTGGTGCTAATAAGATTATCCAACCAGAAAAGGATGCGGGCAATCGGGTCGCTGATAATCTAGCGCATCCTGATATTTCAGAGTATTTAGACCTATCGGATGATTATTCTTTTGCCAAGGTCGTGGTTAAAAATATCAAATTCAACGGCTTGACACTATATCAAGCTAATCTGACTCAGACCTATCAAGTCAATGTCGCTTTCATCAAGAAAAAGATTGGTCTGGGAAGTATCGGCAAACATGATACAGTCATCGACTTGGATGACGTGCTGTATGTTGTCGGGACGAAACGAGACATTGAGAACTTCTCGGAAATTATATAAGAAGGCAAGGCATCAGTTTGAAATGTCCAATCTATATATAATAGAAGAAAACAAGAAAAAGAAATAGAGTAAGCTATGAGCAATGTACAAAAACTCTCCTTAGAGGAGATTATGGGCGACCGGTTTGGTCGTTATTCCAAATATATCATTCAGGAGCGAGCGCTTCCTGATATTCGTGACGGTCTGAAACCAGTGCAGCGGCGGATTCTTTATGCCATGAATAAAGATGGCAATACCTTTGACAAAGGCTATCGCAAGTCTGCCAAATCTGTCGGGAATATCATGGGGAACTATCATCCACATGGGGATAGTTCGATTTATGATGCCATGGTTCGCCTGTCTCAGGACTGGAAGATGGGGCAGGTGCTGGTCGAAATGCACGGTAACAATGGCTCAATGGATGGCGATCCACCAGCAGCCATGCGGTATACCGAGGCACGCCTGTCCGAAATCTCGAGCTATCTCTTACAAGACATTGATAAAGATACCGTACCATTTGCTTGGAACTTTGATGATACGGAAAAAGAACCGACTGTTTTACCAGCGAGTTTCCCCAATCTTTTGGTCAATGGGTCGACAGGGATTTCAGCAGGTTATGCGACCGATATTCCGACACATAATTTAGCTGAGGTGATTGATGCGACAGTCTATATGATTGATCATCCGACTGCGACAGTAGATGACTTGATGACCTTCCTACCGGGACCTGATTTTCCAACTGGTGCGATCATTCAAGGCAAGTCTGAGATTAAAAAAGCTTACGAGACTGGCAAGGGAAAAGTCGTGGTTCGCTCCAAAACTGCTATTGAAAGACTCAAAGGCGGTAAGCAAGAGATTGTCATCACTGAAATTCCCTGTGAACTGAACAAAGCCAATCTGGTCAAGAAGATTGATGAAGTTCGGGCAAATGCCAAAGTAGCGGGAATCGCTGAAGTTCGTGATGAATCCGACCGCGAAGGCTTACGGATTGCCATTGAACTCAAAAAAGATGCCGATGCTGAGCTGATTCTTAATTACTTGCTCAAGTACACCGATCTTCAAGTCAATTATAATTTTAATATGGTTGCGATTGACAAGGCGAGGCCACAACAGGTCGGGATTATTCCGATTTTGTCCAGCTATATCCAACATAAGCGTGCGGTGATTCGTGCCCGTTCAGTCTTTGATCGGGAGAAAGCTGAAAAACGGCTGCATATTGTGGAGGGCTTGATTCGTGTCCTGAGTATCTTGGACGAGGTTATCGCCCTGATTCGTGCCAGCGAAAACAAGGCTGATGCGCGGGAAAACTTGATGATTTCCTATGATTTTAGTGAAGCGCAAGCCGAAGCGATCGTGACCTTGCAGCTTTATCGCTTGACCAACACTGATGTCGTGACCTTGCAAGCCGAAGAAACTGAGCTTAGAGAACGGATTTTGACCTTATCGGCGATTCTCAATGATGACAGAACAATGTTCAATGTCATGAAACGAGAACTTCGTGACGTCAAGAAAAAATTTGCACAGCCTAGAAAAAGTGTCTTGATTGATGAAGTGGCAACTGTCGAAGTCGAGGCTGCCTCACTGATTGTCAAAGAAGAAACGATCGTCAGCGTGACCCGTTCGGGCTATGTCAAGCGGACAACACCACGGAGTTTCAATGCCTCTAAGGTTTCGGAGATTGGCAAGCGAGAGGATGATCTGTTGATTTTCTATCAAGCAGCCTTTACGACGCAGCATTTACTGATGTTCACGACATTGGGCAATGTCATCTATCGACCGATTCATGAGCTTGATGACATCAAATGGAAAGAGATTGGCACGCACAGCTCGTCATTGGTCAATAACTTTTCACAAGATGAGGCGATTTTATATGTTCAGATCGTCGACGACTTTGAGGCGGCTGCACCGGACTTGGCACCGAACTTATTAGTGGCGACCAGACTCGGCTTGATTAAGAAAGTGTCGCTTGCAGACTTCAAGCCGTGGCGCACCTATCGTTCTAAATCTTTGCAATATGCTAAATTTAAAGCGGTTGAGGACCAAGTCATCACAGTGGAATTGGCGCAACCTGCAGACATCATGCTAGTGACCCGCCATGGCTATGCCCTGAGATTTCCGTCATCAGAGGTGTCTGTCTTAGGGGCGAAAGCAGCGGGTGTCAAGTCGATCAATCTGAAAGCTGATGATGACCTAGTGGCGAGCTACTTTGTGACGACAGATTCCTTTTACGTCTTGACCCAACGGGGTGCTTTGAAACGGGTAAGTGTGTCTGAGATACCGGCTAAGAGCCGAGCAGGTCGCGGGCTCCAAATCTTGCGTGAACTTAAAAAAGCACCGCACCAAGTCTTTAGCTCCGGCCCTGTCAAAGATAGCTTCGGAGGCGACTTGTTTACGGAGATGGATCAAGAGATGCAGGTCTTGCAAGTCGTGTCGCAAACAGATCACCTGTTTGAAATTAACCTCCCAGACCTCAACCTGCTTGATCGGACCTCAAACGGCAGCTTTATTTTTGACGAATCCCTTGAACAAGGTGTCAAAGCAGCCCATCTGAAATAAGACTGTCAAACAGTTCAGACGTCAGAATAAAACTCAAAGTCTACGTATAGAAATAAAAAATCTATACGTAGGCTGATTGCTTCGGTGGATTTAACACACCACGGTAACCCGGTAAAATACCCGATTGTGCCCATTCTCATGATTGGCAAGATTTGTCTAAAGCTCGATTTAGGAAACAAAAAGGGTACAGAATACCAACACAAGCTGAATTGATAGTAACTGATAAATATTGGAATTCAGAATGAGGAAGAATAGATGGTGACGCTGAAAGATTTTATAGAGTGTTTAGATATGTGTTTAGATATTAATATCGTTTTTGAAAATGTTGCATATTATATCGGTTATCCGGATGGTCGATTGGTTATGATCGAAACACCAGATGGGAAAGAAGTTGAATTTGATAATAGCGATGAATTATTAAATTACAAAATCAACGGAAATACATTGAGAAATTCCTTTCACCTTGTCACTGAATTCTCAGCTGCTTGAGAGAGGCAACTAATGGATGATGATTATTGGGCTGTCTACGCCTAGCAATCAAAAATCTAGACGTAGACTTGGATAAGTCTACGCATCGACTTGAGCAAAGACTGAACACCTCTCCCAAAACACCCTGAGTGCAGTGGAGAGGGTTGGCTCAAAAAAGCTGTGGGCAACAGACAAGCTGAGAGACCTAGGCTCGCAGCTTAGCTGGAAAAGCGAAGCTTTGTTTCCTCGGCAAACCCAGCCTCGTCACAGTTTTAAACTTATTTTGGAAGCGTGTCGCCACGCAGTTTTGAGACAACCCTCGCAACGAAACGGGTCAGCCACCACATAATATAAGCCAACCATCGCAACGCTAATCCTTTGTCGTAATAACCACCAATTTGAGCAAGCAGAGGCTTGCTTTTTTTGATATAATGTAACAATGAAGTTTAAAATATTAAATTGGAAGCTTAAAGTCATTAGTTTGATCTTTTTGCTCATTAAGGGTCTTTGTGTTGATCAGATCGTCAAATATTTCGTGGTGCAAAAAATCCCAGTCGGTAAGGCATATCCGATTATCAAGGGTGTCTTCTCGGTGACCCATTTGCAGAATGATGGCGCTGCTTGGTCGATATTGGCGGGGCAGCAGTGGTTCTTTATCTTGACGACAGTCATCGTCTTGGGCTTTGCTGTCTGGTTCTTGATTCAGAATTTCTCGAAACATTGGTATGCCTTTGGCCTGACCCTGATTATTTCTGGCGCTTTGGGGAACTTTATCGATCGGCTACATCAAGGCTACGTGGTCGATATGTTCCAGTTAGACTTTATCAACTTTCCTATTTTTAATGTCGCAGACGTGCTATTGACAGTTGGTTTTGCGGCGCTGATGATCGGTATTTTGATTGAAAAAGACGAGGCTTAAACAATGGAAATTAAGATTACAGATCAGCTGGCTGGTCTGCGATTAGACAAGGCGATATCGGACGGGAGTGCCATCTCACGCACCCAAGCCAATGACCTGATCAAAGCTGAGGCGGTCTCGGTCAATGGTCAAGTCAAGAAAGCCAAATATAAAGTCGCAGTCAACGATTTGATCAGCTTTGACTTGCCACAAGCCCAAGTCCTATCCTATCAAGCCGAAGATATGCCGCTGGAGATTGTCTATCAAGATGAGGCGATCGCCGTCATTAATAAACCGCAAGGGATGGTCGTCCATCCATCTGCCGGCCACCAATCAGGCACGCTCGTCAATGCCTTGCTCTACCACATGACCCATCTCTCCACGATCAATGGGGTCATTCGTCCGGGGATTGTTCATCGGATTGACAAGGATACGAGTGGGTTACTAATGGTCGCTAAGACCGATCAGGCACATGAGTTTTTAGCCGCCCAACTCAAAGCCCACACCTCTCAGCGGCGCTATCTGGCGATTGTCCACGGTAACCTGCTCAATGATCGCGGCATGATCGAAGCACCGATTGGTCGTAATCCCAAAGACCGTAAAAAGCAAGCCGTGATTGCCGGTGGCAAACCTGCGGTTACCCATTTTGAAGTCTTGGAACGTTTTGATGATTTCAGCTTGGTCAGTTTGACATTGGAGACGGGGCGGACACATCAGATTCGGGTGCACATGGCTTATATCGGTCACGCTGTTGCCGGCGATCCCTTGTATGCGCCGAAAAATACCTTGACCCCTAATCACGGGCAGTTCCTACATGCCCAGATGTTAGCCTTTGAACATCCAACCAGTCATGACTGGCTGACCTTTGAGAGTGACCCACCGCAACTATTTAAGCAAACATTAGACCAACTCAGGCAATCGCAGGTCTCAAGTCAGGCTTGAGGCAGTCGATACGCCCTCCCGTTTAAAAGGCGAGGCGCAATGAGGATCGTATGATTAAGAAAAGGAGTACAACATTGACAACCACTGATAGACAAGACGTTCAGAAGATTATGGTATTGGATTATGGCAGTCAGTATAATCAGCTGATTACCCGACGGATTCGCGAGTTTGGCGTTTTCTCTGAGTTAAAGAGTCACAAGCTGACCCTTGAGGAGATTAAGGCCTACAAGCCTAAGGCGATCATCATCTCGGGTGGCCCGAATTCAGTTTATGAGGCCGATGCCTTTGATATTGATCCTGGGGTCTTTGAGCTTGGCGTGCCAGTCTTGGGGATTTGTTACGGTATGCAGCTGATGACGCAAAAGCTCGGTGGTAAGGTCGAGGCAAACCTCGGCAATGGCGAGTTTGGGCCGACTAAGATCAGCCTTGATGCACCGTCTCAATTATTAGCTGGGACACCTGCTGAGCAAACAGTGCTGATGAGCCATTCGGATAATGTGACCGTCTTACCTGATGGCTTCAAGATTGCTGCCCATACGGATCAGACACCGATTGCGGCGATTGCCAATGACGAAAAAGGCCTTTACGGCGTACAGTTCCATGCTGAGACTACGCTGAGCGAGTACGGTCATGTCATCATCGAAAACTTTGTCAAGCGGATTGCCCAAGCCTCAGGCGATTGGTCAATGGCAGGCTTTGTAGATCAGCAGATTGCGGCAATCCGGCAACAAGTCGGCGACAAGAAAGTCTTGCTAGGATTGTCTGGCGGCGTGGATTCATCAGTTGTCGGTGTCCTCTTGCAACGGGCGATTGGTGACCAATTAACCTCAATCTTTGTCGATCACGGCCTGCTCCGTAAAGGCGAAGCAGAACAAGTCATGGCAGACTTGGGTGGCAAGTTCGGCTTGAACATTATCAAAGTCGATGCTAAAGCACGCTTTATGGCTAAGTTAGCCGGTGTGGCTGATCCTGAGCAAAAGCGCAAGATTATCGGCAATGAATTTATCCAAGTCTTTGATGATGAGGCCTCCAAGCTTGATGGCGTGGACTTCCTTGCCCAAGGCACGCTCTATACGGATGTTATCGAGTCAGGGACTGACACGGCGCAAACGATTAAGAGTCATCATAATGTCGGTGGTTTACCTGAAGACATGCAGTTTGAGCTGATTGAACCGCTCAACAAGCTCTTTAAAGATGAAGTCCGTCAGCTAGGCGAAGTATTGGGGATGCCGCATGATTTGGTCTGGCGGCAACCATTCCCAGGCCCTGGACTTGCGATTCGGATTATGGGCGAGATTACAGAAACCCGTCTGACTAAGGTGCGAGATTCTGACTTGATTCTGAGAGAGGAGATTGCCAAAGCGGGTCTCAATGAGCAGATCTGGCAGTATTTCACAGTTGATACAGGCGTTAATTCGGTCGGTGTGACAGGTGATTTCCGTAGCTATGATACCGTCATTGCCATCCGTGCCATCACGTCAATCGACGGCATGACCGCTGACTTTGCTGAGATTGACTGGCAAGTCCTCGCCGAAGTTTCTCGCCGGATCACCAATGAAGTCACCGGTGTTAACCGCGTTGTCTACGATATTACCGCTAAACCACCAGCTACTGTTGAGTGGGAATAAGCAATCAGTTTAGGAAACCACCTGTCCGGTGTGCCTGATCAGGTATCAGGATAGACTGGGGGGGGGGAAGTGATTGGATGTCGTTACAATGGGTGTGCCCCTGCAAGTAGCCTAATGATTGCTTGTGACTAGCTTAAAAATAGTCTGAGGAATCTCGAAGAGTCACGCGGGTACCTAAAAGAGTCTCTCAGGTATCTAAAAGATCCCTGTGTGTCAGAAAAAGTAACCTGAATGAGTCTAAAAGAGTCTCACGGGTATCTAAAAGATTCGTTCATGTTAGAAAAAGTAACCTGAATGAATCTAAAAGATTCCCTCAGGTATCTAAAAGATTCGTGCATGTCAAAAAAAGTAACCTGCGGGTATCTCAAAGATTGGTTGAGCAAAGAAAAAGATTGGTTGAGCAAACAAAAAGATTGCTCCAGCAAACAAAAAGGTTGCTCAAGCAAACAAAAAGGTTGCTCGACCCAACAAAAAGATTGTTGAAGACATCTCAAAGATAGCCGCAGGACGCTGAAATATCAAAAGTGTTTGACTTAATTGAATAATAATCGAGTCATATAGTGGATTCAAAAATAAATTTCAAATTATTTTTAAAAACCTGTCTTGCCGTATCCTGTATGAGTGGGTCGAGGGTCGAAGTGAGCTGAGAATTGCTGAGCGACACCTGCTAATCCCTTTTCACGACTGAGTTTAGGGAGTGTTTGGGTAGGTATCCACTATATGACATTTTGGCGTTTTTGCTATTGTATTTGCTTTTTTACTGTGATATAGTAATGACATCAACGAGCAAGGCTTAGCGCATCAGCTGTCTATGGGATGAGCTGGGCCGATCTGGTTTGACGTCGTAACATTTGCTCAGCACACTCTATCAGATAAAGATATGAGTTGCCATTTTCTGAATCGAAAGGTAATAATATGCAAAACGTATTTACATTATTAGCCACAGGTGCGGGTCAATTAGCAGGGCAACCTGAGTATGTCAACGGTCAAGAAGTCATTCAAAAACAAGTGTTAACATGGCCTGACAATTTGATATATATGGATGCTATCATTGGATATTTTGTAATTTCAGCAGTGCTAGGGTTACTCCTCTTTTTCCTGATCAAGAAACAGGTCTTGAAAGGTCACAACAAGGGCATTGGCATTTTTGTGACTGCTATGGCCTTAGTCGTCATTGGTTTGATTATCAATGCCGCTATCGGTAACTTCGGCACTATCTAACAACCTGAGTTTCGGCTCATAGTTTATAGGAGAATTAAAATGTTTTTACCTTTTTTAGCCAAAGGTCCCATCTTAGTCAACGGTCAATATATTGATTATCATAATTATATGCTTATATCTGCACCACAAGTGCGTCTCATCACGCTAACCGTAACCGGCCTACTGCTGCTCGGCTTTGCAATCGTGACTTTTGTCCTCTACCGCAAGGCAAAAAACAAACCCCTCGTTTTAGGGACAGGCGTAGCTTGGTTGCTACTGGAAGCTTTTATCGTGAACTTCATCATTCGCGGTCTTGGGATTAACTAATCCCCACTCAATCACAATTTTTTGTGACAAAATATAAGGTTGACACTCTAAAACTAAAATCTAAAACAAGATGACTAGGTAATCTTGTTTTTTGATCGAAAGCCTGATAAGCCGTCCAAATAGATAGGGTGCTCACAAGCCAAGCATCACAAAGCTGGTCACAGGATACCGAAATGTCAAAAGTGTTTAACTTAATTAAATAATAATTGAGTCATATAGTGGAATCTAAAACAAATTTCAAATGATTTTTCAAAACCTGTCTCGCCGTATCCTGTATGAGTGGGTCGAGGGTCGCAGTGAGCTGAGAATTGCTGAGCGACACCTGCTAATCCCTTGCCACGACTGAGGTTAGGGAGTGTTTGGGTAGGCGTCCACTATATGACATTTTGGCGTTTTTGCTATTGTATTTGCTTTTTTACTGTGATATAGTAATGACATCAACGAGCAAGGCTTAGCGCATCAGCTGTTCATGTGCTGAGCTGGGTCTATCTAGTTTGACGTCGCAATAGAGCACAGCAAATTCTATCTGATAAAGATGTGAGTTGCTATAGCAGAGTTGAAATAGGTCATATGAATCTAAATGATTAGGAGAAGGAAATGAATCAAATCTTTAACTTTATGGCAACTGAAGGGTCAAACCTCTTTAATGGTCAAGAAGTCAGGTACACTTATGTCAAGGCTTGGCCTTACAATATGAAATACTTGGTTGGTATGGCTAGCTATGTTGCGATCGTAGCTGTGCTGTGCTTGATTCTATTTTTCTTAATCAAGAAAAACGTCTTGAAAGGTCACAACAAGGGCATTGGCATTTTTGTGACTGCCATGGCAGTCGTCGTCATTGGCTTGATTATCAATGCCGTCATCGGAAACTTCGGCGCTATCTAATAAACTTAGTTTCGGCTCATATCATATAGGAGAATTTAGAATGTTTTTACCTTTTTTAGCCAAAGCCCCTGTCTTAGTTAATGGGCAATATGTGGCGTATACGCCCGAGGAGATTATTCCTAACCAACAAGTACAGTTAATGTTGCTATTATTAGCTGGTGTATTCCTAATCGGACTTGCCGTTGTAGTATTTGTTCTCTTCTGTAAGGCAAAGAACAAAAAACTTATCTTAGGTACAGGACTGGCTTGGTTGCTACTGGAAGCTGTCATCGTCTATATAACCATTCGTGGTGGTTTGCCCATGTACTAATCTATAAAATCAAAGAAAGGTAATAAAATGAATCACATATTCACACTTTTAGCAGTAGTAGGAGCTACCCCTGCTGGTCAAGCAGAACCCTTTAACGGTCAACCAGTGACAAGGGTAGTCACTTCAACATTTCCTGATAATTTTAAATATTTAGTCGGCATTGATAGCTATCTTATAATTGCAGCAGTGCTAGGTTTGCTCCTCTTTTTCCTCATCAAGAAAAACATCTTGAAAGGTCATAACAAGGGCATTGGCATTTTTGTGACGGCTATGGCCTTAGTCGTCATTGGCTTGATTATCAACGCCGCTATCGGTAACCTCGGCGCGATCTAACACCTGAGTTGCGACTCATATCTTATAGGAGAATTAACCATGTTTTTACCTTTTTTAGCCAAAGCCCCTGTCTTAGTTAATGGCAAATATGTTGAATATGTCAATGAGTATATCATCGATTTCAAACAAGTGCATCTATTCATGCTGATCTCGGCAGCCCTACTACTGGTCGGCTTTGCAATCGTGACTTTTGTTCTCTACCGCAAGGCAAAAAACAAACCCCTCGTTTTAGGGACAGGCGTAGCTTGGTTGCTACTGGAAGCTTTTCTCGTGAACTTCATCATTCGCGGTCTTGGGATTAACTAAAGGACACCGCTATTAACTCATGATTCGCCTGTGCTCAGATGTCTTGCCTATCCAGACAAGAAATCTGTTAACAGGCGAAAATCCAGTTAGTAGTTATGAGTCCTAACCCCTCAGCCATAGGCGACAAATAAAGGCTAAGTGGTCAGCCGCTTAGCCTTTACTGACGCTCAGTCGCTAATACATCTTAATTAAGGAAGACAACATGAGACTTATCATCTTAATACTACTGCTCACTTTGCTTTTCACCGCCTTTACGGTCTTTGGGATTTTGCTCTATAAAAAACAAGAGCGGAAGTGGCTGAGTACCTCTGCCTCTGCTCTGGTAGTCGTCACTGTACTTTTCTTTGCTGTCCTTTTGAACCCGCCTAAAGCACCCCAGTTGACGAAGGTTGATGTCGAAACCGTTCAGAAAGAGGCGGACTTGATTTATAAAGGCGTTGCTCAGCCTAAGAGTCAAGAGAACTTTGCAAATCCAGTCGCTAGTGGCGAGGGAGCTGAAGCAGCAGAAGTCGTGTATAGTGTTTCTGACGGTCAAGCCGTCCAAGCAGGCGACCTGCTCTTTACCACGGTGTCCAAGAGTGAATCCAACAACCTGCAGTTGCAGTTTGCCAAAGAAGACCTTGATGATGCCAATAACGGTGTCAATCAAGCGATTGCAGCCTACAACAAAACGCCGACACCTGAAAACCTTGACAAAGTCAATCAAGCCAAAGACAAGGCCAAGCAAGCGGAACGGGCTTATGAGACAGCTGTTGCCAGCAGTGATCAGGCGACCAAAAAGACCTATGCCACAACCAGTGGTAAAGTCATCATTGACAAAAATGCGACCAAGGATAAACCCATGCTCTCTGTTGTCAGTGAGGAGACCAGTATCGAGTCGACCGTTTACCAAGAAGAACTGGGCAAACTCTCAGTCGGTCAGCCAGTCAAGATCACTGTCGGCAATTCTACCAAAACGATCAATGGTAAGATTGCGACCATTAGCCAGTCTCCTGTTGCTAGCAACAGCAAAGACAATGATGGTCAAAACCAAAGCCAGTTTGCCTTTACGGTAGAGCCTGAAAGCCCGATCCATCAAGGCTTTAACTGCCAACTCAATGTCGTTCAATCTGCGACCTATATCCCGCAAACGAGCTTAGTAGATGACCAGCACGTCTATGTCTATGCGGACGGTCGGATTCATCTCAAACAGGTGGTCGTCCAACTCGACAGCAGTGGCGCAAGACTAATCTCAGGTCTATCAGAGGGCGAACAAGTGGTCACATCCGCTACGACCCATCTTAAAGATAATGAAAAGGTGGCGATTCATTGAGTAAAGAGACCTTAATGACTTTGCAACAGATTGATAAGTCCTTTGATCTGGAGCTGCAAGTCCTCAAAAAAGTCGATTTGACCATTAAGCAAGGCGATTTTCTAGGCATTGTGGGTCAGAGTGGCTCGGGCAAGACGACCTTGATTAGTATCATTGGCTTGTTGGACAAGGTATTTGACGGGCGCTATCTGCTAGAAGATGTTGATGTGGCGAGCTTGACACGAGATCAAGCGACCGACATTCGCAACCAACAAATCGGTTTCGTCTTTCAAAACTTTGGCTTGATTGAGACCATGAATGCCCTTGATAACATCAGTCTGCCCCTGCTTTATAGCAAGCATACGGTCAAAGAAGCGCGGCAAAAAGCTTTGGAATTACTGGAAAGAGTCGGTCTGGCGGATAAAGCCAACAGTCTGGTGACCAAGCTTTCTGGTGGCCAACGTCAGAGGGTCGCTATCGCACGTGCTTTAGTCAATCAGCCTAAGTTTATCATTGCGGATGAGCCGACAGGAGCTTTGGATTCACGGACTAGCGCCGATATTATGCAACTCTTTGTGACACTTAATGCGGAAGGGACGACAATTATCATGGTCACACATGATCTGGAGCTGACCCAGTATTGCAACAAAGTTGTCACGATGAAAGACGGGGTACTGAGCCATGCGGATTGACGTCTTAATTCAGAGTGCTTGGCAGGCGCTCTTTCACAATCAAAGAAGAAGTTTCCTGACGATTATCGGAATTGTCATCGGGGTAGCGAGTATTATCACGACCCTGACCCTCAGTCACGGCTATCAGACCTATACTCTGGATAAACTGACAGATGGCAAGGGCGGTGTCCAGCTGGAGTATAACTTTGCGCTCAAGGATAGTAATAAAACCCATGAGGGTGTCACGTCCTATACTCAGGCTGACATCAAGATGGTCAATAAAATCCCCGGTGTCAAATCGTCTTATATCAAAGACAATAGCGTGACCGCTTCAGCTTCGCAAGTGACCATTAATAAGAAAAAATTCGACTTTTACTATGGCTTGCAGGTCAAAGCACCTGTCAAAATACTAGCTGGTCGTAACCTCCAACTCTCTGATGATCAAAACTTTAGTCGGGTGACCATCATCAGCGATAAGGTTGCTGAGAAGTTCCATCTCGATCCGGAAAAAATCATCGGCAAGGGGATAGACCTTGGCACCAATGTTTACACCATTGTCGGTATTTTCAAAGAAGTGCCTAAGCCAGTGGGGAGCAACGAAGCGGCTTTGAATGGCTATCTGCCGAAAAAAACCTATTCAAAATTTCAACTCACAAACGATGCCGTGATGCCGAGTTTGAAAGTCACGGTCGAGACCAAGGCGACGCCATCTCAAGTCTCCAAGCAAGTCCTCCAAGCTTTAAAAGCGAATGGGAGTGGCAAGCAATACGGCAGATATGAGACACTGAATAATGAACAGTTGATTGATGGGGTCGGTAAATCCCTCAGCTCCATGACTTACTTCGTGGCTGGGATTGCGGCGATTTCCTTGATTATCGCCGGTGTCGGTGTCATGAACATGATGTACACCGTCATCAGCGAGCGGAGCAAAGAGATTGGGATTCGGCGGGTGTTCGGTGCGACCGATCGGGTCATCCAGCTCCAGTTCCTATTTGAAGGCATGTTTTTGACCTTGATTGGTGGGATACTGGGCTATATCTTAGGCTTTATTGTCGCCTTTGTCATTTCCAGAGTCATGCCTTTCTCTGTCGTGCCAGATCTCAAGACAATCCTCACCGCCATCGGCATCTCATCAGCTGTCGGCCTCATCTTTAGCTATTTACCAGCCAAAAGCGCCGCACAGAAGAATTTGGTTGATGTTTTGCGCTAGGAACGGAGCCACGACAAAGATATGAAAGTTGTTGCCATGCCCTTTTGAGATAAAACTCGCAATGGCATTTCAGCGGCTATTCTCAGTCAGCATTTCCGAACAATCAACGTCTATTTCCCAAGAATAGACGTTTTTTGCTGTTAAATTCCCTTGAAAACCCTTAGAATAAAGGTATCAAACATTTTATAAATAAGGAGACTATCGTGACAAAACGAGCTTTAGTGAGTGTGAGTGATAAGGCAGGCATTGTTGCCTTTGCGGGTAAATTGCAGGACTTGGGCTGGGAGATTATCTCAACTGGCGGGACTAAGACAGCGTTAGATGCAGCAGGTGTTGCGACGATTGCCATTGATGATGTGACTGGTTTTCCAGAGATGATGGATGGGCGCGTGAAAACCTTGCATCCGAAGATTCACGGTGGCTTATTGGCACGCCGTGATTTGGCGACCCACCTGTCGGCGATGGCGGATCATGATATTGCGCCAATTGACCTTGTCGTGGTTAATCTTTATCCCTTTAAAGAAACGATTCTCAAACCAGACGTGACCTATGCGGACGCTGTTGAAAATATTGACATCGGTGGGCCGTCAATGCTTCGCTCCGCCGCCAAAAACCATGCCAGCGTGACTGTTATCGTCGACCCACTTGATTACGAGCTGGTCTTGAGTGAGCTGTCAGAAAATGGCGAGACGACCTATGCCACACGTCAGCAACTCGCTGCTAAAGTTTTCCGCCATACAGCTGCTTATGATGCCTTGATTGCCGACTATTTCACTGGGCAAGTCGGTGTCGACAAGCCAGAGAAGTTGACCCTGACTTATGAACTCAAACAACCGATGCGCTATGGCGAAAACCCTCAGCAAGAAGCCGACTTCTATGAAGCTGCTTTGCCGACCGCTTATTCGATTGCGCAGGCACAACAGCTCAATGGTAAGGCACTTTCTTTCAATAATATCCGTGATGCTGATGCGGCAATCCGCATTATCCGTGACTTTACAGCACCGACAGTGGTTGCGCTCAAGCACATGAATCCTTGTGGCATTGGGACAGCAGAAACGATCGAGGGCGCTTGGGACTATGCCTATGCTGCTGATCCGGTGTCGATCTTCGGCGGGATTGTCGTCCTCAACCGCCAAGTAGATGCTGCAACGGCAGAAAAAATGCACGCTATCTTCCTTGAAATCATCATCGCCCCTAGTTATACTGAGGAAGCCTTGACGATTTTGACGACTAAGAAAAAGAATCTGCGCCTCTTAGCCCTTGACTTTGCTCAAGCCAAAGCCTCTGAAAAAGAAAAAGAAGTCACAGGCGTTCTGGGTGGTCTTTTGGTTCAGAATCAAGATACCAGTGTTGAATTACAGGAGAGTTGGGAGCTTGTGAGTCAACGTCAACCGAGCCCACAAGAAGTCGCCGCCCTTGAATTTGCATGGACAGCTGTCAAATATGTCAAATCAAACGGCATCATCATCACCAATGACCACCAAACACTTGGGGTTGGACCGGGTCAGACCAATCGTGTCGCTTCGGTCAAGATTGCCATTGAGCAGGCGGCAGACCGCCTAGACGGTGCAGTCCTCGCCTCAGATGCCTTCTTCCCATTTGCTGACAATGTAGAAGCAATCGCAAAAGCTGGGATTAAGGCGATCATTCAACCGGGTGGGTCAGTCCGAGATCAAGAGGCGATCGAAGCAGCAGACCGACACGGCATTGCCATGGTCTTCACAGGCGCACGCCATTTCCGCCACTAAGCAGAATCAATAAGCTCGCAAGGTCTTGTCCTCGGGGCTTATTTTTTTGTGTGATAGTCAGATGACTACATGAACCAGATGATATGACAAAGGCATGAAGCAATCACGAGATAGCAGAGGTTTCGTTCCGAGCATTGTCTCAAAACAGTGTGGTGACACGATTTTACATCTGCGATTTCCAAGCTAAGATGCGAGCCTAAGGTCTCGCATCTTGTCTTTAGACCACAGTCGTTTTGAGTCAACCTTCTCCACTGTACGACAAATTCAGTTAGTTCAAAAGTTTGTCCCTGAACGTAGCATCTCCGGTTTATCAAACGTTGTCAGTCATTCTGATGCCAAGTCAAAGTGTTCAAACAGTTTCATGCCTTTGTCGAGGGTTGGCTGATGAGAGGGATAAGATTTGTGATATAATAAAACAGTATCAATAAAAAAAAGAATTAAGGGAGTAGCAGATGACAGTTTTGATTTTAGGTGGTGCGGGCTATATCGGGAGTCATGCGACGGCAGAGTTTATCGCGCGTGGCTATGATGTGGCAGTGGTTGATAACCTCTCGACCGGTCATCGCGCA
>JAISXW010000002.1 GCA_031270325.1 Streptococcaceae bacterium
GTGCGGTGTTTTCATGTGAATCCTCCTTTGGATTTAACACTATGCGTCATCGAGCTTATGCTACGATGAGACCTTTTTTTCTGGTCACTCTTATATACGAGTAAAAAATGGTTTTGTTAGCAAAAAATTGAAAAAAAATATCTTTTTTTCTAAAAATAACAACTTCACGTGGTCAGAATAGTTTGCCTCTTTGAAAGACACTGCAATCTTGGGCTTGCTTCATGCCTTTGTCGTTGTTTCAAACTATGGTTTGTTTGACAGACCTGTAAAAATTTAGTATGATTTTAGGTAGATTGAAAAGAGTAGCAAGCCAGTCGCTTAACAGGGAAGCCGGTCATGACTGAGAGCCGTCTAAAGCAAGGTTTGTGAAGTTCACTTCAATGGTTCAAATTTTATAATGAAAATGAAGCTAGACGTTAGTCTAGGAATTAGGATGGTACCGCGGTTTTCGCTCCTTGATGTAGGAGTGGAGATTGCGGTATTTAATTATGAAAGACTATGAGCGGCAACGGTCGCTCAAGACCCCGCTCGGCCGCAGGTCGAGTTTCAAGGTTTCATGCCATGAAACCGCAGAAAGGACATTATGAGTTTACAAGAAAAAATCACTGAATTGCGGAAAGTGACGCTTACCAAGTTATCAGAGATTGCGGATGAAAAGACCCTAAACGATTTTCGGGTCTCAGTGCTAGGTAAAAAAGGCGAGTTGACAGACATTCTCAAGGGGATGAAAGACTTAGCCAATGAAGAACGGCCTAAGATTGGTGCTTTGGCTAATGAGTTTCGAGATGAGCTTAGCAGGTTGTTAGAAGCTAAAAAAGAAGTCATTGGTCAGGCGGTCATTGCTCAAAAGTTAGCCAATGAAACGCTTGATGTCACCTTGCCGGGGAAAAAAGTGGCAAAAGGGAATCGCCATATCTTGACCCAAACGACAGAAGAAATCGAAGATATTTTCTTGGGCATGGGCTACAAGATTGTGGACGGTTATGAAGTTGAGACCGATTATTATAACTTTGAGCGGATGAATCTGCCTAAGGATCATCCAGCGCGCGATATGCAGGATACTTTTTATATCACACCTGAGATTCTCTTGCGTACGCATACGAGTCCGGTTCAGGCACGGACGATGGATGCGCATGATTTTAGCAAAGGACCGCTAAAAATGATCTCACCGGGGCGTGTCTACCGGAGAGATACAGATGATGCCACGCACAGTCATCAGTTTCATCAAATCGAGGGGCTGGTCATTGATGAGGGGATTGCCATGAGTGACCTCAAAGGAACGCTCGATACCCTCGTGAAGAAAATGTTTGGTGCAGAACGTAAGATTCGTCTCCGTCCTAGCTATTTCCCCTTTACCGAACCCTCAGTTGAGGTCGATATTTCATGTTTCAAATGTGGCGGCGCAGGCTGTAATGTCTGCAAGTGGACAGGCTGGATTGAAGTCTTAGGTGCTGGCATGGTGCATCCTAATGTCCTCGAAATGTCAGGAATTGATAGCAGTAAATATTCTGGCTTTGCCTTTGGCTTAGGCCAAGAACGGATTGCCATGCTCAGATATGGCATCAATGACATTCGCGGTTTCTATCTTGGCGACGCCCGTTTGTCTGAGCAGTTTATTGGTTAAGGAGAGGATTTAAACATGCAAGTATCATATAATTGGTTAAAAGAACTGGTCGATCTTGATGTCTCGTCACATGATTTGTCAGAAAAGATGTCAACAAGTGGGATTGAAGTCGAGGGCGTTGCTGTCCGTGCGAAAGGGCTGTCCAAGCTAATCGTGGGGGAAGTCCTGAGTACAGCAGGGATACCTGAGACGCATCTGACGATTTGTCAGGTCGATGTCGCTGGAGAGAACCCCATTCAAATCGTCTGTGGTGCGCCGAATATTAAGGCTGGTATCAAAGTCATCGTGGCACTTCCGGGGGCAAGGATTGCCGGTAATCACAAGATTAAAAAAGGAAAAATCCGTGGGGTTGAAAGTCTCGGGATGATTTGTAGTCTCCAAGAAATCGGTTTCCCTGAAAACATCGTGCCGAAAGCTTATGCGGATGGGATTTACTATCTGCCAGCTGATGCTGTCAATGGTGATGAAATTTTTAAATACCTTGACATGACTGATGAAGTGTTGGAACTGTCGATTACACCCAACCGTGCAGATGCTCTGTCGATGCGGGGTGTGGCACATGAAGTGGCAGCGATTTATGAGCAAAAGCAAGTTCATTTTGACGATAAAACGGTGGTAGAATCTGATCAAAAGACGGCGGATAAAATCGCTGTCTCAGTGGCAACGGATCGGGTCGTGACTTACAAACTGCGGATGATTGAGGGAGTCAAGATTGGTCCAAGCCCACAATGGCTTCAAAACCGTTTGATGAATGAGGGGATTCGACCGATTAACAATGTCGTTGATGTGACGAATTTTGTCTTGCTTTATTTCGGTCAACCCTTGCACGCTTTTGACTATGATCAGTTTGACGAGAAAAAGATTGTCGTGCGACAAGCCGAGGCTGGCGAAAGGTTGACGACATTAGATGGCGCCGAGCGTGACTTGACTGCTGAGGATATTGTGATCACAGTTGCCGGTCAAGCTGTGGCGCTTGCCGGTGTCATGGGTGGTGCGACAACAGAAATCACAGCAGAGTCGACGACTGTCCTACTCGAATCAGCAATTTTTGAGGGGAGCAGCATTCGCAAAACGTCACAAAAATTCAACTTGCGCTCAGAAAGTTCGGCTCGTTTTGAAAAAGGCATTAACCAAGCTGATGTTGGACTGGCGCTTGATTATGCGGCAGCCATGATTGCTGAGCTTGCCGGTGGGACGATCACGTCAGGTATCGTGTCAAGCAACGACTTTGTGGCGCAGCCCGTAAGTGTCAAGATTACACTTGACAAGCTCAATCGTGCGCTAGGCTTACAACTCAACCAAGCGGATGTTCTTGCCATCTTTGATCGACTGGGCTTTAGCAGCACAGTGACTCAAGAAATCTTTGAGGTCACTGTGCCACCACGCCGCTGGGACATCACGATTGAGGCTGATCTGGTGGAAGAAGTGGCGCGGATTTATGGCTATGATCGGATTCCAAATACTTTACCACAAGCTGGCAATACGATTGGCGAATTGACACCCGCCCAAAAACTCCGCCGAGCAGTCCGGACAACTCTGGAGGGGGCAGGCCTTTCAGAAGTTATCGCATACTCTCTGACCACGGCAGAAAAAGCGGTTCAATTTACCAAACTACCGACAGACACTTTGACTACGCTTGCGATGCCAATGAGTGAGGAACGCAGCACTCTGCGTTTGAATCTGATCAGTGGGATGCTTGATATTGTCCGCTATAACTTGGCACGAGGTAATGATAACCTTGCGGTCTATGAAATCGGTCAGGTCTTTGCGACTTTGGGGCATGAAACAGATGGCCGACCGACCGAATTGCCACAGGTTGCCTTTGCCTTGACAGGCAAGTCTTATGATTTCTATACGGCGAAAGGGATTGTTGAAAATCTTTTGCGGGCATTTGACGGGGTGCGGTTTGAAGCGGATCAGACGATTGCTGAGCTTCATCCTGGTCGGACAGCTCGCGTGCTGATCGGAGATGTCGAGGTCGGCTTTGTCGGACAAGTCCATCCGACAACTGCCCAAGCCTATGATATTGTTGAAACTTATGTCGCTAGTTTTGATTTGACCGCACTCTTAGCCAATCAGCCTGAGCAAGTCATTTTCACTGATATTCCAAAATTTCAAGCTTCTAAACGAGATATTGCTATCTTGGTCAATCGGGCGATAACCCACCAAGAAGTCCTTGATGTGATTGAGGCTAGCAAGGTTAAAACGCTGACAGAAGTCGAGTTATTTGATGTCTATACAGGTCATAATGTATCAGCTGGCAAGAAATCACTGGCCTACACCCTGACTTTCCAATCGACTGACAAGCAATTGACAGATGACGAAATGACTGCAGGCGTGAGCAAAATCACTAAGAGATTAGTCGAATTTGGTGCAGAGATCAGATAAGTGTTCAGGCAAGGGTCAGAATATGATCGATGATAGAACAAGATACTTGAAATTAAAGGACAATAAACATATAATAAGCTTAAAGGTCAATAATGGTCAAATGAGCTTGCATCTTGTCCAACTGACTTAAATCATGAGGGCTGCTTTCAGTCTGGTCTTTGCTTGAGGTCGCTAAAGTTCCCCCAAAATTATAAAGGAGTGACGGCTATGCTCTGTCGAAATTGTCAATTAAATGATGCAACCATTCATCTCTTTACGAGTGTTAATGGTGTCAAAAAACAAAACGACCTCTGCCAAAATTGCTATCAAGTCATGAAAGCTGGCGGTCGTGATAACTTATTTGGGGGCGCAGATACGACGATGGCAAATGGTTCCGATAATGGTTTTAATCCCTTTGATGATATTTTTGGGACTTTAGGTAGCAATCTCAATCGACCTAACAGACGTCCTGAACAAGAAGGAACGCCACCGACACAAGTTGGTCAAGGAGGTGGCAATGGTGGTCGTCCGCCACGTAGCCGTTCAGGCAAAGGGCTGTTAGCAGAATATGGCTTTAATGTCACTGAAAGTGCCCGTCAAGGCGAGATTGACCCTGTTATCGGTCGTGATCAAGAAATTACGCGGGTCATCGAAATTCTCAACCGTCGGACGAAGAATAACCCGGTCCTCATCGGCGAACCTGGTGTTGGTAAAACAGCGGTTGTTGAGGGTTTGGCACAAAAGATTGTGGATGGCGATGTCCCGCAAAAACTACAAAATAAATCCGTCATTCGTTTGGATGTGGTCAGTCTAGTGCAAGGCACAGGGATCCGTGGTCAATTTGAAGAACGGATGCAAAAATTGATGAAAGAAATCACGGATCGACAAGATGTGATTCTCTTTATTGATGAAATTCATGAAATTGTTGGCGCTGGCTCTGCTGGAGATGGCAATATGGATGCCGGAAATATCTTGAAACCTGCGCTGGCACGTGGCGAGCTTCAACTTGTCGGTGCAACGACGCTCAATGAATACCGCATTATCGAAAAAGATGCGGCTTTGGAACGTCGGATGCAGCCAGTCAAAGTAGATGAACCGTCAGTCGAAGAGACGATTACGATCTTACGTGGGATTCAGAAGCGCTATGAAGATTATCATCATGTGACTTATACAGATGAGGCAATCGAGCAAGCGGCGATTCTGTCTAATCGCTACATTCAAGACCGTTTCCTACCAGATAAGGCAATTGATTTGTTAGATGAATCAGGCTCTAAGAAAAATCTGACCCTGAAATTTGTAGACCCACAAGACATTACTAAGCGGATTGAAGCTTCTGAGGCGGCTAAAAATGAAGCCTTGCGTTCTGAGGACTTTGAAAAAGCCGCGCATTTCCGTGACCAAATCGCTAAATTGCGGGAACTCTCTGACCAAAAGCTGACAGATGAAGAAACGCCAGTCATTACTGAAAAAGACATCGAGGCCATCATCGAGGAAAAAACACATATTCCGGTGGGGGACTTGAAAGAAAAAGAACAGACCCAACTCATCAATCTAGCGTCAGACTTGAAAGCCCACGTCATCGGGCAAGATGAGGCGATTGACAAGATTTCTAAGGCAGTACGTCGGAACCGTGTCGGGCTTGGTAAGGCTAATCGGCCGATTGGTAGCTTTATGTTTGTCGGACCGACAGGTGTTGGGAAGACAGAGCTTGCCAAACAATTGGCACTGGAGCTTTTTGGCAATGAAGCCAGCATGATTCGCTTTGATATGAGTGAATACATGGAAAAACACAGCGTGGCGAAACTGATCGGTGCGCCTCCGGGCTATGTCGGTTATGAAGAAGCTGGGCAATTGACTGAGAAAGTCCGCCGCAATCCCTATTCATTGGTTTTGTTGGATGAGATTGAAAAAGCCCATCCTGATGTCATGCACATGTTCTTGCAAATCTTGGACGATGGTCGTCTGACAGATGCGCAGGGTCGGACGATTAGCTTTAAGGATACGATTATTATCATGACCTCAAATGCTGGGACTGGTAAAGCTGAGGCCAATGTTGGCTTTGGTGCGGCGCGTGAGGGGCTTACCAACTCTGTCTTAGGACAATTGGGAGATTTCTTCACACCTGAGTTTATGAACCGCTTTGATGGCATTATCGAGTTCAAAGCCTTGAGTAAGGCAAATCTCTTGAAGATTGTCGACTTGATGCTGGCAGATGTCAATGCACAGATTGCGCGAAATGAGATTCATTTGACTGTCACGCAGGCCGTCAAAGAAAAATTAGTTGATCTTGGTTATGATCCTAAGATGGGTGCAAGACCATTGCGTCGGACGATACAGGACCACATCGAAGATGCGATCGCTGATTTCTACATTGAAAACCCTGAACACAAGGAATTGTTGGCAGAGGTGGTGGATGATCAGATTGTGATCGTCAACCAAACAGCAGCAGAGGAGACTGAAGATGCCGACACTGCTGAGACATCTGTGTCAGATGACGAGAAGTAGGGTGAATCCGACAAAGTACGAGCAAGTCGTGCTTTGTTTTTTTGTTGGTTAGATTAGGAGAAGTGACTAGAGTGTTGATTCGGTTCAAAGTGTTAACCCCTGTCATCCGTTTGTTGTGAGTGTGTCTCTTGTCGTGGTTTTGGGCGAGGTGTTGTGGTATAATAAACAAGTTAAATGCTGCCAGCAGGCTTATGACTGTAAAAATGCAGCAATTTAGAAAGAGGATTCAGGGAGATGAGCAGTAATCAAATCAGTCTGACACAGTCTGGTATAACGGTTGTGCCGCAGGGGCTTAATGTCCTTTGGGGGTTCAAAGGGACGTTTACGATACCCTTTTCGCACATTAAACAAGTTTCGTCGACATCTTATGACGACTTGTATAGTGGCAGCGACCCGCTGAGGCGGAAGGCTGGCTTGGACTTTTTCGACAAACAGGTTGGTTTTTTCAGAAAAAAGAAGACCAGCATCTATCTGAATCTCAAGAAAAATGAACAACTGCTGAGGTTGGCGCTTGTGGCTGACTTTGTTGATGTCGTGATTTTGGGCGTTGACGATGCAGACCACTGGCTGAGCAAGATTAACCAAGCACTTAACGCAAATACGAGCGACTTCTCTCATCAAGCAGATGAGTCGCTTCAAGTGATAGAAAGTTACCCCAATGATTAGCAAACGATTTAAACTCATCAGTGGCACCATTTGCCTCTCTCCGATTATTTTAGGACTGTTATGGTATAACAAGCTACCTGATATGATGCTGACCAATCTCTCAGGTGCTGCGATGCTCAATAAAACAATCGTGATTCTGATTGTGCCGATTTTCTTTTTCGGCATGCATCATTTAATCTTAAAGATAAGCGAAAGCAGGCTCACACCACTGATCGTGCCGCTGAAATATCTAGCGCCGATCTTATCGATCGTCGTCACGACAGCGATTTATTACCTCAATCTATAAACTGCCGCTTCAAGACAAACGGTTGCTTTTACTCCAGCAGCTGTTTTTTTGCACCGATTGGCAAGCCTAGCCCAAGTTCCCATGGGGAGTTAGGCAAAGTCCCATGGGAGTTTAGGCAAATCCCCATGGGAGTTTAAGCAAATCCCCATGGGAGTTTAGACAAATCCCCATGGGAGTTTAGACAAAGTCCCATGGGAGTTTAGACAAAGTCCCATGGGAGTTTAAGCAAATCCCCATGGTAGTTTAGGCAAATCCCCATGGGAGTTTAGACAAAGTCCCATGGGAGTTTAGACAAAGTCTCATGGTAGTTTAGGCAAATCCCCATGGGAGTTTAAGCAAATCCCCATGGGAGTTTAGACAAAGTCCCATGGTAGTTTAGGCAAGTTCCCATGGTGTTTTTGACTAAAGGTCTGCCCCCTTTCAGCTAAAGCCTCAAGACATAGTAAATTGTAACCATTTTCAGCGGAAAAAGTGTAAAATATAACTATGAAACGGCTACTAATACTTTTGATACTGGGGGTAAGTTGGATGGCAGTCCCGATTCATGCTGCGACAGAAAGGTCGGGCGAGGTTAAGACACAGGACGGCGAACGGATTCACTATGTCCGCCGTGGTAGTGGGACACCCTTGATTTTACTGCATGGTAACGCACAAAGTTCTCAATACTTTGTCCCACAGATGTCCCTCCCCTTTGATAACATTGCCATTGATTCCAGAAATCATGGTCAATCTAGCAGCTCAAAAGCCATAGACTTTAGACTCATGGCACGAGATGTTTTGGACGTGATGAATGCCTTGAAGATTGAAAAATCCGATTTTTTAGGCTTTTCAGATGGTGCGAATCTTGCCATGGTCTTTGCCAAATACTATCCTGAACGTGTCAATCATTTGATTCTCAATTCAGGTAACATGACCTTATCAGATCTGCATTTTTTTCCCAGACTGATCTCAAAGCTCCAAAATATTTTCTTTCATACCCCCGTATCAGAACTCCTCGTCAAAGAAATCGGTGTGACCAAGTCAGATCTGGCCAAGTTTCAGATGCCAGTTTTAGTGATTGTCGGCCAATACGATCTCGTCAAGCAATCGGCATCTCGAAAAATTGCTAAGTATAGTCACGGCAAATTAGTGGAGATTCCCAGAGCTTTTCATAAGGTCTCTCAAACACGCCCTAAACTTTTTAATCAAATCGTCACGCAGTTTTTGCAGAACCCCTAAGGTCATCTTAAATAGAAAGAACCCGTCATGCTCAAATTTTTCAAAACGAACAAGAAGTACTTTAAACTTATTTTTGCGATTTCTGTGGGGATCATCGCCCTGTCTCAGATTACTGGTTTGCTCAAACAAGCTCAGCCGGACAAGATGGCCTTTATTTTAGAGCGTCTGAACGGCTTGGATATTATGCTCGTCTTATTGATCGGTTCGATCAGTATCCTTCCCATGCTTAACTATGATCGCCTACTCAATCGATTAATCGGTAGCGATTATCCCTTGTTGCACCTGATCCGAACCTCTTGGCTGATCAATACGTTGAATAATTTAGCAGGTTTCGGGGGTGTCGTCTCGATTGGCTTGCGTAGCCATTACTATGGTAAAGATGTCAAAGAGAAGCTTTTGACCAATATCTCAAAAGTATTTTTCTTTGCACTCTCAGGCTTATCAATCTATGGTTTGATTGGCTTTATCTTGATACAAACAGGTGTAGTTGAAGGATTTCTGAGCAATTATAGTCCGTGGTTGATTGGGGCGGCAGTATATTTTGTCCTCGTGGTCATCTTGACTGGTAAGCGCTTGGGCGGTCTCAAAAAAAGTCTCCAAGCTGAGTTACTCCTGACGAGTTTCTTGGAGTGGAGCGGGATGATGCTGACCTTTATCGTCACGGGTCATGTGTTGGATGTCAAACTTTCGGTAGCAAGTCTCATCGTGCTAGTCACAGCTAGCTCTGTGATTGGTATTTTGTCGATGATACCCGGGGGCTTAGGTTCCTTTGATGTGATGATGATGCTAGGCTTGCTTAATCTAGGTGTCTCGCATGAAATGGTCATCATCTGGCTGTTGCTTTATCGCTTGGCTTACTATCTTCTCCCGCTTGCGATTGGCATCATCTTTTGGTTGGTCACAGCGGGTCGGAATTTTGATCGTCATTTTAATGGCATGCCAATCAATCTGAGCAAGGAAGTCTTGCATAAGCTTGTTTCCTTTCTGATTGCCGTTACGGGTGGCTTTCTCGTCTTGACAGGCATTGTGCCGGAAGCTTTCAGGCATTTGCAATGGTTGGATCGAATTTCTCCGTGGAGTGCCAATTTAATCGCTGAATCACCCAAAATCATCCTTGGCTTTCTGCTGATTATGACCAGTCGTGCCATCAAAAATCGCGTATCGCGGGCTTATTTTCCAACGATTGTCATTGAATTATTGACGATTGTTTATATCTTTTTAGATGACTTTTCTTGGTATTCGATTGTACTGCTTGCGGTCTTGATGATGATGACGATTTTTACTAAAAGCGAGTTATACCGTAAACAACTGGTGCTGAGTTATGAGACAATGGTCTTTGATGGTTTCTTTATCTTTGTCCTTATTTTGCTCTACATTATCGTTGGCGCCCTTTCCCGACCGAGTTATCATATGCACCATCGGGTCAATGACTTTTTATTGTTTCCTTCTGAAAAAATGTGGCTGGTGGGCTTGGTTGCGATTTTGATTGTGATGGCGATTTGGCTGTTTTATCTGCGCTATTTGCAAGGTCACCGACTTGAAGTTGGGACGGTCTTAGATGAGACACTGGCACAAGAAGTGCTGACGACCTATGGTGGCAATACGCAAAGTCAACTCTTGTTTATGGGTGACAAACGGATGTGGGTCTATAAGCAACGATTTTTGATTCAATTTGCCATTCGGCAGGATAAGCTCTTAGTCATGGGCACACCGTCTGGGGATATGACTTGTCTGTCAGAGGCACTGATTGCTTTTCTAAAAGAGGCGGACGTGCTAGGCTATCAGCCGGTTTTCTATGAGATTGATCAAAAGACGACCTTGCTATTGCATGAACTAGGCTATAACTTTATCAAGCAAGGCGAAGAAGGTCATGTCAACCTGACTACTTTCAGCTTGTCGGGCAATAAAAACAAGACCAAACGGCAAGCGGTCAATCAAGTGGAAAAAGCAGGCTATCGACTTGAGATGGTCTCATCAACAGAGATGACACCTGAGCTTTGGAATAGGTTGCGTGAGATTTCTGACGAGTGGTTAGATGGGCGACGAGAAAAAGGCTTTTCACTCGGTTATTTCGATCCTGCCTATCTGAGAAAAGCACCGATTGCCCTCGTCCGCTCAGATGAGGAAATCGTTGCCTTTGCCAATGTCATGCCAACCTATACCCAGACTTTTGTCTCAATTGATTTGATGCGCCATACACAGACAGCACCAAAAGGTGTGATGGACTTCTTGTTTATCAAGCTTTTCGAGCAATTTCAGGCGGAAGGGATTGCGAAATTTGATTTAGGCATGACACCGCTTGCCAATGTCGGAACCTATCGCAGCGCCTTTGTGTCAGAGCGAATTGCCAATCTGATTTACCAATTTGGCGACTCACTCTACAACTTTGAGGGCTTGCGCAATTATAAGAAAAAATACGTGACGTCTTGGGAGCCGAGGTACACTGCTTATCCACATCATGCCAATATTGCCTTTGTGATGCTGGCCTTATTGCTCCAAGATAATCAAAAAATAAAAGGGAAGTAGGAACAGGTATGACGAGACTGGCGACATTAAGAGAACGGATGATTACTGCCGATTTAGGTGCGCTCATCATCACAAATTTGAAAAACATTTATTACTTGACAGGCTTTTGGGGATCGGCTGGGACGGTGTTGGTGACAGGACAAGCCCAGTATTTATTGACGGATTCACGGTATAGCTTGTCGGCGCGTGAGCTTGGTGGGGCGTTTGAAGTCATCGAGACGCGAGAAGCCTTGTCAGAGATTGCTTTGCTTTTGAAAAAAGAGGGCATTCAACGTGTTGGCTTTGAGGATAGTTTGAGCTATGCGACCTTTCAAGTCCTTCAAGCAACTTTATCAGGCTTGCACCTGCAAGCCCTGTCGCAATTTGTCGAACAGCAAAGGCAACTCAAAAGTCCAGATGAGCTTGCGACTATTCGAAAGGCTTGTCAGATAGCGGATCAAGCCTTTCAAGACCTGCTCAAATATGTTGAGCCTGGGAAGACAGAACTGGAGTTGGCGAACTTTTTAGATTTTAAAATGCGAGAACTCGGCGCGTCTGGGATTAGTTTTGATACGATTGTTGCGTCGGGTAAAAGAAGTGCCCTGCCTCATGGGGTGGCAACGCATAAACCGATTGCTTTTGGCGATCCAGTCACGGTTGATTTTGGCTGTTACTATCAGCACTATGCTAGTGATATGACCCGTACCTTTTTTGTCGGTCAGGTAGATGACCAAATGCGTGACATTTATCAGGTCGTGCAAGCAGCGCAACAGGCGGTGATTGAGGTCAGTCGACCCGGCTTGACCTATGGCGACTATGACCGTGCAGGACGTGACGTGATTGAGGCATCAGGCTATGGTCATGCCTTTACACATGGGATTGGTCACGGATTGGGCTTGGATGTTCACGAATTGCCCTTCTTTTCGCAGACGGGTCAAGACCGACTGCGGTCTCAAATGGTTATCACAGATGAGCCGGGCATTTATATTGAAAATGTCGGCGGTGTCCGGATTGAAGACGACCTATTGATTACAGAGCATGGTGTTGAAGTCCTGACCCTAGCACCTAAAAAATTGATTGTGCTTTAGGACAGTGAGTGTCAATGTAAGCATAAAGCCCACGATCTTTTCCGAGGTCGTGTTTTTTGGGTTATCTATTGGTATCAGATTTGCAGACAGGTCTGATGAAATGGTGGACTAAACTTTTGACCTAGCACAAGCGGTGCAAATATGATAAAATGGAGAGAACCTAAAAGAATGTTCCTAAATGAAAGTGAGAAGATAACAACATGGTAGCAGCAAACGAACTCAAGGCAGGCATGACTTTTGAATCAGACGGCAAACTCTTGCGCGTTTTGGAAGCGAGTCATCACAAACCGGGCAAAGGGAATACGATTATGCGGATGAAACTCCGTGATGTCCGTACGGGATCGACTTTTGATACGTCTTTTCGGCCTGAGGAAAAATTCGATCAAGCCATTATCGAAACGCACAATGCCCAATATCTGTATCAAATGGATGAGACGGCATACTTCATGGACAATGAAACCTATGACCAATATGAAATCCCAGTGGCTAATGTCGAACATGAGTTGAAGTTTATCCTTGAAAATGAAGAAGTGAAGATTCAATTCTTTGGCTTGGAAGTCATTGGTGTACAAGTGCCGACAACGGTTGTCTTGACGGTAACTGAAACACAGCCTTCAATCAAAGGGGCGACGGTGACTGGTTCTGGAAAACCAGCGACGATGGAAACAGGTCTCGTGGTCAATGTACCAGACTTTATCGAAGTGGGTCAAAAGCTCGAAATCAATACTGAGACGGGTGCTTACTTGAAACGTGCTTAATCCTGATAGCTTGTAGGTCGGACTAGAAGTTTGACCTTGTAGACTGGATGAGCGAGTAAAAAGACGAGGAAAAAATCATGACAAATACTAATCCTAGCACGAATACTGAAACATTAGGCGAAATTGTGATTGCACCACAAGTGATCGAAACGCTTGTGGCAGTTGCGACCGCCAAAATAGACGGTGTTTACAGTTTGCGCAACAAACGGTTTGCTGATTTGATTGGCAAAAAAGCAGATGGTCGTGGCGTTTATGTCCACCAAGAAGCCGACAAAGTAGTCGTAGACATCTATGTTTACCTGACTTACGGTGTGTCAGTACCGAGTGTGGCGATTGCGATACAAGAGACGGTTAAGGACAATGTCTTCAACATGAGTGACATCGTGGTGGACGAAGTCAACATTCATGTCGCGGGTGTCGTACCTGAAAAAACACCGAAGCCGGACTTTAAAGAACTGTTTGATGAGGACTTTTTGGATGCCGACTAAGCCATTAAATCAGCACGAGATCCGGATTCGTGCCGTACAGGCGCTTTACCTGCTAGAAAGTCAAGCAGATGAATCTGTTGACAATGCCTTAGCTTTTGCATTGGGCTATGATGACCGCTTGCTTGAAGCGCCAACGTTTTTGACAGAGCTTATCCACGGGACTCGTGCTAAAAAAGACTTATTAGATGAGCAGATTACAGTGCATTTGGCTGACAATTGGTCGGTCAAACGGCTAGCTCCCATCAATCGTGTCATTTTGAGATTGGGCATATTTGAGATATTATTCACTGAAACGCCCCGAGTCGTTGCCATCAATGAAGCGATTGAATTGGCGAAGGCTTTCAATGACGACAAAGATGCCAAATTTATCAATGCCATCTTGACGAAAATCGGCGACTAAGTCGCAAGTTAAGAACCAGCACAGCAAACTTTGCTGGGCTGGTTTTTTGGGAATCAGTTATCTAGGGGTAGCTTTTTTTGACTGTCAAAAAGTCTACCTGACCAAGCTAGAGGAGCGTTGCAAGCAGCAAAAAAATGCCCGTAGGTATCTAAAAGCTTGCTCCAGCAATCCAAAGGAATGTCACGACATACAAAAAATATGTCGGAGCAAGCAAATAGGTTGGTCGATCAATCAAATAGCTTGCTCCAGCAAGTAAAAAGCGTGTCGCCACAATCAAAAAGAATGTCTCAGCAAACAAAAAGAATATCCCAGCAAGGCAAAAGCGTGTCACGACATGTAAAAACTATGTTGCGATATGCAAAAACTATGTCGTGACATGTAAAAAGTATGTCGCAACATAGAAAAACTATGTCGTAGCATGTAAAAACTATGTCGTGACATGTAAAAAGTATGTCGTAACATGTAAAAACTATGTTGCGATATGCAAAAACTATGTCGCGGCATGTAAAAAGTATGTCGTGATATGTAAAAAGTATGTTGCAGCATGTAAAAAGCATGTCGTGACATGCAAAAACTATGTCGCAACATAGAAAAAGTATGTCGTAACATGTAAAAACTATGTCGCAGCAAGCCAAAAGGTTGCTCGAACAAACAAAAAGATTGCTGAAGCAATCTTTTGAAGTGCGGGTTTGTTCTCAGAGTATCGGTTGAGATTACTTATCTTTGTGTAAGTCATGTTCGTGACTATTTTTATCGACTTCAATCGCCGAATAAGCAACGTGGTGTCTTTCTAAGATAGCTCTTGCGACAGCTTTTGCGTGTGTTTGGTCAGTAATCGCAATCGTCAGATGGAGCATGGCAGCGTGTTTTTCGCCGTCAATGGACCAGATGCAGAGCTCAGTAATCTGATTGATTTCAGGCAAGTTTTCTAATTCAGCGATGAGGGCTGGATAGTTGACTGTTTCTGGTGCGGCTTCCATTAGAATGCGCAGTGTGCCGATAAATTTCGGAATAGCTTTGGTTAAGATAAAAAGAGAAATGGCGAGCGATAGGAGTGGGTCTAGCCAATACCACGGCTGAAAGTGCATGACCACTGACACGATAAGTACTGCAATCCAGCCCAGGACATCTTCTAGCATATGGAGGTTGAGCAGGCTCTCGTTGCGTGAGGTGCCTCGTGTCATCAAATAAGCACCGAAACCATTGGCGAGACTGGCAAAAATGGCTAACCAAAACATACCGGCAGTTTCGACAGGTCTTGGCTGCAAGAGTCGGGGAATCGCTTCGATGATGACTAAGATTGAGCCTGTCAGCAAGATGACACTGGTAATCAGCGCGCCTAGCAATGAAAAGCGTCGGTAGCCTAGTGTATAGGCATTATCAGATTTTTTTCGAGAGACTTTCTCGAAAAACCATGCAAAACCGACCGCAATGGCATCTCCGGTATCATGTACGGCATCAGACAGGATCGCAACCGACCCAAACATAGCACCAAAGATAAATTCTAAAATGGCAAAAAGGACATTTAAAATAAAAACAATCGTAATCCGCTGACCTGCGGCCTGTGTATCACTGTTGGGAGTCGGAGACTGATCCGTCATGGTTAGTATCGCTTTCTAGCTTTTGGGTATGGACAAGGGATAATATAACCAGTTTATCATGTATCAAAGGGAAAGGCAATTTTTCCGTGTAGGGGTGCGGTCATTGACTTGGAACCTGTTTTGTGTCATTGTATTGGTAGCGAATTTTTAGTATACTTAAAGCATCAAATAGAAATAGCCATAAGTTTTTTGTAGTTAGGGTTCTTTGCCGCTAAAAAACAATGGCATTACAGAAAGACAAACTATATTAAAAGTCAAGAGTAAAGTGTATTTTTTCTGGAATTTATTTTCATTGCTTTGACGAGACGCAAAAAATCTTGCGACTAAGCAAGTTTTAAAAATTATTTTGCT
>JAISXW010000007.1 GCA_031270325.1 Streptococcaceae bacterium
GCATCGCACTTATTTGAAGCAGATAGGTAGTAAAATAAGTGTTAAAAAGAGTCTCTTGCAATCATTGATGAATGAGGTCAAATTGCTTGAAGTCATGCATAATTTATGAAACGACCGTGAGCAGATGACTAAGTTGCCATGGTAACTTTGACAAACTTTCATGGTAAGTTGAGCAAACTACCATGGTAACTTGGTAAAACTTCCATGGTAATTTAGGCAAACTACCATGGTAATTTGGTAAAACTTCCATGGTAATTTAGTTGAACTACCATGGTAACTTGCCCGAGTCTTGCTGGGGCTTTTTCCTTGTCTTGCGTGCATTGGTGTGGTGGTTGACTCGTTGCCTTTCGAGGGGTGTCTCAAAATAGCGTGGGGACCCGCTTTAAAAGCTTCGCTTTTCCAGCTAAGCTGCGAGCCTAGGGTCTCGCAGCTTGTCTGTTGCCCACAGCTCTTTTAAGCCAATCCTCTCCACTGCAATCGGGATGTTTTTGGTGCGTGACTGTCTTTGTTCAAATGAATGCGAGTACTGACTCAAGTGATGCTCATGATTTGCCAAATTGTTGCTCATGATTTGAGTC
Source organism: Streptococcaceae bacterium (assembly GCA_031270325.1). GTDB lineage: Bacteria > Bacillota > Bacilli > Lactobacillales > Streptococcaceae > Pseudolactococcus. The sequence goes on from JAISXW010000007.1 coordinate 579, forward strand.
CAACCTCGCCACTGCATGAGCAACTTATCTGGCTAAGGGGCTCGGAGTTTTGCATAGATTTCGCTCAATCATCGCAATGAGTTTGTCAAGTCTTGCAAGGGGGGGAGCTGGTGTAGGCTGAACTTGCGTGCAAAAGTCAGTTGACAAATCTCTTGAATTGCGATAAGATAATTATCGGGCACCGCTTTAGGCGGTCAGACAAGAGCTCCCTTGCGGGAGCTTTTTATATTTTGCTAGGTGTTCAACAATAAGGAGAGATAATGACAAAGTACATTTTTGTAACAGGTGGTGTGGTTTCAGGGATTGGTAAAGGGATTGTGGCATCAAGCCTTGGTCGTCTTTTGAAAAACCGTGGGCTTAAAGTCACGATTCAAAAGTTTGATCCCTACATCAATATTGATCCGGGTACGATGAGTCCTTATCAACATGGTGAGGTTTACGTCACGGATGATGGCGCTGAAACGGACCTTGACCTCGGTCACTATGAGCGGTTTATGGATGTTAATCTGAATAAATATTCAAACGTCACAACGGGTAAAATCTATAACGAAGTCTTACGCAAAGAGCGCAAGGGCGAGTATCTGGGGGCGACGGTTCAAGTCATTCCGCATATCACGGATGCGCTCAAAGAAAAAATCAAACGTGCCGCTGCGACGACAGATTCTGATGTGATCATCACTGAGGTCGGTGGGACAGTTGGCGACATTGAATCGCTACCCTTTCTCGAAGCCCTGCGTCAGATGAAGTCTGATGTCGGTGCAGAGAATGTTTACTATATCCACACGACGCTCTTGCCTTATTTGAAAGCATCAGCTGAGATGAAAACAAAACCTACGCAGCATTCGGTTAAAGAGTTACGTGGGTTAGGGATTCAACCCAATATGATCGTGATTCGGACGGAAACGCCTGCTGAACAAGGGATTAAGAATAAGATTGCTCAGTTTACTGATGTGGCACCCGAAGCTGTGATTGAATCATTGGACGTGGCACACTTGTATCAAATTCCTTTGAATTTGCAAGCGCAACAGATGGATCAAATCGTCTTGGATCATTTGAAACTGGATCAACCTCAGGCGGACATGACCGAGTGGACAGAGATGGTCCACCATGTCATGAACTTGAAAAAGACGACTAAGATTGCGCTTGTCGGTAAATATGTCGAGCTACCGGATGCTTATATTTCGGTCGTGGAGGCCTTGAAACACGCCGGTTATCCAGCCGATACGGACATTCAACTGTCATGGATTCAATCAAATGACGTGACAGCTGATAACGCCGCAAGTTTACTAGGAGATGTTGATGGGATCATCGTCCCTGGTGGCTTTGGACCACGTGGCACCGAGGGTAAGATTGCGGCGATTCAGTATGCGCGTGAAAACGATGTGCCGATGCTAGGCGTTTGTCTGGGTATGCAGTTGACCTGTGTCGAGTTTGGTCGTCATGTGCTGGGTCTTGAGGGTGCTAACTCAACGGAGCTTGATCCAGAGACGAAGTTCCCGATTATTGACCTGATGCGGGATCAGATTGATGTCGAAGATATGGGCGGTACCTTGCGTTTAGGCCTTTATCCTGCCAAGCTAAAAGCACATTCCGTGACGGCTGCCGCTTATGATAATCAAGAAGTCATCCAACGGCGTCACCGTCACCGTTATGAATTTAACAATGCCTATCGGGAACAATTTGAAAAAGCAGGCTTGGTCTTCTCTGGTGTTTCACCAGATAACCGCTTGGTTGAAATTGTCGAAATCCCAGATCATAAATTCTTTGTTGCTTGTCAATACCATCCTGAATTGTCAAGCCGACCAAATCGTTCAGAAGGGCTTTACACAGCTTTCATCAAAGCCGCTGTGGCAAATGCAGAAGCCTAATCAAAAAGCGTTCGTGATGAACGCTTTTTGATTGGCCTGACGGCGAGAGACCCGGTCGCTCATGAGCTGAGCGATTGCACAAACTCCCATGGCAATTTCCCTAAGTTACCATGGTAAGTTGCTCAAACCCTCATGGGAGTTTTCCCAAATCCTCATGGGAGTTTCCCCAAATCCTCATGGGAGTTTCCCAAATCCCCATGGGAGTTTCCCCAAATCCCCATGGGAGTTTCCCCAAATCCTCATGGGAGTTTTCCCAAATCCCCATGGGAGTTTCCCTAAGTCCCCATGGTCTTTTGAACACAAGCGCAGTTGCTTTTGTGGCAGGGATGATCTGATGACTTTATCAGGCAAAGGAATGCAAAAAAATAAACCTTGCGGTCTATTTGCTTGACTTAGCCTCTGGGTCTGGTAGGATAGCTGCTTTGTCTAAAATAAAGATAAAGACTGTAAAAGCAACTGCAATCCAAGCGACTAATTTTGGTTGAAACGTCGTGCTGTTGAGTTGGCCGATGACAAAGCCAGATAGTTCACTCAAAAGGAGTGACCAAAATAGAACAACCAAGTATTTCATCATATTTTCTTCTTTCTAGGAGTTCCTAAACTTGACATTAAGGCACCTCTGATAACTGGGGTTTCGCTTTGTGAGGTAGAGTGTTCGTCTGACAAGACGAGCGACGAAACCCATGTGGTTCATGGGACGAGGAGCTCAACGAAGTCAGACGAGCAATCTGCCCACAGGCGAAAAAAGGAGTGATTAGAGGTGTCCTTAGGTCTTTTATAGGTCTCTGCCTGTTTCTTCTTTCAAAATAAAGTATAATAGAAATAAAGCATTTTTGCAAGACATAATTGTAAAGGAGTTGCCATGTACGCCCAACTTAATACCAAAACAGTTTTTAGTTTTATGCAGGCAACGATCAAGTTAGCCGATTACCTGACGCTTGGCAAGGCATTAGGCTATCAAACCTTGGGGATTTCAGACCTTGATAACCTCCATGCCGCTCATCAGTTTATCACCTTAGCCAGAGCTGAGGGGATTCAACCGGTCATTTCCCTTGAGACGACGCTTTTGTTTGAGGACTTGCCCGTTCAACTGGCTTTTGTCGCTAAAACAAGCGAAGGCTTGCGCAATCTTTATCGCCTATCCAGTAAGAAAAACTTTGGCTTTACTAAATTCTCAGATATGGTCAGTCATCTGGAGGATTTGGCGATTATTGTCCCGTCTGACTATGCCCTTGCGCACATCCTGAGTCAGTTGCCAGCAAAGGATGTCTTTGTCGGCTTGACTCAGCCAACGGCTCAGCGGTTTTCACTGCCGACTGTGCCTTTCTTATCTGTCAAGTATCTGACCACAGACGAGGCGGAAACCTTAGCCATTTTGACCCATATCAAAAATGGCACCAAGTATGATCCGAGCTTGACGACACCGCAGACGGAAAGTTTGCGACCAGAAGCAGAAGTCCGTGCCTTATTTGATCAGGAGAGCTTGACGCATTTATCGCAACTTATTGGCACCATTCAGTATGAGCCAGACTTGGAATCTCCTGTCTTGCCTCAGTTTAATCCTGATAAAGCCGCAGCAGATGACTTGCGGGCAACTGCAGAAGCCTTTCTCAATGCTCAAAATTTGACATCAGAAGTCTATCGGCAACGTCTGCAGCACGAGCTTTCGGTCATTCATCGGATGGGATTTGACGATTATTTCTTGATTGTCGCAGATGTCTTGCGGTATGCTCGCTCACAACAGATCTATACGGGTATGGGGCGTGGCTCGGCACTGGGGTCGCTTGTGGCTTATGCCTTGCAGATTACAGGGGTTGATCCAGTTGCTAATCAGTTGCTCTTTGAGCGTTTTCTCAATCCTGAACGGGCGAGCCTACCCGATATTGATATCGACTTGCCGGATACTCAACGTGCCAATATCTTGAACTATGTCAGAAATCGGTATGGCAGTAGTCATGTCGCACAGATTGTGACTTACTCAACTTTTGGTATGAAACAGAGCTTTCGTGATGTCGCTAAGGTCTTTGGGATGACAGAAGTTGAGATCACACAGCTGTCTCGGATGATTGGACGATCAGATAGTCTGGCTCAGGAATATGAAAAGAATCATCGCTTTCGTGCTGAAATCATCAAACACCCCCACTTGCAACAAATCTTTGCCTATGCTCAAAAGATTGAAGGGATGCCACGGCAGAAGTCGGTTCATGCCTCGGGTGTTGTCTTGGCTGCGCACGATTTGACGGATTATCTGCCTTTAGCACCAGGAGAAACCCTCCCGATTACACAATTTGAGGCACAGGATGTCGAAGCACTGGGGTTGATTAAATTTGATTTTTTAAGTATTAAAAACTTGACCTTTATCAATGACATGCGGGATTTGGTCGCTGAACGTTATGGCAAGCAGCTCGAGATTGGTCAGATTGACCTCAATGATGACAAGGTGCTGGCACTTTTTAGAAAGGGTCAAACCTTAGGAATTTTTCAATTTGAAAACCCTCAGATGATGAACTTCTTGCGACAATTACAACCGACAACATTTGGCGATATTGTCGCAGCAACGTCGATTTTTAGGCCGGGACCGTCTGCTTTTATCCCAGAGTTTATCAGACGGCGTCATGGTCAGGAGACGGTTATCTATCCTGATGCCTCGATTGCTGAGATTCTAAAACAGACCTATGGGATTATGATTTATCAGGAACAGATTATGCAGGTGGCACAAGTCTTTGCTGGTTTTTCACTTGGTCGGGCAGATTTATTGAGACGTGCCATTTCTAAAAAGAAAGGCTCAGAATTTGAACAGTTAAAAGCCGCCTTTATTGCCGGTAGTTTGGCACAGGGACATGGCAAGGAAAAAGCAATCGAAATCTATGAGTTGATTGAACGCTTTGCTAATTATGGCTTTAACCGGTCACATGCCTTTGGCTATGGGGCATTAGCTGTTCAGATGGCTTATTTCAAGGCGCATTTTCCAGATGTCTTTTATGAGGTGATGTTGCGAGATAGCAAGAGGACAGCCTTGCTCAATGAGGCGCTGACTTCAGGCTTGAGATTAGCCCAGCTCCAGATTAATCGCCTGCCTTATTATGATAAGTTATCAGATGGGGAGATTTATTTGGGGATGCGGGCAATCAAGGGTCTGTCACGTGACTTGGCGCTGTGGGTGCTAGCACATCGACCGTTTGCAGACTTGTCGGACTTTATCCAAAAGTTGCCCGAGCAGTATCGCAAAGTGACGACAATTCAGCCGCTGATAGAGGTCGGGGCTTTTGATAGCTTTGATCGCAATCGGCGCAAATTAGTCGAGAATTTGCCAAAATTGTTAGAGTTTAATGCTGTCTTTCAGACAGATTTGTTTTCAGATAGTGCCTCACAGTTGACCTTTGCTTACACAGACTATGAGGATTATAGCAATGCTGAAAAGTATGCCATGGAGTTTGAGCTGATGGGGATTGCGGTGACTGAACACCCGTTGATGCCGATTGCTAGAACACGTCAAGGCAATTTTACCGAGATTAGTCAACTAGTGGCGGGGAAAAAAGCCACGATTTTAGTCCAGTTGACCCAGATAAAATCGCATCGAACGAAAACAGGAGCAACGATGGCATTCTTAACGGTGACAGATACCCAAGAGACTTTAGATGTGACTCTATTTCCTGAGGCTTATCACAGATTTCTAGCGGATTTAACGCTCAATGACTTTTATTTGATGACTGGCAAAGTATCAGAACGTCAGGAACACTTGCAGCTAGTAGCAGAAAGTTTGGTCAAGGTTGAGGAAACGGATCGAAAACTCTGGTTAGCAATTGCCGATACGACCAAGAATGTCAAAATTGCCCAGCTGCTCAGAGACTTCCCAGGCAACTCAGCTGTGGTACTCTACAATGAAACAACAAAAGCCACACAAATGACCGGCATTTACGTGGCTGAGTCAGAGCTATTGTTGAAACGCTTGACGGGATATGTAGATAAGGCGGTTTATCGCTGAGTCTGGTGGTCGGTAGACATGCAAAAAGGAACAGGCGGATAACGCGCGTGAGCCCGACATAATCAGACCTTGTCTGTCAATACAATGACAAGCCAAAATGTTCACTCATTTTCATGCGTTTGCCGTGTTGATATGAGGGCGTTTGTTTGCATTTGGTTAAAAATGTGGTATACTTATAAAGTTGAATTAGCAGAAAGGTCATCTCTAAAAAGTGTTCAAATCGTTTGCGGCAATGCTCGCAGTTTTGAGTTTTTAGAAGTGGCCTCAAATTATGAGGTAAAATCTTGACTAAATTACGCGAAGACATTCGTAATGTCGCAATCATTGCCCACGTCGACCACGGTAAAACAACGCTTGTGGACGAACTTTTGAAACAATCTGACACCTTGAGCGCTCGCGCTCATCTGGATGATCGTGCGATGGATTCCAACGATCTTGAAAAAGAACGTGGGATTACAATCCTTGCTAAAAATACGGCAGTTAAATATAAAGATAAGCATATCAATATCCTAGATACGCCCGGTCACGCGGACTTCGGTGGCGAAGTTGAGCGGATCATGAAAATGGTTGACGGTGTTGTGCTTGTCGTGGATGCCTATGAAGGCACGATGCCTCAAACGCGTTTCGTCTTGAAAAAAGCTTTGGATCAAGGGTTGACACCAATTGTTGTCGTCAATAAAATCGACAAACCTTCTGCCCGTCCAGAAGAAGTAGTAGATGAAGTCCTAGAACTCTTGATTGAACTTGGGGCGGATGAAGATCAGCTGGAGTTCCCAGTCGTCTATGCCTCAGCAATCAATGGGACATCAAGTCTTTCAGACGATATTGCAACGCAAGAACACACGATGGCACCTTTGTTTGAAACAATCATTGACCATATTCCAGCACCAGTTGATAATTCTGATGAGCCCCTACAATTCCAAGTCTCATTGTTGGATTATAATGATTTTGTCGGTCGTATCGGAATCGGTCGTGTCTTTCGTGGGACGATCAAAGTTGGCGACAGTGTGACTTTGTCAAAACTTGACGGCACCAAGCAAAACTTCCGAGTGACGAAACTCTTTGGCTTCTTCGGTCTTGATCGTGTTGAAATCCAAGAAGCTAAAGCCGGCGATTTGATTGCCGTGTCAGGTATGGACGACATCTTTGTTGGGGAAACAGTGACACCATCTGACCATGTTGAGCCACTGCCGATTTTGCACATTGATGAGCCAACTTTGCAAATGACTTTCCTTGTCAATAACTCACCTTTCGCAGGTCGTGAAGGGAAATGGGTAACCTCTCGTAAAGTCGAAGAACGGTTGCAATCAGAACTGCAAACGGACGTGTCGCTCCGCATTGATCCGACTGATTCGCCTGACCGCTGGATTGTCTCAGGTCGTGGTGAGTTGCATTTGTCTATCTTGATCGAAACAATGCGCCGTGAAGGCTATGAACTCCAAGTCTCACGGCCAGAAGTAATCGAACGTGAGATTGATGGCGTACGGTCTGAACCATTTGAACGGGTGCAAATCGACACACCAGAAGAATATCAAGGCTCGATCATTCAAGCCCTCTCGGAGCGCAAAGGGAATATGCAGGACATGATCAACACAGGTAATGGTCAAGTTCGCCTAATCTTCCTCGTGCCAGCACGTGGTTTGATTGGTTTCTCAACTGAGTTCCTGTCAATGACACGTGGATATGGGATTATGAACCATACTTTTGATCAATACTTGCCGATGATCCATGAGCAAATCGGTGGTCGTAGCCGTGGGGCGCTGGTGTCGATTGATACTGGTAAAACAACGACTTACGCCATTATGGGTGTTGAAGAACGTGGAACGATCTTTGTCAATCCGGGTACGGAAGTCTATGAAGGCATGATTATCGGGGAGCATTCTCGTGAAAATGACCTGACAGTCAATGTAACCAAGGCGAAACAAATGACCAATGTCCGTTCAGCCAACAAAGACCAAACCAACGTGATCAAAACACCACGGATCTTGACTTTGGAAGAATCAATCGAGTTTATGGCAGATGATGAATATCTGGAAGTGACACCAGAATCAATCCGCCTCCGCAAACAAATCTTGAACAAAGCAGAGCGTGAAAAAGCCAATAAGAAGAAAAAAGGTTAAATTGTAAAAGCTAAAGGAGGAGAGATGTTTTATTTAATTGCATTGGGATTGTTTGTCCTGTGTTATCTCTTTCTGGCTTCTGATGAAATCAAGACCAGTCTCAATCTTTTTGTTGGGATTATCGGCACGGTGTTAGCGATCACGATTATCATTGCCTTGATTGTCCACAACAAGACGTCAATCTTACAAGCCTTGATCGTTATCGCAGGCATTGCTTTGATGTTTCAGACACTTCGGGAAATCAATCGCCTATAAAAAAAGCAGGCCTTCTAACAGACACACTTCCTAAGCGACGTGTGTTTTTGCTTGCTAGTGAACCGCTCGGTTTTTGAAGTCAATCAAAAGCGTGACGACTCGTCACGCTTTTTGAGTTTGTCGGCATTTGCCCTTCCTGACCATCAGGACTAGGATGGTCCCGCCGCTGATAAAGATGAGGCTAGTGATACCGAGACCCCAGAGGTCTTTCTGGTCCTTTTTGGCGCTGGTCTGTTTGACTAGCTTCATCATGGCGGGTTTAAATGGCACGCGTTCGCCGGTGACGAGTAGGCGGTGGCTGTTGACACCGATCGGGGTACAGGTAATCAGGGTCGTCAGATCCTTGCCGACGACTTTGGCATAGGCTTGAGGCTCGCTAGGTGCGACCTCGGTTTTGCTAAAGACACGGTAGGCGAGGTACTCGTCGCCTAGCTTGTAGATGATCAGATCGCCTAGCGCCATGTGGTGCAGGTCGCTAAACATCTTGGCACTGGGAATGCCCGAGTGGGCGGAGACCGCTGAGTGAGTATTCTCGCCGCCAAAGAGGGTCGAGGAGGTCGACAGCCAAGTCGCCCCTTTCTGCAAGAATTGCTCGCCGACATTGTCAAAGATGGGTAAATGTTGCGCAATCGTTGGCAAGAAAATCTCGCCGATCATATGGTCGGCATAAATCTTTGGTGTCATCGTCTTAAAACTCAGCGCATCCAGACTCGCTGCCGAGTAAGGATCGGTCAGCGCATCCTGTCTGATCGCCTCCTGTCGTGCGACCAGCTGCGCCTTTAGCTCCTGAGCTGTCTTTCTCTGACCGTTATTGTAGCGAATCAGCCGGTTGGTATACCAGTCATTGTAGGCATTGCCGATCGCTGGGTAGAAAAGCGCCCCCAGTCCCACGACCAAACAGAAAATCATGGCATAGTTCAGGAGGAGATCGCTCCATTTTTTACTCATGACACTATCCTCCTTTCAGGTGTGACAACGCTAACTCCTAGCGCGTGCAAACTGACGACTGAGGAAAAAGCCGTTGCGACGGCCTTTTCTCTCGGGCGAATCAGTTTCGGGTACCGCTCATCACTCATGAGCCGCCTGTGCCAGATTGATCGTCTGAAGTCGTGAAGCGCCTCAACCCTCAATGACAAGGGGGTGTTGCCTATTCAGACGATCATCCAGTTATGAGAGGCACCCTTTAGTCTTTATGCCGCTTGTCCAATTTCGCAATGGCGTACTGGAGGCTGGCAATCAGGGCAATCACAGCTGCGCCGAGTAAGGCAAAGAATGACAGTGGCTGAGACCCGACATAACCCGTCACGGGCAGTGGGAGGGGATTACGAGTATAAGGGACCTCTGTCAAGCCGTCTGTTAGGTCGGCTGGGACTTGGATACCCTCTTTGCTCGAATCTGCATCCACTACGCTTGCTGCCAGTGAGTAGCCGTAGCTACTGAGATCCGGCACGGTCACATTGCCGTTTTCGTCAGGATATTGGTCGGGTTGGCTGGGAATGTCGGAGAGTGTCGCCCCAGTTGTTGCATCGACTGGCACAACCCTATTGGGATTTTGAGTGTAGATCACATTGATATTGCCGTCAATGTTCGGTGCGGTCGCACTTGTCGTGACCCGAGTATAGCCCGTGACAGTCGGGAGTTGATCAGTCAGGCTGGCGCCTTTATCGACTGGACCGAATGCCCATTTCGCGTCACTGGCATCAATGGCGGTAATCACATTGTTGGAACTATCAACTGGGATAAAGCGCCCTTGGACTTGGAGCGTTGCTTCCGCAGGACTCCTCGCATAGAGGTTGTTGCTGCTTGTGTCCTTTAAGTCAGTATTCTTTGTTGTCGTCACACCATTTAGGGTCACACCGGTTAGTTTCTTCTGAATGTTCGGGGTCACGGTTACCTTTGTACCACCCTGAGCATCAGTTAGAGTTATCGTGTAGTTGCCGTAGTTGTCGGAAACTGTGGTGTTGGCGGTTTTCTCTTGACCAGTTATATCGGTGTAGGTAATCAGCAGCTGTGTCCCTTGCGGTAAGACGATTTCGCCGCCAGATTGATAGGCACCGAGCGGTGTGATCAACTGTTGCTTGGCGACACCGGAGATTGTCTTGGGATAGCGAAGTGCACCATCAATGGTAGTCGGCGTGCCATAGGTAGGCACGACTGTCGGTGGTAGGAGCTTGTCGCCGTAGGCGTACTTGTAGTCGTAGGTGGTGGTGGTCGTGCCACTTGTTTCGGGTATTTCAGGTCTGGTGTAGATTGGGGCTGTGACTTCGTAACGCGTCTGCTGGGATACCATACCTCCACCAAATACAAAACTTAAGCTAACATAGTTCTTAAAAGAATTCCCTACGTTAAGGTTTTGGGTAATCAGAACAAGTGTATTTCCAATGTCGTCCGTATAAAATTTGTCATTATTAGGATCTGAATCATCATCTTTTATATATACTGGAAAAAATCCTGAACATAACTGAGTATTAGTCTTGCCTGTATAAAATGAGTTAGAAATATATGCCCCTAAACGAAGTTGGATGGTGGTATCTTTGTCTACATCTACACTGAGGGTAACATTGTTTTCCACATATTTGAGATAGCTGTCGTAAGCTTCTTGGGAGATATCTTGAGGATAGATAGGATTTCCTTGATCATCTTTATTAATTCCAGTCTTATCCCACGCACCCTCATAAGTGTAAGCTCCAGAAAAATTTTTGAGATCATTTGGATGATTTTGACCCTCTTCTAAAATAACTGCAGGTTGTAAATTTAGGTTTCCATTGCTACTACCATTTTGTTGAAGAAAAGTTATCTGAGAACCACTCAGTGAAAAAGCTTCCCAATCCTCAAATCTGAAATTGGCATTTGTATAATGATCTTCTGTTAGATTAACGCCTACATATTGGTCTTTTATGGTAGTAGCCTCAGTAAGGTCCAGCCGAGTTCCTAGTATTTCATTATTTGATGTTAGGGTATAACCTGCAGCAAGCAGTTTGTCGTGTGTGTCCAGATCAGTTGTCTTTTTAAAAACACCAGAAAAAGCCGGCGATGCCGATGTTCCCGGTGTTATCACGACATGCGGCAGATAGTAGCCTGTCATATAGCTTTGAACCGCAGGAGGGAAGTCAGCTTCCGCCACACCTGTTGCGGATACGACTCGGATATTGAAGTAGTCGGCATAGCCTGTGGCTCTGGCGTAGCCTTCCGCTACCTTTTCATCAGTCGGATAGGCATTGTCTCCAGTTTCGTCCTTTTGGATCCAGTTACTAGTTATAGTCGCAGCACTGACTCTCATCCAGCGCAAGATCCGACAAATAACGGACTCCGCCCCCTCCTCCAGTGTCGGCACTGCACCCACACCGATCAAAAGAACACCCAAAAAGATCGAAACGCCACACAGCCATTTCTTGCCTGATTTCCAGCTTCGCCAGTGGCTTTGCACCGGCGCATCATGTTTGGCTCTTGTTCTCATACGCATCAAGACCTTTACAGTATATTCTGTCGATCGCAAACCAAGCCCACGACCAACGCTTTTTATCGTCATCATCTCCCAAGAACACGCCTGACAGACAATCCTACTTCCGTAAGTACATTATAACATTTATCTCATCTTTTGTAAACACTTATCCTAACATTGAAAAAGAATGCTAACGAGTGAGCAATACTAAGCCGACTGCCACCACCAGCCAACGACGTGAGGGAGTTTTGACCAAGCCAAGCAGACATGTCGCCTGTGACAGCTGATAAAATCATGTAATCGTGAGCTAATAAATCTGTAAGACATCATTAGAAGTGTCGCCACTTCACTTGGTGTGGGGAGGTTGCGGTATCTCTGACCAAGATTGAGCAGTCAAAAAGTAAACTCGAGTTCGTTTTGGATAAGCTCGAGCTATAAAAAAGTGATCTCGAGTTTGTTTTGAATAGGCTCGAGTAGTAAAAAAGTGAGCTCGAGTTTGTTTTGGATAAGCTCGAGCTATAAAAAAGTGAGCTCGAGTTTGTTTTGGATAAGCTTGAGCTATAAAAAAGTAAGCTCGAGTTTGTTTTGGATAAGCTCGAGTTATAAAAAAGTGAGCTCGAGTTCGTTTAGGATAAGCTCGAGCTATAAAAAAGTAAGCTCGAGTTTGTTTTGGATAAGCTCGAGCTATAAAAAAGTAAGCTCGAGTTTGTTTTGAATAGGCTCGAGCTATAAAAAAGTAAACTCGAGTTTGTTTTGGATAAGCTCGAGCTATAAAAAAGTAAGCTCGAGTTTGTTTAGGATAAGCTCGAGCTATAAAAAAGTGATCTCGAGTTTGTTTAGGATAAGCTCGAGCTATAAAAAAGTGAGCTCGAGTTCGTTTTGCCTAAGCTCGAGCCATCTCTGAACAAACCCGTCCTAGCTCACAATAAAAAAGCCGGCGCTTTGACTAGCACCGGCTTTTTGTATGAGTTAGGGGGCTGTTTGTGCGCATCGGCATCAGACGAAGCGATAGACTGACACCCACATTAATACTGCTGCTGCGATGACAAATAAATGCCAGACGACATGGGCGTAGGGGAATTTTAGGGAGTAGAAGAAGGCGCCGCCAGTGTAGAGGAGGCCGCCGATAAAGAGTAACCAGACAGCTGAGTGGGGGAGGGCTTCCCAGAGTGGTTTGAGGGCAAAGACGATCAACCAGCCCATGATGACATATAAAATCGTTGAGAGTTTCGGTACGGCATCCCATTTGGGTAAGAAAATGGCCTTGAGGACGATACCTGTGATGGCGCAAAGCCACACAATCGTAAATAAAACCCAACCTAACCAACCATTGAGTGTAATCAAACAATAAGGCGTATAGGAGCCGGCAATGAGGAGATAGATCGAAGAATGATCAAAGATTTGAAAGACTTGATTGGCTTTGGTAAAGATGAGGCTGTGAAACAAAGTCGAAAAGAGAAAGAGGAGGACTAATGTCACGCCGTAAATCGTATAGCTGACGATTTGCAGGGGCGACTGGTGGACGATACCTTTGTGGATGAGGAGGACAAGACCAGCTACGGCCAAGGCAAAGCCAATGCCGTGTGTGACCGCATTAAAGACTTCGTTGGTAATGATATAGGCTTTAGAATTTTTCAAGAGATACCTAGCTTTCCTTTTGTGTATTGAGTCAGTGTGTCATCAGAGCTTGATGACTTGAGGGGCTGCGCCAAGGTCGGTCATTTCTTCCTGATAGCTAGCTGGTAGGGCGTTTATCAGGGGAAAAGCGGCGTGTTTGGTGTGGGTCGCAACATCATAAATTGGGAATTTGAGGCAATCTCTGGTATAATAATCTATGAAGTTGTTTGAACAAGCGACATCTAGTTTTCAAAACTACTTTATCCTAAGTATATCATATATTTTGGAAATTGCGGAGATATTGTCTATCGAATGACGTGATTTCCGACAGAAAAGAGTTTAATTATGACCATAAAAATAGTGACGGATTCAACGATAACGATTGAACCAGAGCTGATTGAGAAGTATGGGATAACGATTGTCCCCCTTGCGATTTTAATTGATGGGGTGCTGTATCAAGATACAGACTTATCGGCTGCCCAATTCATGTCAAAGATGAAAGTCAGTCACAATCTCCCCAAAACTTCCCAGCCGCCTGTTGGCGTCTTTGCGGAAACCTATGATAAATTATCGGAGGATGGCAGTCAGATTATCAGTATCCATTTGACAGATGCCTTGTCTGGTACTGTCGAAGCCGCACGTCAGGGTGCAATGTTGTCCAATGCGGATGTGACGGTCATTGATAGTGATTTTATTGATCAAGGCTTGAAGTTTCAAGTAATTGAGGCAGCTAAACTGGCAGCCCAAGGCGCAAGCAAGGCGGAGATTCTAGCAGCGATTGAGACGACACGGAAAAATACAGCGCTTTATATCGGCATTTCAACTCTTGACAATCTGGTCAAGGGGGGGCGGGTCAATCGTGTGACAGGCGTTCTGAGTGGTCTTTTGAACATCAAAGTCGTGATGACATTAGTGGATAATAAATTAGAGCCGATCCTAAAGGGACGTGGGAATAAGACTTTCCAAAAATGGCTAGATGGCTTTTCAGCGAAACTTGCCAATCGAAAAGTGAAAGAAATTGCAGTTTCACATGCCGAAAGCGTGACTTTTGCTCGCCATATCAGAGATCAACTCCAACCCTTTGTGACCCAAAAAATCTCGGTCTTAGATACAAGCTCTACGATTGCCACTCATACAGGATCAGGCGCTTGGGCGATCCTAATTGAGTTTGAGGCCTAAGGCTAGAGCGAGGAAGAAATGAGACAAAATAAATATAAAAACCGTTTAACTCGCTGGTTGATTGAAATTGCCATCTTTGTCGTGGCAATTTTTGTCCTTTTTATAGGCATCGGTTATTTTTGGATTAAACCGGTGGGGTCAGTCCTCTCCCACAAGGATTGGCATTCTGCCCTGACGCAAAAGCGGCTCAATTACGTGGCAATCGGCGACTCCTTGACGGAGGGTGTTGGTGACCAGACCGATCAAGGTGGGTTTGTGCCCCTGCTGGCGAATACCCTTGACGATCATTATGGGATCAGTGTCGTCTCGCAAAATTTCGGTGTCTCAGGGAATACCTCGACGCAGATTTATAAGCGGATGACGACGCAAAAGAAAATTCAGTCTGCCATCAAAAAAGCTGACTTGATTACGATTACTGTTGGCGGCAATGATGTCATGAAAGTGATCAGAACAGAACTTGCCAACCTATCGGAAAAATCATTTGTCAAACCGGCCAAAACTTATCAAAAGCAAATCGAAGCCATCTTTGATGACATTCGGCAGTACAACTCAGAGGCACCAGTCTATGTCTTGGGGATCTATAATCCTTTCTATCTCAACTTTCCAGAGATTACCCAGATGCAAACGATTATTGATGATTGGAATCGCGCCACTCAGGAGAGTGTTGCCAAGCAGAAGAAGATGTACTTTGTGCCGATTAATGACCTCTTGTACCGAGGAATTGCAGGGACTGAGGGGATTACAAGCAGTGGGGAGGGGACGCAAACAATTGCTAATAACGCCTTGTTTGAGGAAGATCATTTTCACCCCAATAATATCGGCTATCAAATCATGAGTGATGCAGTGGCTGAAGCCTATAAGGAGCATGTGAATGAAAAATAACTATTGGAAATACCTTTTTTTGCTGATACTGGCCTTTAATATTGCAATTGTTGCTGTTGTTGGCTTTCGGATCACCCAACATCGTGATCAGGCTGTCTTAGACAAGGTCAGTCAGGTCAAGGGGGCTACTAAGTTAGCAGCTGTGTCGACAACGACCGAGCAGCTCAATACGCTAATCAATAAATATCTGACCAAGAGTCAAAATGATAAGATGAGCTACAAGTTTTATCTCGCAGATAAGGCAGTTTTGGAAGGGAGCTATCAATTATTTGATACAGAGATTCCCTTATATGTCTACTTTGAGCCTTATGCCTTAAAAGACGGCTCAGTTGAATTGAAGGTGTCCAGCATTTCAATCGGCACTCTGGGGCTACCGACTAAGACGGTGTTGAACTATATCAAAGGGACTTATAACTTACCAAGTTTTGTGACGATCAAAGCAGACGATCAGGAGTTATTGATTGATCTCTCGAAAATCGAAATTGCCAAAGATACCTTTTTTCAGGCGGATAAGCTGGATCTAAAGAACGGTCAGTTTGTCTTTAATCTGATGCAAAAGTAGTCAAAAGCCCCTTTTTATAGAAAAAATACCTAAAAACCGCTAGAAATAGCATTTATACTTGCTTTAATAGCTGTTACTTGTTATAATGAATCTTGCCTAAGGGTAAAAAAATTATTGGAGGACATTTTTAAAATGGCTAACAAACAAGAATTGATCGCAAAAGTTGCAGAATCTGCAGAATTGACTAAAAAAGATGCAGAAAAAGCAGTCAACGCTGTCTTCGCTTCAGTATCTGATTTCCTTGCAAAAGGTGAAAAAGTACAATTAATTGGTTTTGGTACTTTCGAAACTCGCGAACGTGCAGCTCGCGAAGGTCGCAACCCACAAACTGGAGCTTCTATCAAAATTGCAGCAACAACTGTTCCTGCATTCAAAGCTGGTAAAGCTTTGAGAGACGCTGTTAAATAATTCAGCCTCTAAGACTGGCAACCACGTCCTTGCGTGGTTGTTTTTTTGTGGTTTTGATGAGGCGTTGGAGCGTTTCATTGCGAGGTTAGGCTTAAAATGTTGTGGATTTATCTGTTGCGTTGCGAGGGTCGTCTCAAAATAGCGAGGGGAGACGTTTTCCAATCTGTGATTTCTCAGCTAAGCTGCGATCCTAAGAACTCGCAGCTTAGCTGAGTCTACCCTCTCGACTCAGGTTGTTTTTTTTGCGTGACAATCTTTGTCCGAGCACTTGTGGCGGTAAAAGTTGTTGTTGATCAGCTCGGGCAATTTACCTGATAAAAGCCGAACGTTGAACAGGTCATAAGAAGAAAATATAAGCTAAGTGGCTGGTTTGTAGTCCCTTTCTGGTATACTATTAAGTAAATATAAAGAAATTGGGGACTTATCGTGGTAAAATCAGATATTGAAATCGCTCAGGCGTCAGCTATGAAGAAGATTACTGAAATTGCAGCTCAGGCTGGTATTTCAAGTGAGGAGATTGAACCGTATGGGCATTACAAGGCAAAGGTGACGTTTGCTGCCCTTGAAAAGTTGAAAAAGAACGATGATGGCAAGTTGATTCTTGTCACAGCGATTAATCCAACGCCAGCTGGGGAAGGAAAATCAACGGTTACAATCGGTCTCGGAGATGCCCTCAATCAGCTCGGTCGCAAGGCGATGATTGCTTTGCGTGAGCCGTCACTTGGCCCAGTTATGGGGATCAAGGGGGGCGCAGCAGGTGGTGGCTATGCGCAAGTGTTGCCGATGGAAGATATTAATCTTCATTTTACAGGCGATTTACATGCGATTACGACGGCTAACAATGCTATTGCGGCCTTACTTGACAACCATATTCATCAGGGCAACGCCCTCAATATTGATGCCCGTCGTGTGATTTGGAAACGTGTTGTCGATTTGAACGACCGTGAACTGCGTCAGATTATTGCCGGGCTTGGCTCGCCAATCAATGGTGTCCCAAGAGAAGATGGCTTTGACATTACGGTTGCCAGTGAGATTATGGCTGTTTTCTGTCTGGCAACGTCAATTGATAATCTCAAGGCACGTCTGGCTAAAATTGTGGTTGCCTATACTTATGATCGCAAACCTGTGACTGTCGGTGACCTCAAAATTGCCGGGGCGATTACCGTCTTGCTGAAAGATGCGCTCAAACCCAATCTGGTTCAAACGATTGAAGGGACACCAGCCTTTGTGCATGGGGGGCCATTTGCCAATATTGCTCATGGGTGTAATAGTGTCTTAGCGACAACGGCAGCTTTAAAAGCAGCTGACTTTACTGTGACCGAGGCAGGTTTTGGTGCGGACCTCGGTGGAGAGAAGTTCCTCGATATTAAGACTCGTGACTTACCGAAACATCCGGATGCGGTCGTCATTGTTGCAACCGTTCGTGCCCTCAAGATGAATGGCGGTGTGGCGAAAACAGCGCTTGCGACCGAAGATGTGGCGGCGCTAAAAGCCGGTTTTGCTAATCTCAATCGGCATATTGATAACATTCAAAGTTTTGGGTTACCGGTTGTGGTCGCGATTAATGAATTTGTCACAGATACAGCAGCGGAAATCGCAGCTCTGTCTGAACTTTTAACAGCTAAAGGTGTTGCCTTTTCCTTGACACAAGTCTGGGCAAAAGGTGGTGCTGGCGGGCTTGATTTGGCGGAAAAAGTTGTTGCAGCGACAGAAACAAGGTCAGACTTCCAGTATCTATATGACTTGACTGACACTATTCCTGAAAAGATTGAAACGATTGTGACCAAAATTTATGGTGGAGCATCGGTTACTTTTACCAAGAAAGCTAAAGGACAAATTGCAGAATTTGAGCGGAATGGCTGGGCCAACCTACCGATTTGTATGGCCAAAACGCAGTATAGCTTTTCTGATGATCAGACACTTTTGGGGGCGCCAGAAGGCTTTGAGATCACGATTCGCGAATTAGTACCCAAGCTAGGTGCGGGCTTTATTGTCGCCTTGACAGGCGATATCATGACCATGCCCGGACTGCCTAAGCAACCCGCAGCGCTCAACATGGATGTGGATCAGGCAGGTAATATCACGGGCCTCTTCTAAATCGAACGCCAGTCATTTCAAAAAGCTGAACTTAAATGGATAAGTTCAGCTTTTTTTATGTGCCTAACTCTAGTGAGTGTGGCTATTATTCAAAATAATCAGGAAACTTGTCAATCACGATGTCTTGTTCATTTAACATCATATGGAGATGAACAGCTGCTAAAAAATTGGCTTCTTCAGGATTTTTAGTGATGAGCGCATGGTAGAGCTGATAATGTTCATCCATAATATTATCCCACGGTAAGCCGCTAGTTGTCACGCGTAACCAACGAAAGCGTTCGAGATGCGTATTGTGATCATCTAGCCAATCCCAGACTTGTTTTCTGCCGGCAATGTCAAAACAAGCCTCGTGAAAAAGATTGTCCGCTTGAAAAAAGGCACGCTCATCTTTGTTGTTGACCGCTTTTTCTTGTTCGTCCAAAATTGTTCGCAAGACTTTTTGAGTTTGCTCAGTCATTTTGGCGCAGCATTCAATCATAATTTCTTGCTCCAGATGCTTTCTGATAAAACGAGCATTTTGGGCGGACTTGAGATCGATTTTGGAGACATAGGTGCCACTTTTGGGAATGGTATAAACTAATTCCTGCTGGCGCAATTGGATGAGTGACTCGCGAATAGGTGTCCGACCAATGTGTAAACTATCTTCCAAGACTTTCTCGGAAATCTTGATACCAGGTTCTAGGTCGGAGTAAATGATTCTTTTTCGAATGGCTTTGAAGGCTTGAGCTTGTAGGCTTGTATTGGGCATTGAATTCTCCTCTATATCAATCAACTGGATGAGATGCGTGTTAAACGTTGTGGCTTGATCTAAAGTCTCTTGAACTAATATATCAGAAAAACAGAATAAATGGAAGAATTTAGTTTATTTTTTAGTGAAAGCGCATGATTTTAGTTGACAAGAGGAAGTATTAGGAGTAAAATGCAATAGTAAAGCAAAAACTGATATATCAGTCTAGGAGGAAATCGTGTGGTTACTTTAAAAAACTGGCAAGCAAGCAGTCATGAATTGATTGAAAAATCATTTGCCTTGCCACAGTTTGAGGTTGACTTGCTTAAAGCAAAAGGGCAAGAGTCACCAGTTTGGATTCATTTTGGGGGAGGCAATCTTTATCGTGGCTTCCATGCTGAGATTGCACAACGTCTGGCAGATCAAGGAGAATTGTCACGGGGTGTGGTAGTGTGTGAGACTTTTGATGAAGAAATCATTGAAAAAGCCTATCATGCTTACAATCAAGATTGTTTAGAAGTTGTCATGCACGAAGATGGCAAGTTAGAAAAGAGAATTTTAGCAGCGACAGCAGATAGTTTTTATTGTCATCCAAGTGCTGAAAAGAGTTTCGCTAAAGTTGTGGCCTACTTTAAAAGTCCAGACCTCCAATTCACAACCTTCACGATTACAGAAAAAGGTTACGGTCTTAAAGATCCGCAAGGTGAATTTTTGCCAATTGTAGCGCAAGATATTGCAAAAGGTCCTCAAGACGTGAGTCATACGATTAGTATTGTGGCGACCTTGCTCTATCATCGTTTCTTAGCAGGCGAGCTGCCAATTGCGATGGTATCAACGGATAATTTTTCACAAAATGGTCAACGTTTTCAGGACAGTATTGTCACTTTGGTGACAGAATGGTTGAAGCGTGACTTAGTCCCACAAGCCTTTTTAGATTATCTAAACACACCTGAAAAAGTCTCTTTCCCGTGGAGTATGGTTGATCGGATTACACCGAATCCGTCTGAATCGGTACGTGAGGTACTCGCAGCAGATGGGTTCACTGATCTCTCCTTGATTCATACGACCAAAGGTACCAATATCGCACCTTTTGCTAATACGGAAGTCGTGCATTACTTAGTGATTGAGGACAGTTTTCCAAATGGTCGGCCGGCATTAGACAAGGCAGGCGTTATCTTAACAGATCGTGAAACGGTCGACAAAGCTGACATTATGAAAGTCACGACTTGTTTAAATCCCTTGCATACGGCTTTGGCAGTCACAGGGTGCTTACTCGGCTATACGTCTATCTCAGCTGAAATGAAAGATGAGACACTTGTCGGTTTGATTACCGAGATTGGCTATCATGAGGGCTTGCCAGTAGTTGAAAGCCCAGAAATTATCGATCCCAAAGCCTTTATTGATGAAGTCATTCAAAAACGCTTACCTAATCCCAACATTCCTGATGCACCGCAGCGAATTGCTAGTGATACCTCACAAAAGGTTGGCATTCGTTTTGGAGAAACCATCAAGAAATATCAGGCATTAGCAGATAGACAACCGAGTGATTTGACGTTTATTCCGGTTGCCATTGCAGCATGGTTACGCTATTTATTAGCTGTTGATGATGAGGGGAAGGCCTTCACACCAAGTCCGGATCCTTTGCTAGCTGATTTGCAAGCAGCACTTTCAGGGATTCAACTTGGCGAGACAGATGCGGCTAAAGTTCATCAAGCGCTTGTCCCTATCTTGTCGAATGCAACAATCTTTGGTAGCGATTTGTATCAGCTAGGTCTGGGTGGCAAAATCGAAAAGATTTTCATTGAGATGTTAGCAGGTCAAGGTGCAGTTAGCGCAACAATTCAAACTTATTTAACACATTTTGGAGGTAAATAGTCGTGGAAATGACATTTAGATGGTATGGTGCCAACGAAGAAAAGATCAAGTTATCTGACATTCGTCAAATTCCAGCAATGAAAGGCATTGTTGGGACTTTGATGGATATTCCAGTCGGAGAAGTTTGGCCTAAGGATAGAATCAAAGCTTTAAAAGAAGAAATCGAAGCCAACGGCATGACATTGAAAGTAATCGAAAGTGTGAATATCCATGATGATATTAAGATTGGTTTGCCCACACGTGATCGTTATATCGAAAACTATAAGACAACGATTCGGAACTTGGCTGAATTTGGTATCGAAGTCATCTGTTATAACTTCATGCCAGTATTCGATTGGATCAAATCTGACTTAGATTACAAACTTGAGGACGGGTCGTCAACACTTGCTTATATTGCAGCTGACATTCCAAAAGATCCCAATGAAATCATCAAAACGATGGAGGAATCGAGTAACGATTTTTCATTGCCGGGCTGGGAGCCTGAACGCTTATCACAAATCAAGGGCTTGTTTGAAGCTTATAAAGATGTTGATGAGGCCAAACTACGTGAGAATTTTGCCTATTTCTTGAAAGCGATTATTCCGACATGTGAAGAAGTCGGCGTGAAAATGGCAGTTCACCCTGATGATCCACCATACTCAATCTTTGGCTTGCCTAGAATTGTCAAAAACCGTGAAGACTTGGATTGGTTGTGTCGTGTCGTTGACAGTCCTTACAATGGCATTACCTTATGTACGGGTAGTATTGCTGAAGATCCTGCCAATGATGTCTATGCGATTTTAGCTGAATTTTGTCAACGAGATCGGATTCCATTTGCTCATGTTCGCAATATCAAGTTTTTGGACAATAAAGATTTCTATGAAGCACCACACAAGTCAGAGTACGGTTCACTGGATATGCACAAGATTTTGAAGGCTATGTATGACAACGGCTTTGATGGGTACATTCGCCCAGACCACGGGCGGATGATCTGGGGTGAGACCGGCAGACCTGGCTATGGCTTGTACGATCGTGCCTTAGGTGCGGTTTATATCAACGGTATCTGGGAAGCCTTAGAAAAAGGATAAGCGACTAGTGCGTCGTTTTATTCCCTCAAAGAAAGAAAGCGGTGTCAGTAGCTTGATAAGCAGACAGTTGCGATCAATCAATAAAAAATAAAGGAAGCATAAACCATGTTCTTAGATGAAAACTTTTTACTAACAAACGAGTGGGCAAAAAAACTTTTTCATGCCTACGCAAAAGATGAGCCAATCATTGACTATCACTGTCATTTAGAGCCTACTGTCATTTTTGAAAACAAACAATATGGCAATTTAACAAGACTGTGGCTTAACGATGAAGGAATCGGCGATCATTACAAATGGCGCTTAATGCGTGCCAATGGTGTTGATGAATCGCTTGTGACAGGAGATGGCGATGACTATGAGAAATTCCTAGCTTTTGTCAAAACGATGGAAAAAGCACCAGGAAATCCGATTTACGAATGGTCGCACTTAGAACTACGTCGCTATTTTGACATTGATTTGACGATTAACACAGCAAACGCTGAGAAAATCTGGGAACTTGCCAATGCGAAAATCAAAACAGATGCTTATCGGCCAAAAGAATTGTTAGAAATGATGCAGGTCAAAGCGGTTTGTACAACAGATGATCCGGTGGATACGCTGGAGTATCATACAGCTTTAGCCAAAGAGAATAATAGCTTTAAAGTTTTACCGACATTCCGACCAGATAATGCTTGGATGATTGAAGTACCGACTTACAGCAATTATATCGCACGTTTGAGCGCTGCCAGTGGTGTGAGCATCAAAACGTTTGCTGATTTGAAAGCAGCTTTATCCAACCGTGTCGCTTATTTCCATGAAAAAGGTGGGCGATTGGCTGACCAAGGGTTGAATACTTATTTCTATAAGGCAGCCCAAGAAGCTGAGCTTGATGACCTATTGACACGAGCCTTATCAGGCGCAACAGATTTTACATCAACAGAATTGGCTCAGTTTTCAACAGCTGTCCAACTGCACTTGATGGCAGCCTACAATGAACATAATTGGACGATGCAAATGCACATGAATGCTTTGCGTAATAATTCGACTAAAACGCAACGTGAGATTGGGATCAATGTCGGTGGCGATTCCATGGGCGACCAAGTCTCACTTGCCAGTCAGGTCGTTGCCTTGTTGGCTCAGGCAGAAGAATTAGGTATTCTACCGAAAACGATTCTTTACTCACTCAATCCAAACGACTGGTTGCCATTGGCGACTGCCATGCAAAGTTTCCAAGGTGGTGTCGTTCAAAAATTACAACTCGGTTGCGCTTGGTGGTTCAATGATACCTTTGATGGTATGAAAGAACAGTTGACGACAATGGCGAGCCAGAGCTTACTGGCTAACTTTACGGGCATGTTGACAGATTCAAGGAGCTTTTTGAGCTATCCACGTCACGAATACTTTAGACGCGTCTTGTGTCAAGTGTTAGGCGAATGGCTTGAACAAGGTCGGATTCCGACTGACGAGGCTTACTTGAGTCAAATCGTCAAAGCGATTAGCTATGAGAATGCTTATCACTACTTTGGTTTCTTTGACTAAAGGATTACCTGATAATCGTTTATCAAATGGAGGGAAATAAAAAATAATGTCAGAAAAAAAGAACTGGGTGTATCAGCCTAAAAAAATCACGGTCAGCCGTGGGATCAGTTACGGATTAACGGATTTGATGGGTGGTGGTTGGAATAACATCGTATCAGGTGTGATCTTCGCATACCTCACCTTATCAGTGGGATTAAAACCTGGTTTGGCGGGAGCAATCGCCGGAACAGCTCGGCTTATTGATGCGATCTTTTCACTGTTCTTCGGTGCGATTACTGATGGCTTTTATAAAAATGCGCTTGGTAAAAAGTTTGGCCGACGTCATTTCTGGATGCTTGTAGGGATTCTTGGGTTTACAGTCTCATTTTTGAGTTTCTGGGTACCGGCGACAGCAATCTTTGGACCGGGACATGATTTTGTTTATTATTTGGTTGTATACTCATTAACGGAAATCTTTGTTGCCATGATCTTGATTCCGTGGGAAACTTTACCAACGGAAATGACGGATGATTATGATAAACGGACGGTTTTGTCATCATCACGGATGGTAATTTCAGCGATTGGCACGACATTGGTTTTCTTCATCTTGGCCTTTTTGAAATCAATCCCTGATCCTAATGTCCAAAAAAATGCCTATTTGTTTGCGGGGATATTCTGGACGATTCTGTTTGTGGTTGCCATGATTGTGTCATGGCGGAAAACATGGGAACGGCCATTGACGGCTGAATTTGTGGCAGAACTTGATGCGAAACCAAAATTGAATTTCGGTCAATTCTTAGCCCAAACAATGCGTGATTACGCATCAACCTTCCGCAATGCGGCTTTCCGGAAGCATTTAACCGTTTATATTTTCTCATTTACAGGAAAAGACTTCTATGCGACGTTGTTGCCAACCTTTATCGTGGCTGCAGTTGGCTTGAAAGATAATGTTCCATGGCTTTTGAATGCCTTGGCAGCTTTTGGAATTCTTTCAACTTTAATCGCAGCAAAATTGATGATTACTCGCGGTCCTCGGTACTTATTCCAATTGGCTTACACTGGCGTCATCTTGTCAATGGTGGGCTATGTCGGGACACGGTCGTTTCATAAATTATGCATGACTTCAAGCAATTTGACCTCATTCATCAATGATTGCAAGAGACTCTTTTTAACACTTATTTTACTACCTATCTGCTTCAAATAAGTGCGATGC
>JAISXW010000008.1 GCA_031270325.1 Streptococcaceae bacterium
GTGCGGTGTTTTCATGTGAATCCTCCTTTGGATTTAACACTATGCGTCATCGAGCTTATGCTACGATGAGACCTTTTTTTCTGGTCACTCTTATATACGAGTAAAAAATGGTTTTGTTACCAAAAAATTGAAAAAAAATATCTTTTTTTATAAAAATAACAACTTTATGCTGTTCTGACAGCTGATGATAGCAGGATAATGCTGAATATAAGGGGTAAATCGTTTAAAAAAAACACGATGAGGGTATATTCTCCTGTGCAAGTATGTGACAAAGGCATGAAACAATTTGAATACTTTGACTTACCGTCAGAATGATAGGCGATGTTTGATAAATTGGAGATGCGACGTTTAATGGACAAACTTTTGACCTAACTGAATTTGTTGTGCAGTGGAGCGGGTTGGCTCAAAACAGCTGTGGTAAAAAGACAAGATGCGAGACCTTAGGCTCGCATCTTAGATTGGAAATCGCAGATTGGAGAGCGTGTCACCACACCGTTTTGAGACAAAGATCGGAAGGTAACCTATGCTGTCAGGATAGGTTACCTCTTTAAAAGTTACTGCTATCTCGTGAAGACTTCGTGCCTTTGTCGTGACAGCTTGCATATTTTCGGTAATTTCTCAATCTTTTTGGTATAATTAAACTATCATATCTTCATATAAAGTTAATTTATCGGAAATAAGAGGTGACGTTATGAAAATTATCATTATTGGTGGGTCACATGCCGGTATATCTTGTGCCTTGAGAGCGCGAGAAGAATACCCTGAGAGTGAAATTATCATTTTTGAGACACAAAAAGAAGTCGGGTTTATCTCACAAAGCATTCCCCTTTACCTATCGGGTGCGACTGATTTCCTTAAGATGTCGAGTTACACCACAGCTTTAGAGCTGGAGAAGAGAGGGATTGACGTTCATACGCAAATGTCAGTCACGGCTGTGTCGCTTGCAAAAAAAGAAATCACCTACGTGGATCTGTTGAGTCAGGACGAACACCTTGTGGGCTTTGATAAGCTGATTCTTGCCACCGGGTCTTACCCTGTCTTGCCGATGGTCAAAGGCGACTTTCAAGATAAGCTGTTTGTCATCAAAAAATTCGAGGATGCCATCAAGATTAAGAAATTCATGAATGAATCACGCAGTGTGATTATCATTGGTGGCGGTGCGATCGGTGTTGAGCTTGCGGAATTAATGAATCAAGCACGCTTTCGGACGACTTTGCTGCATTCGTCAGACTACATTTTAAATCGTTATTTAGATGAATATGTGGCGATTGACACGCAAAAATCGTTAGAGGAGAGGGGAGTTGCACTCTATACGCACTCGATTGTCACGGATATTTTTGAAGAAGAAATCCAGACGGGTAAGAAAACCAAAAAAATCAGTCGAGTCGTGACGCAAGATGGTCGTGAATTTACCGCAGAGGGTATCATCTATGCGACAGGCTTTAGGCCTAATACTGCTTTGGTCGCCAATCAGGTGCTCAGAGGAGATAAGGGCGCGATTCTAGTCGATGAGTATATGCAAACGAGTCATCCGGATGTTTTTGCCGTCGGGGATTGTTCGACAACCATTATGACCCACGTGGCAACACCACGTTATGTCCCACATGCCAGTGATGCGATTCGTCAGGGAGAAGTTGCGGCGGTTAATTTGTTGGCGCCTAAGGTCAAATTGAACAAATCGCAAGGGACTTATAAACTTAATTTTGACCAAGATATTGCGCTCTGTATGACGGGATTGAGTTTTCGCAAAGCCAAGCAAGAAGGCTTTGACTGTGAGGTCGTTTATGTCGAGGATCGGTATGCCAATAGCGATCAATATTATCAACTGTGGCTCGTTTATGAAAAAGGCACGCATAAGATTTTAGGTTTGCAAAGCAAAGGAACCGCACCTGAAATTCCTGCCCATGCCGATATCATCTCGCTCGCCATCCAAAATGACATGACCATAGAAGAAGTTGAATTTACTGACTTCTATTATAAACATGGCTTCAAAAATCCTAAAAGTTTTACCAACATCATTGCGGACAAGATTCGTCGCCAAGAAAAAAGCGTGACCTGCTCCAATCCGCTAGATAACAATCAGCCATTAAACAATGCGCCTGATAGTTCAAAAACGCAAAAGTAAACATGTCTGCCTTTGCCCCTAAGACCTAAGAATACGAAGCGTTTGGTGGGGTTTGAGGAGATACGGGTCAAGGTCAGTTGACAGACGGCTTAGACAGCGTTTTATTTCACTTTAAAGGAAGATTGAGGTATAATGAGGTAAGAAAACGTTGACATTAGTTTTCTTTAATGCGATGTAATGGTAGTCTAACTGGAGGTAATTTCATGGATAGAGAATATATTAATCATCCTGATGCTGTGCTAATCAATGAAAATCATGTGCAAACGACCCAACAACAAACGCAAAATGCGGAAAGTGTGGCAGGGTCACGGTATGTTAGATTGTGTGATGAAATTGACCACATTCTTGCTGACGAATCGTTTTATGAACATGAAGAGATTATTGGCGAAGCCAAAGACTTGTTATATCTGGTCAGAAATCAGGAAGAAGTATCGTTGAAACGTTTGACAGAAGCTGTGGCTGCTTATTATTGTAATCTGATGCAGGTTGAGCATGAACGCAAGGCGATGCTTGACTTGATACCCGAAGACAATGTCAGCAACAATCAAGAGGTCAACGCTGCCTATGCTGAGTTGGCTGCAGTGAAGGCCAATGCTTATAGCTGTGACGCTAGCAATGCTGAGATTTTCATGCAGCTATTAAGCTATTATGAAGCCCTCTACCATTCGCTTGATCGGGATAGCCTGCGCATCTATTTGTCTATTGACCTTTTAAAAGATCATCCTCAAGCGATTGATGGGATGTTAGACGCAAGTGTTGATGACCTCCTCGCTGTCAAAGCGCAGCAAATTGGTGGGCAAATCGACCGACTAACAGCTAATAAAGTCACACGGACAGTGCTCAATGGGATTACCAACTATTACGATAAGTCGCCCTTTGTTTCCTTTGAATTATCCGATTCGATCAATACCCTAAAGGAACTGATTGATAATCCTTATGCCAATCACGAAGAAATCGAAAATCATCTGGACCAAATCAACCGCAAACTGATTGATTTAAAAACGATACCAACGATTATCTGTGATGAAACTTGTTCACAAATGTTTTACTACCTATCGTCTATCCATGCCACGAGCTGATCGTTTAGCTTTTGGTTCAACATAATAAGCAGAGGGAACGAGTCCTCTGTTTTTTTGTATGGAGAAAACAGGCAAATAGTTGACAGCGTTTTCAAGTTAGCGTATAATAAAATTATAATAATTTTAAACAAGTCAAACACTTGACAAAGGAGAATGCGTATGATTCACTTAAACGAACGAACGAACGAACGAACGAACGAACGAACGAACGAACGAACGAACGAACGAACGAACGAACGAACGAACGAACGAACGAACGGCTAACTTATTTTTTTATAAGCTGCGGCTGCGTGTTTCGGCAGTAGTCCATGCAGTCGCACAAAATTTAGGAGAGACACGAAAGTACCTCATCGGTTTGGCTTTATTGGGCTTGTTTTTGCCACCGACACTATTTGTTGTCTTGGCAGATGA
The DNA here is from genome assembly GCA_031270325.1 of Streptococcaceae bacterium. Lineage (GTDB taxonomy): Bacteria > Bacillota > Bacilli > Lactobacillales > Streptococcaceae > Pseudolactococcus. The sequence goes on from JAISXW010000008.1 coordinate 3,616, forward strand.
TACTGAGGTGAACTCGCCGGCGACAGCAGGCGAGTCAAAACTCAGCTACACCGTCGGTGAAAAATATACAGTTGTCATTCCAACGACGATTAGTCTAACCGATCAGGCCGGCGCCGATGGCAAGTGGGGGACAGGGACAGCTAACGTGACGCTCAAGGCAAGCGATAACGCTTTGAAGATTCCGTCTGTCTACACTTTGGCGGTCGCCATAACCAAAGATCAAACGCTGAAACTGACGACAACTGGAGATATTGATGAGGGTTTGGCTTACACAATCAAGAAAGACGATTCGAATGGTGCTGCCGTCTCGCCTGATGGCAACAGCTTTGTCTCAGCACCTGCAAGGACGACCGCTGATGTGACGCAAACCCTGTCTATTGAAAGTGGCGCACCAAAGCTTGCCGGCAACTACACAGGGATACTGAATTTCACGGTTAAAGTCGTCCCACAAGACATTACTATCGCCGGCGAACCTTGGCGGATTTTATCAATGGACATCGACCCCAACACAGAAGGCAATCAAGCCTTGGTCATCAGGGTAAATTCCTTGACCGATACCGAGATGGGACTCAGCACTTCTACTGGTGCAAGAACGAAGATTAATTTCTTATCCGCAACTGCGACATCTGGTGGCTTGCCAGCGGGTACTGGGGAAGGCAAGCGTAGTTATTACTACTTTGATAGTGATGGCTCTAATGCTTATGAGGATAGTGGCTTGGCAGCAGGTTACGGCTTAAAAGCTGCCATTGACTATTACTACACCAACTATATCGCTACCAACGAGTCTGCTGTTGCCAAAGTCAACCAAGTCTCACTCCACAATCCGACCTTAGGTGAGTGGAATGCGGCTCATAATCTATCTTGGGTCTACAATGATGGCTGGTATGATGACTACTATAAGGATACCAACTTTAAAACAACGCTAGATGCGGATAGTGGCAGCAAACAAGCCTTTGCCCTCAGCTATGGCGATCTTAACTCGATCGGGCTAAGTAGTCCTGAAGGAAACTTTTTATTCCCGTTTTCTTTTTGGACTCGGTCGCCCGGCTTATATCATAATACTGCCGGTCGTTGTTCCGGTAACGACTGGGAAGGTGGTAAATTCAATCACTACTTTTATCTTCTTGACGAATTAAATGGTTTAGATGAACCCAACCCCCCTGCCTTTGTTCGACCTGCTCTGGTCTACACGATTGACAATGATGCGATCATCAACCCGATTTCACCAATTTCCTAAATAGCCGACTCAGCTCGCTCGGCTCAGATCACAGACCAAAGCGCCTCGGCGCTTTTCTGTTGGACAAAAGTCAGCTTTTGTCCGTCTGAGTTCAGATACTGTTAGGTCTCTTGTTCTCTTGATTGTGTCATGCCTTTGAACACTTTGATTTGGTGTCAGAATGACAGACGACGTTTGATAAATCGGAGATGCTATGTTTAAGGGACAAACTTTTAACCTAACTGAATTTGTTGTGCAGTGTAGCGGGTTGGCTCAAAACAGCTGTGGTATATAGACAAGATGCGAGCTCGCATCTTAGCTGAAAAAGCGAAGCTTTGTTTCCTCGGCAAGACCAGCCTCGTCACAGTTTTCAACTTATTTTTGGAGGCGTGTCGCCATGGTGTTTTGAGCCAAAGATCGGAACGGAACCTCCGCTATCTCGTGACTGCTCCATGCCTTTGTCGTGTTGTCTCCAAGCTAGCTGAGTGGAAGTTAATTTTTTTTGCTATAATAGAATCATGGAAATCGAAAAGACCAATCGGATGAATGCATTGTTCGAGTTTTATGCAACCTTGCTGACGGAAAAGCAAATGCATTATATCGAGCTTTATTATGCAGAGGATTATTCACTTGCTGAGATTGCTGAGACTTATGATGTGACGCGTCAGGCTGTCTATGACAATATCAAACGAACAGAAAAAGTGTTGGAAAGCTACGAAACCAAGCTTCATATGTATTCAGACTACATTGTGCGAGATCAGATTTTCTCTGACTTGTTGACAAAATACTCTGAGGATACCTACCTGATTGGGCAGATCACGATGCTACAAAGTTTGGAAAATGATTAACTTGCGACAGTTGAGACAGTCGCCTTAAGAGATTAAAGGAGGAAAGGTAATTTGGCGTGGTCGTCAAATTACATCAAGATTATGGCATTTGAAAATTTAACGGAACGTCTACAAGGGATCTTCAAAAATTTACGAGGTAAGAAAAAGATTACCGAAAACGATGTCCTTGAGATTACAAAAGAGATTCGTGTGGCGCTGTTAGAAGCCGATGTTGCGCTACCTGTTGTAAAGAAATTCATCAGGAATATTCGGACACGTGCGATTGGCGTTGAGGTTTCTGAAGCCTTGCAACCTGCCCAACAAGTGATTAAAATCGTGGATGAAGAATTGACGACAATCCTCGGTGGCGGCGAGGCTGAACTGGGCAAATCGCCTAAGATTCCGACGATTATCATGATGGTTGGTCTGCAAGGGGCTGGTAAAACGACCTTTGCCGGTAAACTTGCCAAGCGCTTGAAGGAGACTGAAAATGCTCGCCCTTTGATGATTGCTGCCGATGTCTATCGGCCAGCTGCGATTGAACAATTAAAAACTGTCGGTGCACAGGTTGACGTGCCAGTTTATGACGAAGGGACAACAGCTCATCCCGTTGAGATTGTCCGTCATGGCTTGGCTTTGGCTGCTGAAAAGCGGAACGATTACGTCTTGATTGATACGGCAGGTCGGCTTGAAATTGATGACAAGCTGATGGACGAGTTGGTTCAACTTAAAGCTTTAGCGCAGCCGACTGAGATTCTTTTAGTTGTTGATGCGATGACAGGTCAAGTCGCTGCGGATGTTGCTCAAAAATTCAATGAAACACTTGAAATTACTGGGGTCATCATTACCAAATTAGATGGGGATACCCGTGGTGGTGCGGCCTTGTCTATCCGTGAAATCACAGGTAAACCGATTAAGTTTGTCGGGACGGGTGAAAAACTGACGGATTTAGAAGTCTTTTATCCAGACCGTATGAGCTCACGGATTCTCGGCATGGGCGATATGTTGACCTTGATCGAAAAAGCCCAAAGTCAATTTGACGAAGCTCAGTCTGCTAAAATGGCAGAGAAGATGCGGGAAAATACCTTTGATTTCAACGACTTTATCGAACAGCTTGATCAGGTACAGTCGATGGGACCTTTGGATGAACTGATGAAGATGATTCCCGGTCTTTCAGAACTACCCGGTGCAGCGAATATTAAAGTAGACGAAAAGGATATTGCCCGCAAACGTGCCATGGTTTATTCGATGACACCAGAAGAACGTGAGAATCCTGACATCTTGTCGCCATCACGGCGCAGACGGATCGCTGCCGGCTCAGGCAATAGCTTTATTGAAGTCAATAAGCTCATCAAGCAATTTAATGAGTCCAAGAAAATGATGAGCGGCCTGATGAAAGGTGATATGGGTGCCATGATGGGTGGTGCTGGTGGGCAAATGCCTCAACTGCCGGGCGGTATGCCGGATATGAGCGCCTTAGGTGATCTAGGTGGGGCTGGCATGCCAGATATGAGTGCCATGTTTGGCGGCGGTCTCAAAGGTAAAGTAGGCAAGATGGCAATGACCGCAGCAATGAAACGGGCGCAGAAGAAGATGAAAAAAGGCAAGAAAAAGAGAAAATAATCGCTGATTCATCTGGGCTTTTGCCACAAGCAACAGGATTTAGAATCGAGATGAGAAATGACGACGTTTTTGATAGGCTTTATGGGCTCGGGTAAGTCAACAATTGCCAAGTTACTGGCTGATGACTTTATTGATATGGATGCGGAGATTGTGTCACGAATTGGTATGCCGATTGCTGACTACTTTGCCAAGTTCGGAGAGGCAAGCTTTCGACAAATCGAATCACAAGTCCTGCGAGAATTAGTCGCAACAGGTGGCGTGATTGCCACTGGCGGCGGTGTCGTAATCTCCGAGGACAATCGTCAGATTTTACGAGAATCAGCAGCCAACATTGTCTATCTCGAGGCGGCATTTGACCAACTCTATGCACGACTGATGGCTGATCAGGTCAATCTTAGACCTGTCTTTATCAACAAGTCACGCCATGATTTAGAGCAGATATTTGAAGGGCGCAAGCCTTTTTATGAAGAAGTTGCCACACAAACAGTCACAGTGACGGATCGGTCACCCGAAGCAATCGCAAAGGAAATTCGACTATGAAAATTGGTTATCTAGGGCCGAAAGCGTCCTTTACCTATGCCACAGCTAAAGCTGCTTTTCCTAATCCAGACCAAGACCTAATCGCCTTTGACTCGATTACTGAGGTCATCCGCCGTTATGAGCAAGGGGAGGTTGACTTTGCCATTGTCCCTGTAGAGAATTCAATCGAAGGGAGTGTGCACCAAACGGTTGATTATCTCTTTTTGCAAGCTGAGCAGATTCGTGCTCAGGCTGAGATTGTTCAGCCGATTAAGCAACAGCTAATGGCGACAAGTGCCAAAGGCAGGATTGACAAGATTTTGTCACACCCCCAAGCGATTGCTCAGTCGTTCAAGTATTTGCAGCAGCATTATCCTGAAGCAAAACTCGAAACGACAGATAGCACGGCTTATGCGGCACGTTTTGTTGCGGCGCATCCAGACAAGCCCTTTGCAGCGATTGCGCCAGTTGCTAGTAGTGTTGAGTATGGCTTGACGATTGTCGCTCGTGATATTCAGGAAATAGATGAGAACTTCACACGTTTTTGGATCCTAGGTCAGACGACACCGCAAATTCAGCTGCCTGTGACGGATAAAAAGATGACCCTAGCCCTCACGCTACCAGATAATCTACCTGGGGCGCTGTACAAAGCCTTGCAAATCTTCGCAGACTTCGGGGTCAATTTGACTAAGATCGAGTCTCGACCGCTCAAAACGGTGCTGGGAGAATATTTTTTCTTAATTGACGCCCAGTATTCTGATCATCATCACTATTTGATTAACGCCCTTGAAAAGTTAGGGATTGCAGTCAAGAAGTTGGGGAGTTATCAGGTTTATCGGATGTGACCGACGCATGCGCAGCAGCATTTCTCAACTCAAAAGCCTATCAGACAACACGACTTGTATCAGCTCATAGATTGGGCGCAGGTCGTGTTTTGCCTTGTTCGGTTAGTGTTGGAGATAGAGAGACAAGCCGTTTGAGCTAAACTCTCAAACTTTCAGCGCTAACTTCTAAAGATTTTAGCGCTAGCGCTTCGATTTTTGACTGTTCAACTTACAGTTTTGTAATTAAAAAGAGTCGACTTGTAAGACACAGCCTGATTTTTTATGCGATAATAAGACTATCGAGGTACTAATCAAGGACAATCCGCCTTAGCTTCAGCTTAAAGTGCCTCGAAAAATTCAAAACCTATAAGGAGTCCATTCATGTTTTTACAAGTTAATCGTTTAGAAAAGACATTTCAAAGCCGTTTTTCAAAAGAAAAGACACAGGCCTTGCGCGATGTAAATTTTACAGCAGAAGAAGGGGAGTTCATTGCCATCATGGGCGAAAGCGGGAGCGGTAAAACGACCTTGCTCAATATTTTAGCGACACTCGAAAAACCAAGTAGTGGCGACGTCATGCTAGAAGGCAAGCAAATCAGCACGATTAAAGAGCAGCAATTAGCGGAGTTTCGCAGGGATCATCTGGGCTTTGTCTTTCAAGATTTCAATCTACTAGATACGCTGAGTGTGCGGGATAATATTTTCTTACCGCTGGTCCTCGCCAGACAGCACCATAAGGAAATGGCCAATCGTTTAGCTGTTTTAGCACCCAAGCTGAATATTGCTGACCTACTAGATAAACAACCTTTTGAGCTTTCTGGTGGTCAAAAACAACGGGTGGCGATTGCCAGAGCTTTGATTACGCAGCCTAAGTTAATCTTGGCGGACGAGCCGACAGCAGCCTTGGATTCTAAAAACTCTGATAGCTTATTGGCCTTGTTTGAGCAGATCAATGCTGAGGGGCAAACAATTCTGATGGTTACGCATTCGAGTTTGGCTGCTAGTCATGCCAGCCGTGTCCTCTTTATCAAGGATGGTAAGATCTTCCACCAACTCTATCGTGGCAGTCAAACAAGTCGCGCTTTCAACCGTGACATTAGCACAGCCATGACCAATCTACTAGGAGGTGAATAATGTTTTATCTCAAACTTGCGAGTCAAAATATTAGAAAGTCACTACAAAACTTTTCACCTTTTTTACTGGCCACGATTGTCATGTTTGCTATGACCTTTATCTTGTCCAATATCGCTTTTTCAAAGAGCTTGAATCAGTTGCGTGGTGCGGCATCCGTCAAGATGATGATGCTTGCAGGATTGGTCATTATCATCTTCTTTTCGGTCATCATTGTCAGTTACAGTTATCGCTTCTTACTCAAACAACGGACTAAGGAGTTTGGGCTTTACAATATTTTAGGGCTAAACAAAAGTCAGATTGCGATGATTGCTTTCTGGGAACTTGTGATCACTTTTATCGTCACACTCCTAGTTGGGCTGCTGTCTGGTTTAATCTTATCTCAGTTTTTATATCTCAGCTTTGTGAATCTAATTGGCGGAAACTATTTCGTACTTAAAGTGTCAACGTCAGCGATTTGGCTCACAATGGTGGCTTTCGCCTTGATTTTTAGCTTGCTGATGATCTTTGCCCTTGTGACAGTCCGTCGTAATTCAGCGATTAGTCTTTTAAAAGATAGCGGTCGAAGCGAACGCGAACCACGTGGGAGATTGATTATCTCATTGATCAGTCTTGCCATGATTGGTACTGCCTATTACTTGGCTTTCAGCGTCAAAGGACCTTTAGAGGCCTTGATGAAATTTGCCTTTGCCGTTGTGCTCGTCATTATCGGGACTTACTTACTCTATATCGGCGTGACGATCTTTGTCTTGAAACGGCAAAAGGCCAATAAAAACTATTACTATCAGCCTAATCATTTCATTACGACAAGCAGTATGCTTTATCGGATGAAGACCAATGCCGTAGGGCTTGCTAATATTACGATTCTCGTGACCATGACTTTTGTGACACTGGCGACTTCGGTTGCCCTCTATGTCGGTTCACAAAAAATCATCCAAGAGCAATTTCCTCAAAATACATCAATCAGCCTGTTCGGTACGGACATTGAAAAGAACAAGCAAACCCTGATGACAGTGGCGCATGAGAATCGGTTAGACTTGTCGCAGTTCAAACCTTTTACAACTTTTACGGCAATGAATGTCTTTAGTGTTGATCAACAGCATCATGCTAAGTTCCCATCGCCTGTCGTAACGGTCAATGATTTTGCGACAATTACCTTTGTGACACGTGAGGATATGCTGAAGCTGGGCACTCAGTTACCAGAATTAAAAGACAATCAGGTCTTGATCTTTAACCAGCTTGGTCAACGAGATGTGCAAACAATTGATTGGTATGGCGAAAAGTTAACCGTCAAAAAAGCGTCAGTAGAGCTCAAGAATTTCCCTTATTCCGCAGCCATCTTTGATACCTTTGTGATGATTGTCAAAGATGATCAAACACTTGATAAGCTCTCTACACTTTATGCTAAAAGTGGTGACCGTTCAGGAGGTGGTCAAGGGGTCACTTATGAGGGAGAAATCAGCTATAACTATATCACGAGAGTCATGCTAGACTTGCCGGAAGACAAACAAGCAGCATTAGCTAAAAAGGCGAATGGCACTTTGACACTTTCGACCGAGAAAGAGACGAGACAAGAGATGCTGGCTTTCACAGGTGGCTTTCTATTTATCGGTTTTATCTTGGGCTTGACCTTTATTTTAGGAGCTGCTTTGATCATTTACTATAAACAAATTTCCGAAGGTGCTGAGGACAAACGCAGTTATCGGATTTTACAAGAGATCGGGTTGACCAAGAAAGAAGTCAAACAATCCATTGATTCTCAAGTATTGATCGTCTTTTTCATGCCAATTGTTGTCAGTGTCATTCACTTTGCAGTCGCCTTTCTGATGATTTCCAAATTGATTAAACTTTTTGGAATTACAGATATCAATATGATTGCCATCGTCAGTGTCTTGACCATTGCTGCAATCTCGATCATCTATTATCTCATTTATCGCAAAACCTCTAAAATTTATTACCGCATTGTTGAGCGATAAGTTGAGTACAACAGATCAAGCGCCGAGGCGCTTTTTTTGGTGCATAACATTTTTTGCTGTGAAGTCACGAGGAAAGAAGTGGCTTTTAAAAGCATCAGCCTATCATGAGCTCTAGGTTGCTGACACTGAGTGTCAAAAAATTTGAGACTCAGTGCGAAAAAATTTTAGACTGAGGCTAAAACAGATTGCTGCGAAGTCGCAATTTTTGTCGGACTAAGTCTGGTCTTTTGCCTTCTTGGTGTCAATCCGAAACCTTTTGCCTTATTTTCTGGTAAAATAGAGACTATGAAAGATAAAGTTTTTATTGTAGAAGATGATGAGCTGATTGTCAAACTACTGCGGGATAAATTACAAGAGGAGTTTCGGGTGATGGCAACGAATAATTTTCGTGATGTGACGACTGAAATCCAAACCTACCAACCTAATCTGATCTTGATGGACATTACCTTGCCCTATTTTAACGGCTTTTATTGGACAACTGAGATCCGAAAAACCAGTGATGTCCCAATCATCTTTATCTCTAGTGCGACAGATGAGATGAATGCGGTCATGGCCATGAATATGGGTGCCGATGATTTTATCAGCAAACCTTTTTCGATTGACATCTTGATTGCTAAAATGAACGCACTGTTACGGCGGACAAAATTACAGGTCAAGCACCTTAACTTTGACAACTATACGCTAGATTTGGAAGGGCGTTTTTCAGATGGCGAGGAGGCGATGGTTGCCTTGACCAAGACTGAGACGATTATTCTAAAGATTTTACTTGAGCAGGCGGGGACGATTGTCGCCAAGCAAGACATCTTAAAGAAACTTTGGGAAAGTGATGACTTCATTGATGACAATACTTTGAATGTCAATATGAGTCGCTTGCGTAAAAAATTGTTACAAGTTGGTTTTGAGGCGATACATACGGTACGGGGTGTGGGGTATGTCGTGAAATGAGAGCGATTGGGAGACTATTGCGCATCTTTTGCCGTGAAAGAGTCGGGGAATACGTCATGTTGTGTCTGTCGGAGGGGTTGATTGCGCTCGTTTTGCTGCTCCATCATTTAGACTTGGCGATTTTTAATGTTGCCTTTGGCATGCCCTTGCTCGTGTTTTTAGTCTTTCAGGTCATTGCTTTTATCAAATTTGTGCGTTTACATCATTGCTTGAGCCATGTCTCGCTAGATAATTTGTCTTATTTTCCTGATCATAGTCAGATTGGTCAAGATTATCAAGCCATTATCCATGACTTAGATAAGACCAGACAAGAGAAATTTGAGGCGTTGGCAAATTTTGATAAAGACTTGCTTGATTTGACGAAACTTTGGACGCATCAGATGAAGGTGCCATTGGCAGCCTTAGATTTGATGGTACAGACTGACCGACTGACAGTGTCTGATGTCCAGAGTCAGTTGCTAGAGCTGGATAATTACCTCAATATTCTATTGAGTTATTTGCGCTTGCAGCATACAGCGACCGACTTTCGATTTGAGACTTTTGATGTGGCGGATATCATGCGCCGGATTGTCAAAAAGTATGCCAATCAATTCATTCTCAAGAATTTATCAGTTAAGATTATTGGTTCATGGCGCATCACAAGTGACCAAAAATGGCTAACGGTTGCCCTAGAGCAGATTATCAATAATGCGGTTAAATATACTAAAACTGGCAGTGTGACGGTGACTTTTGACACTAACATTGTGATCACAGATACAGGGATTGGGATTTTACCAGAAGATATCCCACGGCTTTTTGAACATGGCTTTACCGGTTACAATGGGCGTCGCAATCAAAAATCAACCGGACTTGGTCTTTATCTGACCAAAGATATTTTATCGCAACTTAATTTTGAGATTGCCATCAGCAGTCAGCTGGATCACGGGACTGCTGTGACAATTAGTCAAAGCAAGACGACTGACTCCGTATTGGTCCGATAAATTTTAGCTGACATGTTATAATAGAGAATCTAATGAAAAAGGAGATGATGATGTCAACTCATATCAAGGTAATTGGTGCTGGCTTAGCAGGTTCAGAAGCTGCTTACCAAATCGCCAAACGTGGCATTCCCGTCAAGCTTTATGAAATGCGTGGTGTCAAACCGACGCCTCAACACAAAACGACAAATTTTGCTGAACTTGTCTGTTCCAACTCTTTACGTGGCGACTCGCTGACCAATGCCGTTGGTCTATTGAAAGAAGAAATGCGACGACTGGATAGTTTGATTATTCACTCAGCTGATGCGACCAGAGTGCCTGCAGGTGGCGCATTAGCCGTTGATCGTGAAGGCTTTTCAGAACTTGTTACTGAGCGGATAACTGACCACCCCTTGATCGAAGTCATCAGAGAAGAAGTCACTGCACTACCGGATGATACCTTGACCGTTGTGGCCTCTGGGCCTTTGACATCAGATATCCTAGCTAAACAGATACACGCCTTAAATGATGGCGATGGCTTTTATTTTTATGATGCTGCAGCGCCAATTGTTGATGTTAATAGCATCGATATGAGTAAGGTCTACCTCAAATCACGTTATGATAAGGGGGAGGCTGCCTATCTGAATGCGCCGATGACCAAAGCAGAGTTTCAAGCTTTTCAGGAGGCATTAGTAGCGGCAGAAGTAGCAGAAATCAAGGCGTTTGAAAAAGAAAAATACTTTGAGGGCTGCATGCCGATAGAAGTGATGGCAGCTCGGGGCTTTAAGACGATGTTGTTTGGCCCGATGAAACCAGTTGGCCTAGAAAATCCCAATCAGACTTACACGGTGACCAAACGTGATGGGACAACTTATGAAACCAATGTTCCCTATGCTGTGATTCAACTGCGGCAAGATGATGCGGCAGCTAGTCTTTATAATATTGTTGGCTTTCAAACACATCTCAAATGGGGCGAACAAAAACGCATTTTCCGAATGATTCCGGGTCTTGAACAAGCAGAATTTGTCAGGTATGGCGTGATGCATCGGAATTCTTATATGGATGCGCCCAATCTTTTGACCCAAACCTTTCAGTCTAAAAAGCAAGCCAATCTCTTTTTTGCCGGTCAGATGACAGGCGTTGAGGGCTATGTCGAATCAGCCGCCTCAGGTCTGGTGGCAGGCATTAACGCCGCTCGTTTGTTCAAGGGGCAAGCGCCGGTAACTTTCCCAGAAACGACAGCAATCGGTGCCTTGCCTTATTATGTGACCCATGCCAACAGTAAAAACTTCCAACCGATGAATGTCAATTTTGGCATCATCAAGGCCTTGGATGGCGACCGAATTCGAGATAAAAAAGAGCGCTATACAGCAATCAGCGCACGTGCTTTAGCTGATTTAGCAGCATATTTAGACCTATAACACGGCATTCAGCGCCTCAGGCAGTTTGCCAATCGTCTGAGACAGCTTAATATTGGAGAAATCATGAAAATACCTTTTGTCACTCAAGCCCAGCTTGAAACCATCACCGCAACTTACCCGACACCTTTTCATTTGTATGATGAAAAGGGCATTCGTGAAAAAGCACGGGCGCTCAATCAAGCATTTAGCTGGAACTCGGGCTTTAAGGAATTTTTTGCCGTTAAGGCGACACCGACACCAGCCATTCTGAAGATCCTACAAGAAGAAGGCTGTGGTGTCGATTGTGCCTCAGAGGTTGAGCTGATGATGGCGCACAAAGTCGGATTTGAAGGGCCAGCGATTATGTTTTCGTCTAATGATACGCCAGCTCAAGAATTTCAATACGCCAGAGCACTTGGTGCAACGATCAACCTTGATGCTTATGAACACGTTGCCTTTCTCAAGGCTGTCACGACAATCCCCGAAACGATTTCCTGTCGCTATAATCCGGGTGGTGTCTTTGCGCTTGGGACTGACATCATGGACAATCCCCAAGACTCTAAATTTGGGATGACTAAGGCTCAGCTCATCCAAGCGTTCAAAGACTTGAAAGCACTCGGTGTCAAAAAGTTTGGGATTCATTCCTTTTTGGCCTCGAATACAGTAACCAATGCCTATTATCCAGCGCTTGCCAGAGAATTATTTGAGCTAGCAGTAGAAGTGGTGCAGGCGACTGAGGTTGAGCTAGATTTCATCAACCTATCCGGTGGGATTGGGGTCAACTATCATCCTGACCAGACCCCTAATGACATTGCCAAAATTGGGCAAGGCGTTCGGGAAGCCTATGAAGCTGTTTTAACACCTAATGGCTTGGATCAGGTCAAGATATTTACCGAACTCGGTCGCTTCATGCTAGCACCTCATGGACATCTCATCACCAAAGTTCTCCATCACAAGCAAACCTATCGGGACTATATCGGCGTTGATGCCAGTGCGGTTAATCTCTTGAGACCAGCTATGTATGATGCCTATCATCACATTAGCATTTCGGGCAAAGAAAAGGCTGCGGCGACTGAGGTATACGATGTGGTTGGGGCGCTCTGCGAGAATAATGATAAGTTCGCGAAACAAAGGCAGCTGCCAGAAATTCAGGTCGGAGATACGCTCATCATCCATGACACTGGTGCGCACGGCTTTTCAATGGGCTATCAATATAATGCCAAACTGCGCTCGGCAGAAATTTTATTACAAGAAGATGGCACGACACGACTGATTCGCAGAGCCGAAACACCCGAAGATTACTTCGCAACGATTGAGGGCTTTGATTTCTAAGTTAGTCACTCTTTAAACGGCGGAACTTATGGGAATGCTATCATTGGGAGATAAGTACCTAAAGTGGTAGGGAGACGATCGTTCTGCTGTGAGCTTTGTCTCGAAATGGTATGACAATCTAAATGCTAAGCTAACCAGCGAGCTTGAGACCTCGCTGGTTTTCTTTTTGTCAAATTTGGCAGTCTTAGGTTGGTCGATGGTGCCTGCGTTTTTGTGTGTTAGACCACGTTTGCCTGATTAAGAGTCACGCTTGACTAAAAAAGATGGGGCGTCGGGAGAAAAAGAGTCGCCGTTGGGCAAAAAAAAGTCGGCGTCGGGTAAAAAAGATGCGCCGTTGGGCAAAAAAGAGTCTCGGTCGGTTAAAAAAGAGTGGCTGTCTGGTAAAAAAGAGTCTCCGTCGAGTAAAAAAGAGTGGCTGTTAGGTAAAAAAGAGTCTCCGTCGACTAAAAAAGAGTGGCTGTCTGGTAAAAAAGATGCGATGTCGGGAGAAAAAGAGTGGCTGTCTGGAAAAAAAGAAGCGCCGTCGAGTCCAAAAGAGTGTCCGTCTGGAAAAAAAGAAGCGCCGTTGGGCGAAAAAGAGTGTCGATCGGTCAAAAAAGAAGCGGCGTTGGGCAAAAAAGAATGTCGATCGGTCAAAAAAGAAGCGTCGTTGGATACAAAAGAGTCACGCACGGGCGAAAAAGAGTGTCGCACGGGTAAAAAAGACCCACGCTTGCTTGAATTTAGCCCACGCATGGTCAGTCGGAGACCACCGTTGGTCAAAATCAGATGACACATGGTCAGTCGGAGATATTCCTTGCTTGCCACCAGATTGCTTTCAGGCACATTTTCTGGTCATTTTAGGCAGTTGGTGTGCCTTTTTTTATTTTTTGCGGGCGAAAAGGTTGACCGTCTGAGTCAACTGCTTCTTGCTTGGACTTGAGAGCTTTTCTCAAGGTTCAAGCTAGTCTGATTTAGCTCAAATTAGTTTTTCAGATCGTTGACAGCGCTTTCAAATGGTAGTATAATGAACCTATAATAATTTCAAACACAATCTGTAGATTGTATTTGAATCGGACGAGTAAATACTTGACAAAGGAGAAAGCGAATGATTCAATTTAACGAACGAACGAACGAACGAACGAACGAACGAACGAACGAACGAACGAACGAACGAACGAACGGCTAACTTTATTTTTTCTTAAGCTGCGGTTGTCAGCAGTGACAAATGCAGTCGCACAAAACTTAGGCGTAAAACGCAAGTGCTTGATGGGTTTGGCTTTATTGAGCTTGCTGCTGCCTACGACCTTACAACCTGTCTTGGCAGACGAGACTAAAAACATCACAGGCACATCAGGGGATTCAATCGTCAGCTACACCGTCGGTCAAAAGTACAAAGTGACGATTCCGACAACGATTGTTCTAACTGACCAAGCGGGTACTAAAGGGACAGGGACTGGTACGGTCACGATCCATGCAGGGAATGACTTGAAGATTGGCAACGGCGAGACGTTGGCGGTTGCCATCAAAGCTGGCGAAAGGCTGAAGCTGGGCACGGATGGTGATGCAATCTCAGAGACTACTGGCTTGCCTTATGCGGTCAGTAAAGGCAGCACTTTTGGTGGTGCTTCAGTAGCAGCCGATGGTGCCGCCTTTGTTTCGGCAGATGCAGGCGCGACCACTGATGTGCCGCAAGCCCTCTATATCGAGAGTGCTGCACCGAAACTTGCGGGAACTTACACAGGCACGCTTACTTTCACGGTTAATGTGTCGTCGCCAGCCTTTGAGGTCAGCAGTACAGTACCGGGCACAGAATTTACCTTTGCGGGATCGGATTGGCGGATTTTGGCGACAGATATTGACGCTTCCGTCCCTGGTAACCAAGCCTTGATTATCAAGAAAGATGCCTTAAGTGAAAAAGAAATGTCAGCCGACGGCGAGACTGGTGCAGACACAGCCGGCAAAGCAATCAAATTCCATGAAAGTCAGAGCACCTATTTCAATAGCAATGGCGACAACGGCTATGAGCATAGCTTACTCAAAAGCAGTATTGACAATTACTACGACCATTTCATCGCCAATCACTCTGATACTCAATACGTCCAAGCGGTCTCACTCAACACTCCGACTTTAGATGAATTTAATACTGCTAACAGTAAGAATTGGTCTTACGATAACGCTAATGGCTCAGAGGGTATTGTTTGGTATAAAGATACCCACTTTAAAACGACCCTAGGTGGCTCCGATTATGCCTTTGCGCTCTCTTATGGCGACATCAATACCACCATGGGTCTAAGTGGTCAAATTAGCAGCTCTTTCCTAAACTTTGCTGATACTTATTGGCTTCGGTCGTCCGGCGGCACTCCTGTTTGTGCGGGCTTTGTCAGCGAAGCTGTCTTCACCCCCTACAATTCTGTGGATGGCACTCGTCTAGCTCGTCCAGCTCTAGTGATAAATATTAAACAAGCCTCATAGAACTTAATCAAGAGACACACCGTCCAAACGTCTAAACAGAGCAAGAGGCGTGATTTAAAGATGAAACGAAAGGGAAGTGGCACTGGCGACTTCTTTTTTGTCATCTCAAAAATTGAGTCACACGCCACTCCTAAGTCAGACAAATTTTGTCGTGGCGTGGAGAGCTTTGGCTCAAAACAGCTGTGGTATAGAGACAACTGGCTCGACAGTTAGCTGGAAAAGCGTAGCTTTGGAGGCGTGTCGCCACGCAGTTTAGAGCCAAAGCTCGGAACAGCACCTACGTTGTCAGGATAGTCTACCCTTTTGAAAGCTCCCCCTATCTCGTGAGCTTCATGCCTTGTCATCTGCTAAGCAACTAGCTTAATAGGCTTTACCTCTACTTTATGCTATAATTGGTACTATAAAAATTTGGTCGGGCGACCGTTTGGAGAAAGAGGTAGTATGTCATTTCAATTTGGGCGTTTTCGTCTAGGACTTAGAACTGTGAAAACAGCGCTTGCGATTTTGATTATCTTACTCTTTACTCACTTTTTTAAGCGGGGCGAGACAGCTGCCATGATTGCAGGGATTTCGGCAGTGATTGCCATTAGAGATTCCTACTCGGCGACGATTCAGGCCTCTAAAGCGCGGTTTATCGGTTCGGCGCTTGGTGGCATGCTAGCGGTTGTTTACTATTTGCTATTTCTAGGCAGTCATCAAAATTTTTGGCTAGAACTCGTATTGATTCCGTTGTTTGTCGTTATCAATATTGTCGTCATGGACGGTTTCAATCTCCATCCTGGTCTTGTCGGGGCTAATGCGACCTTTCTGATTATCGCCTTGACGATTCCAGGGAATGCCTATATCGGTTACGCTCTGAGCCGTGTTTTTGACACGTTCTTTGGTGTGATTGTCGCCACGATCATGAATAGTGCTTTTATCCATGATGCGCCGATTAAGAAAAAAGCGGAGACGTTAGCCGATAAAACTAATAAGACTGAGGAAGATCTGATTTGACAGCAATTTATATTCAAATACATGATGAAATCAAACATCGTGTCGAAACTGGCAGTTATAAAGTCGGTCAGCGGTTACCGAGTGAGCGGACCATGGCTGAAATGTTTGGCGTGTCACGCATGACTTTGCGGCAAGCGGTGACTAGCTTGGTAGAAGAAGGGATTTTGACCCGTCATATCGGGTCAGGGACTTTTGTTGCCAGCGACCGTGTCCGTGAAAAGATGCGGGGGACAACCAGTTTCACTGAGATTATTAAAAACCTAGGCAAGATCCCGAGTTCCAAGGTGTTGACCTATCAAAAAACGAATGCCAACGAGGTCGAGTGTGACAAGCTGGGGCTTAAAAAAGGGGCGCAGATTATCCGCATGGAGCGGATTCGTTATGCGGACAATCTACCGATTTGTTATGAAGTCGCTAGTATTCCCTATCGTTTGATTGAAGACTTTGCTAAAGACGATATTGCCAATCATTTCTACGATACACTAGCTAGTGCTGGGAAAAAAATCGGTCGAAGTGAGCAAATCATCTCAGCTCGGGTGGTCAATAAAGAAATTGCGAATTTCTTGTCGATTAAGACAAATTCAGCGATTCTAGCTTTGACACAGGTTTCCTACTTTGCCAATCCAGAAGAAACCCCTTTTGAGTATGTATTGTCGCAATATGTCGGCGATCGATTTGAGTTTTACTTAGAAAGATAAGAAAAGATGTCACATTCAGAAAAAGTGATTGCCTTGCTCCATGCAGGGCAATTTGACGACATGGCACTGGAGCTGAACCAAGCGCTTGAGACCGACTCGGCTGACTTGCTCATGGATTTGGCAGAGTATTTGTCAATGATGGGCTTTAGTGAGGAGAGTCGTCAGGTCTACCAAAACCTAGCAGCAGCTGATCAAACTCAGACCAATACAGCCATCTGGCTCAATCTTGCAGAAATGGCTTTTGATGATGGCGATTTGGATCAGGCGCTGGCACTCCTTTATCGGATTGAACCAGCAGATGAGAACTATGTCGCAGCATTAGTCATGATTGCAGATATTTACCAAGCAGATGGGATCTGGGAGGCTGCTCTTGATAAATTAGAGGCAGCAGCAGAGCTGACAGATTCTCCCCTAGTGACTTTTGCCATTGGCGAGCTTTACTATAATCAGAGCAAATGGCAAGAGGCGATTGCTGCTTTTGTGACACTCAGTCAACGTCAAATCTTGTCGCTGACCAAGGTCTCTATCTATCAGCGGATAGGCACAGCTTATGCGTCATTGGGCGAGTTTGAAAACGCAGCGAAGTTTCTAGAAAAATCACTGGAAATCGACCATGATGATACCGTCTTATTTGAGTTAGCGCAGATTAATTTAGCGATTGGCGAAGTCACACGAGCTATTGATTACTTCAAACAGTTAGATGCACTTGCGCCTGATTTTGAGGGCTATGCCTATCCCTATGCCCAAGCCCTGATCGAAGAAAATGACTTTGACCAAGCCTTTGCGATTGCCCAAGAAGGCTTGCGAAAAAATCCAACAGATGTGCCTTTGCTACATTTGATTAGTCGGATTGCTTATGCCTTACATGACTTGCAGGGGGCAGAGCAATATTTGACTCAAGCCCTAGATTTACCCGATTTGCATGATGAGACTGTTTTTCTGTTGACCAATCTTTATCTCGAGGCGGAGGATTATGAGGCGGTTATCCGACTGGAAAGTTTGCTGGATGAGCCGCACCTCTTGGCGCAATGGAACATCGCCAAAGCCTATCGGGAATTGGATCAAGATCTGCCGTCCTTGAAACTTTACGATGAAATTAGTCAGGGTGTTTTGGCAGATAATCCTGAGTTTTTGTTGGATTATGCTCAAATGCTGATCCGAAATGGTCGGACTAGCGAGGCGAAAAAGACTTTAGGTGAGTATCTAGCGTTTGTGCCAGATGATCTCAATGCCCAAAGTTTATGGCACGACTTGGCCTAATGGGGTGCTAGAGCGAGTCAGTCCAATTTGTTAAGTAAGGAAAAGAAAAATATGTCTGAACCAATCAAACTTTTTCAATATAATACGCTATCGGCCCTGATGAGTGGGCTTTTTGAGGGGACGATGACAATCGGGGAACTCTTAGCGCAGGGCGACTTAGGTATCGGGACGCTAGATGAAATCGACGGGGAGTTGATTGTGCTAGATGGGAGAGCCTATCAAGCGCGTGGCGATAAGACGATCACTGAGATTGGTCCAGAGACCAAAGTCCCCTATGCAGCTGTTGTCTTCCATCAAGCTGAAGTGATTTTTAAACAACGTTATCAAGCAGATGCCCGAGAATTACAGGCACGGATTGAGGCCTACTATGATGGCGCTAATCTTTTTCGTTCGATCAAGATTCATGGCACCTTTTCTAAAATGCACGTTCGCATGATTACCAAAGCTAAATCAGGTGTGAAGTTTGTGGACGTGGCGACCAATCAACCGGAATATACAGAGGCAAATGTCACAGGTACAATCATTGGGATTTGGACGCCAGAGATGTTTCATGGTGTTAGTGTCGCTGGTTATCACTTGCATTTCATTACGGACGAACACACCTTTGGTGGTCACGTTATTGATTATGTGATTTCAGAAGGGATTGTCGAAGTTGGTGCTGTGGATCAATTAGACCAACGTTTCCCCGTGCAAGATCGTAAATATCTATTTGCCAAGTTAGATTTAGATGAATTAAAAGAGGATATTGAAAAAAGTGAGTAATGCAAGTATTGAGTGGATTCATTCGCGCCTAAAGTTCGGTGTCAAGCCTGGTTTATCACGGATTGAACATCTGCTTGACCGGCTGGGTAACCCGCAGAATAAACTCAAAACGGTTCATGTCGCAGGGACTAATGGAAAAGGCTCAACGGTCACCTTTGTTGCCGCTATTTTGCAGCAATATGGTCTCAAGGTGGGGACATTTACCTCGCCTTTTATTGAGGTTTTTAATGAGCGGATCGCTATCAATGGCGACTTTATTTCTGATGAGGCGCTGGATCAGGTGGTGGCTGTCATCAAACCGCTTGTCTTAGAGATGGATCAGAATGACCGGCTTGCTAATACGACAGAATTTGAAATTTTAACCGCCATTGGCTTTTATTATTTCCAGCAACAAGCTGTTGACCTAGCGCTGATAGAAGTTGGCTTAGGTGGTCTTTATGACTCGACCAATGTCATCACGCCTTTGGTCTCAGCCATTACAACGATTGGTCTGGATCATCAAGATATTTTAGGCGATACGCTGAGCGAGATTGCTAGAGAGAAAGCGGGGATTATCAAAGCCGGTGTCCCAGTTGTCGTGGGGCGTCCTGTCGGGCTGCCTTCTCAAGCCTATCAAGTGATTGCAGCAGAAGCCAAAAGAAAAGCAGCCCCGATTTTCCGTCCGGCTGCCCATCAGCAGTATGACCTGAGCCTTCACGGTCAATATCAACAAGAAAATGCAGCTTTAGCCGTCAAAATCGTTGAGCTTTTGGCAGGTCAATTAGACTTGGCAGTTGATCAAACGAAAATAGCCAAAGGGCTCAAGCAAGCCTTTTGGCCAGCCAGAATGGAAACACTCAAGGGGTTTATCTTAGATGGGGCGCACAATCTGCCGGCAATCAAACGCTTGATTGCCGAGTTTGATGGAACACGACCAGTCAATATTCTCTTTTCTGCTTTACAACGGAAAGATTTTCATGAGATGATTGGCCTCTTAAAAACGATTCCCAATGCCAAGCTGACAGTGACGACCTTTGACTATCCCAAAACAATCGGGGCAAGTGATGTGGCTGATATTGCGGACATCACTTGGTTGGAGGACTGGCGCACATTTGTGACAGCTCCGCAAAACCCTGATCAAACTTATCTGATTACTGGTTCTTTGTACTTCATGAGTCAGGTTCGGGCATTTTTGATTGACAGTCAGGCGTGACTTTAGGCTTGATAGATAGCTGGAACAGTGTCGCTTTACAAGTGTGTTGCCACGCTGTTTTGAGACAAAGAGCGGAACGAAACCTCCGCTCTCTCGTGAAATAATGTCATCATCTGTTGACATTATTTTTTATTCTGATATACTTAACTGGTAAACTAAGCTGACTGAACGTTTAGCATCAGTGGCTTTAGCATTTTTCAATCTTATATATGGAGAGGAAGAGAAGATGAAATCACAAGATTTACCAACGGCTTATCGGCGTTTGAAAAGTCCAAGCATTAAAATTCGCAAAGCGGCTTTACGCGTCATTCGAGAGGCGAAACGCAATAAGAGACGTGTGTAACCAATCGCACGCAAATTAGATGGAGAAGATGGCTGAGAGGCCGTCTTAGCAGAAACAGATGAGTTGACATTATTTTTTTTGATGGTAAACTTAACTGGTCAATTAAGGATAGAAAGAGACGAATGAAAAAGAAATTATTTTTAGGACTATTAACTGCAACAGCAGCTTTATCACTATTTGCCTGTGCCAAAGGAAGTGACACGAGTCAAAAATCAGACAAACTGAAAATCGTGACGACCTTTTATCCCATGCAAGAATTTACCAAACAAATCGTGGGTGATACAGCAGATGTCACAGTCTTGGTAAAACCGGGTGTTGAGCCACATGATTTTGAACCTTCAGCCAAAGATGTGGCTGCAATTCAAGATTCAGATGCTTTCGTCTACAATAACGAAAACATGGAAACTTGGGTGCCAAAAACAACCAAGGACATGAAAAAAGTTGATGTGATCAAGGCATCAGAAGGCATTTTGTTGTTACCGGGTGTCGAAGAGGAAGAAGAAGCTGACCATGCGAGCCACGAGGCACATGAGCATGTCTTAGACCCCCATGTTTGGTTAGCACCTAGTCTGGCGATTAAAGAAGTTGAGACCATTCGTGATCAGCTCGTCAAACAATTTCCAAAGCAAAAGGCAACCTTTACTAAAAATGCTGAGGCTTATTTGACCAAACTCAAGGCTTTGGATCAGGCTTATAAAGATGGGCTTGCCAATGCCAAACAAAAGAATTTCGTCACACAACACAGGGCTTTCGCTTATCTAGCGATGGAATACGGGCTTAATCAAGTCGCTGTTTCAGGTCTTAGTCCAGAAGCAGAACCATCTGCCGCTCGTCTCAAAGACTTGAAAGCCTATGTTGAGAAAAACGACATCAAATACATTTATTTTGAAGAAAATGCGTCAGATAAAATCGCCAAGACGCTAGCTGATGAGACCAAAGTTCAAACCCTAGTCCTTAATCCCCTTGAATCATTGACGCAAGAACAGGAAAAAGCAGGTGAGGACTATATCACTGTCATGACGGAAAACCTCCAAAACCTCAAGAAAACAACTGATGCTGACTCAAAAGTGACGACAATTGAACCTGAAAAAGCTGAAGAAAAGACAGTTGCCCAAGGCTATTTCAAAGACAGTCAAGTCAAAGATCGCAAGTTGTCAGACTGGGCTGGGACTTGGCAGTCGGTCTATCCGTTACTGCAAAATGGCGATTTGGATCAAGTGATGCGTTACAAATCGTTACTCAATAAAGATAAAACAGAAGCAGACTATAAAGCCTACTATCAAGCTGGCTACAAATCAGATGTTGATAAAATCGTCATCAAAGGCGACACCGTGACCTTCTACATCAAGGGTCAAGCCCACAAGGCAACCTACAAATATGTTGGCAAGAAAACGCTGGATTATGGCGATGGTGCTCGTGGCGTGCGTTATCTCTTTGAAGCTGTGGGCGATACCAATGGCGCCTATAAGTACTTCCAATTTAGCGATCATGGGATTGCACCGGCTAAGGCTGAACATTTTCACATTTACTATGGCAATGAGAGTCAGGAGGCTTTGCTAACTGAACTTACCAATTGGCCAACTTACTACCCATCAAAACTGAGTCCGTCTGAGGTGGCACAGGAAATGGTGGCACACTAAATCGAATAAGGATACCTAATGGCAAAGAAATCAAAAATTGCAAAGAACAAAAAACAACTGGCGCTCATTGCGCAGTACGCAGATAAACGGCGTGAACTTAAAGCGGCAGGCGACTATGAAGCCTTACGCAAACTACCACGCGACTCCAATCCGAACCGTTTGAAAAATCGGGATCTGGTTGACGGTCGCCCTCGTGCTTACATGCGCAAGTTCGGCATGTCACGGATTAAATTCCGAGAATTAGCCCACAAGGGGCAAATTCCAGGTGTTAAAAAAGCAAGCTGGTAAGCTAGAATATCAGAAAAGAAAGCAAGGTCGTGACCAAGTACGCCCTTGCTTTTTTTTTGAACGTCGAGTCCTGACTCGTGCTATAATGAAAACAAAGAATTGGATTAACTAGGAGATGGGCGAGTGGCCAAGAACTACGAAAAATTATCAGCGGACTATTACAATCGGCAGGCGGCAAGATTTGAGCGGTCTTTTGATGGCTTTTTAGCTGGTTTTTTCAAACGCTATATCGTCAAGCAGCTCGACTTAGAGACAGGGGCTGCGGTTTTGGATGTTGGCTCGGCAACAGGTAAGCTGCTCCAGATGTTAGCCCAAAAAAGTGCGATTGAAGGAACGGGTTTGGACATTGCCCCCCGAATGACTGAACTCGCACAAGTGACTTATCCAGCCTTTGCCTTTGTGACCGGCTCTGCCATGCAACTGCCTTTTGCGGCGCAACAGTTTGATGTCATCATTTGTTCGGCGTCTTTTCATCATTTTCCAGAGCCCGAACGTTTTTTGGCAGAAGCACTACGCACGCTGAAACCAGGTGGGCGACTCGTGATTGCAGAGATTCGGATTCCTGTGGGTCGCCGACTGTACAATGCCTTGATTGGCCGTTTTTCCAAAGAGGGCGATGTTAAAGTCTATGACTTTGATGAGTTGCAACAACTTTTGGAGCGGGCGGATTTTATTCGCCTTCGCGGGCGCAAACAGCTGCAAATTCAGTATTTCGAGGCTTATAAACGGCAGTGAGCAGCAAGCTCAACTAAAGGCGATCACAAGCAAGACAGGCAAATGATCAGTCGCAATTTAACCACAAAAAAATGACCACCAATGCTTTGGCGGTCATTTTCGGGTTAAGTTAAGGGAAAGCGATTCGGACGATAAATGAGTGGGTTTAGTCTACTTTATTGAGATTGATGTCTTTGAGGTCAATCACACCCTCTTTTAGAACTCGTAGACGGAGTTTAATGCCCTTGATGTTTTTGTCGCAGAACTTGTCTTCGTAGGCAACAGTCTCTGCTGAAATGACTGGAATAATTTTTTTATCCTCAGAAATTTTAACAGGATAGCCGTTCTTAAGCATTTTATCGGTGTAAACACTGTATTTTTCCAAGATATACTTAATGATTGACACATCTGGTGCCAGTGGATCAGCCGCAATTGCTTTGGCTGCTTCATGAATCCCGACTGTCTTTTCCAGTATGATTCGAGCCCCGAAGCCAACAGCGTAACCGGTTTTTGGATCCCTCACAGGAATCACTTTGTAATCGATTTCATTTGCCATGTTTAGTCTCCTCTTTTGTTTTGTGCGCATTCCTTTTTCCCTTAAAATGACTGACTTCATTATAACATAAAATTAAAGTGTAAATAAAAGAAAGTTTAAGAAAGTTTTTGAAAATGAATCTGAAATTTTCCGATTGACTGTCAAAATATTTTGAGACTAAGTCTGAATGTTTTCAACTGAATGTCAAAAAATTTTTAGACTGAGTGTCAAAAAATTTGAGACTGAGTGCAAAAAAATTTTAGACTGAGTGCAAAAAAATTTTAGACTGAGTGTCAAAATATTTTAGACTGAGTGTCAAAATATTTTAGACTGAGTGCAAAAAAATTTTAGACTGAGTGTAAAAAAAATTTAGACTCAGTGTAAAAAAATTTTAGACTGAGTGCAAAAAAATTTTAGACTGAGTGTAAAAAAATTTCAGACTCAGTGTCAAAAAATTTTAGACTGAGTGTCAAAATATTTGAGACTGACTCTGAAAAAAATTTCAAACTCAGTCTCAAAAAATCTTCCTAAAGTCCCAAGTCATCCCGCGGCTAGTCGTCATTAGGCACAAACAAACGCCAAGCACGGTTAGATGTGCTTGGCGTTTCTTGGTTGGCTGGCATCTTGGCTTTATTTGATAATGACACAATTGGCTTCGGGGACAATGAAGTCGTGTTGGATCTCATTTAAGAGACCAGTTTGGGTATCTCGTGAGAAGGTCGTCATATTATCAGAGTCTTGGTGGGGAACGATGACGAGGCGCTCATCAGACGAGAGGATAAAATCTCTTGGCGTTTTGCCCTGAGTTTTGACTAGTTGGATCAGCTCCAAGGTGCCATCAGCGAGGACGCGATAGCAGGCGATCGAATCATGACCACGGTTAGAGCCATAGAGGAAGTTGCCATCTGCTGAGATCCGAATCGCAGCTGTGCCATTAAAGGCTGTCCAATCTTCTGGTAGGGTCGAGATCGTTTGGTAGTGAGAGAAATAGCCCACACCGTCATAAATCAAGACGTCGATTGTGCTATTCAATTCATTGATGAGGTAGGCGAATTTTTGAGTGGGATGAAAGACGAGATGACGTGGACCAGCACCTGCAGCTGTTTTGTAAGTTGTCAGTTTGGTTAATTGCCCCTCGTCCGACACGTCATAGGTTACGACTTCGTCAGTCCCGAGGTCACAAGCCACCAGATAGTGATCAGGTGTCAAATCGGTATAATGGACATGGGGGCTGCTTTGATTGGCATGAGGGCCAGAGCCAGTATGGACGTCTTTATCGGCAAGTGTCAAAGAACCGTCAGCCGCACGGCGATAGACCAAGACTTCACCCTTGTGGTAGTTGGCGCCATAGACTAAGTTCCGCGCTTCATCAACTGCGACATAGCAAAGTGGCGCACCCTCTTCAACCACGTGATTGAGTAAGTTTCCCTCAGCATCAAAGGCAGCAATACCGCCCGCACCATTGTCAGCACCCACGCTATATAGGTGACCAGCCTGATCAAAAGCTAAGTAAGTCGGATTAGGCTCTTGCGCGACTAGCTGCAGGTCGTGCAAAAAACCAGTCGTCAACTCAAGCTCAGCCCGATAAATCCCCTGAGACGTCCGCTTAGTATAGCTACCAAAATAAAGTGTTTCTGTCATAGTTGTGATCCCTTCAAATGTTGCGTGCCCGTTTAGACCGCTAGCAATTTAGCTAAAAGCCGTCAGCAAGCAGCGCTTGTACAGCCTTTTGAGCTAATTGCCTAAGGTCTCGGCAGCGAAACTCAGTTTATTTATTTAATGGTTCTATTATAGCACATTCTTGAGTTCCTTCTATCTAATAGGGGATGGCAAGCACGATAACCGCCTGAAGATAATTGAACACTTTGGTCTGTCATTGTATTGGCAGACATGGTCTGATTATGCCGAGGGGGACGTTTAGGGACAAACTTTAGTTCGCCACCCTCAGTCAGACGAATTTTGTCGTGGCGTGGCGCGCTTTGACTCAAAACAGCTGTGGCATGAGACAAGATCCGAGAACCTTAGGGGCAACAGTTAGCTCGGAAATCGCAGATTGGCGCGCGTGTTGCCACGCTATTTTGAGACAAAGATTGGAACGGTACAGACGCTGTCAGGATAGTTTGTCGCCTTTGAAAGCCACTGCTATCTCGTGAGTGCTTCATGTGTTTATCGTGGATAGGGCAAGGGTGGGAAAGTTATTTTCGCAAAATCTGATACGGTTTCATCTCAGGCATAAAACCGTCAGATATGTTATAATAAACCCAAAAGTGAATTCAAAGGTGCGTGATGAGATGAGTGAGATGAACGGCAAAAGTAATTTAAAAACCTCTTGGTTCTTCAAGTGGTTAGTCGATAATAAAGTGGCGACGGCATTTGTCGTTATTTTACTTTTTTTGTTAAACGTTTGGATTTTGAGTAAGCTGAGTTTTATGTTTCAGCCGATCCTTGCCTTTTTCGGCATCATCATGTTGCCGATTATCTTGGCAGCCGTCTTTTATTATTTGCTGAATCCGATTGTCGATTATTTTGATGATCGCAAAGTGCCGCGTGTTGTCACGATTAGCGTCCTTTTCGCACTCATCTTGGCATTGATTGTCTGGGGCTTGGCAGTGGCGATTCCTAACTTGATCGGTCAGGGCGAAAAGTTTGTCAATAATTTTCCTGACTATGTCGAAACCGCTCAGAAGCATATCACCAACTTGCTAAGTGATGAACGCTTTGCCCAGTTCAAACCGCAAATTTCAAAAGCAATCAACACGTTTTCAGATAATCTGATTGACATTTCTAAAGGTCTCTCAAGCAGTGTCGTCGATAGTACTAGCTCATTCTTGACGACAGCGACCAGTGTCCTGATTTCGATTATGATTTTCCCTTTTATTCTCTTCTATTTATTAAGGGACGGGAAAAACCTTAACCGTTATGTCACCAACATGTTACCAACCGCTTGGCGCAATGATACCTCGATCGTTCTCACGCAAGTCAATTTGCAACTGTCCAGCTATGTGCGGGGGCAGTTGATTGTGGCAGCAACGGTTGCGATTATGTTTACAATCATGTTTTCAATTGTTGGTCTGAAATATGCCGTGATTATCGGGATTACAGCTGGTTTCCTCAATCTAATTCCCTATTTGGGCTCATTTTTGGCAATGATTCCAGCCTTTGTCATTGCCTTGATTGCCGGACCTTTCATGGTAGTGAAAGTTGCCATTGTCTTTATCATTGAACAAACGATTGAAGGGCGCTTTGTCAGCCCGCTCGTCTTGGGTAGTAAACTTAACATTCATCCGATTACGATTTTATTCGTCCTCTTGACATCAGGTAAGATCTTTGGGTTCTGGGGCGTCTTAATTGGGATTCCAGTCTACGCCTCAATTAAAGTCATTATCGTTTACTTCTATAAATGGTATCGCAAAATCTCAAGTCTCTATGAAGATGATGCGCTAGGACAAGCTGATAATTGATAAAGAAATGGAAGGAATATAGCGGTATGTCTTTTTACAATCATGATCATGTGCAACAAATTGATAAGTTGATGGCGGATATAATTAAACTAAAAAGTCCGATAGTTGTCGGATTAGATCCGGTAATTAATCGGATACCTAAAGTGTATTTTGATGCACATGCTAACGAAGTGGATGATTTCAAAAAAATATCAAAAGTGATCATTGATTTTAATCGAGATATTATTGATTCCGTGGCAGAGATTGTACCAGCGGTTAAGCCACAAATGGCTTTTTATGAAATGTACGGGTCGCAGGGGATTATTGCATTTGAAGAAACGATTCGCTATGCCAAAAAAAAGGGCTTGCTAGTTATCGAAGATGGAAAAAGAAACGATATAGGTAATACTGCATTAGCTTATGCTCAAGGACATCTTGGTAAGGTTCAAATTGATGGGCAGCGGGAAAAGAAAAACTTTGACGTAGACTTTTTAACTGTATCATCTTATTTAGGAAAAGAAAGTATCGAACCGTTTATTGAAGTTTGTAAACAATATGATAAAGGGATATTTGTTCTAGTTAAAACATCTAACCTAGGAAATGAAGAAATACAAAATGTCGTTGACAAGAATGGCGATACAGTTTCGGAGATGCTTGCAAAGTATCTTCATGAAAGTGCGGAGGATTTTTATGGCACTTATGGCTATTCATCTATAGGTGCAGTAATAGGGGCGACATATCCAAGTGAAGCTGAAAAATTAAGGAAAATCATGAAAAGGAATCTATTCTTGGTTCCTGGCTATGGTACACAAGGCGGAAGTGCTAAAAGTATTGTTAAATGTTTCAATGAAGATGGATTGGGTGCGCTCATTAATGCTTCGAGAAGTATTAATTATGCTTTTGAGGCTATCTATAATGTAGAAAATTGTAGCAAGGAAGCGTATAGAGATACCGTTAGGCAAGCAACATTAACTATGAAAGAAGAAATCTATCACGAACTAAAAAAAGAATATAAACAGATGAGCTATTGATAGTGACAAATAATGTTTAACGTGTGTTGTTGGGTTTGAAATAAAAAAATCGTGGCTAGGTCACGATTTTTTTGTGTGTCTTCTGTATTGCCATTGCTTGAGTTGGAAACGGAGCCAGCATCCGACGCAAAAGCCGGTCAGGGCAATGCTGGCAGCGGTAAAGACAAGGGCTGCAAGGACGGTTGCTAAAATGCCTTGCCCCAATAGCCAAGCCAAGAGACTGGCGAGTAGTAGGCTTGTCGCAATGAGTTGATTGAAGCGCAAATCTGATTTG
The DNA here is from genome assembly GCA_031270325.1 of Streptococcaceae bacterium. Taxonomy (GTDB): domain Bacteria; phylum Bacillota; class Bacilli; order Lactobacillales; family Streptococcaceae; genus Pseudolactococcus. Next base: position 31,992 of record JAISXW010000008.1, read on the forward strand.
TCCTCTTGTAGATACTCAGAGGGTTTTTGCTTTAAAAAGTATTTGGCAATGTTGATCACAAAATTGCTTTGAAAAAGAATGCCTGAGAGATTGGCTGAAATCGGGAGTAATAGCAACCAATAGGATTGCAACCAAACGCTGATAGCTACGGATAGGACGATGACGAGTTGATTCACTCTGACCAATGGTCTGGGTAGTGTTGATGGGCTTGTTTGTGTCATGAAAAAACCTCCTATTTGTAATGATACTGCAAAAACAAAGAACTTGTGATTGCAAAATCTGATAGGGGGCTTTGTCATTGTTAAAGGTACCCTAAAGGTAAGGGCAGAGAGAAAAGGTGTTGCCGTCTTGCTTGCTGCCGGCTGTTACAAGGTAACAGTAAAGGTCGTGCCTTTGCCTAAAATGCTGACGACATCTATCTTGCCGCCGAGTTCAACTAGATTTTTCTTGACAATGGCTAGGCCAAGTCCTGTGCCTTCGGAGTCACGAGCTTGGTCAGCACGGTAGAAACGTTCAAAAATCCGTGTTTCTTCAAGCGCTGTCAGACCGGGGCCATTGTCAGAGATAGAGAAGCTCGCTCTGCCCTGAATGGTCATGACACAGATGAAGATTTTACCGCCAGCAGGTGTGTAGTGAATGGCGTTTTCGATTAAGTTTTTAAAGATGGCATAGAGGTGTTTCTCATTTGATTGGACGAGCAGATGCTCGGTTAATTGTGTCGTGATAGTCAGAGATTTCTTCTGAATGGCCAAGCTAAAGTTAGCGAGGACATCTTCGACAAGTATCGTCAGGTCCAGTTCCGTTTTCTTGAGATGGATAGGCTGGCGAGTCATCTCAAGTGTATCTTCGACCAGACTCGCCAGACGTTTGGTTTCTTTGACGATATGCTTGGCGAACTTTTGACTGTCCTGAGGTGTTAATTTGTCCTGATCTGTGGCTAAAACGTCCGCAAAACCGGCGATAGCTGCCAAAGGTGTTTTGAGGTCATGGGAGACATTGGCGATAAAATCATTGTGGGCGCGTGTTGTTGCCTTATAGGCTGTCACGTCAATCATCGTCACCATCAGGCGATGATCTAAGGATTGGAGGGGGCGCACACCAATCGTATAGTAAGCATTGAGGTGTTCAAAATAAAAAGTCCGTTCTTGTTGGGTGGGTTGGAGCATTTTATTGACTAGAAATTGGAGGACGTCACTGTAAGGACTGAAAATGTCTAAGTTCTTGGTGTCCGAAAACTCATTTTTAAAGCTGGCATTGCTCCGCCGAATCGTCCCTTTCAGATCATAGATGAAAATCGGAAACTCAAACAGCTCGATAAACTCATAGAGGTTTTTCTTGGCTGGTTTGGAACTCGTCGCCTGCTCTTGCAGTGTCTCGCCCAAGTGGTTTAAGGCAGTCGTAATCGGGTCATCGTTTTCAGAGATGAGGTAGCTCTGTGTCAGCGGACTTCGGCGGATATTTTTGATTTTGGCAATCGTATCTCTCTCAAAGCGGTGCAGTCTTTTGGTGTTGGTATAGAGTTGGACCACCCAAATGCTATAAATGGTCAGGGCAAAGATCGTAACGACAACGATTTGAAAAGTCGTAGAAGAACGTTCCCGAGTGACTTGGACATAGTTTTGAATGACCCCTTTTTGATAATTCGGCACTGTGACTGTGATGGTCAGCTTGGTCTTGTCAAAACTGCGGGAAAACTTAGCACCCTGTTTAATCGTGTTGACGGCTTGGGTGTCCGCATTTGCTGGGAGGATATGGATATATTCGTCAAACTCTGTCTCAGGGTTTTGCTTGAGACGATCAGAAATCGAGTAGGCACGGAGCAGTAGGCTTTTCGTGTCTAGGTTGGTCATGTGTTGCGTAAGGAGGGCAATAAGCCCAACTGTTGCTAACAGATAGACACTTGAAAAAATGATAACATTTAAAAATTTGAATGGTTTATTCTGCTGTTTCTTTTTCAATGAATTGGTACCCGAATCCTCTTTTTGTTTTGATAAATCGATTGTGGAGTTTCTTGCGTAAGTTGCTGACGGTCACATCGACCACACGTGTTTCATAATCCTTTGTTTCGCCCCAAAACTCAGTCAGAATGGCTTCGCGACTAACGATTTGATCTCTGTGTTTGGCTAGAAAAACGAGTAGATCAAATTCACGTTTGGATAGCGGGATTTTTTCAGTCAAGATACTAGCCGACTTGGTTTTGAGATCAATCTTCAGCTCGCCAAAGTCAAAGTTATCCGTTGCTTTGGTTGTAGGGGTTACTTTTTGATAGATTTGATGACGTCGAATTAAGGCATTGGCACGGGCAATGATTTCTCGCCGAGGTGTCGTCTTATCTAGGTAATCATCCACACCAGAATTGATACCTGTGATTTTCAAGTCGTCATCTTCACGGGCAGTTAGGATGATAATCGGTGTGTAGTTGCCATGTTGGCGCAAAGCCCTAGTCACGTCAAGCCCCGATAAACCGGGCATCATCATATCCAGCAAGATGATATCAAAAGGTCGGGTTAAGGCGAGGTCTAAAGCCTGATGACCATCTGTCACGAGGGAGACTTTAAACGCATCAGATTCAAAGCTATAAGATAAAAGCGCTAAAATGGCACGATCATCATCTGCAATCATAATAGTTTTCATAATTAGATTATAACAGAAAACAAGCAGCTTATCGGTCTTTTTACTAAGAAGACACGACAAAGGCACGAAGCAATCATGAGATAGTGGAGGTTAGGTTCCAATCTTTGTCTCAAAACAGTGTGGTGACATGCCTCCGAAACTAAGTTTAAAACTGCGATGAGGCTGGATTGTCCGAGGAAATGACAGAGTTGGACGCATTGGTAGCGAAATAACGATTTTCTTACCGATTTCCCCACCTATGTACTGGTTGAGGCAAAACTCTCCACGCCACGACAAAATTTGTCTTACCGAGTTGGGTGGCGAACTGTCTTAGTGGGGGCGGCGTGTGGCTAAAATTTTGATACTTGCGTGATGGCTCGTGTCAGGTCAAAAGTTTAGCCCTGAACGTAGCTCCCCGACATGATTAGACCTTTGTCTGCATATATAATGACAAGCCAAAGTGTTCACCATTTTGTGTGTTTGTCGTGCTCAGAAGATGATAAAGGGATGATGCTGTCGTAAAATTCAAACTTAGGTAGCAACACTCTCGTTCGGTATTTTGATATAATCAAGGTATGGATTATTTTGAAAAACTTTTATTAGATCAAAATCAACAAAGGAAGATTCAGATTTTCTCTGTCTTTTTGGAGGAACCGGTAGCTTCTAAAAGAACTAAACGGTTGAAGGCTGAGTTAGACGTCTCAACCCCGACTAGAATCCAGCTAGAATCTGAAGTCAAAACTCATTTTGAGCAAATCGTCACAGTTGATAAAAGTCCACGAGCTGCTTATTCGGAATACATTGCCTTACAGCTCGATCAAGCAGTGGCCTATCAATTTGTCTTGTTTTGCCTTGATCGTCATAATCGTACGGTCAATGATTTTTGTGAGCAATTCTTTGTCAGTTTATCCACCCTGCAAAGAAGAGTGGAGCCACTGAGGTCAGCACTAAAAGAGTTTGACTTGTCGATTAATGTGGGCAAGGGGCTTTTTCTTGGCGATGAAAAAAAGATCAGATTGTTTATCTTTGATTTATTTTATCAGCTGGGGCAAAGAGGTGTTGTCTTTCCTAGTCCTCAGTTACCCTTTGAAGAAAAGCTCTATCAAGAAATCGTCGATCTTTTTCCGTTTGAAAATGAGTTATATCGGGATAAGATTACGAAACTGGGGATTAAAGTCACTTTCACACGGATTAAGCATGGCTTTTTTGCCCCTTCATCAAGAAAATATGCTGTCTTAGCCCCTATGGTCACTCAGCTCAAAACAGGCATTATGGCAGAGGCCCTCAAGGAGTATCCTGCTAATATACAGACACAGGAAATTCAATTATTCTGTTTCTTTACAATGCTGGGGCCATTTTTTCATAATGACTCAGAGAAAGTCAGAAAGATTTATCAGCTCTTTCATAGCCATTCCAACCCATCTGTGTTGATGGCGCGGAAGTTTTATCGCTTTATCAAAAAAACGTCGCCGAGTGTTTATGCTGCTGTTAGTCAAAACAACATCTTTTTGACCAATCTGTATTGTATATTCTATGCGTTTTATGTGTTTGGTGGAACATTTCCAAATCTGCAGTATTTTCTTCTGACGGAAAAATTTGAAATGGGCTCATATTTTAAATATCTGACGCATGAGATTCGCCAGTTTGTTGAAGCAGGTCATGACAGCAAAAGTTTTCTGGATATGAGTTCGGAAGCCAAAGAATTCCTGATTGGTGCGCTGTCCTATGTCCTTATTCCTTATCTGGAACATCGCCCCAAGAAACTGCGGCTTTATTTTGATACAGAATACGATTACTTTTTCTATCAAAGTTTTATCAGCTCGATTATTCAATTAAAATTTGTTGGAATGGTGCGAGATCCTCAGATAGCAGATGTCATCATCACCGATCGAGATATGGCACAGGAGACCAAGTCCCTAGACAAGTCGGTCATCCCTTTTAGAATAGAAGAACTAGGGAATGAAGCCAGACGAGTAGTAGATGCCATCTTCGACTTAGTCGACTTTGGCAAAACGATTTTTATCGGCGGGTCGCTTGATGATCTGTCGGAGGAGTAGGAAGCTTAACCTAAAACCCAGCACGCGCCTTGTTGTGCTGGGTTTTTAGAACTCTCGAAATATCTGCTCTTGTCAATAATAGTTTAAAAAAAGTGTTGTTTTTGGTAGAACAGCACTTTTTACGCCGAGCAAAATTAGTCTAAAATTCTGATAAATGGTATAATAAGAAATATCAAAATTGAAAGGGGCGATGATGAAAGATAAAAGTCTAGCTGCATTAGAATATGCAAAAGCTCACAAGGATGAATTTCTTTCAGAGCTGGTAAAAAATAAGAAAATTGCTAAAAATAAGGTCGCCCTTTTTATGGCAGGAAGTCCCGGGGCAGGTAAGACCGAAGTCGCCGTTTCGCTTGCGGAGATGTATTCTGATTACGTTGTAATAGATGCAGATGCCTTCAGAGCAGAATTTCCTGAATATGATGGCAGTAATTCAGCATTATTTCAAAAAGCATCATCTTGGCTGGTTGAGCAAGCTTTTAAGTTCGTGATTTCGGAAGGCTTTAGCTTTATACTTGATGCGACCTTCGCACTTGAAAGTTCAAATTCAAATATCAGGCGAGCCGTTAAAAATGCTTATCAACCTACAATTTTCTATGTTTATCAAAATCCGTATGTGGCATGGAAGTTCACAAAAGAACGTGAAAAGGTTGAGGGCAGAGCCGTACCCCAACCAACCTTTATTAACGCTTATTTAAAATCAAGAGAAAATATCGTCAGAGCAAAAGCAACTTTTTCAGAAGTTCAGCTCAATGTTGTGATTAAGGATTTTGATAATAATATTTCAAACGTTCAATATGATGCGGATAATATCGAATTGATTATTCCAGAAATGTACAGCAAACAAGAATTAGAGGAAAAGTTAAATGACTGAAAAAGAAAAAGTTCAAGAGATTGTGGATAAATATGGGAAAGATTATTCACGGCTGTCAAACGAGGCCACGGCTAAAGAAATGAAAACTTTTTTGAAGTATCTGGCTGATGAAGCAAACCGGAAGCAGCGGGTTTTGGTGGGATTAGAACCATAGAATTTTTAGATTTGACACAAGAAGCACTTAAAAGATTTCTCATATTGAAAGGGTAGATAGTACCAGTTCAAACACTGTACAAATAGCATTATCAAAAAAATCGAACTGTCAGCTTTTCGGTGGTAATTGTCTAAAAAAAGTTAAACACAAGACTTAAAAGTTGCTTTTAGAGCAGCTTTTTATTTTTTTGGGGGTATCATGTGTCGACAACACCAATAAAAGACGACTGATTCAAATAAGAATCGGTCGTCTTTTATTGGTGTCAGGGGATAACGAAGCTCGGAGGCGAGGAATTCGACTTCCGAGCAAAAACACTCGAGCACGGAGCAGAAGTATTCGAGCTTAGAGCAGAAATGCTTGAGCTCGGAGCAGAAACACTCGAGCTTAAAGCAGAAATACTCGAGCTTAGAGGAGAAACACTTGAGCTTAGAGCAGAAGTATTCGAGCACGGAGCAGAAAAACTCGAGCTTAAAGCAGAAATACTCGAGTTCAGAGGAGAAACACTTGAGCTTAGAGCAGAAGTATTCGAGCTCAGAGCAGGAATGCCCGAGATTAGAGTAGAATAACTTGAGTTCAAAGCAGAAATCTTTGAGCACGGAGGAGCGTTGTCGCTAGTTTGAGTGGAACATTACCTGTTTAAGAATGGTGTATTCCTATTTTAAGAGAACATTTTGAACAGGACTTCTGTTTTACTCTAGTTATCAGTCCCTAAAAGCAATCAATTAAATTTAAATGCGGAATGCCTTGCGCGTTTCTGCGCTGTAAAGGGTCTAGTTTTGGAACAAACTGGTGATATTTTCCCGCCAAAATTCACTTATAAATGAAATTGACAAGAATTCCCCTTCAAAATTCACTTATAACTGAATTTTGGGCAAAATAAAAAGCGGTTCGTCTGTAACTGCTTTTTAAAATGCTAATTGAGTCGGTATTAACAGAGCATTCCCAAGCCAATCGTAATCGTTAGTGCGCCATTATAAAGCATGAGATTATGAACAGATAGGATGAAAGTTTGGCTTTTATCCTGTTTGTTTAGGAATTGTTTGACATTTCGGCTAATGATTGGTGCAATCAAAAGCATGAGTAGGCAGGTTTTGGGTAAAATACCGACCAAGATAGCGAGTAAGATGCTGATGCCTGCTAAACTATACATACCAACAAATAGTTTCAAAGCGTTTGGCACACCGATGTAATGGGGCAGGGTTTGTCGACCGTTTTTTTCATCTTGGGTCAAGTCACAGATGTTATCTGCTAACATGACGTTGAAATTCATACAAAAGCACATGAGACCGACAAGGGCGATGGGAATCAGTGTTGCCAAGTCGACTTTAAAAGTTACCAGCCATTGTTTGAGGTCAAGGGTAAAGAAATTGGCATCAAAGGCATTGACATAGATGCCGAAAAAGAAGCCACAAATTCCTTCGGCGAAGCCGGCAAGCACCTCTCCTAGTGGAAAACGAGAGAAAGCAAAGGGACCAAAGGTGTAAAAAATGGCAATCAGAAAGCAAAGCGCACCAATCGGTAAGATGGCAAGATTGGTCGTCAGGACAACACCAACTCCGACGACAAGGTCAATAGCAAGGAGTATCAGACAAATCTTTAAAGCCAGACTAGGCGCAATTTGCCGTGTCGATAAGATGTTTTCTCGTGTTTTATAATCAGGGTCAAGCGCCTTTTGATAATCCATGAGATTATTCCAACTGCTGACAAAGAGATTGATCGCCACAAGACCAATGAAAAAAAGCACCGTTGGCAGAAGATGAAAACTTTTGAAATAGTAAAGGGCGAAACAGACGCCAGCAATCGCTGATAAGAGGGCAGCTGGTAAGGTCTGAATCCGCGTGAAATTAAGAAATGTTTTGATTGTCATAAGGTTCCTTTGTTTAAAGCTATCACAACAAACGCATGAAAATGATTTTAGAGACAAGAGCGAGACCTTAGGCTTAGGCTCGACAGTTAGTTGGAAAAGCGGTGCTTTATTTCCTCGGCAACCCCAGCCTCGTCACAGTTTTTAACTTATTTTTAGAGGCGTGTCACCACGCTGTTCTGAGACAAAGTTCGGAACGGCACTTTCGCTATCTCGTGATTGCTTCATGCGTTGTTGTTTAAAGATATCATAATTCTAAAAACGATAGCTTATTTTTGTGCTATAATGTTAGTAACTATTATAACAAAAAATAAGGAGAAACAAATGCGTGCAATTGTAACAGTCATCGGACAGGATAGAACAGGTATTGTAGCGGGAGTCTCGACCCGTTTGACTGAATTAGACATCAACATCATTGACATTTCACAGACAATCATGGATGGCTTTTTTACCATGAATATGGTGGTTGAAATTGATGAAGCCAAGCGTTTTGGAGAGGTCAAAGACAACCTCGAAAAACTTGGCGAGTTGCTGAAAGTTGATATTAAAATCATGAACGAAGCAATCTTTGAGGCGATGCACCAAGTGTGACCAGTCTAGTTGGTTGTAGCGGTGCATCGGACAGGCATCTTCTAAAGAGGTGCCCTTTAGTATTGAATCAGAAAGGTTAAGCTGTGAAACAAAATCAAATTCTCGAAACAATTCGCATGATTGAAGAGGAAAACTTAGACATTCGTACCATTACCATGGGTATTTCACTTTTGGATTGTATTGATAGTGATATTGATCGCGCCTGTGAGAAGATTTATCAAAAGATTACCACTAAAGCTAAGCACCTTGTTGAGGTTGGCGATGCGATTGGCGATGAGCTTGGGATTCCCATTATCAATAAACGGGTTAGTGTCACACCGATCGCCATTATTGGTGCGGCAACGGATGCGACGGACTACACACCATTTGCTTTAGCACTTGATCGGGCAGCAAAAGAAATTGGGATTGATTTCATTGGTGGTTTTACAGCGCTGGCTCAAAAAGGGTATCAAAAAGGCGATAAGATTCTGATTGATTCTCTGCCTAAGGCACTTGCGGCGACTGACTTTGTTTGTAGTTCGGTCAATGTTGGGTCGACTAAAACAGGGATTAACATGGATGCTGTTCGTGATATTGGAGAAGTCATTGTTGCTGCCGCTCAACTGGATGATATGAGTTGTGCCAAACTGGTCGTGTTTGCCAATGCTGTTGAGGACAATCCTTTTATGGCTGGTGCCTTTCACGGTGTAGGTGAAGCGGATGTGGTTATCAATGTCGGTGTCTCTGGCCCCGGTGTCGTCAAGCGTGCGCTGGAAAAAGTTCGGGGAGAATCCTTTGATGTAGTGGCTGAAGTTGTCAAGAAAACAGCTTTCAAAGTCACACGTATGGGGCAACTGGTCGGAAAATTAGCCTCCGAACGTCTGGGTGTTGCCTTTGGTATTGTTGATTTATCGCTGGCTCCAACGCCTGCCGTCGGCGATTCTGTCGCTCGCATTCTAGAAGAAATGGGGCTTGAAATGGTCGGCACGCATGGGACAACTGCAGCGCTTGCCTTACTTAATGACCAAGTCAAAAAAGGTGGCGTCATGGCTTGTAACCAAGTAGGCGGTCTGTCCGGTGCGTTCATTCCGGTTTCTGAAGATGAGGGAATGATTGCTGCGGTCAATGCTGGCGTGCTTAATCTTGAAAAACTTGAAGCGATGACAGCGATTTGTAGTGTCGGTCTTGACATGATTGCGGTTCCCGGCGATACACCAGCGGCGACGATTTCTGCTATGATTGCTGATGAAGCAGCGATTGGTGTCATCAACATGAAGACGACAGCAGTTCGGGTGATTCCCAAAGGCAAAGTCGGTGAACAGATTGAATTTGGTGGTTTGCTGGGAACAGCACCTGTCATGCCTGTCCATAAAGAATCCTCAGCAGCCTTTATTGCAAGAGGTGGGCAGATTCCAGCACCGATTCATTCCTTTAAAAACTAAAGCTTGAAAAGTTGCTGTTTGAGTTGGTGGGGGGGCTAACAAAGGTCAAGTAAAGAAAGTCTTATACCACGGTGTTTGTGAATTTGAGAGAGTTCAGATTTTGGTCTGGGGTCTCTTTTTTTGCGTTTGGGCAATCTATTGACGTGAGAATTTTCGGTAGGGATGACACGAAGGGATTACTTTTGGGGTAGGGTGTCACTACAAGATAGATGGCAGATGAAATAAGCTACTGATTTATTGCTCATATTCCAGATAAATGAGTAGTCTATTACTTGATAAGTTGTCTTTATTATGGCGATATGTACATACCAGGAAACGGAGGTATATGCTCGTTCCTACTTAGCCAAAATGAGTCAAATTGGTTATTGCAAAGAGGTTAAGGGATTGATTGTAAGACACGGTGGGGATAAGCGAAGTGGCGTGCCAGTCGAGAACTATGCTGAATTTATTGCTGAAGTTTTAAAATTCTATAAAGAAAAAAAGCTTAAAGTTAATCTTCAGCATAAAGCAAGAAAAAAATTTTTTTGCTTTATTATTTTAAAAAAGGTACAATTAATTTATGTAATCGGTTGCACAAATTGTTCGTTATTCATAACAATGATTATCTCGTTTAAATAAAAGGACGTCATAATAAAAATTGGAAGAGGTATACTATATTGAATAATATCATGAAGTATATGTTTCGAATGAATTAAGTCATGCTGAATTTAGGAAAATATTGCAAGAAATAAAAAAATTTATACTGATCTTGATCTTTTGATTAAGAGAGTATAAAGTAGAGACTTCTAACTAACTACAGACGAAAAATATGAGTTATTAGAGTTATTCTTCAGAAAATAAAAGGGGGGTTACATGAAAAAAGTATTATTGCTTGATTGGAGCTATTCGTATAGATTTTATGTCAAAGAGCTGTTAAAAGAAGATTGCCGTGATTTTTATGTTGTTGCACCAGAATATATTGCAGATTTTGAGGCAATTACAGATTATTTAATCATTTCTGAGCTGTATGAATCCAATTATATTGAAAAAAATATAAATGAAATTATCAGTTTTGTAAATAAAAACAAAATTAATAGTCTATTCAATACTGAAGATGAATTAGTCCTCTTAGAAAATAGGTTGAAGGAAAAATTAGGATTAAAAAATTGTCAATCAGTGGTTGAGACTTTGCAAAACAAGCATTTGGTCCGCAAAATTTTGGAAGGAAATTTAAAAATAAAATCTCCGAAATTTTCGTGTATAGAGGCTAGATCTCGAGATGAGTTAGTGAATAAGTTAAAGGCTAATATATCATTTCCGTCAATTATAAAACCACTCAGTTCTAATTTTTCTAGTGGTGTCTCACTAGTTGAAAGTTATAAAGATATTGAGAATGCGGTAGAAGCAGTAGTGTTAGAGGTAGAAGATGCTAATTCGTATGATATTTTAGTTGAGGATGTTATATCTTTAAACGGACAACTCATAAGTGTTGAAACATTCGTTCAGAACGGCAAATTAAAATGTGTATTGTTTACAGATGAAAATCAATATTTACACATAAGAAATAATGGTTCTAAAACTTTTTACTATGATAATATTTTTGTACAATCTACATGTTCAAAAGTCGATAGAGAAATAATGTTAGAAATGGTAAAAGAAATCATTGGTGTTTTTAAAGTTTCTGATTTAACCTTGCATATAGAATTTAAATTGGATAACAGTGGTATATGGCATCTGGTTGAAATTAATCCGAGGCTTGGAGGTGGGCCGATAGCTTATTCACATTATTTAAGTACGGGCATAAATCCAGTGTTGTTAAGCTTTAAAATCTCTAACGATATCACTTTGGAATTAAGTGATACAACTAAAAAGTTCAATCGAAACGCCAATATAAAATTTTTTAATAAAGGATTAAAAGCAGGTAGAATAAATAAAATATCTATAGACTCTAGTAAAGCAATCAATTATTTAGATAAAATTATTTTCTATTTTCAAGAAGGAGAATATTACAACTACTCTCCTACTGGTATAGGTTTTAGTATTGTTAGCGGTGATTATAATGAGGTACAACTTTATAAGATATCTAATACCGTAAAAGAAAGTATAGAGGTTACTTTTATTGAATAAGATTGATTTGAAAGAAAATAAAATAAGTCCAATATTATCGAATTTAAAAGATGAAAAACATAATCAGACAGTCCTTTCAATTTCTAATGGGGTTTGGGGATAAGAAGTTCGATATTTAAAAAAGGAAAACTTAGCAATCTCGGAATTTTTTTATCAGGTTTATATGATAATAGTATAGGTATAGAGTCGGAATTAGTTAATTTAAACAATGAATCGGAGATAGAATTGTTTATTGATAATGAAGAAGTGGACATTGTATCAAGCATCAAGGAAGAAAGTTATAAAAGAACTGATGTTGAGGAATATCAGCTCTTTTTTATTTCCATTATATTTTATATTCGCTGTGGCTCTATACCCTTACAAACCAGCCCACCTAATTTCGCACAATTACAAATTGCTCTATATAATTTCGCATTGTATCACAGACACTAACCAAATAGATATTAGGATAGCGAAATTGATACAACTGTAAAATAGTTTAAAAATTGCATAGATAGAGGACTCTTGGGTGTGAGCTCAAGGGCGTTTTTTTGTTTATAGGAGTATTTTTGAGTATATAGAGACTGGAATTCTCATTTAACCGTAGTCGTGATTGCTGACAAGCTGGCGAATCGCAAGCAAAACAGCTTCTAAAGCTTGTTTTTGCCCTCTTTCTTGTCAGGATGACTAAGTGTATTCGATGTGGAAATATCAGTCTTTTTTTTGATGTTTTGATGCAGTGATGTCCTAAGAATTTGAAGTTTGAAATTTAAAAAAATAGTTGAAAAAAAGCGCTTGACTCTATACTTACCATAGACGATACACTAAGGGTGTAGATAGGAATACTTCCTTTCAGGTAAAAAAAAGTTCTAAAAATAATCGCAGCAGCTAACAGAAAATGAAACTTTTAAAAGGAGAAAAATCATGAGCACAAACAAATCAAACACTACAACTAAAACAAAAAAAGTGATAAAAATGATTAGCTTACTTTCAGCCTTTGTTTTTGTCAGTGGTTTCGGCTATATCGAAACTGTACGCACCCAACAGAGTCAAAATCCAGAAGTGCGATTAGCTGATAAAAAAGCTACGACAGCAAAAGTGACCTCTTTAAATGCTGCGAAAGTGTCAAATGATAAAGCGGAAGAAGCTCAAGCCGCGCAAGCCGCACAGGCAGTTCAAGCTGCACAAGAAGCTCAAGCTGCACAGGCAGCTCAAGCTGCCCAAGAAGCTCAAGCCGCACAGGCAGCACAAGCCGCACAAGAAGCTCAAGCTGCCCAAGAAGCTCAAGCCGCACAAGCTGCCCAAGAAGCTCAAGCCGCACAAGAAGCTCAAGCAGCGGTCCAAGCTGCACCTGTAACCGTAAATGCGATTAGTATCTTAGGTGTTACCATCCCCTTTATGAATGGCGGTCAAGGAAGTGGTCAAGCAGTCATCGACAGCAATCCCAGTGGACTGGCATCTACATGGGGCGGGGCAGAGACATTCTCTGGAACAGATGGTCTTAATACTCACTTTATCGGTCATAACCCAGGCGCTTTTGCCCCTGTCATGAGTTTAGGTGTGGGAGGAAGTGTTACGATTTTCGATAGCAATGGCCAAGCTTTCCACTACACGATTTATAAGATTGTGGTTGTTGATATCTATGGTAGAGACATTAACACGGGTGCCTCTCTTTTCGGAGAAATTGCGACAGCCGGAGGAGGCGAACGGATCGTCCTTCAAACTTGTATTGATGACACAACGAGAAGAATCGTATTTGCTGCTTAAAAGCTATTTTTAAAAAGCGTCTATAATCCCAAAGCAATCCCAAAGCCGATGCGTACAAAATAAAAAGCCGCTCTTGTTGGGCGG